>JBGARJ010000018.1:0-104330 GCA_044230315.1 Saprospiraceae bacterium
GTTGCTCCTCGGTCATGGAGAGCCCGCTACACTTCCTCGTCGCGCCTTGTCTCAGCCCCAAAGAGCCTGCTCAAACGCTCTAATACTTAGTGCCGCAATCACTAACGGGCCGCCTAGTCCTCTTTGCCGCGTTGGCCGGTATTGCTGCGTTTGACCTGCTCAAGTTTTGTTTTATTGATGCGCGCACGGCCTGCCTTAGCCGCTTCCCGGGGGAAGACGCAGGCGCCGGGTTTTCGTTCCGGAAGGCGAGTCGTTTTTCACCCGTTAACCGTTTATTTCGCCGATCAAATGGCGCCCGGTACTTGGTCGCAATGGCTTTTTTAACCTGCACAAGCAGCGCGGGAACTGGGACGCCGTCTTTTGTCCTAATCTGCCAAATCCTGCTGCACGCTTTTCAGCATGCGTTGATACCATTCGTTTTTGGGGGCATCGCGCACCAATTCCAGCCAAAGGGTTTCGGCCTGCCGGAGGTAGATTTTGGCGCCGGCCGGGTCGTTTGCATACGAACGCCTGTACTTGCCCAGGTTATAGCAGGCAACGGCCCATGTATTTTTGAAGTCCGGATTTTGCGGATAGGCGTCGCTGAGCTCCTTTTCCAGGCGCCGGCATTGTTCAAAAGCCGGCTGGATCTGGCTGGCATGGCCCAGGGTTGCGTGTATTTCGCCGAGTTTGGCATACGACAAGGCCAGGCTGTTTTTGTACGTGGTATTTTGCGGAAAGGCCGCGCTGAGCTCTTCCAACAACCGGGTTTTGGCTTCAAAAAACGGCACCGATTTGGTCAAATGCTTCATGCGGGCGTGCGTTTCGCCGAGTTGGGCATACGACACGCTCAAACTGTATTTGAAGTCCACATTTTGCGGCGCCGCTTCGCTGAGGGCTTGCAACACCTGGTTGGATTGTTCATAATACGGCAGGGCGGCGGCCAGATCACCCAGCGCAGTGTGCGCATCGCCGAGGTAACCGTTCGAAAGTGCCACTGCGTTTTTATAGCCTACCGCCGACGGATTGGCCGCGCTGAGTTCTTTTTCCAGTTGATTGCACTGCTCATAATATGGCACGGCCTGGTCCGGATGACCCAGATCGCTGTACACCGCGCCGAGCCTGCAGCACGAAATGGCCAGTCCGTCTTTGAATGACACATTTTGCGGATAGGCGTCGCTCAGCGCTTTTGCCAACCGGTGGTATTGCTCCAGGAAGGGCAAGGCCTCGGCCGGTTTGCCGAGCGTGATGTACGTATTTCCGAGAAACTGGGCGGCAATGGCTACCCCGTGCTGAAAGTCGGCGCCCGCGGGGTATGCGGCATACAGTTCTTTTTCCAGCGCATAGCATCGCTCGAAGCATGACAACGCCCGGTCCGGGGCATTCAGCGCCGAATGGGTTTGCCCCAGGTACTGATACGAACTGGCCAGGCTGGATTTGAAGAGGACCTTTAAAGAATCGCCGGCATAGAGCGCTTCCGACAATTCAAGGGCTTTTTCAAAATATGCCAGCGCCTGGTCGGGGTGGCCCAGGGCCAGCTGCGTAGCGCCGAGATGGGCGTATGAATTGGCCAGCTGGTAGGTGAACTCCGGGCTTTCCGGGTAGCTGGCCTGGAGCTCTTGCGCCAGTTGGTACGATTGCTTGTAAAATAGCAGCGCCTGGTCCAGGCGACCCAGCGCGGTTTGTATG
This sequence comes from Saprospiraceae bacterium, assembly GCA_044230315.1. Lineage (GTDB taxonomy): Bacteria > Bacteroidota > Bacteroidia > Chitinophagales > Saprospiraceae > M3007. The sequence goes on from JBGARJ010000018.1 coordinate 1,669, forward strand.
TTGCCGATCTGGTCGTAGGAGACGGCGAGGTTGTTTTTGTAAAAGGCGATCCCGGGGTTGGCGTTCAACAGTTTGGCGTAGCCGTTTTGGAGGGCCACATAGGCCTGCAGCGCGGCGTCGGGTTGCCCAAGCGCGGTGTACAGGTCGCCCTCGTGACCGTATGCGTTGGCCTTCTGCCAGTCGGTGGCTTGCGGATGGGCGATCATGCGGGGCAACAGTTGCAGCGCTTTGTCGTAGCGGTGGTTTTGGCGGTAAAAATCGGCGGCATCGCTGAGGATCGCCAGGTCGGAGCTGTCGAGCCGGAGGAGTTGGTCGTATTGCGCCTCCGCTTTGTCGAGGTCGAATTTTAAGGCGTACATATCGGCCAGGAGCCGGACGAGCACGATTTGGTCCTGTTTGTCTTTGGCCAGGGCCAGCCGCTGGGCATCCAGTTCTTTTTGGGCTTCGCCGATACGCTGTTCTTCGCGTATGATCTGCCCGGTGCGTTTGGCGGGGTCGGCCGCTTCGAGTTTTTCAATGGCCGCATCGATCGCGCCGGTTTTGAACAGTTGCAGGGCTTCGCGGTACAGGGTGTCGACGTCGTCGAAGTTGACGCGGGCAAATTTCCCGGCCAGCAGGTCGAGTTCCTTTTTTTGGTTCTCGTACTGCGCCTGCAGTTGCCCGAATTGTTCTTCAAACTGCTGCTGCGTGAGGCGGGCCTCGCTGAGGGCGCTGCGCAGGCGGCGTTTTTCCTTTTCAAAACCGGCCAGCAACGCTTGGTCGGAGATGCCGTAGTATTCCTTTTTCGCCGCGTCGACGGCGCCGGCTTTGGCAAGAATGATGTCGATGCCGAGTTGGTCGCTGTTGCTGAGTTTGACCTGTTCGAGTTCGGCCGCGTTGACGAGTTCGTAGCCCGCTTTGGTCACTTCGGTGAGAAAGACCAGCGCGCCGGGTTTTTTGTTGGAAAAGGCGAGGCGCACCCTGCCGTCCTGCCCGGAGGCGGTGGGCACGGCGCCCTCGAAGATGACCTGCACACCGGCCACAGGTCGTTTATTGGAGTTTTGCTCGCGCACCGTGCTGTTTTGGATCAACGCGGGGTTTTGGGCCGGCAGGGCAGCTGCCAGGAAGCCGAGTAAGAGAACTGGAGCACCTGTTTTCATCGGTAGGCTTTATTTCGGTGATAAGATGACGCCGATGGCTTCGTTTTTTAGCACCGGGCTGGTGACATCCCACTCCCGGTAGCCGGTTTTGTACACCCGGATGCGCTGTTCGGTGCGTTGTTTTTCAAAGGGAATGGACAGGGAAAAATTGCCGGCCGAATCGGATTGAACACGGATGTCCTGCACGGTGATCTGCGCGCCGGCCACGGGGTTCTCCTGCGCGTCTTTTACGGTGCCGAAGAGCGTGGCGAGGCTGTTGTCGCGCCGGATGGGCAAGGTGATCCGCGGGCCCGACAGTGCGAACGCCGTATCGACCTGGACGAATCCCGGCGCTTCGAAGCGCAGGGCGAGGGTTTCGTCGCCGTATTGGGCCGGAATGCCTTTAAAATCGACTTCTTCCCGGATGGGCAGCGTGTCGGACTTGTCGCCGTAATGCAACATGACGCGGCCGCCTTCGAACGGCAATTCGGGGTTGGGGGTGCGGTTGTCGAGGGCAACGGTGAGCGTGAGCGTTTCGCTCATTTTTTGCAGCCGGTACCACAAAGCCGCGCCGCCAATGGCGAGCAAGGGCACCAGAAAGTAAAGGAATACTTTGAGCCGCCGGCTGCTGGCGCTCTCGCTTACGTGAGTGGTGGTGTCGCCGATGACGACATTCCCGCCGGCCGTTATGCTACCCGCCACGATGTTTTTGCCGGAAATATGCGTGGTCACGAACTGCGTCATTTCTTCGCGCAAGGCAGGATGCGCGGCCTGCTGGGTGTCCATTTCGTCGAGCAAATCGAGGATGCCGGCGCGGATCTGGTTTTTGGTGAGGTTGGCTTGTTTGTCGTCCACCAAGCCGAGGCGGATCTGACGCCTGATGTCATGCAGCCGGGCCGACTGCATCACCGCTTCGTCCAGTTTGGGACTGTTTTGGAGCAACAAATTGAGTTGTTGGAGCGCAGCGGCCAGTTCGTCGGTAGCGACCAGTTGCCGGATTTGGGTGGCGAATTGTTTTGTTTCGTCCATGACGTCGTTTGCTCAAATGGCTATAAAATGTAGGCGTAACCACGCCCAGCTATTTTGAACTGCCAGGCCGGCGCCGGGTCGGCCGTTCAACGCCCTCCTTTGATGCGCGCAATGCGGGCGGCAAGTTCGGGCAGCAGGGCGGCGGCAAACCAGGGATTCTTTTTCATCCAGATATTGTTCCGCGGTGAGGGGTGGGGCAGCGGGAAGTATTGCGGCAGATAAGCCGCGTAGTTTTGCACCGTATCCGTCAGCGTTTCTTTTGCTTTATCGCGAAGATAATACGCCTGGGCATATTGACCCACCAACAGCACCAACTCCACGGCGGGAAGCCGGTCGAACAGGGGTGGATGCCATTGCGGGGCGCATTCCTTGCGCGGCGGCAGGTCGCCCGTCTTGCCGGCGCCAGGGTAACAAAACCCCATGGGGACGAGTGCGAAGAGCGTAGGATCATAAAATTCTTCAGCGCTCACCTGCAACCAGGCCCGCAGGTTGTCGCCGCTTTTGTCGCTCCAGGGGATGCCGCTTTCGTGCACGCGCCGGCCCGGCGCCTGCCCGATCAGGACGATCCTGCTGGCCGGGTGAACCTGCAGAATAGGCCGGCAGCCGTGGGGCAGGTGGGCCTGGCAAATGCTGCAGTTTCGGATTTCGGCAATGAGTTGTTCCATCTGTTTTTTAATGCCGGCTGTCAGTTCAAACCGGACAAGCCCGGGAAGCGGCCGGCGCGGCACCTCGAATGGTCGCGCCGTTTGCCTGAACCAAAGGCCGGTACGGTTTTCTTCGGCAGGACAAAAGGAAGCAAAATGATCCAGACGACCAAGAAAACGGCCGCCGGTTTGGGGGCGGATGGCTTGCGCAGCAGGCAGCCACGGCCGCAGCAAGCATCCAGGGGTCATGTCTGATCTGCCCTGCGCTGCGCCGGGATATACCGCCACAGGTATGCGGCTACGCCGGCCGCCGCCGCGGCGCTCAGCAAAAACGTCGCCGCCGGCCCCAACCCGTACCAGATGGCCCCCGCCAGGCTGCTGGCCAGCAAGGCCGCCACGCTCTGAAACCCGGTGTAGGCGCCAATGGCTGTGGCCGTGTGCTCGCGCGCGCAAAGGTTGCTGATCCAGGCCTTGGCCACGCCTTCGGTGGCGGCGGCGTAGATGCCGTACAAGAAAAACAGCCCGGCAATCGCCACCGGGTCGGTCGTGTAAGCCATACCGGCGTACACTGCGGCGAACACCAGCAAACCGCCTGTCAACACCGGTTTCATTCCGATCCGGTCGGCCAGCCCGCCCAGCGGGTACGAAGCGGCGGCATACACCAGGTTGTAAAAAATATATACGCCGATCACGGCGCTGTCGCCCAAGCCGGCCGATTTGGCCCGGAGCAGCAAGAATACATCCGAACTGTTGAACAGGGCAAAGGCCAGCAGGGCGCCCACCAGGCGGCGGTAGGCGGGTACGGCGGTTTTCCAGTAGTGCAGAAAATCGAGGAAACCGGGCCGCGGCTTGCCCGGCGCCGGCGCGCTTGTCCGCTCGCGGATGAACAGGGTGCAGCCGATCGCCAGTACGCCCGGTACAAATGCCAACAGAAACAACGCCTTATAAGCCTCCGGGTGTACCTGCAGGTACCACAGCGCCAGGCCGGGCCCCAACACGGCGCCGAGGGTGTCCATACCCCGGTGAAACCCGAACACCCGCCCTTTCGAGGCCGGCGTCGTTTCGCCGGACAAGAGCGCGTCGCGGGCGCCGGTGCGGATGCCCTTGCCCAGGCGGTCGAGCGTGCGGGCGAAAAAGACCCACCAGGGGTACACGAACGCCGCCAGCAAGGGTTTCGACAGGGCGCTCAGGCCGTAGCCCAGCTGCACGAACGGCAACCGCCGGCCGCTGCGGTCGCTCCACTGGCCAAAATAGCCCTTGCTCAGGCCCGCCGTGGCCTCCGCCAGGCCTTCCAACACCCCAATGAGCACCACGGAAAAGCCGATGCTTTTGAGGTAGATCGGCATGACCGGGTACAGCATTTCACTGGCCATGTCGGTAAACAGGCTGACCAGTGCGAGGATCCAGATGGTGCGGGTGAGGATGCTTTTGTCGGGCATGTACGGGAGCGTTGGTATCCCGCCCGGCGGAAAAAATCCGGGCGGTATTGTGTCTGGCGGAAATGGCGGGGAAGGGCTCTTTGGTGATTTCAGGCCTCAAATTTAAAAATCGCAATGGTATCTGTCCGGATACATGCGTTTATACGACCCGACTATACCGATGCCCATATCGTTGGATGTTCCGAATCACCCGCCATCTTAGCTTTTAACGGGTTTCCGCCTAGTGGGCCGTCTAGTCCGCTTTGCCGGGTTAGCGTAGGGGCTTTTCTGTTCCAACTAGGCAGGAGGAGGGCGAAATACGGGATATTTTAACCGACGAATAACGACGTTGGGGCAGAAAAGCCCCTACGCTAACCCGGCAAGGCGGACTGGACGGCCCACTAGCCAAGACCTTATAACCGTTCGTTTTTTATCCTTTTGACTTTGAGAAAAAGGTACTGGGTAATGTTACACCGGGTCATGTATTCACCACGCAACACAGCGGCGCGGCGGTCCACCCTCCGAAAAAGATGAACCCCCGCGCCGCTGTGCCGCCTCTGGAAACAACCTGCATTCACTCCCGTACGATCTTTTCCTGCCGGCTTGTCCCGTCGTCGAAACGGATGTCGAGCAGGTAAAGGCCGGCGGGTTGGGCGCTCAGGTCGAGTTGCCCGCCAGGTGTGCGGTCTTGCACCAGCACGATCCGGCCGTTCCGGTCGAACACGGTAATCCGGCCGCCCTGATCGCCGGAAGCCGGCACGGTGATCCATCCGGCTGTGGGGTTGGGAAACACGGCCGAAGGGATTGTGCGGGACGCCGGCAGGCTGGCGCCTGTTTGCGTGTTCGGCGCCGCGGTGGTGGTTGCGGAATAGGCCGGGCGGCTGCAGGCGGCCTGCACCTGGGCCAGGGTGTTGCAACCCGGTGCGTTATTGAAAAACGTGGCCGTTCCGCCGTTGGCTAGGTAGGCGCACACGCTGGAGGTGGCGCAAAGGCTCAGGGCAGGGTTTTGTTCGATCTCGAAAGCACCGCCGATGCTGGTAAGGTTGTACATGCCCTGCAGACTGGCGAGGGCGGCGTTGCCGAAGATATCGAAGTCGCCGCCCACGGATACGAGGTTGTCGAGGCCTGCAAGGCTGAGCAGCGCAGCATTCGATTCGATGGCCACGCCACCGCCTACCTGCGTGAGGTTGCTCAGGCCGTTGAGGTTGGACAGGGTATTGCAGTCGAAGAGGTTAAAATCCGCTCCGATCGTATTCAGTGCAAACAATCCCGCCAGGCTGCTCAACAGCGGGTTGCTTTCGATCTCGACGCTTCCGCCGATAGCGGCCAGGGCGTTCAGGCCGGAAATGGTGGTAAGGGCATTGTTCAGCAGGATCAGGAGATCGCCGTTGAGCAGGTTCAGGCTGTTGAGGGTATTGATGTTGGTCAACGCCAGGTTGCCTTCGATGCCGAGGCTGCCGCCGATGCTGGCCAGGCCATTCAACCCATTGAGGTTGAGCAGGGCGTTGTTGCCGAAGATATCGAAGTCGCCGCCTACGGAATGCAGGTTGCTCAATCCGCCGAGGTTGGCCAGCATGGGGTTGAGTTCGATCTCGGCGCTGCCGCCGATGGCAGCGAGGCTGCTCAGTCCACTGAGATTCTTCAGGATGTCGTTGGTGGAAATGGCAAGATCGCCGCCAACGGTGACGACGTTTTGCAGGCCGTTCAGGCTGGCGAGCAGGGGGTTGAAACCGATCTCCAGGCCGCCGCCGATGGCTGTCAGGCCGCTGAGTTGGGTGATGTTTTTGAGGGTGGCGTTGAGTTCGAGGCCGAGATCGCCATCGAGCAGGTTGAGGTTTTGCAGGCCGTTGAGGTTGGCCAGCAGGGCATTTTCGATGATACCCAGGCCGCCCGGGCCGATATGGGTCAGTGCGCTCAAGGCGCTGATGTTGAGTAGTTTGGGGTTGAGTTCGATCGCCAGTTCGCCGCCCACATTGCTCAGGTTGTTAAGGCCGTTGAGGCTGGCCAGGTTGTTGTTTTCCAGGATGAGCACATCGCCGGTCACGGCGGCGAGACCGTTCAGGCCGTTCAGGTTGAGGAGGGCGGGGTTGAGCGATACCTCGATGCCGTCGCCTATGGTGGTGAGGGCGGCCAGTGCGGCGAGGCTGCCCAGGGCGGTGTTGCCGGAGATGACGATCTCACCGGCGACGGCGCTGAGCGCCTGCAGGCCGTTGAGGCTGGCGAGCAGGGGGTTATTGAGGATGTCGATGCCGCCGCTGACCGATTGCAGGGCGTTCAGGCCGCTGAGGTTTTTGAGGCCGGCGTTGGCTTCGATGATCAGGTCGTCGTCGAGGCTGGCGATCTTTTGCAGGCCGTTGAAGTTGGTCAGTTTTGCGTTAGAAGCGATCTCGATGCTGCCCACCGTGGTGAGGTTGCTCAGTCCTGTGAGGTTGCCCAGCAGCGGGTTGTTGGTGATGATCAGTTCGTCGGGTACGGTGGTCAGGTTTTTCAACCCGTTGAGATTGTTGATGTTGGATGTGCCGCCGCCGCCGATGACCAGCGCGCCGTCGAGCACTTTGCAGTTGGGGTAGGTGGTTCCGAATTGGTTCACGGCGGCCTGCGTGCGCAGGGTGACATCGCCGTTAGGACATTGGCTATGAAGAGAATGGGCATTAAAAAGAAGGGCCGAACAAAGGAACAAAGCGGGTAATTCGTGCAGTTTCATAGACGTGCTTTTTTAGCGAGATTCGAAATTTGGTGGATGAATGGCGGAGACAAACCTGGTCCGGCCGGATACGGTGTTTCCTGAGCCAAAAGTGGGTTGGGCCAGCTGGCGCCGGCAATTCTTTGTTCCTGAAACGGGATGGAAAAAGGGCTGAATGCGGAAAAACAGCCCTCCGACACAATAGACGGAAGCCTGTTTACCGGAGGAGGGGAAGGTGGAAAATAACGGGTTATAGGGTTCGGGCCAGGCGGAAGCCCGTGTAGCTGCCGCGGACGTCGGGTGTGTCGTAATGGCGATAGGTCACGCGGGCGTAAAGCGGGACGTCGTACCACGACCCGCCGCGCTGGACACGGTTGGAGCCCGAAGTAGGTCCGGACGGATTGGCGTCAAGGCTGTTTGGGTAGTAATCGGTGGCGTGCCGGTCCTGGCGCCCTTCCCAGACGTTTCCCGTCATATCGTGGAGACCGAAGGCGTTCGCCTTTAAAAGACTGGTGGAGTGGGTTTTTGAGTCATTATTTCCCACCCTCCACGCCACTTCTTCCACTTGGTGGTGCGAATACGCGATGAAAATATCCACTGGTTGCATGGCGGTCCGGATGCGTGGCCGCTAAAGTAGCCGGTTATCCGGAAATTTCATGCAACGCGCTGCGCGGTGCGCACTTTTCATCCTTGTTTTCGAAGCCGGCCGACCGGCCGGTTCATACTTTTTTCCGCCGCAGCACCCGCTGCAGCGTGGCCACGGCCCCCACCACCGCTTTTTCGTAGGTGGCGGCGCCTTTGGTGGCGAGGTGGTCTTTGCCGGGCACGGCGAGTTTGATCTCGCAGAATTGACTGGCGGGGCCGCTGCCATCCTGGAACAGAATAACCTCGGCGCGTATGATCTTGTCGTTCAGGTCGAACAATTTGCGTACTTTTTCCTGTACGTGAGCCTGCAACTTTTCGCTGGCCTTAAAGTGGATGCTCTGGATATTGACCGTCATGTGATTAGGTTTTAAAAGCATATTCAAGGATAAGAACAGTGTTTTACACCGATCAAAATAAGGCGTTGTTAAAATGGAAGGTTCTGACGGGCGTCAGCATTCCGGCTGGTTTTGGTCATATCGAGGTGGTACGGCTCAATCAATTGTAATGATGGAGGTGCGCGTAATTTCAATCACGTTGTTGGATTCAATTTCCCTGAAAATGTAGTCTGCGTTTTTTTCAAAAAGGGCAATCAATTCGACAGTTGACAAATTGCCTACGCTCAGGTAAATCAATTTGTAAGGTTCCAAATGAAGAAAGAAGCGATCGTAGAAATCGGAATCTTTGGAGATAACGATCCGTTGGGTGGCAAGCGATAAGTCAATTATTTGCTTATCGCTTGTGCTGTTCTTATCGGGCAAATCGAGCGTATGAATGGTATCAAAGCCCTTAATAGAAAGCCAATCCGCCAATTTCTTGGGTAATTGGGCATCAACAATAAATTTCATGCCACCAATTTTCCAATATGTTTGACCTGGATCACTTTTTTGGCGAAGAGCAAACAGGCCAGCAGATCTTCTTCTTCCAAATCCGCATAATCTTCCAGTATCTGGGCATGGGTCATGTTGGATGCAAGCAGATCAAGGATATCTTCCACCCGATATCGAAGTCCGCGCACCACAGGCTTTCCATGGCAGATATCCGGATCGATTATGATGCGCTTGAGCAATGACTCCTCCATAAATGGTTATTTTTTTTACAAAATTAAGCCTTTATCCATCATTTTCCTACCTTTCTGCTTAGGGAAGACGAAATAACAACTTCCCTATTTTTGTAACGATGAAAGTGTAACCGCACCAAAGTCGGGAACTGTTTATTTCATCGTTCCTTAATCCCCAATTCCGCCCAATCCGACTCGTCTTCCCCCGCCCGAATGCGGAATCCCTTCCGTTCGAACAGCCGCCGCATGGCGCCGTTGATCTTGAGGAACGATGCCGTGATCTTCTTATACCCCTGTGCGCGGGCGATCTCGATGATGTAATCGGTCAGGATGCCGCCCAGGCCGTTGCCGTGCCAGGCGTCGGCCACGAGGATGGCGTATTCGCAGGATTCGCGCCAGCCGTCGCCCACGATTCGCACCACGCCGATGATCTGCGGTTCGCCTTTTTCCTCCACGATGGCCACGATGGCCATTTCGCGGTCGTAGTCGATATGGGTAAACCGTGCGAGCATCTTGTGGTCGATGCCGGGCACGTAGCCGAAAAACCGGAAGTACAGGCTTTCCTTCGAGGTGTTTTTAACGAGCGCCGCCTCCAGGGGTTCATCCTCGGGCCGGATCGGGCGCAACAGGGCTGTGCGGCCGTTGCGCAGGCGCACGTTCTTGATCCACTGGGTGGGGTAGGGTTGGATGCTCAGGTGCTCGAAGGGGTCGCGTTGTTTGCTCGGGCTGCGCTCGAGCGTCACGGCCGCGTCGAGTGCGATGCCGCCGCCGGTACTCATGGCAAAGGGATTAATGTCGAACTCGCGGATGTCGGGAAAGTCCATGAGCAGGTAGGCGAAGCGCACCAACACGGTTTGCAACTGGTCGAGCGGCACGGCCGGCAGGTTGCGGAAGCCGTGGAGCAGGCGCGCGATCTTGGTGCCTTCCACCAGGTGCTTGGCCAGGGCGAGGTTGAGCGGCGGCAGGCCGATAGCGCGGTCCTGCCACACCTCAGTGGCCACGCCGCCCAGGCCAAACACAATAACGGGTCCGAACACGGGGTCTTTGACCGCCCCGATCAGCAACTCGTGCTGGGTGCTCACCATCGGCTCCACGGTCACGCCGGTGATGCGCGCGTCGGGGCGTTTTTTGCGCACGTTTTCCATCAGAAAGCGGAATACCTGCCGCACGCCGTGCTCGGTTTCGATGCCGAGCCGTACGCCGTGCACGTCAGACTTGTGCCAGATGTCGGGCGATTCGATCTTCAGGGCCACCGAGCAGCCGAGGTTGGCGGCGATGGCGGCGGCCTCGTCTTCGGTTTTGGCCAGGTAACTGGCGTTGACCGGGATGCCATAGCACGACAGCAGGCGGCGGCTCTCCGTTTCGTCGAGGTGGATGCGGCCCGATTGGTACACCGCCTGCACGATGGCGCGGGCTTCGTCGCGCCGGATATCGGCAAATTCCACCGGCAGGTCGGATGGGGTTTCGTGGAGCATTTCGAGGTTTTCGCGGTAGCGCACCATGTGCATGAAGGTCACCACGGCGCGTTCGGGGAAAGGGTACCACGGCACCTTGCCTTCTTCCAGCACGGCCCGCCCGCTGCGCACGGTTTGCAGGCCCATCCAGCTGGTGTACACGGGTTTGGAATACACGGCTTTCGACTCGGCCACCACGGCGCGGGCGATGGCTTCGGCGTCGGTGACGCTTTGTGCGGTCAGGATGGCCAGCACGGCGTCCACCCCGGGGTCGTACAGGCAGGCGTGTACGGCGGCGCGGTACTGTTCCACGCTGGCGTCGCCGAGGGTATCCACCGGGTTGCCCTTGCTCCAGGCGGGTGGCAGCACCTTGTCGAGCGCCGCCAGCGTCTCGGGGGCGAGCGTGGCCAGGGTGCCGCCGCGTTGTTCGAGCGCGTCGGTAGCCAGGATGGCCGGGCCGCCGGCGTTGGTCACGATGGCGAGGCGGTTTCCGGCGGGCAGGGGCTCGGTGGCGAGGGCCTGCGTACTGTCGAACAGCTGCTGGATCGTCTGCACCCGGATGACGCCGGCGCGCTGGAAAGCGGCATCGTACACGGCGTCGTTGCCAGCCATGGCGCCGGTGTGCGACAACGCGGCCCGGGCGCCTTGCACGCTGGCGCCGGCCTTGAGTACCACAATGGGCTTCGAGCGCGCGAAGGCGCGGGCGGCGCTCATGAACTTGCGCGCGTTGGCCAGGTTTTCCATGTAGATCAGGATGCAGGCCGTGTGGCTGTCGGAGCCAAAATAATCGATCAGGTGGTCGAAACCGATATCGGCCATGCTGCCGATGGAAACGAAGTGGCTGAACCCCACGTTTTTGTCGGCCGCCCAGTCGAGAATGGCCGATCCCAGGGCGCCGCTTTGCGAAATGAACGCCACCCGGCCCGCCGGCGGCATGGTGGGGGCGAAAGTGGCATTGAGGCCGATGGCCGGCGTGAGCAGGCCCAGACAGTTGGGCCCGATCAGCCGCACCCCGTTGAGGGCGGCTTCGCGTTTTAGCTCTTTGAACAAAGCCTCGCCCTCCGGCCCGGCCTCCTTGAACCCCGCCGACAGGACTACCGCGCATTCGGCTTTGGCCGTTTTACACTCCTTCATCAGGGCAGGTGTGAGGGCGGCCGGCAGCGCCATCAGCACCAGGTCGGGTACTTCGGGCAGGTCTTTCAGGCGGGCATAACATTTCAAGCCCAACACCATGTTGTGCTTGGGATTCACCGGGTACACCGCCCCCTTGAAGCCGCCGGCCAGCAGGTTGCGCACCACCGCATAGCCGATCTTCAGCGGCTTTTCCGTAGCGCCGACGACGGCGACCGATTTGGGAAGAAAGAATTTATCGAGGATGCGTTTCATTTTTTAATGTGGTCAATGTGGGCAATGTGGTCAATGGGATCAATGTGGTTAATGGGGGAAAATAATAATAAAATAATTTGTTTTAAAATTGGGTAGGGTTTATTTTTGGGGTTCGTTTTTGTTTAAAAAATCCTGTTCTGCTATGGCTATGTTACCTGAAATTTACCAAAACAACCCGGTGGTACGCCACTCCTTTGAGTTTGCCTTGTTGGTGGATGCGTATTGCGAAGCGCTCAATGGTTTGCATAAATTCGAATTATCCAGACAACTTTTTCGCTCGGGCACCTCGATAGGCGCAAACGTCTGGGAAGCGCAGGAGCCGGAGAGTCGATCGGACTTCATTCATAAAATGAAAATGGCCGCCAAGGAAGCCCGGGAGACGTATTTCTGGTTGCTGGTTTGCCAAAATGGCGGAAACTACCCCAACCCCGACGACCTCCTGGAAAAACTAGCAGAAATCAGACGACTCATCAGTTCCATCCTCCATACATCTAAAAAGAACCGCTTGTCCTAAACCCGCTCTTCCTCTTCCATTCTCTCCCTGTTGTAATTATTGACCACATTGATCTCATTGACCACATTGATCTCATTGACCACATTATTTCAAAATTTCCAATACTTCATCAACAACCCCGCCGCCTGGTGCAGGTACAATTCGTACGTTTCCCAGATCCGCAACCCTGAAGTGGTGGTCGTTTCGGGGTGGGGCATGGGTTCGCCGTTGACGCCGGCGAGGAAATTGTACACGCAGCCGGGCAGTTCTTCCACGTTGTAGCCGCCTTCGAGCACGCCGAACAGTTTACCGGGAAACGTTTCCTGCAGGGTTTTGCCGATCCAATGGAAAAAATGGCCCGTGGCGCGCAGTTGCAGTAGGGAGTCGAACTGGTGCGCGTCGAAACCCGCAGAGGCCGCCACCACATCGGGCTGAAACTGGATGGCTGCGGGCAGCATGTACTCCACGGCGTGCCGGAAAATATCATCGCCGCTGCCGGCCGGCAAGGGGCAGTTGATGGTAAAACCCTTGCCTTTGCCCTCACCGATCTCGTTGGCCGAACCGTTGCCCGGATAGGCCGGGTATTGGTGCAAGGACCAGTAAAGTACCTGGTCGGTTTTGTAAAAAATATCCATGGTCCCGTCGCCGAGGTGGCCGTCGAAGTCGAGGATGAGCACGCGTTTGCCCGCTTTTACGGCTTTTTGCGCGGCCACAGCCACATTGTTGAACAGGCAAAAGCCATGCGCTTCATCGCGGTACGCGTGGTGTCCCGGCGGCCGTACGAGGGCGAAATCGCCGCGTTCCATGGCCATAATGGTGGCGCCCACGGCAGCAGTGGCGGCGCGAAAACTCCCCACGGAGGTTTGCGTATCGCCGTCGAGCGGTTCGGCTTTTGCACAGTGCATCCGGATCGTTTCGATGTACCGTTTCGGGTGCACCAGATCGAGGTACGGTTCGCCGTCGAGGATCAGCGGCTCCGGAGTCAGATCGCTAAAGGCCTGAATCCGGCGCCGGTTCTCCGGGTGTGTGTCGCCGGTATCGTGCTCGAGGACCGACGGGTGGTAAAGGATTTTCATGCGCAAACAGGGTACTTGTTCGGGCAAATGTAACGCAGGGTGCAGGCAAGTCGGCTGCCCGGTAGGCGAGAGCGCTTCCCAACGAACCATGTCGCCGGGCCGCAGGTAATGACCGTCGCGGAGGGTGGACTGCAGCACCGTCCAAACCGGCCGGGCAACCGCCGCGCTCCGTACGGCCTCCGGCTCGAAAAATGCCGTATCGGCCAGTTCACCGGGTTGGAGGCCGGGGATGATCTTCCACAAGGCGCCGTCGCGGTACACCAGGCTCCAGGAAAAGATAGGCAAGGCCACGTCGAGTGGGAGGGGGTAATGCCGCGGGGCGCCCTGCAGATAGGCCCGGGCCTCTTCCAGATCAAAAATGGAGTTCCGTTCCTCCGGATCGTCGATATTGCCGGTGTTGTAAAACATGAGCATGCCCCGGTCTACGGGCGGCACCCCCGTGCGGCCGGGATATTTGTACTGATGCAGGCGGATGGTGGCGCTGAGACGGACTTCGGTAGGCAATTGGTGGCGCAGCCGGCGGAGAAACTGGAAAAACGCCGCTGCAGTGCCGGCCGTCCAGTCGCAGTCGATCTGTAATTCATAGTCCGGCGCGAGCCAGGCGTACAGCGGATGATCGCGGAGTGCGGTGCTTATTTTACCCGCCAACCATTCGATTTGGCCGGCGGGTATTTTTTCAAATACCTGATTAGTGATGAAGATACAGGGGATGAGCGTACGGCCGCGGAATCCCGCCGTATCGTCCAACAGCAACCTCGAATAGGGTTGAATGCCGCCGGTAGCGGCATCCACGCCAATGTCGAATACTTTCAGGTACAGCGCCTGGCAGTGAACGGTGTCGAGGCAGGCCAGGGTCGCGTTATCGGGCCGGTAGACGGTCTGCCAGGAATAAAAAGCCGGGCGGATCTGGCGGCGCTGCCGGGGGCGGCAGGCAAAACAAAGCGAACAGGCCAGCAGGAGCAGCAACAACGGGCGCACAGACATGCCGCAAAGGTACCGCTCCAGGCACAAACGGGGATATTGCGGCGTCAGGGCGTTTACCGCGCCAAAAAGATCCCTGGCCGGCATTCAACCTTTTTCCCAAACCAGCGTTTATGCAGGCTGATGCGTTACTGCGGTACTGGTTTTACCGAAGTACGTATCTTCGCCCCTCCAAATTCCACGCCGTAAGGCGTTTGCCTGCCGAATAATACCGCTGCTAACATCAGAGCGATCATCGTTTCCGAATCATCTCTTTGTTTTCACCACCTGCCCGCCGGCGCTCCGGCCCGGGGGATCAAAACAGTTTGTCATGGCCAAACGATTGCAGCCAGTCGGTATTGACGACATGGCGTTTTATGCGCCCAAACTTTATCTCGACATCCGTGCGCTGGCCGAACAGCGCCAATTACCCGCCGAAAAACTCGAACAAGGCCTGGGCCTGTTCAAAATGGCCCTCCCCGATGTGCACGAAGACACGGCCACCATGGCCGCCGAAGCCATCGCCGAACTCATCGAACGCAACCACCTCGACCCGCGGCGTATCGGCCGGATTTACCTGGGCACCGAAAGCGCGCTCGATATGGCCAAACCAACCGCCACCTACGCCGTGGGTATGGTGGAAGACCGGCTCGCCGGCCGCTACGGCCCCGGCAGCCTGCGGCATTGCGACGTGCTCGATATGACGTTTGCCTGTATCGGCGCCACCGACGCGCTGCACAACACCCTCGATTGGGTGGCCACCGACCCCGCCAATATCGCGATCGTGGTGGCCAGCGATATCGCCAAATACGAACTGGGTTCTACGGGCGAATATACCCAGGGCGCCGGCGCCGTGGCCATGCTCGTGAAATGGCACCCGCGGCTGCTGGCCGTGCGTCGTCTTTTCGGTGTGGCCATGGAGAGCGTTCATGACTTTTACAAACCCCGCCGCGAGCGGTACAGCGATACGCCGGTATTCGACGGGCAGTACTCCAACCAATGCTATCAGACGCGGATGACCGAGGCGCTGGCCGATTTCCGGCGCAAGGCCGTGGCCGCCGGGCTGTTTCGGCCCGACCAATACCGGGCGTTGAGCGAGCGCTGGGCGCGCATGATTTTTCACCTGCCCTATGCTTTCCACGCCAAACGGATGTTTGTCGAACCCTTCGTGCTGGAGCGCAAGGCAAAAGGCGCGTGGCCGGCCGATGCGGGCCGGTACGGGTTCTGCGAGCCTGTGCCCGAACAATTCGACACGCCGAAAGCCTTCGAAAAAGCCTACCAGGCCTTCCTGAAATCCGTCAGCGACTCGCCGCTGTACCGGCATTTTGTGCAGGAAAAACTGGAAAAAGCGCAACGCGCCAGCAGTGAAACGGGCAACCTGTACACGGCGTCTATCTTCCTCGCGCTGATGAGCACCCTGGAAGGCGACCTGGCCGACGGCAGTCGCCTCACGGGCAAGCGCTTCGGTTTTGTGGCTTATGGCAGCGGGTCGAAGGCCAAGGTGTTCGAGGCTGTGGTGCAACCCGAATGGGCGGAAGTGGCGCGGCGGTTCCGGCTGTCCGACAAACTGGCCCGGCGGCAGCCGGTCGCGTATGCCCAGTACGAAGCGCTGCACACCGGCGCGCAGCCAACGCCACTCTTCGTGGAGCAAGGCCGCTGGGGACTGGAGCGCGTGGGAACCGAAGGGGTGACCCTCGGCGCCCGGTATTACGGCGTGGTATAAAACGGGTTTGAAACGAAAAAGCGGCGCACCGGATGGCGCGCCGCTTCGTTCACCTAAAACCTGTTATTGAAAACCGTCTTGTCCTCACTTATCGGTATTCGTTGTTAGAACATGTTTGGAACCCAGCGATGAAACTCCAAACATGTTCTTAGCGAATTTCTTCATACACCACCGTTTCCTGGCCGGCCTGTTCGGCCGAATACCGGGTGGGGGTGGCACAACCGCTGGCGCCGCAACAACCCACATTGAACACGGCCTGGACGGCAAAAATACCACCGGGAAGGAGCAGGAGCCATTCGTGGGTTTGATAGGCCTCCCAAAATGCCCAGGCTGCCAGCCCGGCGCGCAAAAAGCGCATGAACGTCCATTGAAGTTGCAGCATGTCTGTAGTTGAATGTCGACACAAAGGTGCGCGGTAAAGCCGGTCGGGTACCATGACTCAATCAGGTAATTCCTTGCACTTTTCACCGGATAAAAACGGGCCAAAGCCGTTGGTTGGCTTTGGCCCCTTGTTTTCATGTGGCATGGAGGGCATACGCGCATCAGGGGATGGCCGGGTAAGGAGCGGCCATCCACCGAAAGCGCCTGGCCAATCGGTTACGGCGTCGCCGCGTGGGCGTGCTGCGGGTGGGCGGCAGCCTGCGTTTCGGCCGTGTTGTCGCCGAAGTATTGCCAGGGCTTTTCCTGTTGTTTTTGACAGGCAGTCAGGAAAAACGAGAGCAACAAGGCTATCATTCCCAGGCGGCACAATATGGAAAAGCATTTATTTTTCATCGGGAAGACCATTTTCGTTGGCGAGGAAAAGACGCTTTTTTTAAAAAAAGGTTACACCTAAATCTCAAAATGTGAACGTCATTATTGCAATTCAGTGGGCGGGATTGGCGCCGGCACGGCATTTTTTATCGGCGGCAGCGACTTCAGGTAGGCAAATACCGCGCGCATGTCGTCGTCGCTCATCTTGATCATGTTGGGCCAGGGCATTGGCGGCAGCAACATCCGGCCGCCGTCGAGGCCTTTGTATTTCCCTTCCGTCAGGGCTTTGCGGAATTGTTCGTAGGTCCAGGAGCCGATCCCCGTATCGTCGGGGGTCAGGTTGGCGGCAAAGGAAGTGCCCCAGGGGCCCACGAATGCCGTGACCATCGGGTGCATCATCACCCACTTTCCTTCGCGCACGCTTTTCTTGTCGGCGATCGGCGCCAGCGGAATATCGGCCGGATGGCCCGACAGCAGGCGTGCCGGATCGGGCGCCGGGCCCTGTGGCGTCATGATCTTGGGCGAGTGGCAATCGTTGCAACCCATGACCGTGACCAGATATTCGCCCCGCTTGACCAGATCGGCGGCCGGCATGGCGGCGGCGGTAGTGGTGGGTTGCGAATTCGCCGGCGTGGCCGTCCAGGTGCAATTGTACATGCCAACGGCAAACAGGCCGAGAAGCAATGCACAAGAGAATGTTTTCATAACAGCTTAGAATTTTAGTGATACCAGCCATTTGACTTTGGCGCTGCAAAGGTCGGTTGCAATCCCGGGGTAGGAAATCACATGATAGTGTGAATATGAGGGGGGTGGACCGAAACGATGTTTACTCGGGTATGAGCTTTTCCCGGATGGCCTTCAAAACGGCTTCCGTTTTGGAATTTACCTGCAATTTCTCGTAAATATGCCGGATATGCGACCGCACCGTGTCGATACTGATAAAAAGCTCGTCGGCAATCAACTTGTACGAATGCCCCTTGACCAAGCCTTTGAGGATATCCAGCTCGCGCGGTGAAAGCTGATAATCATGCGAGGTGACATGCGCCGGCTCTTGGAAATAGTGCAGCACCTTGCGGGCTACGCTGGCGGTCATAGGCGATCCGCCCTGGTGCACGTCGAAGATGGCCTGGATGATCTCGCCGGGCGGCGTACGCTTGAGCAAATAGCCGCTGGCCCCGTTCCGGATGGCCTGAAAGATCTTTTCTTCATCCTCAAACACGGTGAGCATCAGTACTTGTGCAGCCGGATACAGCGCTTTTACCAGCGGGGTGGCTTCAATACCGGTGATGCCGGGCATATCGATATCCATGAGCGCCACATCGGGGCGGAGCGCCGGGATCTGGGTGCGCAGGTCGCGGCAGTCGGCGAATGCACCGACCAGTTCCAGTTGCGGGGTAGCCTGCAGCAGGAAGGTCATGCCTTCGCGCAGGTCCCGGTTGTCTTCAAATACAATGACGCGTATTGTCTTTTCCATGTCGAGCAAAAATGCACACAAACTCCTGCGCGGGCAATAGCATAAAAGGGTGATCGGAAAAACGGTTACATTGCCAGGCGCACTTCTACCCGGGTGCCCCGGTCTGCGGCCGAGGTAATGTGCAACTGGCCGCCGATTTCGGCCGCCCGCTGGCGCATGTTGTGCAGGCCGTTGCCGGCTTCTTTGGAATGGACGTCGAAACCCTTGCCGTTGTCGCTGATCACCAGGATCAGATCGCCTTTTTCCATGCTGAAAATCAACTGCACTTCGGTGCATTCCGCGTATTTGGCGGCGTTGTTCAGGGCTTCCTTAAAAATGAGGTACAGGTTGCGGCGTTGTTCGGGGAGCAGGCGTTTGGCCGGCAAATGGTCGTCAATTCTGGCGACGAAACGCACGCCGCGCGCTTCCAGGAGGCGCAAACCGAATTCGGTCATCCGGCTGGCGATATCGTCCAGTTGATCATAGCGGGTTTTCATGGCCCAGATGATATCCTGCATGCTTTCCGAAAGGGCTGTCGCGCTTTGGCTGATCCGCTGGAGTACGGGCAGGGTCGCGGGGCTGGCGGCGGCAATTTGCGTCTGCGCGAAATCGCTGAAAAACCGGATGCTGCTGAGGGTGCTGCCCATTTCGTCGTGCAGGTCGCGGGCGAGGCGTTCGCGGAAGATCTCCAGCCGCCGGCGTTGCAGGAACCGGTACCGCGCGATGGCGAAGGTAATGGCAACGCCCAACAACACCAGGCCCAGGTAAAAATACCAGCGCTGGTAAAACGGCGGCACGACGCGGAACTGTAGGGTGGCGCCGGTTTCATTCCACACCCCGTCGTTGTTGGCGGCTTTGAGGCGCAGGGTGTGGCGGCCTCCGCTCAGGTTGGTGTACACGGCCACAGGCCGGTCGGTGTAAATCCAGTCCTGGTTGAAGCCCTCGAGCAGGTAGGCATAGCGGTTGCGCAGGGGCTGGCTGAAGTTGAGCGCCGCGAATTCCACGCTGAGCATATTCTGGCCGGGATACAGCACCAGGGGTTCGTTCAGCGGCCGTTCGCGGTCGAGCACTTTTATCGATGTGATCACCACGGGCGGCGGGGTAGTGTTCCGGCGCAGGCGGGCGGGGTTAAAGAAGTTGAATGCGTTTTGAAAACCGACGAAAATGTCGCCATCGGGCATGATGTTCAACCCGTCGGTCGGCGCGTTGCTGAACAGGCCGTCGGCCAGGCCGTAATAGGTGAACGTGCAGTCGCGCGGGTTGAGGCAATGCAGAAGGTAATCGCTGTTGAACCAGATGTTGCCGGCGTGATCTTCGAGGATGTAAAATGCGCGGCTGCAGCGGAGGCCTTCTTTCGGGCCGATCTGGCGCAGCACCGTGCCATCGGTATTTACTTCGGCAATAAACTTGTTCGAGGTAAACCAGACATGGCCGTTGCGCCCAACGGCAACACCCATGCAGTCGTAGATTTCGGGGCCGCCGGGAATTCTGATCGGCCGGGCGGAGCCGTCTCGCGGGTCGTAGCAGATGACTCCGCGGTTGCACGCCAGCCAGATCCGGCCGGTGGTATCGGCGGCCATGCTATGGACCGCCAGATCACCGCCCGGGAAGGTCAGCTCCGGCGGAAACGGCACATGTTCCGGGCGCTGGGTGCGCGCGTTGAACCGGAACAGGCCGTCGGCATTGGCGCCAAACCACATCGTACCATTCCGGTCTTCGACGCTGCTCAGGATCTTGTTGTTGCGTTTGGGCACCCGGAATCGCATCTTCCAATTGACCAGGCGCCTGGTGCGCGGGTCGTATCGCGCGATGCCGCCGGCCAGATCGAGCCAGAGATAGCCGTCGTGGCTCTGCGACAGGAAGAACACTTCGTCGCTGAGCAAGGGGAACCGGGGGCTTTTTTTCAGCCGCTCGAAAGTGCCGTTGCGGCGGTTCCAGCGGAAGAGGCAGTTGGCCCACACCCCGATGAAATAGTATTCCCCGGTGGTATCCGTGCGGTCATAGGCGAAGCCCGACACCAGGTTGTACGGTCCAAAGTCGTGTTCTTCCGGAATGATCGCCCTGCCAAAACGGAGCGCGGTGGGCGTATAATGTTCCAGCCCAACTTCAGTGCCGATCCACACGTCGCCGCTGTGAGGGGCTTTAAACAGGCAGGTGGCAGCCACACCGTTGTTGGTGTAGGGGTCGCGTTTGTCGTTTGGCAATTGCTGGGTGACCTGTTTGTCGGGGAAAAAAAGGACCAGCCCGGTGGCGTCGCCGCCCACCCAGAAAAAAGGACGTCCGGTGAGCGTGGTATCCGGCAGGAATCGCCGCGTCAGGTTGACAACGCCGGGGAGGTGTTCCAGCCGGTCGGCCGTGCGGTTGTAGCGGAACAGGCCTTCGGCCCAGGTGATGAAGAAAAGATCGCCGTTTCGGTCCTCCGCCATATCGAAAGCGCCGAACGGCCGGGTGCGGGCGGCATCCAGAAAATAAGGAACGACCCGGTGTGTTTGCGGGTCGAACCGGAACAGGGCGGTGTTGGCGGTCAGCCAGAAGACGTTTTGCCGGTCGATGTACACATCCAGTTCGCCTTCGGTATGTTCCAGCGGGCGGCAGGTCTCTACGACACGGGCTGTTTGCGGGTCGAGGCAGTACAGGGCGCCGCGCTGAAAGAACCAGGCATACCCACGGTGGTCGAATGCTACCTTCCGGACGATTGCCGGCGCTGCTGTTTTGTCTTCCGGCAGCGTTACCGGCTGAAAAGCCAGGCGCTCCGGGTCGAGCCGGCACAACCCCTGATCGGTGGATATCCACAGTAACCCATCGGGGCCGGTAACGAGGGCGACAATATAGTTGCCGGGCAACCCCTGGCTGGCTTTGGCGCCTTCATGCTGGAAAGTGCGGAACCTGCGCCCGTCGAAGCGATTGAGCCCGTTGGGGGTGCCTACCCACAAAAAACCCATCCGGTCGGTGGCAATGCAGGTGATGAAATCGTTGGAGAGTCCCTGTTCCGTGCCGTAGTGGATAAAGGAATACGGGCCGTCCTGGGCTTGCAGGGGCCGGATGGCGGCCACCATAAGGAGCAGTGTAACAAGCCGGGTAAAGCGGCAGGCGTATCGGTGCATCGGCACGGGTATTTTGCGCAGCGAAGGTCGAGTGTTTCGAAAAAATATACGGCCTCAATTTTTCAACCGAATAATACAGGCCTTTGCAGGCGTTGTGCGCAAAAAGCCGGACTTTCGTCTTTTCGACATGTTTGGACTTTCGCCGATGGGCTTCCAACATGCGCTTACGCTCGCAGTATCCATATGGCTTCTTCGTCCCGGCAATATACTTCCCTTGCATTTGCGTCGGCGGTGGTGATCGGCGCGGTGTACGCCCTGAGCAATATTTTCCGCCTGGGTTGGATTTGGAATGTCATCCTGATCGACTTCAGTTTTGGCTTTGGGCTGTCGCTGTTCGTCTGGTGGTACAACCTCAACGTGTACCCTCGGCTGGAGCGCCGTTTCCTGCTCGACCAGCAGGCGCGCTGGCGCTGGCTCCCGCGGGTGGTCACCACGCTGATCCTGACCATCCTGCTGGTAGAAATAGCCGATACGCTCGGGTTGTTTCAACAGGAATGGGTGGGATTTCGCCAGCCGGAACTGGCCGACGAGGTGAAGGCCATTACGATGGTGGGCATGCTCCTCCTGATGATCGCCCTGCTGGAAACGGCCGACAAGTTTTACCGCGCCCAATTCGAGAACGAACAACTCAAACTGGAAAACTCCATCGCGCAATTCGAAACCCTCAAACAACAGATCAACCCGCACTTCCTGTTCAATTCACTCAATATCCTGAAAACCCTGATCGCCAACCGCGACGACGCTGCGGAAACATACCTGATCCGCCTGTCGGAGTTTTACCGCAACCTGTTGATCTATAATAGAAACGAAAAAATACCCCTGGCTGAAGAACTGGCCTCGCTCGACAATTACCTGTACCTGCTCAACATCCGGTTTGAGGGCAAATTCAAATGCTTGCCGCGGGTACCGGAGGCCGCACGCCAAACGCTGATCCCGCCCCTGACCCTGCAAATGCTACTGGAAAACAGCATCAAGCACAATGTGGTGAGCACCGACCGGCCCCTGATAGTGGAAATATTTCAGGAGGGCGAATGGCTCATTGTGCGCAACAACCTCCAACTCAAGCGGAGCGTGGAGGCCAGCAGCCATATCGGCCTGGAAAATATCAGCCGGCGGTATCAGTTGCTGGCCGGCCGCGACATTCAGATCGAAAAAGACGATCGTTATTTTACCGTGCGCTTGCCGCTCATCGGTTGAGCGCGGCAGGGGCGTTGGTCAGCGCCCGGGGTCGGGGCTGAGCCGCCGCACGCCGATGCGAAGGACGACCGCCCGCAAAGTGGCGTTCATGTTTTCCGAATCGGAAACCATGCGCGTAGAGTACCCCGGCCTGGAGATAAACAGCGAATATACCTGCCGTTGCTTCACGGCGAAGATGAACCGGCCGGCATCGTCGGTCATGGCGCTGTCGAGCACATTGCCCTGGAAATCATTCAAAATAACCTTGGTATCGGGCAGGATGAGTTGCGTATCGCCGTCGTAAATTTCCCCTTCCAGTTGCTGCGGCGCCTGCCAAAACACGGTCAGAAACAACAATGCCAGCGCCACTACCAGCAAAAAACGCAGGTCGAATACATGCGGGAACAAATTTATGTCAAAGCCTTGGTGCTCCACCCAGTCCTTTTCTTGTTGCGATTGCATGGATACATGCTTAAAGAGAGTGCCTTGGTAGGAGACTTGTTGCGATGGGGGCATTGATCGGGAAAAATAGCGTTTTTACCGCCAAGGACGCCCGTCGCAACAAGTCTCAATAATACAATCGGTAGTACATGTCCCGGGAGCGCATATTCTTCAACGTTGCTCCATCCAGGACAAAAACTCCGATGCCTTGGCTTTGCTTACGACGATAGGTTCTTTTGTAACGGCATTCAGTTTGAGCAGCAGTTTGCGGGCGAAATAGTGCTCTACCTCCGAAACGGCTTTGTAATTGACCAGGAACTGCCGGTTGGCGCGGTAGAACTGCCGCGGATCGAGCGATTTTTCCAATTCGTCAAGGGTATGGTTCACAACATACCGCCGGCCTTCGTAGGTGTTGAGAAAAGTGATCTCGTGTTCGATATAAAAATAGGCTATGTCCGATGCGGCAATTGGCAGTAGCTTGTCGCGGTGCCCGACCAGGAAACTGGTTTTATACGTGGGTTTCATTTTATTGATCAGCTCAGCGAGCTTTTCGAGGCCGGCCGGGCCCTGCTGGAAGAAATTCTGCAGGTTTTTTACTTTCGACAAGGCGCGGCCCACGCTTTCCCGGTCGAAGGGCTTGAGGATATAATCGACCCCGTTGACTTGAAAGGCCTGAAGGGCATACTCATCGAAGGCCGTGCAGAAGACCACGGGACACTCAATGCGGACTTCCTGAAAAATTTCGAAACTCTGGCCGTCGGCCAGTTGGATATCCATAAAAATCAGTTCCGGCGAGGGGTGCGTCTGGAAATAATGGATCGCTCCTTCCACACTGTCGACGATGCCCAACACCTCGATGCCGGGGTCCAGGTCGCTTAAAATGGCCTGCAAATTCAGCGCAGTGCGTTGCTCGTCTTCGATAATAAGAACCTTCATGACTTGAACTTCATTTTAGGCAAAACTACTCTTTTTTAGGATCAATTTTCGCCGAAATTTGAGGGGAAACAGGCGAATCCAACCGTGTGACGGGCAACACCTGTATCAAGGGCAGCGGGCAAGAGGCGAGGGAGACCCTGCTGTCGACCAGCAATTCTCCCTTCGCCTCCCGCATCCCTGCTTTTTTACAGGCCGAACGCATAGTAATAAGCGACGTCCGGATTGTCGGGATACACGCCTTCGAGCATCACACCGCCGGATTGAACGTGCTCCAACTGCTGGCTCAGCTCCTCCACGGAAGCCACCGCCTGGCGGTTGACGCGGGTGATGATGAACCCTTCGTGGATATCCGTCTGATTGGCCAGCCGGCCTGCGCTGAGGTTGGTAACCTTGACGCCGCCTTCCAAACCGAGTTTTTTAGCCTCCGCTTTTCCGAGGGTGGCAAAATCGGCCCCGAGGGCGCGCAGGATGTCGGCCTGATCTGTTTTCTTGACCACATCGGTGGTGCCGGCGTGATTTTTTAGCGTGACGGTGTATTCGTGTGCCGTGCCATTGCGCAGCACATTGACGAGGACATGATCGCCGGGGCGGTGTTTGCCGATCACTTCCAGCAATTCCGGCGAGGAGGTCACGGCCTGGCCGTCGATCTTGGTGATCACGTCTCCGGCGCGTACCCCCGCGGCGCCTGCAGCGCTACCGGCGGCCAGGCTGTCGACGTACACGCCATCGACGGTGCCCAGGTCTTTTTCGCGGGCAAAATCGGCATCGATTCCGCGGATGGTAATGCCCAGGTAGCCGCGCTGTACCACACCGTAGTTTTTAAGGTCTTCCACCACTTTGGCCACCAGGTTGGACGGGATGGCGAACGCATAACCCGCAAAAACGCCGGTGGGCGAGGCAATGGCCGTATTGATGCCGATCAGGTCGCCGTTGAGGTTGACCAGGGCGCCGCCGCTGTTGCCGGGGTTCACCACGGCGTCGGTTTGGATAAAGCTCTCCACCGGGGCTTTGTCCTGCACAATATGCAGGTCGCGGCCTTTGGCGCTTACGATCCCGGCGGTGACGGTGCTGGCGAGGTTGAACGGGTTGCCGACTGCGACCACCCATTCGCCGACCTTGGCGTTGTCGGAGTTGCCGAATGCGATATGGGGCAGTTCTTTGGCGTCGATTTTCACCAGCGCCAGGTCGCTCGAGGGGTCGGTGCCGATTACCGTGGCCTTGTAACTGCGTTTGTCGTTGAGGGTTACGGTGAGTTCATCGGCATCGCGCACCACGTGGTTGTTGGTCACGATGTAGCCATCGGGGCTGATGATCACGCCCGATCCCGTGCCCCGTTCCATTTCGCCGGGTTGTTGCGAGTCGCCGTCATCCGAGGGGCCGGGGTTGCCGAAAAAGCGCCGGAACGGTTCGGGGATCCCCTGGAAGTCGAAGGACTGCATTCCGCCGCGGTTGCGCACCCGTACGCTGCTTTGGATATTGACTACTACGGGCAGGGTCTTTTCAGCGGCGAAGGTGAAATCGGCCACCATCGGTGCGGTACCCGTCCCGGGGGTGTAGTTGACATAATGTGCGGCAGTGTTGGGGTTTTCCACCCAATGGACGGCGCCGCTGCCCCAGCCCAGCGCGTGCGCGCCACCTAAAGCGACAAAGCCGCCACCAACAGCCAGCGCGACATACAAAAGCATCTTCTTCATAATAATTACGGTTAAATTGGTATAACAATCGTTCGTGAATCGATCCGCCGAAAGCGGAAAAATATTGGGGCAAAAAACGGCCCCTCTATGGCCAGATCAAATAGGAAAGGCGGAGAACCGGGCGAAAAAAGCCTTGAAAAGGACCGAAAACCGGATGAGCGCCCGGCGACTGTTTGAGGTGAAAAACGGGGTAATCGCCCCGTTTGAAACCCGGCTGAGCAGTTGCCGGCGCAAGTTGCCCGCTTAACCTGGCGGGCTGCCCGTTTCAGGGTCGGGGTGTTTGCCCGTGCGCCGTCGAGGGTTCACCTTTGCCCCATCAGTTCATTCGAATCCAACGTCAATTCACAGGAAGGTTTTGTTTTGAATAGGTTTTTTGGTGCGCCGCCCGGAGGCCGCAAGGGTACAGCGGGCGGCCATTTTTTAAAGCAGACCTCGTAGCGCAACGGCAGCGCACCCGGCTCTTTACCGGGGTGGTGTGGTGTTCAATTCCCACCGGGGTCACTTGGGCCAATCAGCCTGAACCGCATCATTTTTAACCACATATCCATTTACAACACACAATGAAAAAGTACTTGTTGTCCGCAGTTTTTGCCGTAGCTGTAGCTGGCTTGTTTGCTCAAAGCAACACCACCACCGCCAAAACAACCACCCCTGCCGCCAAACCGGCGGTGACCCATGCCGCAACCGCTCAGAAACCGGTTCAGACCACGCCAACTACCACGTCGCCCGTAGCCGCCAAGCCCGCCCAACAGCCTGCCGCAAAAACAACGGCCCCAGCAGCGGGTAATGCAACGGATAAGGGCAAAATGGAACACGCCAAGAAAGCGGAAACCGGGAAGGCCGGTACATCGTCGACCGCAAAACCGAAAAAACATCATCGCAGACACAAAAAATCCACCGGAGCAAACACTACGGCGCCCGCTACCCAAAAGCCGGCTTCCGGAAAACAATGAGCAGTGAATAGGTAGTTTTTTTATGGTTAAGGGGGCCTTCGCGCGATGGTGCGGAGGCTTTTTTTTGTGGCCCCTGAACCCAAAAAACAAGGACCCCTGTCCCGCGTTGCCCCAGGGGAGAAGGCGAATTCGACGCCGTCCATTCTGCCCGCTTCCCCGCCGACTTTTGCCGTTCAGGGCGAAAATCCCGGGCTGTATCGCGGCCCGGGATCCATCTTTGATTTTAGTAGACTTGGTGCGACGGGCGTCTTTGGCGGTAATACGCTCTTTTTCTCCCTGGCTTCGTTCAATATTCTGCCGAATATGCCCGATTTTCGACCGCAAGAATTGTGCGACTACCCGATAAAATGACTGCTTTCCCGCTCAAAGCCCCGTTGCGACAAGTCAATTAAATACCCGTCTTATTATGTTGGCAAAATTTCATTGGAAACCGTATTTCCGGCCCGTTCAACTGAATGCGGCCACCCTGAGCCGTTGGGGATCGATCCTTCTCGCAACGGCCGGGATCGGACTGGCCTTATGGTTCTTCTGGCACAGCCGCAGCGAACTGCGCGGCATTGGCAACCAGTTGCAGGTTGCACAGCCGTTTTGGCTGATGTTGGGCGCCTTGCTCAGCGGCGTATTTGTGTTGCTGCAAGGCGCCATGTATGTCTTCAGTTTTCAGGCGGTGGGCAGCCGGATCGGGTGGGGGGAAGCCAGTTTGCTGTACCTGCAGCGCAATTTTGTCAGCGTTTTTTTGCCCGCCGGCGGCGTGGTGTCGCTGGGTATGTTTACGCGCAAGATCGAGCGGCAGGGCATTCCAAAGGGGAAGATACACCTGGCCTCGGCCCTGCACCTGCTGGTTGGCATGTCGACAGTGGCCCTGGTGGCTGTGCCGGTGCTGGTCTGGACGGGGCTGCGGCACAGCCTGTCGACGGGCGAGGTATTCGGTTTTTTCTGGGTAATGGGCACGGTGGCGTTGCTGGCTTGGGCCGTGGGGTCGGTTCGCCGCGGCGGGGCGGCGGCCGGCTGGTTGCGGCGGTTGGCGCCGGGGCTCGACAGTATCCTGCACGAGCTGCACGGCGTTCGCCTGAACCGCCGCGCGCTGGTAGCCAGCGTGGCGGCTTCCTCGGTGGTCGAGCTGATCGGAATCGCCCATGTGTGGCTGGCCTTGCAGGCGCTGGGTTTGCCTGCGGCCTTCGGCACGGCGGCGCTGGGCTATGTGGTGGCGCTATTACTCCTCACGGCTTCGCCTTTTCTGCGGGGTCTGGGCGGCATTGAAGTGGCCATGACGCTGGTGTTGGCCGGTCAGGGGCTGACGATGGCTGCGGCGCTGGCCACCACGTTGTTGTTTCGCTTGTTCGAATTTTGGCTGATGCTGGCCATGGGGCTGGTCGCACTGGCCCGCCGCGGCTGGCAACTTGCGTCGCATATCCTGCCGGTCGTGTTTATTTTTCTGCTCGGGGTGATCAACGTTATTTCGGCGGTCACGCCGGCGCTGCAAGACCGCGTGCGCTGGCTGCGCGATTTTATCCCGCTGGAAGCCATGCACTACTCTAACTTCCTGGTGCTCACCGCGGGCCTGGCCTTGTTGCTCACATCGGTGTACCTGTTTCGCGGGCTGCGGCTGGCCTGGTGGATTGCCGTGGTGCTGAGCGCAGTATCGGTGCTGGGACACTTGTTCAAAGGCATCGATTACGAGGAAGCGTCGCTCGGCATACTGGCCCTGGCGGTGCTGCTGCCAACACGGCGCGATTATTTTATCCGGACCGATCGCCGCAGAGGCATGTTCGGCCTCTGGGTGTTCATCGGGACGCTGCTCGTGGCTTTTTTGTACGGGTCGATCGGGTTGTATTTCCTCGACGTGCGGCATTTTGGCCTCGACCTGAGTTGGCAGGAAGCCACCAGCGCCACCCTGCGCATGTTTTGCCTGCTGGATGTACCGGAGTTGAAGCCGGTAACGGCTTTTGGCCAGCATTTCCTGGTTTCGGTGTATTTCGCCGGCTGTGTGGCCTGGTTGCTGGGCTTATACCACCTGTTGCTGCCCCATGTCGTCAATACGCTGCCGAGCGAGGAGGACCAACTCACCGCGCAGCGGCTCGTCAAGCGGTACGGCGACTCGAGCCTCGATTATTTCAAAACCTATTTTGACAAATCGCTCTTTTTCACCCCCAATCTCGATGCTTTTGTCGCCTATAAAATTGCCTGGAGCTACGCGTTTGTATTGGGAAAACCGGTGGCGGGCGACGAGCGCAGCCGTGGCCGCGCTTTGCGTTTGTTCGAGCGTTTTTGCCGGGAAAGCGGTTTGCGCCCGGTGTATTACCGCGTCGACGAGGCCGACTTGCCCTTGTTCCGCGCCAACCGGAAAAAAAGCCTGTTCATCGGTCAGGAAGCGGTGGTCGATCTCGCCCAGTTTTCGCTCGATGGCAAGTCGGGCAAGGTATTCCGAAATGCGATCAACCGCGCCGAACGGGAAGGCTGGCGGTTCCGGCTTTACGAGGCGCCCGTGCCCGACGGGGTGTTGCAGAAATGTCGCGCGGTGTCGGACGAATGGTTGCGCGAAGGGAGGCGTGAAATCGGCTTCTCCGGCGGGGTATTCCACCCGGCGGAATTGAAACAACAGGTGCTCGCCACCATTGAAGACCCCGAAGAAAAAGTGTGGGCGTTCACCAACCTGGTGCCCGATTACAAGCCCGGCGAGGCCACGTACGACCTGGTGCGGCGTTTGCCCGACACCCCGGGTTGGGCCATGGACTGCCTGATGGCTTCGCTTTTTTTGCACCTGAAAAGCGTGGGTTACACCTCCGTCAACCTGGGGCTTGCGCCGCTGACGGGCATAGAGGCCGGCGCCCGTGAATTGCCCGAGCGCACCCTTCGTTTTGCCGCTGCGCGGTTGAAAACCTTTGCGCACTACCACAGTCTGCGCGCTTACAAGGAAAAATTTGCCACCGAATGGTCCAACCGTTACCTGGTGTACGACCGCGAGGTGGACCTGCTGGGCATCGCCGCCGGCCTGAAAAAAGTGGAGCAATGCCCGGTCTGAACCTGGCCAGCTACACTTTAACCCGGCGCCGGCATTTTTCCCGGGCTAACCCGACAAAGAGGACTGGACGGTCCACTGGAACAGACACCGCGCGGAGCGCAGCGAAAAATACCGGCGCAATTTTTTTTCCCACCCAACCATCCCGGAGGGTCCAGCGTAATATGGGTACGTTTGTTCCGCAAGCCCGTTCGTATGACCATCACGCCAGAACTCCTGCACGCCGCCGGCAAGGGCGACCGCAAAGCACAGTATCAGCTGTACCGGCAATGTTACCCGGTATTGCTGGCGGTGTGCTTCCGGTACCGGCGCGATGCAAGTGAGGCCGCGGCCGCGCTGAACGACGGTTTTTTGAAAATCGTGCAGCACCTCCACCGCTACAACGCCGAAGTGCCGTTTGAGGCCTGGATACGCCGCATCCAGATCAATACCCTCATCGACCAGTTCCGGCGGGAGGCTAAGTGGCGCGATACCATTCAATTGACGGAAAAAACGGAACAACTTGCCGATGCCGGCGCTGTGGACTGGAACGCGGCGGACCAACAGTTTGACCTCGACCAACTGGAGGGCCTCATCCGGCGGCTGCCGCCCGTATCGCAGCAGGTTTTCAATCTTTTTGTACTCGACGGTTACAGCCATGCCGAGATCAGCGCAATGCTGGACATCAGCGAAGGGACGTCCAAATGGCACGTCAGCTTCGCCCGCAACCAGCTGCGCTTGTGGATCCGGGCAGGGTTGGAATCGCCAAAAAATACACCCGTACGCTGATGGAACACAAGGATCGCCTGGACGAATTTTTGCAACGCAAGTTCGCCGAAGATGACCCGGAAAACCGGTTCGCTTTTCGGGAAGCAGATTGGCTCGAAGCCCAAGCACGGCTCGAAGCCGCAGAACGCCGCCGCCGCTGGCTCTGGTGGTGGTGGGGCGCATTGGGCTTGGGCGCCGGTTTTTTGATCTGGCAACTGGCAGGCCCCGGCACGCAGCCCCATCCTGCAGCTCGCATTGTCACACCGCCCCAGGCCCCCGCATCGACCGGAATGGCGAACGGCGATACCGCTGCACAGACGCTCCAGGAATCCCGGACGATCACCCCCGCGACGCCGGAATCCGCGATGGCGTCCAACTTTTCCGCAACGGTTCAAACCCCCGCAACGGCAAACCCGGGAGCCATCGCAACCCAGCGCGGTCACTCGCAAAACCAGTCACACCCTATTCGGACTACTGCGAAATCACCGGCCCTGCCGGTTGCAGCGGAACCATCGATCACACCGGTTTCGCTCCGGGTGCCGGCGTCAATAAAGGCGCCGCAAACAAACAACCCGCCGGCGATGCCGTGGCCCCAGAGCATACCGGCCTACGCGCCCACCCGCCCGGAAGGCGTGCTCACACCCGACTTGTTGCCTACCTGCTTATCAATATTGCCGGCACCTGCACCGCGACTGCCGGCACGATCCGGCACGACGGCTCCTCCCGTTGCCGAAATTGGAAAACACCGCGATTGGGAATTCCACGCCGGACTGGCTGTAGCGGGCGCTACCCCATGCGGCGCGTTACGCGATGAAAAACCCGGCATAGCCGGCGGCTTGAGCGTGCGGGCGCAACGCAAAGGTTCCCCGTGGTCGTTCGAAGCCGAAATGCTCTGGCGGTTGCGGCGCGGATGGGCCATCGCCAAAACGCCTGCCCTGGAAGAAGCCACGCAATTGCAGTACAGTTTCGGGTATGTGCACGATGTGGTGCAACTGCCTATGACCGGCGCACAATGGCTGGAATTGCCGCTGTCGACGCAATATCACTGGCGATCCTTTGCCGGCGAACTGGGCGCCGCACCCAGCCTGTTGTTGTTTGCCCAGGGGGTGGAGACCCGCATTCGGTCGACTTCTCTGGCGCCGGATGCGCACACGACGCGTCGCGTCGTTCGACTGCCCAACCGGTATTTCCTTCCCGCAGGGCTCGGGCTTTTTGCCGGCCTGCAGTGGTCGGTTAACGGTCGCCTGGGGCTGGGCCTTCGGTTGCAGTACCAACCTGCTACCTTTTTGCAGACCCCCGTGGATCACCCGGCGAATCCAAAGAAGCCGCTGTGGCTGGACCTGCGCGCCCGGTATTTTTTGTTTGACGCCAATAAATAAACACATGCGAAAAGTTTTGACCCTTGCGACCGGTGGCTGGCTATTGTTTACGTTCGCGTGCAAAAAAGCCGATCTGCCAAACGACATACAGGAAAACCCCATCTTTCACGCCGCCTTTCAATTTGGCGGCCAACCGGATACCCTGACCGCCGGCCTGCATGGCATTTATTTATTTACCGGCAGCTACCGCGACGATCATCAACCGTTTAACCTGACGGGCAGTTTTGCCCCGGCCGATTGCCCGGCTGCGGATTGCCCGGGTACTTTCACGGTGCGGTTGCGGACCCGGGCTATTTTGGATTCGACTTTTGCGGACGGCGACTACGGGTATTACTGGGTCAATAGCCCGGATAGCACCATCTACCAGATGGACTTGCAGGCTGTCCCGGGATTTGCCGGACCGTACGAATGCGTCTGGACCCTCCGCGACAGCCTGCATTACAGCGGGCCAATGTTGACCTACTTCACCCAGCAGGCCAGCCTGTTCCGGGTTCGGCAGGAAGTCAGCCGCTCCGATGGTTTTTTAAGTACCATCGAACGCCAGATTTCACCGCAAGGCGTCGACGCCTGCCCGAATGTGAATATTACAACGCTGCAGGTACCCGGCGATACGTTTTTCCGTCTGCACGCGGTAATTACGCCTGCCTTCGATCCTGTTATCGCCTGGAGCACGGGCAGCAATGAACCCCTGATTGCTGTAATGCCGGCGCCGGGCGAATCGTATTCGGTCACGGTCACCAATCCGGGAAACAGCTGCACGGCGACGGCTTCGCTCCGGCTGCCCGACTGGGCGGGCAATAAACAAACCGCCAATTTCACGGTGGATGTTTATCCAACCGACCTGCATTTCCAGAACCTGGCCGTGATCGAATGGATCGACGGGCAGGGCATCCGTTGGAGCAGCCAGTTGGGCCCGCAAGCGAACGACGCGCAATTTCAGGTACTGGACGCAACGCCTTATGAGAAAAATGAACGGGGCGAGCCTACGCGAAAGCTGCGCATCCGCTTCGATTGCCGCTTGTACAACGACGGCGGCGCCTGGCAAACGATGTCCGGGGAAACCGTGGTGGCCGTGGGGTGGCCGGGTTAAAGCGGCCGGTCGGAGTACCGCCGAGATTGGCAAAAGCCCGGAATCCCGGGGTTACGGCTGCAGAGAGCGGGTAGAATTCGAATAAATTGCAGAGTTTTACCAGTTGGAATTCTACTGTGTTTACCAAATCCGCTTTTTATGAAAAAACTGCTCCTCCCCGCCCTTCTTTTGCTTGCCGGCTTTTCGGCACAAGCCCAGGACAAACCTGATTCCACCATCAATGCTATGATCCGCAAACACGGCCTGGAACAAAGCCAGGTCATGGAGATCGCCGGTTGGCTGACCGACGTGTACGGCCCGCGGCTCACCGGCTCGCCCATGCTCGACAAAGCCACCGCCTGGACGCTCGAACAACTCAAAGCCTGGGGGCTTGAGCAGGTACATACCGAGGCCTGGGGGCCGTTCGGCCGGGGCTGGGAGTTGAAACACTTTGAAATGCACGCCACCGCCCCGGTGTATTTTCCGGTGGAAGCCTGGCCGAAGGCCTGGTCGCCTTCGACGAAGGGGCAGGTGACGGGCGAGGCCATTTACCTGGAAGCAGCTACCGTGGAGGACCTGGAAAAGTATAAAGGCAAGCTCAAGGGCAAATTCGTGTTCACCGACACCCTGCGCGCCACCAAGCCCTGGTTTGACGGTACGGCCACCCGCCGCGACGCTCAGGACCTGCTCGACCTGGCCAACGCCCCGGTTGCCGGCGCGCGTAACCGCCGCAATTTCGGCCCGCGCAACAACGATCTGGGCCGGGCGCTCAACGACCTGCTCTATGCCGAAAAACCGCTGGCGCTCGTCGACCGCAGTTTTAAAGGCGATCAGGGCACGGTGTTCGTGCAGGGCGCCCGCGCCAAAAACGGCAGCGCGTACAGCGACACCGCCGAGGTGCTGCCGCAGGTCACCATGGCTGTCGAGCAGTACAACCGGATTTTCCGTCTGCTGAAAAAAGGTATCCCGGTCCAACTGTCGATGGAACTCAGTACCGCCTATACCAATCCCGACGGCATGGAACACAATATTATCGCTGAAATACCGGGTACCGACCTGAAGGACGAAGTAGTGATGTTCGGCGGGCATTTCGATTCCTGGCAGGCGGGTACGGGCGCGACCGACAATGCCGCCGGCTCGGCCGCCATGTTGGAAGCCGCCCGCATTCTGATGGAAACCATCAAGGAAAGCGGCATCCGCCCGCGCCGTACCCTGCGCCTGGCGCTTTGGACCGGCGAAGAACAGGGTTTGCTGGGATCGGCTGGCTATGTGGAGCAACACTACGCCACCATGAATGGCCGTACGGTGCAATCGGTGAAACCCGAGCAAGCCAAGGTATCGGCCTATTTCAACCTCGACAACGGCACCGGCAAGATCCGCGGCGTGTATATGCAGGGCAACAATCAGGTGGCGCCCATCTTCCGGCCCTGGCTCGACGCGTTCAAAGACCTCGGCGCCACCACGCTCTCGCTGTCCAATACCGGCGGCACTGACCACCTGTCGTTCGATCGCGTGGGCATCCCGGGTTTTCAATTTATCCAGGACCCGATCGATTACGACACCCGCACCCACCACTCCAATATGGACGTGTACGATCAACTGATCCCCGAAGACCTCCAACAGGCTGCAACGATCATTGCGTCGTTTATCTGGCATACCGCGCAACGCGACGAATTGCTGCCGCGCAAACCGCTCGAAATCGCCGATGCGCCGAAATAAGGTTTACCGCTTGGGAGGGGTAAATTGGGGACTCCAGGCTACCCCTCCCAACCGTCAAATTCCGAACTTATTTTGCCGGTTATGGATGCCCGAACGGAGCTTTGGTTTTATTTTGTTTTCATTGGCGCGGCCACGATGGCGGTGCTGGCGATGCATTTTTATCTCCAGCAAAAGCTGCGCGACCGGCACGACAACAGCCTTGTCTGGTTTGCCGCAGGCTTGTTGATTTGGTTGATCGTCATCCTGATCGAGCAAAAAATATGGCCGATCAGAGCCGCGCTGGCAGCGTACAACAAGCCGGGCGTGCTTTTATCTGCCGAAGACACCATCCACAAGCAGGCGCTTGAAAACCAGCTGGCCTTTCCAGCCATTTCCAGGCGCTTTTTGTCTATCCTGAACTCGCTGGCCATGGTACTTTTCCTGTCGTATTTCCGGGAAGGCTGGCAGTGGCTCAACACCAATATCCGGAAACTGACCGCCACGCCCGAGCGCACCGCCCTGGGCGTAGGGGGCATATGCATTAGTGCGGCCGTGATCAACGAGGGATGGTGGTTGCGCACCGAAACCGCAATGTCGGTCCTCGTCGCCTGCCTGCTGACTACTGGATTTGCCCTCACCTTCTGGCGCCGCAACATCTGGCTCATGCTGCCGGTTACCCTCGTGGGCGGTTTATTGCTCGTGCTCAACCAACTGGCGATGCTGGCACAGGAGCTGCCGACCGCCCAGTGGGTGGCTGCCTTGTGGCCGCCTGCCGATGATTTGATCTTCAGGCGGATGCTGGCCCTTTTTATCCTGTCGCTCAATGTGGGCGCCCTCGCCCTCACGTGGCTGGGTGAAAACAGCGCACTGCCGGCAGTAGAAAGCGATAGCGCGGATGCACCGCAACCTCTGGCGCGGGCTGCCGTGCACGCGCTGGAATTCCGGGAGGAACAGGGGCATATTGTGTTGTACTTGTCGTTTGCGCAGGGCGAGCAGGTGGTATCGTTCAATGACCGGGAACTGAACCCCGCCAAGCGCCGGCTGTTGTTCCGGCATGCCCTGGCCACCCGGGAGCACCGCAGCCTGCGATCGAGCCTGTTCAACAATTTTACCAAGGAACGCGGCGATCTGATCCGGGAACTCAACCACAAATTGCATCCGCTCGGGCTGACCCTGGCGCCCGCCGATCTGTTTGCCAAAGGGGCCGAAGCGGGCACTTACCGGCTCGCCATCCCCCCGGAACAGATCGCTATCGACGCGGCGGCGCAGCGTCTTTTGGATTAACGGCACTCGATTTTGCTCGAAAAAACTCGCGCCGCTTGCTCGCCAATACTCCGGCCCGACTGAACATACTCGGTTTTTCCGCCCCTGTTTTGCAGCAGTTTTTCATATAAAATGCTGCCTGCCATGCTTTCTTATCTGCGAAAACTGCCTGCCGCGGCGCGGTTTTTCCTGGCCGTCGAGTTCAGCGAACGCGCTTCGTATTACGGCTACCGCTCCCTGCTGACCGCGTACCTCACGTTTCACCTCGGGCTCACGGCACACCAGGCCGCTCAAATCACCCGCTCGAACATCGCCCTGACCTACCTGATGCCCGTTGTCGGGGGTATTGTAGCCGATTGGTTTTTGGGTAAATACCTGACCATCGTGGCTTTTGCCCTGATCTGTTGCCTGGGGCACCTGCTGCTGGCGGTATCGATGCATTTCGACCAGTTTTCGATCCTGCACGGGTTGTTTGCCGACGGGTTTTCGGTATTTCAGACCGGGCTGTTCTGCATCGCCTGCGGCGCCGGCGGGCTCAAGCCCAACAATTCGGGTATGTTCGGCGATCAGTTCCGGGGCGACCGCCAGGGCCAGATCGAAGATGCGTTTCGCTGGTTTTACGCCAGCATCAATGTGGGTTCCCTGCTGGCCAACGTGTTTGTGCCGGTGGTGGCCAACCATTGGTCGTACGACTGGGGTTTTGGGGTGCCGGGCATCCTGATGCTGTTGTCCACCCTGTTGTTGGTGTGGGGGCGCAGGCAGTATTTTACGGTGCCGCCCAACGGGTTGCCCAAAACCACGTTTGTCACGTTCAACCTGCGGGCGTTGTGGCTGCAGATCCGCGGCGTACCCGATGTTTGGAACGCGCTGGCGCTGGAATACGGCAAAACCACCGTCGAACACCTGCTTTCGATCTGGCGCGTAGGGGCCTATTTCCTGCTTTTCGCCGTCTTGTGGGCGGTGTACGACATGAACGGCGCCGAATGGGTGGAAGAAGCGCGGTATCTCGACCGGCGGATGTTCGGCTACGAGGTTAATTTCGAATCGGTGCAGACCGTCAATTCCCTGTTTATCATTTTGCTGGTGCCGGTTTCGATCTGGTTTTTCCGGCGGCTGTCCGACCGGGGCATCCGGGTGTCGGCGCGGCGCAGGGTGTTTTGGGGCATGATCTTCGCCGTAGCCGCCGTGCTCGGGGCGGGTATCATCAAAACCGGCATCGAGGCCTGGATGGACCTCAACCCGGCCATGCGCAACCCCTTGTACGCCCAGGAGCACCCGGAAATATGCTCCGGCATCAGCGTGTGGTGGCAGGTGGCGGTTTACTTCATTTTGACGGTGGGAGAGGTGCTGTTCAGTATTTCGGGTCTGGAATTGGGTTACCGGTACGCGCCGCCGAGGATGAAATCCAGCGTGTTGTCGGTGTGGTATTTGAGTACGTCGCTCGGTAATTACGTGGCGGCAGCCGTCAAGTCGCAAATGGATGCCGGCGAGCCGCTGGCCTTTCTGGCGCGGAGCGGGAACTACTACTGGTTTTTCGGCGCCCTGCTGATTGCCAACGCCGCGCTCTACCTGCGGCTTTCGCCAATGATCCCGGAAAAAATATACGATGCTGGCGAATAACCCGGGGCCGTTGCTCCGCCCATCCTTTACCAAACGAAAGTACCGGCGGTGCCCGCTTGCAGGGTGGCCACGATCCATTTTCCGCCGGCGCTGATGTTGAAGGATTGCAGGATCGAGCCTTCATTCAACGCGATCAGCACGGTCTTGCCCTCCGGGGTCCGGAACGCCACATTGGGCAGCTGGCCGCTGAAATAACTGCCGAGCCGCACCGAACCGGGCGGCGTGCATTTGGCGGCCTGGGCAATGATGTAATAACTGACGTTGCGGGTCACGGTGGAGCCGCTGATCGTGAGCGCGCCCCGGCATTGTGAGCAGCCCCCGGGCGTGTGCGGACCGAAATCGGGATCGTTGGCGAGGTTCCATTCCAACGCCACGCGGCTCCAGTTGCGCATCGACCCGATAATGACGTTTTTCAAATGCCATTTCAGATCGGTGTCAAACTGACCGTTCGCAGCCGTCCATTGTTCGGTGAAATACAAGGCCTTGTCGGGGTGCGCATCGTGCACCTGCGACAGCGCGCTGATATCGCCGGCGTAGAGGTGAAACGCCGAACCGTACACGTATGGATTGGCCGCCGGGTCGTCCAGCACCGCGATAGGGTAGTAGGGGTTGTCGCAGTTGTGGTCCCAGATCACGATTTTCGTATCGATGCCTGCCGCCTGAAACGCGGGGCCGAGATCGTTTTGGATAAAGTCGGCCTGTTGCACAAACGACATGATCATACTGGGGTTGTTTCCGCCGTGTTGGGGTTCGTTCTGGACGGTGATGGCGTCGAGTGGGATGCCCTGCGCTTGCATGGCCTGGATATAGCGGACAAAATATTGGGCGTAGGCGCCGTAATACTGCGGGTTGAGGTTGCCGCCGATGCTGCTGCCGTTGGTTTTCATCCAAACCGGCGGACTCCAGGGCGAGCCCATGATCTTTATCCTGGGGTTGACCGCCAAAATCTCTTTCAGCACGGGGATCAGGTGCAGCGTATCGTACGAGAGGTTGAAATGCGCTAATCCGGGGTCGGTTTGTCCGGCCGGAAGGTCGTCGTAACTGAATACCTGGGGGTCCAGGTCCGATGCGCCGATGCTGATGCGCAAGTAACTGACGCCTATGGAATTAGCATTTTTCCCAAACAATTCCTGCAGCAGGGCCGAGCGGTCGGCGGCGGCCATTTGGTGCAGCAGCATGGCACTGCCGCCGGTGAGCGTATAGCCAAACCCGTCTACGGTCTGGAATTGTTGGGCGGTGTCGATCTGGAGCACGGGGAAACGGTCGTCTTTCCCGGCGGCGAAATCGATCGTCTTGAAATACAAGCGGTTGGCGCCATCGCCCGAAGTGGTCCAAACCTGCACCGGCAGGTTGGGCGTAGGCGTGGGCGTTTCATCTTCCGGTTTTGGCTTGCACCCTGAAAGACCGAGCATCAACAGCGCCATCAACCCCAGCGCCAAGGTATCGCGGTGAAAAAACTGCAGGTAAACCATATTTCGCCCGGCCAGGCGGGCAGATTGCGTTGGTGTGATCGTCATGGTTGAACAACAAAACTCAAAAAACAAGCGTCGCGATCGAGTGCGGCAAACTCACCGTTTCCACTGCTTGGCCGCCCCGGCACAACCGGTATTGGATTCGCTCGCTCGTGGGGTTCATCACCACCACGGCGATGCTGCCGTCGGTGTTCTGAAAGGCGGTCGTGAGGAGTTGGGCCCGGTTGGACGAACTGACGATGCGCCGCGCGCCGGGGCGGATGAATTTCGAGAAATGCCCGATGTAGTAATACGAGTTCATGAAGTGCAGGGTGCCTTCTCCGGTTTTGGCGTGCACGGGCGCAAAACAAAAATTGTTCACGTGGTTGGGGCCGCCGGTTTCGTCGAGCAGGACGTTCCAGTCGGTCCAGGCGACCGCGCCGTTGTTGAAATCGCGGATCATGTTCTCGCCGTACTGCTCCCCCCACGACCAGTCGGCGAAGGTCTGCCAGGAAAACGGGTAATTGCAGGCTTCGGTGAGCAGCAGGTTTTTCCCGGGGAAGGCTTCCGCCACGCGTTGCACGTTGTCGTACTGCCGCCCGCCGTTCCACACCTCGTACCAGTGGAACCCGATGCCCCAGATGTACCGGGCCGCGCCCGGGTCGCTTAGATAAGTAGATGCCCGCTGGTACAGGAGGTCGCGGTTGTGGTCCC
This sequence comes from Saprospiraceae bacterium, assembly GCA_044230315.1. Classification (GTDB taxonomy): domain Bacteria; phylum Bacteroidota; class Bacteroidia; order Chitinophagales; family Saprospiraceae; genus M3007. The sequence continues at coordinate 40,825 of JBGARJ010000018.1, forward strand.
AGGCGATGAGTTTCGTAGCGCCGAGGCCGTTGTGCTGTAGCGCGGGCCCGAGGTGGTTTTTGATAAAATCGGTTTCTTCCTGCGCCGTGTACATGCAGGATTCCCAGGTCTGTTTTGCCATCGGTTCGTTTTGCACGGAAAGCCCCCAGACCGGAACGCCCAGTTTTTCGTACGCCCGGATAAATTTTACGTAGTAATTGGCCCAGGCATCGTAGTAAGCCGGCAGGAGTTTGCCGCCGTGCAACATGTCCTTGTTGTCCTTCATCCAGGCCGGCGGGCTCCAGGGGCTGGCAAAGAGGAGCAGGTTGCCGCCGGCGGCCGCCATGGCCCGTTTGATGAACGGGATCTTAAACCGCTCGTCGTGGGTCACGCTGAACGTCTGCAAATCGCGGTCGCCCTCGCTGACGTAGGTGTACATGTCGCTCGAAAAATCGCAGCTGTTGATGTTCGTCCGGGCAAAGGTGTAGCCGATGCCCTTTCCGGGGCTGAAGTACGCCTGGAGGAATGCCTCCTGCTGGTCGGGCGGTAATTTTGCGAAGGTCTCTGCCGAGGCGTCGGTGAGCGCGCCGCCGATGCCGACAAACGTTTGGAACTGCCGTGCGGCGTCGACAAACACACAGGCCTGATTTTCAAGCGGCTGACCAAACGGCCCGAACGCGAGCGTCTCCGTCTGGGAAAGGCGGTAGCGGGTGCTGTCGGCCGTAGTGAACACCGCGACGGTTTTGGCCGCGGCCGGGTGGTTGTCGGGTAGCGGGCCGGAGCTGTACGTGCTGCGTGTCGGCAGTTGGCAAGCCCCGGCGAAGAGCAATAAAATGGAAAATGGTCTCAATTTCATAAGGAAGGCTCAATACCCCGGGTTTTGCGTCAGTTTGGCGTTTTTATCCAGTTCCGCCTGTGGAATGGGCCACACCAGCCGGTTTTGCGTGAGGTGGTAGGGCTTGTTGCCGCTGCCATCGTCCACGTTGTTCATCACTTCGATGGCGCGGCCGGTGCGTTTGAGGTCGTACCAGCGGTGCCCTTCGAAGGCCAGTTCGAGGCGGCGCTCATGCGCGATGGCGAGGCGGACGTCGGCAGGTGCGGCGGCGGTGGATGCGGGCAAATTGACCCTTGCCCGGATCTGATTGACCAGCGTCATGGCCCCGGGTTGGTCGCCGAGTTCGTTCAGGGCTTCGGCTTTCAGCAGCAGGATGTCGGCCAGGCGGATGAAAATATAGTTCTGGTTGCTGCCTTCCTGGAAATTGTGCCACTTGTTGATAAAGGGGTAATGCGTTTGCGGCCAGTGCGGGTCCGACCATTTGCCGCTCACATCCAGGAAAACAATGCTGGCATTTTTGCGCTTCATGTCGCCTTCGGCGTCGAAGGCGGCCACCAGGTCGTTGGACGGCAGGTTAAATTTCTTCCAGTCGAGCCCCCGGAAGATTTTCGTGCCCCAGTTGCCGTCGGAGGAGCCGCCGTTGTAGTTGATCTCAAAAATGGATTCGGCGGAATTCTCGTTGGCGTTGTTCCAGAGTTGATCATAATCGGTCAGCAGGCTGTAGCCGCCGCCGATCACGGCATCGCAATATTGTTTCACTTTTGCCCAATCGTGCGGTTCCTGCGTGGCGTACACTTTTGCCAGCACGGCATTCACGGCGCCTTTGGTGGCATAGCCCTTGTGGGGGGCGGTGGTACGAACGCGCGGCAGGGCCGTTTCCAGGTCGGCGATGATTTGCGCATACACCTCGGCTTGCGCGGCCCGTGCCGGGAAGATCTGGGGATAGATCTCCGCGAGATTGGCCGCGCTGATGGTCTTCACTTCTTTGAGTTGCAAGGGCACATCACCCCACAATTGAACGGCCTGGAAGTACATGAACGCCCGGATAAATGCGGCTTCGCCGAGGATCTCCTCCTTGCGGCCGGCGCTCAGCGCAGGGTCGGTCACTGCGCCGACGTTGTTGATGACCGCGTTGCATTTGCCGATAGTGGAGTACAGGTACCGCCAGTCGCGGCTGACGTTGGAATTGGTGGCGTCGAGTTTGTAGTCGTCTATTTGAAAATTGGCCGGGTTGTCGCCGCCGGCATAGGCGTCGTCGGCCTGCGCGTCGCCGTTTACGAAGTAGTCCAGTTGGTAATACTCGTTTTTAAAATCGGCGTACGCGCCGGCGAGCGCCGCTTCCACTTCGGAGGCCGATTTGAAAAATATGGAATCCGCGTTGGTATTGGTCACGGCGATACTCTGCGACTCCGGCTCCAGTTCGAGGAACTTGTCGCAGGCGTTGAAGCTCAGCAGGGCCGTCGCGGCGGTCAGAAACAGGATGAATTTTTTCATGTCAACGGATTTTTTCAGGTCAAGGGGTTAAAATTCCACATCCACTCCGGCGGTCAGTGTGCGCGCCTGCGGGTATGTGCCGTAATCGATGCCCAGTTCGGTTGCGCTGCGGCCGAAGGCGTTGACCTCCGGGTCGAAACCCGAATACCGGGTAAAGGTCAGCAAGTTTTGCCCGGTGACGTATACCGACAGTTTGCTGATGCCCAGCCGGCTGAAGCGGGCGGTATTGAAATGATAGACCAGGGTGATGGATTTCAGCCGCAGGTAGGAACCGTCTTCGACGAACCGGGTCGAGTTGCGTACGTTGTCCACATTGCCGCCGCCTGCGGCGCGCGGGATGTCGGTGTCGCGGTGATCGGGCGTCCAGCGGCGGAGCACGGCGGTCGACTGGTTTTTGCTGTCGAACATGCCCTCCAGGTCGATACGGGTGGCATTGAAGATATCGTTGCCATAGCTGCCCTGGAAGAAAAAATTGAGGTCGAACCGCCGCCAGGAGAAGGCATTGGTCAGGCCGTAGGTAAACGCCGGGTTGCCGTCGCCGATGACCGTCCGGTCGCCGGGATCGAAAATGCCGTTCCGGTTGGTATCCTGGTATTTGAGGTTGCCGGTTTCCGGGTCAACGCCGTCCGAGACATAACCGAAGAAGGTGCCGAGCGGCAGGCCTTTTTTCACGATCGCCACATCCTGGTTGTTGCTGTAAATCCGCCCGAAATAGTAGACGTCGGTGAATTGCAGACCGGTAACCTTGTTCTTGTTGAACGAGATATTGAATTCGGTGCGCCACTGCAGCGCCCGGGTTGTGTTGACGGTGGACAGGCTAAAATCGAGGCCTTTGTTTTCGATACTGCCGGCGTTGGTTTGGATGCTTGAAATGGGAAGCGAGTTGGAGAGTTGGACGTTCAGCAGCACGTCGTCCGTTTTTTTCAGGTAGGCGTCGGCCACAAAAAGCACCCGCCCGTTCCAGAGCGAAAGGTCGAGCCCGATGTTCGACTGCGTGGTGGTTTCCCAGCGCAGGTCGGGGTTGCCGTAGGTGGTTTGCACCGCTGCGGGGCCGGAGAGCGGGTTGGTGGCGGCGCGGCGGTAGTACGACACGAGGCCATAGCGGGCGTAGTTGGGGATGCCTTCCTGGTTGCCGTTCTTGCCCCAGCCGACGCGGATTTTCAGATCGTCGAGCACATTGGTCAGCCCTTGCATAAACGGTTCGGCGGAGATACGCCAGCCGGCGGAAACAGACGGCATGGTGCCCCAATGGTGCGCCAGTTTGGAGGAGCCGTCGCGGCGGACCGTGGCAGTCAGCAGGTATTTGCTGTCAAAATCGTATTGCACGCGCCCGAAGTAGGAAGCGATCGACCATTCCTGCACGTCGGTGGAGGCGCTGATGCTGTTGGCCGCGTTGAGCGTTTTGACGGATACGTCCGACGGGAAATCGTTTCCGTAAATGAACGAATCGCTCCAGCGGGATCTCTGGACGCTGCTGCCGGCCAGAAACGCTACATGGTTGTTGCCGAAAGCGGTGCGGTAATTGGCTGTATTCTCCCACAGCCAGCTGTTCGTGTTTGATTTATCTGCCTGTCCCAGTCCGTTTTGGTTCCGGCCGTAATTGGTGCGGAAGGGGTCGAGGTAATAGTCCCATTGGTGAGCATTGAGGTCGGCGCCAAAGTTGGTTTTTAGTGAAAAACCGCGAAAGATGGCCACTTCGGCATTGATATTCCCAAAAACCCGGTTGTCGGTGGCCTCCTGATCGGGGCCGAACATATAGGCGATGGGGTTTTCCCAAGAGGGCTGGAAGGGGTTGGGGTCGTATTGTCCGCTGCCGTCGTTTTTATAAATACTGAGGAAGGGCGGCGTGTTGAGGGCGCTCATGATGACGCCGCCGCGGCCGCTGCTGGCGTTGTCGGGGGTGTCCTTGGTGCGGCTGCGCAACACGTTGAGGTTGGAGCCGATCTTGAGCCAGTTGGTGGCCTGGTGATCCAGGTTGAGCCGGAGGGAATACCGGTCGAAACGGGCTGGCTTGACGATACCCGCGTTGTTGAGGTAATTGGTCGAGATCAGGTATTGGGTTTTTTCCGAGCCGCCGGAGAAGGCCAGCTGGGCGCTCTGTGTGTTGCCGTAGCCGAAGGTTTCGGCCTGCCAGTCGGTGTAACGGGTAGCCGCGGGATCGAGCGCACCGGGGATGATCTCGTCCATCAGGTCGCGGTATTTTTTGGTAGAAAGCGTTTCCACGGTTTTGCGGAGGTCGGAAAATCCGGCATACACCGAAAACCGGACGGTGGAAGTGTTGGCTTTTCCGCGCCGGGTGGTGATGAGCACCACGCCATTGGCGGCGCGGGCGCCGTAAATAGCCGCCGAAGAAGCGTCTTTGAGTACGCTCATGCTCTCGATATCGGCGGGGTTCAGCCCCCGGATGTCGGTGGTCGGCACACCGTCCACGACGTAGAGGGGTTCGTTGCCGGCAAGCACCGAGGTAGCGCCCCGCACCCGCACGGCGATATCGTTGCCGGGTTTGCCGGAAGGCTGCACCACCTGCACGCCGGCGGCCTTGCCCTGCAGGGCTTCGGCGGCCGACACCATCGGGCGGTCGCGGATATCTTTTTCATCCACCACTGCAACGGCGGTGGTCAGGTCTTTTTTCTTTTGGGTGCCGTACCCGACGACGACCACCTGTTCGAGGAGCTTGACGTCTTCGGCCAGCACGACGTTGACGATCGATTGCCCGGTCAGGGCAATCTCCTGCCTCGCAAAACCGGTGTAACTGAATACCAACACACTGCCGGCGGGCGCTTCGATCCGGAAGGTGCCGTCGGCAGCCGTATAGGCGCCGTTGGCAGTACCTTTTACGGCAATCGTGACGCCGATCAGCGGTTCACCGCCCGGGTCGGTCACTTTACCGGACACCTGGGCACTCACCTGAAAGGCTATTAGAAGTGCAAAAAAGAGGGTAACGTGTTTGATCATGATCTGAGAATTAGGGCGTTCAGGAGAAACCGGGACAGAGGGGCTTTTAAATGAAACTGAACATACAGGTCCTTTGAGCGTGCAAAGAAAAATCGAGGCTGCCTCATAAGCAGCAGGCAGGATACGCCGGATCGGCAAAATTTTACCCGTATTCCTGATCCTTTTTGAATCGTTCCGCAAATCCCGCCTCAAAAACCACTTAGGAGGCAACCTCGAAAGACATTAACCAACCTCTTACGTACTAAACATGGTTGGAACCCAGCAATGAAAATCCAAGCATGTTCTTAACGAACCAGTACGATCGACCAGGCCGCTGTGCCATCCTTATCTTTGGAAATATCAACGGATACGGTCATCGTCTCTACGCCGCCGGCTTTTACGTAGCTCATCACTTCGTAGCGGTTCGTATTGGCGCCGCCGTTGGGCAGGTTGGCGCTGCTGCTATTTTCGCCGCCGTAATATCCTTTGTAAAATCCAAGAAAAGCCGCGCCGGAGTTGCCGTTGGTCAGCGTAATGATCGGGCGTGTGGTAGGCGTTGCGGGCGTAAAGGTAAAGGTGTGTTTGCCGGACCCGAACGCCGCGCCGTTGCCACTGGCCGCCACCTGGGCGTCAGACCAGCACCCGTTGGGGCTGCCCATGTAGCCGTCGTTGCGGGCGTCGCCGTTGGTCTTGTACTCATAGCCGCCGCCGGCCGAGAAAATAAATTCGTCGTTGGTGATGCACGACCAGTCGTCGCTGCCCGTTGAGGAGCCGTCGAGGAAATTGGCCGATACTACCCACCAGGAATTGCTGCCAAGGCTCGGGCCGACGAAAATAGAGTTGGCAGCGTTCCGGACTTTCCACGCCCCGCCGATCAGGTCGGCTTCGGTCATTGCGCCCGACGTCACGGTGTACTCCTGTTCGGCGGTTGTGCTGCCCACGGCATTGGTCGCCGTCAGGACCACTTTATACACACCTGCCGCGGCATACGTGTGTTTTGGATTGAGCTCGCTGGAGGTGTTGCCGTCGCCGAAATTCCAGCTGTAGCTGTCGGCATATTCGGAAGTATTGGTAAAGGTGATGCTGAGCCCGTCGATCACGCCTGTGAATTTGGCCTTCGGTTTCGGATTGGGTATTGCCGGCTCGTTGGCCGGGTTGTCATAATGCACCAGGGTAATTCTCCAGTACGCGTCGGGCGATCCGCTGGTGTTGTTCTCAAATTTCCACTTGGACTCGAGGATCAGGGTATCCGTGGCGCCGTCGTACAGTTTCAGGATGTCGAGTTTGACCGATTGTTGCGGCACTTTCGACTCGCGGTCGGTGCCGATCTTGCAGAGCCCGATGAAAGCGCCCAGGCCTTTCAATTCGAGGGTGGGTTTGACGCCGTTGTTCAAAACAAAGGTGTGGGTGCCGTCGCCGAAGGCCGATTGATCCTCGCCCTTCGGGCCCTTCAGGTTGGCGGCATTGGTGGTTTGGCAAATATTGTCCGGAAGAAAGACCCCGCCTTCGGCCCAAAAATCGCCTTTGGAATCGTATTTATACGAACCGTCGCGGCCGAACGTAAACTCATCGTTCATGATGCAGGGCCGCAGCGCGATCTCGTCGTTGTCTTTTCCCTGCGCCCACCATACCTGGTCCATGGCGATGGGGCCGACTTCCAGCGGCCAGCGCCCCGGCGATACCACGCGGAGGAGCTTCCAGGTCTTGGATACATCGCCCACGAGTTTGGTCAGTTCGGCATCCGGATCGGTAATGGCAATAGATTGGGACGATACGTCGGTGCCGCCTTCGCCTGTAGCCGTCAACTTAACGGTATAGGTGCCCAGCGCGGCATAGGTGTGGGTGGGGTTGACTTCAGTGGAAGTGGCGCCGTCTCCAAAATCCCAGGAAACGGTCGTGTAGTTTTGGGAGGCATTGGTGAAGACCACTTTCTTGAAATCGGTGGCGTCTACCTGGTAGGAGAATCCGGAGATGGTTTCCGGCTTGTCCTTTTTGCAGGAAGCGATGAGGCTCACCCCCAAAATCAGGGCGAGCAACCATGGTTGTTGTACTAACTTCTTCATACTGCTTTAAGAATAGATGGCCCGGTGGCGGGCCGGTTGGGAATGAAAAAAAACGGTGCATTTCTGCCGTCTCAAAGGTTGAACGCATTTCCTCCGCCACGCCCTTTTAGGCTACTGCATAACTACTGCACCCGCCGGAGGCTACTACTGCATGACTACTTTTCAGACCCAAATCGGACAAACTGTCTATTTTAGCCGGACAGAATTTTATGAGCAAGACTTTTCGTCTCCGGTTTTTTTTGTTGGCTGTTTCCGGCTTTTTGTTGCCGGAAATAATGCCGGCTCAAAGTGTCAACCTGGGCAATCCACCCGTACTCAATTACTCGAAACGGCAGTACAAGGCCGGCACACAGGTGTGGGACATTTCGCAAGATCCCAACGGCGTGATGTGGTTTGGCAACAATGAAGGGCTCCTGGAATCGGATGGCATGCACTGGCGCTTGCACCCCCTGGCCAACCGGACGATCGTGCGTTCGGTGCGCGCCGCAGCCAATGGGCGCATTTTTGTCGGCGGGCAGGACGAGTTCGGCTATTTCGCTCCGGAGTCCAACGGCGCCTTGCGGTACCATTCCCTGACCGGGCTCCTGCCGCCGGCCGAATTGCACTTTGGCGACGTCTGGAATATTGCCGTACGCCCCGAGGGAGTCTTCTTCCGGACCGACCATCAGGTGTACTGGTTTCACGATCCGCAACTGACACCTCTTTTTTCCAGCGGCAGTACCATGCACTTTATGGGCGAATGGCAGGGGAAGTTGCTGGTGCAAGACGGCGAGTCGAAGCTGTACCGGTTTGAAAACGGACAGTTCCGGCCGCTCGGGCAACCCGCCGACTTCCGTTTCGGCATCCTGTCGGGTATCCTGCAATTTTCGCCCGATACCACCCTGGTCACCACCATTAAAAACGGCATCTTCTTCTTCGATGGCAACCACTTCAGCCCCTGGAAAACGCCAGCCGATGCGTTCCTGAAAACCAACATCATTTTTTGCGCCGGCATGCTCAGCGACGGCAAGATCGCCATCGGTACTGCTCTCAACGGCCTCGTGACCATCGACCGCCAACGCCGTATCTTCCACCACCTCAACAAGAAGAACGGGTTGCAGAACAACACCGTCCTGAGCCTCTTTGCCCCGCCAAACGGTGGGTTGTGGCTGGGGCTCGACAACGGGATCGACTTCGTGGATATCCTTTCCCCCTTCAGCACTTTTTTCCCCGACGGCGAGTTGCAGGGCACGGGCTACACGGCACAGGTGCATGGCGGGAAAATTTATTTCGGCACCAACACGGGCCTGTACGCCACCGATTGGGCTACCTATTATGCGCCCGGCGAACGGCAGCGGTTTGCGATGGTGGAACACTCGGAAGGGCAGGTTTGGAGCCTCAACGAAATCGACGGCAACTTGCTGATGGGGCACCACGAAGGCGCCTTCGAAGTGCGCGGCGGCAGCGCTCGTAAATTGACCAGCTTACAAGGGGTGTGGAAATTCGTGTCGCTTTCGCCCGAATATGCCGTCGCCGGGCATTATAACGGGCTGGCCATTTTTAAAAAAACAGCCGCTGGATGGGCGTTCGAATCGACGCTCGGCGGCCTTACGGAAAGCAGCCGCCTGCTCGCCAAAGATACGGAAGGGAACATCTGGATGGCCCATCCCTACCGCGGGATCTACCGCATCCGGGTGAACCCGGGGCAGCGCAAACTGACGGCCGAGTTTTTCGACAAGCACAGCGGCCTGCCGTCCGACCTCGACAATCACCTCTTTCAAATGGGCCAAAACGTGGTTTTTACCGGTGAAACAGGGGTATTTGAATTTGACGAGTCACGGCACCGCTTTTTGCCCGACAGCAACTTTGAAGCGGTATTCGGACCCCAAACGCGGGTACGCTATTTGAAACAAGACCAACTGGGCAACATCTGGTATGCCACCGATCAGGAAACCGGCATGTTGCTCGTGGAAGAAAAAGCATTGGATAAAAAGGTTCGGCGGGTGCGCATCCCGGAACTGGCCAACAAGCTGACCCCCGGATTCCAGTTCATTCTGCCGGTTGACCGGCAAAACGTGTTTGTGGCTACCGACCGCGGCTTCATCCACTTCAACCCGTCTGCTTATTTCTCGCAGACCGATACGGCGCTGCGCCTGGTGTTGCACGAAGTGCGGCTCAAGAACGGCGCCGACAGCGTATTGTTCGGCGGCCACGCTGCAGAAGGGCAATCGCTGGATAAGGTGGTGCTCCCGGCCCGGCAAAATGCGTTGCTGTTCGCCTTTTCAGCGGCGGATTATCCGGGGAGTGAATTTGTACGGTACAGCCATATGCTGGAAGGCGCCGACAACGAGTGGTCGGCCTGGTCGGGGGAGACCGACATCGCGTTCAACAGCCTGGCGCCGGGCGACTATGTTTTGCACCTCAAGGCCCGCAACCAGCACGGTGTGGAAAGTGCGGTACGGTCCTTCCCGTTCAAGATACTCCCTCCCTGGTACGCCAGCCCCCTGGCGTATGGGTGCTATTCCCTGTTGCTTGTCGCCCTCATGGCAGGTATTATCTACCGGCAGCAGCGCCGGTTTGCCATGGAAAAAAAAGGCATGGTCACCCTGCACCGGCATCGCGAAGCGTTGCACCAGGAACAGGTGCGCCATTCGGAAGAAGCCATCAACCGCCTGCAAAACGAAAAATTCGAGGCTGAAATCCGGCATAAAAACCAGGAACTTGCGTCGGCTACTCTGCACATCGTGCAAAAAAGCGAAATCCTGACCACGATCAAAAACGCGCTGGAAAAGATCAAAGACAAAGCCGTCATCAACCCCGAACTGGAAAAGGAGATCTCCCTGCTCATCCGCATGCTTGAACAGGACGCCCGCACCGACGCCGACTGGGAACAGTTTTCCAGCCATTTCGACCAGGTGCACAGCGACTTTTTGAAACGCCTCGGCGAGCAGCACAGCCAACTCAGCCCCAATGATTTCAAACTGTGCGCTTACCTGCGGCTCAACCTGTCGAGCAAGGAAATTGCTTCCCTGATGAATATCTCGCTGCGCGGCGTCGAATCGAACCGCTACCGCCTCCGCAAACGCCTGGGCCTGGATACCGAGGCCAACCTCACCGAATACCTGATGCGGTTTTAAGAGACAATCCGCCCCATTGCGAGCCGGTATTTTTTGTTTGGATGAGCCGCTTCCGTACCTTGCCTGGAAATTCAACCATCTTTTCGGAAAAAAATGAAAGCAACAAGCCTGGTCTTTGTCTTCTCTCTGTTGGCTGGCCTGACGGCCGGCGTACAAGCCCAAACCGGCCGGCCCAGTACGGAACGGATCTGGAAAGACCTCTCCCGCCTGCCTCAAACCCTGCGCGACGAACTGAAAAAGTCCAGCTGGTGGAAAAGCACACCCGCCGGCCCCGTGCGGCTTGACTCGGTGCTTACCCTCACACATTTCAGCAACGGCGAATTTTACCCCCTCAACAAAACGACGTATGAATACACCGCCGCCGGCGCAAGCGTACAATCCGATTATGTCAACTACGGCCAGTGGGTCCTGCAAAAGCGCACCAAAATCAGCCGCGACCCGCAACAACGGATCGTGGAAGTGATCGAGGAAGAGCCCGATCCGACGACCGGCGCCTTTCAACCGAGTACGCGGCTGAATTTCTACTGGCATGGCAAATCCGACAGCCAGTGCGATTCGGTGTTGACAAGTCAATGGGACGACCAATGGCAACAATGGGAACCGGCTGACCGGCTGCTGTCGTTCTTTGATGCAAAAGGCCGGGAAACCGCCACCGAAACCTATCGATACACCGAAGGCTTCCAGGGCATCGGCATCCGGGAAGAATACCAGTACGACGCTTCCGGCGATATCGCCTTTACCCGCCAGCTGCTGTGGAAAAACGGCGCCTGGGCGCTCCTGGGTAAAGTAGAGTCGAAATTTGACCCGCAGCACCACGAAACCGCCCGCCAGGAAGACATTGCCCAGGGCGCCAAACGCTTTGCTTCGGTGCGCAAACTCAACCGCAGCTTTGACGAGAAAGGCAAACTGACCCGCGAAGAGCGCTTCAAATGGAACGAGTCGAGCAAAAGCTGGGCGCCGCTCAAAACCATCACCAAAGGCGCCAACCCCGACACCCGCTCGGAATGGACGAACACGGAATCGTACAAACCCAACGCCTACTTTCAAAGCAAAGTAGAAACCTTTCGCCGCCGGAACGACGACCTCGTCGACCGCGAGGTACAATCCACCCTGCATCCGGATTCCAAAAACTGGCAAGTCCTCAGCGAAACGCGGTACTTCTATTCGCATTGATGCGCCCTCCGGGGCCTGTGGGCGGCGCATGGATCAATGCTCCATATGCACCGCCCACAAATCCCTCTTTCCGTCCGCATTTTCCACGCTACACCACGCATGGCGCCCATCGGGCGATACCGTGCTGAACCCGCGGTGCCCAATGACGTGGTTGATCTCTTTGCCGAGGTTTTCCGGCCGGGTCCAGTGCGTCCAGTCGGCGTCGGTATGCCGCGCAACAAAGAGGTCGTTGCGCCCCAGACCAGGGTAACCGGTGCTGGTGTAACAGAGCGTTTTGCCATCGGCGCTGAGGCAAGGACTGGCCTCGTCGCCCTCGGTATTCACCGTGGCGCCCAGGGCATACGGCCGGCTCCAAAGCCCGGTGGAGCGATCGCGAATACTGACGAAGAGATCGAGGTCGGGCGCCTGGGTGGCGCTGCCGGCGGTATAAGCGCCCTCCAGCAACAGCGTGTCGCCCGAGGCGCTGAGACAGCCTTTCCCGATCACGGCAATACCGCTCACGGGCAAAGGTTCCGGGGCGCTCCAATCCATTTCCGGGTTATTGCGCCGGCTGGTGTGCAACCGCCCGTCGATGAACAACAACAAGGTGCTCCCGTCGGCGCTGATCGACAACGGGGCCTGATCGCCCGGACCTGAGAGGATACGCACCAGGGCCGGCGGCGTCCAGTCGTTGCGGGCCGAATCCCAATGCGACCGGTAAACATCCTGCCCGTCAAGGTTGTCGGGCCGGCCGCTGGCTGCGAAAAGGATCAACTGGCCGTCTGGTGAAACTACCGGGTTCGATTCGTCGCCTTCCGGGGTGTTGAGCACCGGCAATTCCTGCCAGGTTACCTGCCGGCCGGGCTGTTCCAGCACGTGCCGTTTGCCCCTGATCCAGCGCTGTACCCGCCGCTGGTAATCAAAATTGGAATGGCAGCCGGCTGGCAGCGTATCGGGGAAATATGGCTGGGCGCCTTCGAGCAGTTGCGCGGCGCTGGTATAGCAGGTTTGTTGGAGGAAAAATTGAAAACTTTCTTCGAGCAGCCGGTAGGCGGAGTAGCGCGGGGCGTACCCGCGGAGGTACGACAATGCCTGTTCGAGCGCGGCGGCGGTGTCTTGCAGGGCGGCGCCCGATTGCAACTGCCCGCGGAGCACATTGCGCTGGCGCAGGTCGAGGAGTTGTTGCTGTTGCACCGGGGAGAGCCGGGCCGTACTGTCGGGGTTGGCCGAACGGTCGGCAATTGCATTGAGCAGCGCAATTTCCAGGGCCGTCCAGCGGTTGGCAGTGTGCGCATCCAGCAGATCGGAAAGGCTGCCCCGGCACAGCACGGGTTGAAGGGTGTCGCGCCAGCAATCGCGGCTCACAAAAGTACCGGGATGATCGGCGGCAAAACGGTCGAGGTGGCAGGGACCGTACTGTTCCAGAAAAGCCGGCCAGAGCCGGTCAGCCATCCCGCGGGTTTTGCCATAGTTGTCCGGCAATACCCAACCGGTGTACCGCCGCAGGATCGCCGTCATCACATCGTAATCGCGGGAGTCGAGTTGCGCATTTACGATGTCCAGGCTGGCTGCCTGTATTTCGGGCTCCAGCACCGGAAGCGGCTTGGGGAAGGCTTCCGACAGCGCGTCGATGGCCGGCAGAGTACCTTGCGCCCGGGTGTACGCCACGGCCCAGCGCTGGGTTTGCACCCGCAGGTCGAGCACGGCAGCGGTATCCACACCGTACTTGCGCTGATACCGCCGGGCCAGGCGCCGGTTCAACTGCCGGACCAGGCTGTCGGTCTCGTGCAGCGAATGGTCGATGGCCGCTAAACCCGGTAAATCCCGGGTATTGGCAAGCCGCATCCTGGCCAGAAAGTATCGGGCGGCGGCGGCGTGTTTTCGATGGCTGCGGTACCGTTCAAACGTGGCCTGAGCGGCAGCGAAGTCCTGCCGGGAGTAATATTTATAGCCTTTTCTAAACGACTGGGCTGAGAGGGGAAGTCCGGAACACACGAACAGGATCAGGGTGGTCAGGAGTATGGTTTTGTATTTCATTTTCCAAACAGTAGTCCGGCAGGTTTTGCAAAGCGTTAAAGATGAAACCCGGCACATGTTGTTGGCGAGGACACCAACAACGGCGTTAAGGCTTGATTTTCAACGGAATGCCGCTGTTGGCGTCCTGCCAACAGCAGAATACACCGGACTATTGACAAAATTAGGCAACAAAAGACCGGCTTCCAACCCGTTTGGCATTCCCGCCTCGCCGTTATTTGTCTACATACCGGTAACTGGCTTCGTTGTACCGGTCGCCGACGTTGGGGTATTGCTTCAGTACCTCTTCGACGGCCAGCAGGTCGGCTGGCGTCAGGTGAAAGTCGACAGCGGCGGCATTTTCCCGGAGATAACGCTCCTTTTTGGTGCCGGGGATGGGAATGATATGCTCCCCTTGGGCCAACAACCAGGCCAGAGCCAATTGGGAGGCCGTGCCGCCTTTGGATTCGGCGAATGCCGCCAGAGCGGCCGCCAGTTTCGTGTTGTTGTCTTCATGCGCCTGCTGGTACCGCGGCAGCGTACGGCGGAAATCGTTGGCCGGCAATTCGTCCATTTTAAGCGTGTTGGTGACCAGCCCCCGAGCCAAAGGGCTGAACGCCACAAAACTGACTCCCAGCGCCTGGCAGGCAGGCAGTATCTCCTGCTCCACCCCGCGCGTGAGCAGGGAATATTCGCTTTGCAAGGCACTGACGGGGTGCACCGCGCATGCGCGCCGCAGCGTGTTGGCCGAAACTTCCGACAGGCCCAGAAAGCGGACTTTACCAGCCTGCACCAGGTCGGCCATGGCGCCCACCGTTTCTTCCACCGGCACATTGGGGTCGATGCGGTGGGCGTAATACAGGTCGATGACGTCGGTTTTCAACCGTTTCAGGCTGAGCTCCACGGCTTGTTTGATATATGCCGGCGAGCAGTTCAATTCGCTGGCCAGGCCCGACGCGTCCAGCCGGAATCCAAATTTGGTGGCGATAAAAACCTTTTCGCGCCTCGGCGCCAACACTTGCGAAACCAGGATCTCGTTTTGCCCGTTGGCGTACATATCGGCGGTATCCCAGAAATTGATCCCCAGTTCAAGGGCGGCTTCCAGGGTAGCCACCGCCTGTTTTGCGTCGGCAGGTACGCCATAGCCGTGGTTCAGGACCATACAGCCCAGGCCTATGGCCGAAACATCGATGCCGGTTTTGCCTAATTTACGGTATTGCATGATTGTGTTAAGTGGTGAAAGACAAATATCGGTTGAATACCCGACTCTTGCTGTTAGTGATTGAGGCCCTAGTGGACCGGACGGCCCACTGGGGTCGCATGAATCAATAGCCGCGTTGGCCCGAACCATTTTCTACCACAACATCGTCGCGGAGTACTGCTTTCCGACCGGAACAACGCTGGCCGAAAACCGGTCATTTTCCAGGTTGAGGCGTCCCTTTTACCCGTTCGGCGCTTTTCGTTTGGAGCGGGGAGCCGTCTGCGGCACCTTTGTCCCGTCACCAAAACTTGATTCATTCATGAAAAATATTCTGTTCTTAATCATCCTCTTTGCGCTGTCGATAGCAGCGTGCAGCAAATCGCCGGACGACAACTCCAGCCCCTCCAACCCGCAACTCAGCGGCACCAAATGGGTGGTTTCGTATTTCTGGGACAAAGACAAGGAAGAAACCTCCAATTTCAGCGGCTACTCCTTCGAGTTCAATTCCGACGGCACCCTAACCGCCTTCCAGCCTTCCGGGGCAAAAACGACGGGCCTTTGGAGCGCCCATTTCGACGACAGCGCCGATAAGTTGCTGATTGTGTTGTCGGGGGTGTCTCCGCTCGACGACCTGAACCAGGACTGGGTCATCCTGGAAAAAACAGACACCGTGATGAAGTTGAAAGATGACAACACATCCCACTTGGAGGAAATTCATTTCAAGAAAATCTGACCCTCCTCCGTCCGGACGGGTAAGCCCTCACAGGGCGTTGTACATCAAAGCGGCTGTCCGTGCTCTGCGGCAGCCGCTCCTTTTTTACCAGGTTCTGATCTTGATGTTCTTGAACCAAACCGGGTCGCCGTGGTCCTGGAGGGCGATCTTCCCTTTGCGCGCCAGGCCGAAGCCGGGCATATCTTTGAACTTGCTGCCGGCGATCAGTTTTGGCCAATCGGGTGCATTGCGGTCGTAGGCCACCACCTTTCGGTTGTTGAGCCAGTGTTCCACTTTTCCGCCCCTGCTCACAATGCGCACATGGTTCCATTGTCCGGCGGGCTTAACGGTTTCGTATGAGCAGGAGATGAGATCGTACAAATCGCCGGCGCGGTGTTTGGGGATGCGCGCATCCGGGTGGCAGGAATTATCGAGCACCTGCATTTCCGGGCCGGTGTTCCAGACGTATTCATGTTGGCCGGGGTCTTCTACGATGTAGTAGATGATACCGGAGTTGCCGCAGCGGCCGATCTTCCAGTCGAGTTGCAGTTCAAAATCCTGGTATTCGGCGGCGCTGACGATATCGCCGCCTTCGCGTTGCTGCCATTCCCCTTCGGCTTTTGGTTTGGCGTCGAGGTGGATGGCATTGTCGTCGATCACCCAGGCTGAACCGACGGTGGTTTTGCCGTACTTGTGCCAGCCGTCGAGCGAGCGGCCGTTGAACAGCAATTGCCAACCTTCATCTTTTTCTTTGACGCTCAGTTCGTTGTCTCCGGCCATGGGGAATACCGGATGCGCGGCTACCTGGCCGGTGTTCCCCGTTGGGATGGCGTTCATGGTGTACCAGGCTTCGGAGCTCCAGAGTTCATGCCCGAGGTCGCTGAGCGGCAGTTGGTGGAGTCGCAGGTACACCACGTGGCCGGCCTGGATGCCGGGGATTTCCAGAAAGACCTTTTTCCGATCGGAGCTGACGGTGGCGGAGCGAACCGGGAGCGCCGTTTCGTCCATTTTGGGGCCGCCGTAGTTGTTGGTGGGTTGGTACCACCATTGCCGTACTTCATACTGGGTGGGCTCCCAACCGTCGCCTTCGCGCAGCGGCTCGGTGAATTCGATTTCCAGGCCGTTCGTTTTGGCGCGTACAGCCAGCATATCGAAGGTGGACTGGCCGTTGTACTGCAGGCGCTGGAGGCCGTACCAAAATTTGTCGGGTTGTCCCCAATTGCCGGGGTTGCCGATCATGCCGATGTACAGGGCGCCGTCGGGGCCCCACACGAGGCGGTTGGTGCCGCCTTCGAGGCCCTGGGTGAACCGGAAGACGCAGCCCTGGTATTCGCCACCCACTTTTTCTATGAATTCCCGCTGCAAACCGCCGTAACACACATCGCCGTGGATCAACTGGCCTTTGTACGGCCCGTCGGGCACCGCCGCCGGCTGTGTGGGCGAATTGCCGATTTCGTCCTGCGGCAGCCATACCACCGGCGCTTGCACCGGCAACAGGGCCACGGCAAAACTATCCACGGCGTAGGAGCCGAAAAAAGCGTCGGGTTTGACGTGCAGGATCTTGGACGCCGGCAACCAGTCGCCCTGGTTGTCGGCTACAAACAGGTCCCCCTCGGGACCAAGGCCGATGCCATTGGGCGTGCGCAGGCCCCGGGCGACGAATTGCATGCTGCCGTCGGCCCGGCTGATCTGCACGACTTTGCCGCGGTCGGGGATTTGCGGGCGGGCGCTGGCGCCGCCGGGCATAATGGCGATAGCCAGCGTGGCGTAGAAATAGTCGTCTTTATAGGCCAGGCCAAAGGCAAATTCGTGGAAGTTGGCCGATACCTTCCAGCCTTTGGCAAAACATTGATACTCATCGATGATGTCGTCGCCGTTGGTGTCGATGAGTTTAGTCAGTTCCTGTTTTTGCAAAACGTAAATGGTGTCGTCCACTACTTTGAGGCCGAGGGGTTCGGCCAGGCCCTGAGCGATCCGCTTGACCTTGATTTTCTTCGGGTCGCCGCTTGGTACGTTCTCCAACAGGTAAACACCGCCCATCGCATCCCAGGTACTGACCACCAGCCGGCCGTCGCTCAGGAAGTCCATGCCGGCTACTTTGGGCAGGAATCCTTCGGGCCGCGCTTGCGACAGGGTGTACGAGGGGTGAACGCCGGTCAGGGCGCAGCCGTCGCCGGGAATCCGGGAGTGCCGGTTGGCCATGTCGTGCAGGTCGGTATCGGTTTCCGAGCGCCGGTGGGCGAAATTGGCCGCGGGCACAACGGTAAATTCCGGGTTGCCGGGCCGGGCCCATTGGAGTTGGATGCCGCGCTCGCCCGCGCCCTGGAAATAGTCGACCCGCAGCGGGTGGTAGCCGGCGCGCAAGGCCACTTCCGCTTCTTTTGGCGCCATGCCGTGATTGCCGTCGTTGTCGAACAACAACTGCCCGTCGAGATATAGCCGGCCGCCATCATCGGAAGCAAACTGGAGGAGCGCATTGTCGTCTTTTTCCAGGTACAGGTACCCGGAAGCCGACAGGGCGAAGTTGGTCTGATAGTGGCCGAATGCCTGGTTGTCGATGTCGATATTGCCCATGATGGCCGTTTCCGCCGGTTTGGCGTTGAAGCGAACCCGGTCGAGGGTGCCCGGGTTGTCGCCCAATTCAAACAAGCGGACGAGCAAGCCCTGCGCCATATCGTTGTCGTGCACGCTGTTGTCGGATTTCAACCACTTGCCCGCTGGGACTGCGGCGGCGGCCAGGGCAAGCGGCGTGGCCTGGGTCGCGCCTTCGCCGTCGTCCTTGCCGTCGTCGAGGCCGAGGATATAGGCGACCATGGCATTGGCGTCTTCGGGTGTCAACCCCGGATGCGCGCTCATGGCCGCGACACCCCATACGCCCGTGCCGCCTGCGATGACTTTTTTGGCGAGTTTATCGGTATTCTCCGGCGTGTTCAGGTAGCGTTCGGCGATTTGGGCATAGCCCGGCCCCACGGTCCTGACTTGCGGATTGTGGCACGTCCGGCAGTCGTTTTTAGCCATCAACCGCTCGCCGGGCGTCAGCGCGGCTGTAGCCTGGTCGCCGCTTTGTTGATATGGATTGGGGATCAAGGGGGTGTTGACAAACATCGTGACCAGCCGGGTCGGTTTGTTGTCATTTAGGGTCAGTTCGCCCTCGATATCGATAGCGAACAGCCCCTCAACGTTGCGGTTCGGTTCGGTTCGGGTGGTTCGCCAGGCGCCGTTGCTCTCCACGTTGGCGGGGTCGGCAATGGAGCTGGCATTGGTGAGTAGGGTCACCTGAGCACCTTCCGGTATGTTTTGTGTCGTGAAGGTGCGCGCAAAGCCGGGTTGACGGTCGCGTTCGAGATACTCCGGCTGTTCGTTGATGCGGATGCGCCGGCCGTCGGAGAGGATGAGGTCGTACATCAGTTCTGCATGGCCGTCTTTGGTATAGCGATGGCCTTTGTAGTCGGTAAGCGGTAGTTCGGCCTTGCCGTTGAGTGTTACTTTCCAGGGTTGGCGAAATGCATTGACGAACCAGGCGCTACCCACCGACATCGGCTGTGGGCCATGGCGCATATTATACACGGCGCCTTCAAAATCGACGCCGCCGGACCAGGCTTTGTACAAGGCGCAGGAATCGGTGTGGTAAGACACCCAGAGCTTGTCGTCGAGCGCGAAGGTAATCATGCGCGCCTGGGAGTCGAGCACCGAGCGGAACACCCAGGGGTCGTTGGGGCGCCCGGCAGGCATAACTGGGTGTTGTTGCCGGTTCGACCAGACGTACAGGCCGATCAGGGCGACGGCCAGGACAAGGTAGAAAGTACGGGAGGTAAACATCAGAAGAACAGAAGGGAGGAAGATGAAACATTGGACGGGATATCCCCGTGTAGTTTGATATCCGGTAGCAGTTTCCCGTTGCGTTACAACAGCGTTACAACAGCATCCCTGCGATAACTGCCGTCATGAAACACGCTACCGAACCGCCGATGAGCGCCCAGTAACCCAGTTCGGTGAGCGTTCTGCGCTGGTTGGGGGCCAGCGTGCCGATGCCGCCGATCTGGATGCCGATAGAGGCGAAATTCGAAAATCCGCACAAGGCATACAAGGCAATGATGACCGCCTTGGGACTCATGGTGATGGTTTTTTGAATTTCACCCAGCGCCCCGTAAGCCACAAATTCGTTGATCATGGTTTTCATACCCAGTAACTGGCCTACGATGGTGCAATCGGCCCAGGGCGTGCCGAGCAACCAGGCCAGGGGGGCGAACACCAGCCCGAGCACGTAGGTAAACGTGAGACCGTCGAAGCGCCCGCCGGTGGCGGCCTGCACCTGAGTGTTGAGGCCAGTCCATTCACCCACGCTGTGCTGGAGGATCCAGTTGAGCATAAATACCAGCGAGGTGAATACAATGAGCATGGCGCCCACGTTGACAGCCAGCCGGAGGCCGTCGGTGGTGCCGCGTGCAATGGCGTCGAGCAGGTTGTCGCCCACATGGGTGTCGGTATGGGCGAGTTTTTCCAGTTCTTGTTTTTCCGTTTCGGGGAACAGCATTTTGGCGCATACGATAGCCGCGGGGGCCGACATGATGGAGGCCGCCAGCAAATGCCGGGCAAACAGGAGCTGTTTCGCAGGATCGGAGCCGCCGAGAAAGCCGACATAAGCGGCAAATACGCCGCCGGCGATGGTAGCCATGCCGCCCGTCATGAGGCACATGACCTCGGAGCGCGACATGCCGGCGAGGTACGGCCGGATGATCAACGGCGCCTCCGTTTGGCCGATAAATACGTTGGCGGCGGCCGCAAGGCTTTCCGGACCGCTGAGGCCCATGCTGCGCGTGAGCACCCAGGCAATGCCGTATACGATTTTTTGCAAAATGCCGAAGTAGAACAAGACGGCCGACAAGGCGGAGTAAAACATTACGGTGGGCAGCACCCGGAAGGCGAAAATATAGCCGTAGCCTTTGTCGCCCGTAGCCAGGTCGCCAAACAGGAATTTGGCGCCGTTCTCCGACCACTGGATGATGTAGGTGAACACACTGGCAAACTGATCGAACGCCCAGCTCACCCCCGGCACCTTGAGTACCAGCAGGGCAAAAACCAGTTGTAGCGCGATGCCCGAGCCGACCAGGCGCCAGTTGATGGCGCGGCGGTCGCGGCTGAGCAGGTAACAAATTCCGACCAGGCTGATTAAGCCCAAAATGCCGCGTCCGATGTTCATCAAAATATCCATACTGTGTTGTTTTGCAAAAAGCAGCGTTGAGACAGCGTGTTATAAGTGCGGCTAAATGTACGCCGCCGGGCGGGACTGCAAAAATTTTTGCCCGAAACCCTAATTTCGCCGCTGCAATGATTTGCCGAAGCGCGAATCGCACACCGTTCAATTCCCGGCCGCTGGGTGCGGGATTTCACCAATGCTCAACCATCGCACACTGAAATGAAACCCTACCTTATCGGCATTACCGGCGGCAGCGGCAGCGGCAAAACCACGTTTATCCGGCGGCTGCGCGAACAATTCACCCAGGAACAGGTATGTATCATTTCACAGGACGACTACTACCTGCCCCGCGAGGCGCAACACACCGACGAGCGCGGCGAAAAGAATTTCGACCTGCCGCAATCGTTCGATAAAAAGGCGTTCCGGCATGACCTGGAGCGGCTGCTTCGCGGCGAAACCGTCACGCGGCAGGAATATACCTTCAACAATCCCGAAGCCGCTCCTAAGACGCTGACCTTCTATCCGGCGCCCATCATCATCGTGGAAGGCTTGTTCGTGTTTCACTACAAAAAAATAGCGCCGCTGCTCGATTTGAAGGTTTTTATCAATGCCAAAGAAAACCTCAAAGTGATCCGGCGCATCTACCGCGACCAGGTGGAGCGCAATTACCCGATCGAAGACGTGCTGTACAAATACCAATACCACGTACTGCCGGCCTACGAGCAATTCATCCAGCCGTACAAAGAAGACGCCGACCTCGTGATCAACAACAACGCCCATTTCGAGCAAGGGCTGGCGGTGCTGACGGGCTTTTTGAAAAACAAATTGGCCTGAACCGTACCTTTGCGCATGCACTCCTCCCCGCATCCCGGCGTTTCGGCCGAAACCCCTCTGTATACCCCGGCATTTTTGCTTCTTTGTCTGTCGCATGCCTTGTTTGCCGGCAGTTTCAATATGATGATCCCCGAACTGCCCGCCTACCTCACCTCGCTCGGCGGCGGCGAACACAAAGGGCTCATTATAGCCTTGTTCACGCTCACGGCCGGCGTTTCCCGGCCGTTCAGCGGCAAATTAGCCGATACCATCGGGCGTATCCCGGTCATGTACATTGGCGTGATCGCCTGCGTGGTGTGCGGGCTGCTGTACCCCGTACTGGCTTTTGTGCAGGGTTTCCTCGCCCTGCGTTTCTTTCACGGATTTTCCACGGGGTTCAAACCTACCGGCTCTTCAGCGTATGTGGCCGACATTGTGCCGGTACACCGGCGCGGCGAGGCGATGGGCATCCTCGGCATCTGCTTCAGCCTGGGCGTATCGGCTTCGCCGCCTTTGGGCAGTTGGCTGGCACAAACCTGGGGCATCAACACGTTGTTTTACGCTTCCTCGGTTATCGCTGCGGGCTCTATGATCATCCTGTACAACATGCGCGAAACGCTGCCCGAAAAGCAGCGCTTTCACCCCCGCCTGTTGCGCGTGAGCAAGGAAGATGTGTACGATCCGTTGGTTATTCCCTCGGCGGTCGTCATGATTTTTTGCTACTTCAGTTACGGGGTGATCCTTACGCTGGCACCCGACCTGACCGATTCGGTTGGGGTGACCAACCGCGGCATGGTGTTTACCATTTTCACGCTGGCGAGTATTTCGACGCGCTTGTTTGCCGGTAAAATTTCAGACCGACTGGGCCGGGAGCCGGTGCTTCGGGTGTCGGCGCTGATGATCGCCGTGGCCATGCTGGCTTTTGCCCGCGCGGCCACGCCGGCGGGCCTGTACCTGGCGTCCTTCCTGTTCGGCCTTGGCAACGGCATTTTTTCACCGGCGATCAACGCCTGGACGGTCGACCTGGGCGATCCGCTGCGCAAAGGCCGCGCGATGGCCACCATGTATATTTCCCTGGAAATCGCGATTGGAGTAAGCGCGGCCGCTTCCGGATGGTATTTTGCCAACGACATGCACCGGATGCCCGCTGTTTTTTATTTTGCCGCTGCGATGAGCTTTTGCGGTTTTCTTTACCTGATGATCCGACGAAAAAAACAACGATGAAAGCCACCAACCGCAGCCTTTGGTTTGCCATTCTGGCCTGCCTGGCCATGGGTTTTTTCGCCCGCTCGCCCCACTTCGCCGACGGCTACGGCCTGATTACAATCGCCTTGTTTATTGCCACGCTCGCCCTGAGCGGAACCGGGCTGTGGTGGGGCCTGCAGGGTGCCCGCCAGCAGCGTACGTTGTGGTCGTGGCTGGCCCCGACCATCAACGCGTTTATTATGCTCGCTTTTCTGGCGTTTTTTGCCCTGCTGCTCCGGGCGATCAAGGGTGGGTGTTTCGGGTTACAGTGAGGTTTCAGGGTTTCAGGGGGTTTCAAGGTTTCAGGGGGTTTCAAGGTTTCAGGGGTTTCAGGGTTTCAGGGGTTTCAGGGTTTCAGGGGGGTCGAAACAAGGGTTTGTATCAGGGTCAGAGGGTAGTTACCGAAACAATTGATCTGCCTTGCCTCTATAAAACCTTGGAACCTCGTGAAACCCTGAAACCTTGAAACCTCGTGAAACCTTGAAACCTCGTGAAACCCTGAAACCTCGTGAAACCCTGAAACCTCGTGAAACCTTGAAACCCCCTGAAACCCTGAAACCCTGAAACCTCGTGAAACCCTGAAACCTCGTGAAACCCTGTAACCTCCTGAAACCTTGAAACCTCGTGAAACCTTGAAACCCCCTGAAACCCTGTAACCTTACCCCCTGCGTCAATGGTATTCCAGCCGGAAGGCGGCGGTCCAATCGCCCGCAGCGGGGACGGTTTGGAGATTGTCGCCGCTTTGGAAGGCGTTGACGTTGCAAGTCATCGGCTCGAGGGCGATGCTTTGGCGGTCGGGTGGGGTAAACACCTGGAAAAACGGGAAAAGGCTTCGGCTCGCTGCCACGGCAAGCGAGTGGCCGCCGCCCTGCAGCGTCAGGTGGTAGAGCGGGTGGTCTTCCTGAACGAGAAAGCAATTGTCAATCTGGGTTTTGCCAAGCAAAACAGGCGAAGCGAACGCGGCATGCGGATGGCGGGCGCCGGTGGGGAGCATGCGGTCGTCCACCTCGATCATCGAGCAGAGGGGCAGCTGCATCCGGTGGTCGTCGGCATTATCCGTCAGGCGAAAATACGGGTGCCATCCCAGACCAACGGGTATGGCCTCGCGGTGGCGGTTTTTGAGGAAAAAGGAAGCGTTGAACTCGTTTCGGTTGGTCATACCAAACGTGGCGTCCAGCACAAAAGGGAATGGGTACCAGGCATGTTGCCCGCGATAGTCGAGCCGGCAGGTGATCTCCGCACTTTCGGTCGTCAGTTCGATACGCACCACTTCGAAGGCCTCGTCGCGTACAAAACCGTGGATGGCGTTGTTGGAACCGGGGTGGTTGAGCGGAAAGGTATAATCATGCCCCAGCCAGCTGTAATGGCCGTCGCGCAGGCGGTTGGGAAAGGGAAACAGAATGGCGCTTTTGCCCCATTTGCCGGCCTCGAGCTCGTCGGGCGATTGGTAGCCGTCGAGCACGTTGGCGCCCTGAAAATGAATTTCCAACACCGTGGCACCGCGTTCGGGCACAATGCTGAAGCCGTCGCCGGTTTCCGGATGATGGAGGGTGTAGCGCCGGTATTTGCCGAAGGGAGTTTGTGTGAGTTCAAACATGGGTTGATGTATATAGTTGGTGATCCGGTTTCGGATAGGGATATAGGTGATTCGAAAGATACTCAGCGCTGCACCGCTAACCGGCGCCACGCCACCTGACCGTCCGCCTCCACGCGTACGAGGTACGGGCCGTTGGCTAAGTCGCTCAGGTCTAACGGCAGATCGAGCGTGCGTGCCGCTCCTGCGTGCCGGGTCAGCAACACCTGGCCATGCAGGCTGACCAAATCTACCCGCACGGCCACCGGCTGCTCGAAGGTCAGGTGTACGGTCATCGCATCGGCGGCCGGATTCGGGTTTAACGTAAAGGCGCGGACGAAAAACGGGTCGGCGGCGTCGGTGGCCTGATCGACCGGGATGCTGAGCACCAACGGCGCCACACAATCGCTGCCATCGCTGATCGTAACGGTATAATTGCCGGCGGAAAGACCGCTGATATCTTTTGTCGTGCTGTTGTTATTCCATTTGTACCGGTACAGGGAGAGGTCGTTCAGGTACTGTGCGGCGCCTCCGCCGACCGTGAGGGTAATCGAGCCGTTAGCGCCCGGGGGCAAGGTTTCCGGCACCGTTTGATAGGTGGCGTTCAAATCGGCGAGGGCCGGCAAAAGCGTCAGTTTCTGGGAAGCACCCACGAAGTAACACCCATCGGCGGGGTCAATGTTGAACACATACGGCAGCATGCCCGCATTGATGAGTACGCCGCCACCCAACACCACCGGGGTGAGGTACCAGGTGCCGAACGCCAGCGTCGTGTCGTTGTTGAGCAGGAAAGGCAGGCTGAGATCGGGCGTAAACGGCGTACTGGCGATATTCGGGATCTTGCCCGGCCAGGCGCCCTGCGGCACAGGCGACTGACTGAAACACCAGGCCAGCCCGTGCTGCTGGCCCACCGTGGGCAACACAAAGGAAGCAGCATCGGCCGACAGGATATCGAGCAAATTCTCCTTCACGCACAGGTAACCGTGGTTGGCCAGCGCGAAGGTTCCAACTTTGCCCTCGGCGCAGGAGGTGGAGGGTTTGAGCGTGATCTCGATGCAAAATTCGCCCTTAGCCACAACCCCCTGATTTTCAAAGCCGTCGATCAACATGTAGTAATTCTGCCCGGCCTTGGTATCCAGCGTTACGCCGGCGCGCCAATCGGGCATGCCGTTGGAGAACAGGTCGTCGTTGCATTGCACGGGAGTCAGATCGGTGCAATTATTGCCTTCAAATACGAGCATCTGGGTATCGCCCTTGTCGCCTTGCGCTGTGCCGACATAGTTGGCGGCGTTGCAGGGAACGGTTTGAATGTCATACGTTTCGCCGTCGCCCGTAAACGTAAACCACATCGTGTTGTTGAGGATGTCCAGCCCGTTGTTGCCCGCTTCATTCCAACAGGAAACCGCCGGATCGGTGGGCGACGTCGTGGCGTTGGTATTGTCGAACAGGCCCGTGATTTGCGGCACATTGGGCATTTGGCCGAAGTATTGCGACAGGTCGACCGCGGCCTCGCACGAATCGGGGTTAAACGCTACAGACGGGAGGGCGGCAAACACTACATCGTCGAGGTAGTACAGGTGTTGTTCGTCGTTGCCGTAGAAGTTAGCGCCGCCGATCCGGCCGTTGTAGCTGCGCTTGAACACGAAGACGCCGTTTATGTACAGGGTAAGCAGGCGGTGGTCGAGGTCGATAATGTGTTGGATGTCAAACCATTGATTATAGGGGTAGCTGAATTCGGCCACATCCGCACCTGCCGGCGTATCGCGCACGCGCCCCATACCGGCCGCATCGAAATACACGTGCAGGTTGGCGGGGCCGCCGGGCAGGGTATCCAACAGGTTGAAATAACCCTTTTTCCCCGCGGGGATGTACAGGCGCCAATCCAGTTCATACCGGCCGGCGCTGCGGTTGCCGAGTTCCAACACCACGTTTTCGGGTCCGCCCGACGGCGTCGTGCCGGCTATTTTCAGCGCATTCGGCGCAGTGCCCGCCTGTTCGGTGCTTACGATGCCGTCTTCGTCAGTATCTTCAATGCCGCTCAACGTGGTCCAGTGGTTCGACTGCGGACCCAGTTTGAGTGCCGGGTCGTACGCATCGAAATCGTCGCAAATGATGGCGCCGGGGTTGGCGCTGCAGGGCACATACAAGGCCAGGTCATCCACCTTCCAGTGGTATTCATAGTTGCCGATCCAGCGGAATTGCAGCCACACCTTCGCTTGCCCGTCGGCTTCATCGAGGTCGGCCTCTACCCAATTATTGAACGCATAATTGGCCGGCAGGCTGCCGAACAACGGGTGATAGGTAAAATTGACGCCATCGGTGCTGACCCCTACTTCCGCCACCGTGCCGGCCGGGTTGAAATAAATGTACTGGCTGAAAAACCGCAAGTGCACGTCCGTCTTGCCGGAGCAATCGATGGGCGCCATGGTATTGGTGAGGGTCACGTCGAACGCCGCGGTGCCGTTTTTATCCGAATCAAAATAGAAATACCCGTCGGTAGCCGAAGGCGCCGAAAACACCGGCAGATCGGGGTCTTTATAACCGGCGCTCGGGTCGTTGGTCCAGGTCCATTCTTCGGGGCCGGTGTTAGCGCCACCCGCCAGCCAGTTGTTGTAGGCTGCGCTTTCGTCGGCGAATGTTTCCGTCCAGAAAACCTGGGCTTGCAAGGCCGGCCGGCCAAACAAACAGGCAAAAAAAATGGCAATGACCTTGAAACAGGTGACGTCTGGCGAATGGATCATACCGAAAGGAATTTCGAAAGGTAAAACGGAGCGGCAAAGGGGGATAGCAAAAATCTGAAAAGAATGAGCGCAACCAAGCAAATACAAGGCTTAAATTTTACAAAAGCGCAGATGGCCAAGGGCGCTGTTGTGGCGGCATCAAAAAAAGAGGGGGCGACGTACAACGTCGCCCCCTCCGAAATGCCGTTGAACCAACAGCAGGGTATATTATTTGCCGCGGAGCGCGCGGGGCACTTCAATCGATGCTACGGGGATGGAAGCGCTGTTGGTGATCACCACGCCATCCGGGGTGATGATATCGCGCACCCGGATAGTATCGCCGAGCTCCATGTTGGAAATGTCGGCCGCCACTTCGTCCACTACTTTTTCAGGGGTGGTCATGATGTTGACCTTCCGCAATTTCGGCAAAAACTTGCCGCCGGCTTTTACACCCGGGGCCGTACCGTTGAAACGCAGTGGCACCAAGGCCTTGAAGGTGACGCCCGGCACCAGTTCCAGAAAGTCCAGGTGCAATACCGCTTCCGTAACCGGATGGAACTGAATATCTTTCAGGATGCATTTATGCGTCTGCCCGTTAATGGTGATTTCGGCCAGTTTGAAGTTGGGCGAATAGACCAGATGGCGGATTTCCTGCGGCTTGAGGCTGAACGCAATCGTATCGCCGCCGCCGCTTTTATACAACACCGCGGGCACCATGCCGCTGTTGCGAATCTTTTTGGTTACCTGCTTACCGGATTTTTCTTTCCGATGACCTTGAATGGCAATGATTTCCATTGTTTTCCCGTAAAATTTATACCTTTTTCAAAAAGCGCCCGCAAAGGTAGGCATTCGACCCGGGAAATTCCAAGACGGCTCAAAAAAAGTTTTAAGAAGAAAGCCGGGTTTTCATACCGGACTGAAAAGCGGGAACCCCGACCTTACATCTTTTGCCACTGTACGGAGCGCAGGTGCCGGCCTTCGTCCAACTGGATAGTATACTGTCCGGCGGGAAATGCGGCAACCGGCAGGATGACCATATTGCCGCCTTTCAAAGTGAACAGGTTGCGGCGCAGGATGATTTTCCCGGCGTCGTTGCGGATGCGAAGCAGCACCTCGTCGCCCGTGTCGCCCGAGGTGAATTCAACCATCAGGCGCTCACTGGCCGGGTTGGGGTGCACGGCTACGATCCGGACATTCTCATTGGCGGGAACTTGCGGTACGGGGTCGTTGGACGCCATCAGCACATCGTCGGTTTGCGCCAGCGCACAGGCGCCATAACCCAACAGGAAAAGTGTGATCAGTGATTTTATGCTCTTTTTCATGGCAGATGCAGTTTTTGTTGACTTGTAAGTTCTTGTGCTTTTCGCCAAAATTACCGGTCTGCCATTACCATCGCCAATCATAGCGGTTAGACGGCGGGATGATTTTTATCAGTGTTCCGTTCCTGGGCGGCCCGTTCAGCTGCATCGGCTGCGGCGCCTTCCAGCCGCAACACCCCCCGCGGGCACACCGCAGCGCATATCCCGCAACCCACGCAGGAGGCTCGCACCACATCCTGGCCCCGCTGGGCGTAGTGCCGCACATCGATGCCCATTTCACAATAGGTCGAACAATTGCCGCAACTGATGCATTGCCCGCCGTTGACCGTGATGCGGAATTTCGATTTTTTTCGCTGAAACAATCCCAAAATGGCCGCCTGCGGGCACCCGAACCGGCACCACACCCTGCTCCCCATCAACGGGTAAAACCCAACGCCCACCACTCCGCTGAACGCCATGCCGATCAAATAGCCGTATGCCTTGGAATAGGCCAGGGAAAAACGCCCCAGGTACGCCCCCTGCCAGGCCGAATTGAGCCACAACAACGCCGTCAGCAGCACCACCGCCACCAATACGCTGTGGATCATCCAGCGTTCGACCTTCCAGGCCAGCAGGCTTTTATCCGACAAATGCCGGAACGGGTCGCCCGCCGTTTCTGCCAGGCCGCCGCAACCGCATACCCACGAACAATACCAGCGTTTTCCGAAAAAATAGGTGAGCACCGGCGTGCCGATGAACGTCATCAGCGCGCCGAATGCCAGCAGGTACGGCCCAATGGCATAGCTGCTGAAATATTGAAATGCCGTAGGCGAGCCGTACCAATCTTTGAGCGGCCAGAAGTAGGTAAAATAGTATTCCGGCTGGCTCATCAGTTGCATAAATGCCGGAATCAAAAAAGCGAAGCCCAACTGAAAAAAGCACACCGACACGGTGCGCAACACCTGGTAGCGGTCGTGCCGGTACTTAAAACCGAATTTCAGCCCCATCGCCAGCACCGACAGGGTGTACAAACTCCCGTACACAAACCATTTATCTGCCGGCTTGCCTTTAATGGCCTGGCTCAGCGGCGTAAACAAATCCGTTAACCCCGAAAACCAATCCACCTCCCGAAAAGCAAAGGGCAGGTCCAGCGCCTCGAAAACCGCATTGAAATCCTGCGGGCCGAAATACAACACGGTATAAAACCCCGTCAGCACCAAAGCAGCCAACCAGCCCCAAACCCCGCGGGCACTCAGGCTGCGAAACCATACGCCATTGTTCCGGATCCCCTCCGGATGGTTCAGGTATTCCACCAGGATAAAGATCAGAACACCTCCGAACACCAAACCCAAGGCTGCGGGCAACACCGGCCAGGGCGCAAAGGCCTGCCGCGAACATCCAACCAACAACAGCAACAACAACCCCAGACCGGACAGTCCGATGGCCGCTTTTTGCCCGCCAGTGGTCAGTTGCGGGGGGTGGGATGTGATCGACAACGAAGCGTTTTTCATAGTTGGACGGGCGTTTTTAAAAACCGGATCACGGCGTCGAGGCCGCGTTTTTGGCGCAGCCGAAGGGTTTTGCCGGTTTGTTGATTATACCGGTCCACCAATTCCGACTCGTGCTGCGGGCAGAACTCAGGGTCGAAATTGGCCAAACCGAGGTGTTGCAACACCTCCTCCACGTGCGCGCCGGTGCGCAGCCACCGTTCGCATACTTCGTGCCGGTACCGTACCCCCATCAAATTAAATCCGAGGATGCGTCCCGTGCTGGCGTCGTAATTCAGACGAATGCTTTTCTGGTCATCCGGATGCTCCCAGTACAGGGTGGCCTGGTCGCCGGGCGATACGGCTGGAACATCGCCGTACACCTGGTATTCGATATCGAAAAACTTGGCGGAATTGAACCAAATGCCCGGGTCGTACGGCGTGCGCTGCCCGGTGAGCGTGCGCGCTACGGCTTCGCCCATCCTCCGGCCGGTGTACCACACGGCCTCAATGGCATCACGGCCGGGCCGGGGCCGGCGCAGTTCGGCGCAGTCGCCTACTGCATATACGCCGGGCAGGTTGGTTTCCAGGTACTCATCCACCAGAATGCCGCGTGCGGTTTCCAGCGGGGTGTTTTTCAAAAAGCCTATATTCGGATGCACGCCGATCGTCAGGCCGACAAATCCGCAGTCAATGGTTTCACCGCGGCTGGTCACCACAGCGCCGCATTTGCCCTGGCCGTTGTCCACGATCTCGCGCAATTCGGTATCGAGCCGCAGGTCGATGCCATGGTCGTCGAGCAGGTGACGGCTGACCATGGCGGCTTCTTCCGGCGGCAGTACGATATTCCAAAAATCGGTTTCCCGCACCAAAAAGGTCACGGGAATGCGGCGGGAATGGAACATTTCGGCCATTTCCACCCCAATCAACCCACCGCCCACCACTACAGCCCGGCGGGTGGCGCCCGCCTCAAAAGCGGAATGGCGCTCCATGGCCTCCAGGTCTTGCAAATGGTAGAGGCCGTGCACGCCGTCGAGGTCCTGACCCGGCCAGCCGAATTTGTTGGATTGCGAACCCAGGGCCAGGATCAGCCGGTCGTATTCGATGCGTTGCCCTGTCGTGCCGATCAATGTTTTGGCTTCAAAATCAATGCGTTCGATCCGGGCGCGCACGCATTGAATGCGGTTTTTAACCCAAAACCAGGATTCATACGGGTAGAGGTCGCGCAGGCGCAGGTGGCCCATGTACACGTACATGAGCGCGGTGCGGCTGAAAAAGACGTCCGATTCGTCGGAGACCACGATGATCTCATGGTCGCTGCGTTTTCGAATGTGCCGCGCGGCAGTAATCCCGCTGATGCCGTTACCGAGGATAACGATTTTCATGAAGATGAACGGTCGATGATTAATGGGTTGAAGATACGAACGGAAACCGGTTTTGATTTTTTGGACTGATGCGAAGACCTGGCACTTGTCCCGGGCCTGACATTTATCGCACCACGCGGCTGAGCATGCCGACATAAAACAAAGGGCGCCTGCGATAACGCAGACGCCCCGATTCGGTTTTTCTATTTCTTCTGACGGTCGGGTGGATTACCGTACCACGATCATTTTTTCCGTTTTAACCGCCGCGCCGGCCTGAATACGCACCAGGTAGAACCCTTGCGGCAGGTCGGTGGTTTGGATGGTATAGGTCTGCTCGCCGGCAAAGGCTTTTTCGCGCACCGGTTGACCGAAGTACTGTCCTTGCAGGTTGTAAATGCCCACGCTCAGGTCGGTTTGTTCGTTCAAGGTAAGCTCGAGTGTCACCTGGTCGTTCACTACGGTCGGGTACAGTTTGACGCCGCTGATCGGCTGATCCGCATCTACGGTTTCCACGATAGCGCAATCCACGTTCGGGTCTTTGAATTTGGCCCAGCCGCAGGTCCAGTCGGTAACGCCGTCGAATGCGCCGATGTAGTCGACTTTGTCGAAGAACGCCGTATTGACGCGCGGGGAGTTGAATGCGCCCATACCCAACAGCGGGGAGCCGGCGGTCGGCTGTACGTTCGGCAGGTCGAGGTTGAAAGGGTCCTGCAGTTTGACATCCGTGGAAGCCGGGTAGGTTTTGTTGCCCCAGCCGGCGGTATTGTACCAGGCTGTGAGGTCGAAACCATTGGAAGCGTTGGTATTGAGCAATTTCGTTTCGCCGGCAAAAACAGTGTTTTTCACTTCGAGTTTGCCTGCGGTGCAGTTGTCCGCGGTACTGTTCCCGTCGATATACAACCCTTCCGGATAAGCGCCGATCACCACGGTGTTGAAGAGGCCGAGTTCGGTGCTGCGGCGCAGGTGGGCGCCGCGTTTGTAGGGAACGGCGGCATTGGGCACTTGCGGGCCGACGATGGTGACGTTGGAGAAAGTGCCCTTGGTTTTCGGCGCGTTTTCGGAGCCGGTGGCGTCGTTGTCGCTTTCAAAGCCGTTGGAGGCGCCGCCGGCGGCAAAGTCGGCCACATTCGGGTCGCGCACGGCAAAGGCAAACTGGACGTTGCCGCTGAAGCCGTTATCGGTGTCAAAATCGTCGTCGAGGCCGCGGTAGGCAATCAGGTGCTTGCAGTTGACCGAGCCGCCGAACCATTCATACGAGTCGTCGCCCGAGTAGGATACTTGTACGTGATCGATCGCAGTGCCGGCGCCCACGCCGCCCATGGTGAGGCCGTTGATCTCGTTGTTGGGTGCGAAGGCAATACCCGGGTATTCGATCCGGACATACTTCATCGAGCCGCTGTTGTCGTTCTGGTCAACGCCGCCCGGCTGGTCGCCGCCGCCGAACCTTCCGTCGCCAAACTGGTTGTCGACGCCGCCTTCGATGATGCCGACGTTGGGCACGTTGTCGATGGAGGTATTGGTGTGCGAACGGCCCAGGAGGATAACACCGCCCCAGTCGCCGCTGTTCGGATTGGTTTGGTTGCTGGTGAACACGATCGGTTGGTTCTGGGTGCCTTCAGCCATGATTTTGGCGCAACGGGTCACGATCAGGGCGCCTTTGCTGGCTTTGTCGCCTTTGATCAGCGTACCCGGTTCGATGGTGAGCGTGGCGCAGTTTTTCACATATACAAAACCATTGAGGATCCAGGTTTTGTCGGCTGTCCACGTGGTATTGCTGGTGATGAACCCGGAAACGGACACTTCGTTGTTGGCGGGCAGGCAATTGTCGCCGCTGGCCCATTTGGTCCAACCGCAGGTCCAGTCGCCCGAAGGGCCGAAAGCGCCGGTATAATTCACTTTCGTGAAAAAGTTGGGGTCGAGACGGGCATCGGAGAAATCGGCAGCGCCGATCACCGGCGAGTTGGATTCGGGTTTGGGATCGGGTCGGTTGATATTAAAGGGGTCTTTGAGTTTGGCGCCGGTCGAATTGGCCATGGCCTGGTTGCCCCAGCCGGCGGTGTTGAACCATGCCGTTACGTCGAAGCCGTTGGTGGCGTTGGTATTGAGCAATTTCGTTTCGCCGGCGAAAATGGTGTTTTTGACTTTGAGTTTACCCGCAGTGCAGTTATCGGCTGTGCTGTTTCCATCGATATACAGGCCTTCCGGATAAGCGCCGATGATCAGCGAGTTGAAAACGCCTAATTCGGTGCTGCGGCGCAGGTGAGCGCCGCGCTTGTAGGGAACGGCGGCATTGGGCACTTGCGGGCCGACGATGGTGATGTTCGAAAAGGTAGCCTTGGTTTTCGGTGTGTTTTCCGAACCGGTGGCGTCGTTGTCGCTTTCAAAGCCGTTGGAGGCGCCGCCGGCGGCGAAGTCGGCCACGTTCGGGTCACGCACGGCAAAGCCAAACTGGATGTTGCCGCTGTAGCCGTTGTCGGTGTCAAAATCGTCGTCGAGACCGCGGTAGGCCACGAGGTATTTGCAGTTGACCGTGCCGCCGAACCATTCATACGAATCGTCGCCGGAGTACGATACCTGCACGTATTCGATTTTGGTACCGGCGCCCACGCCGCCCATGGTCAGGCCGTTGATCTCGTTGTTGGGCGCAAAGGCAATACCCGGGTATTCGATCCGGACATAGCGGAACACGCCGCTGTTGTCGTTCGGGTCGCAGCCGCCGATGTCGCCGCCGCCGAAACGGCCGTCGCCATTCACATTGTCCACGCCGCCTTCGATCACACCCACGCAGGGCACATTGTCGACGGAGGTGTTGGTCGGCGCCTTGCCGAGGATGATAACACCGCCCCAGTCGCCGGCATTGGGGTTGGCTTCGTTGCTGGTGAAAACGATCGGCTCGGAGGCGTTGCCGTTGGCATTGATCTTGCCCGTGCGGGTGACGATCAGCGTGCCTTTATTGGCTTTGTCGCCTTTGATAACGGTACCGGGCTCGATGGTGAGCGTGGCGCCGTTCTTTACATAAACAAAGCCGTCGAGTTTCCAGATTTTATCCTTGGTCCAGGTGGTATTGGCGGTGATTTCACCGGTGACAGAGACCACAGACTGGGCGAAAATTTTACCCGTTGAACACACAATTGCGAGAAAAAGTAAGGTTCTCAGTCGCATGATTGGAACTGTTTTTTTAGTTAACTTTTGTCAGGAACAAAACTACGCCCACCCTTCCCCCCTCCGGAAATAAGCGGTATTAAGTTACCATGAACAATGCATTAAGTAAATGTAAAGCCATTGCGCCAGGCATTGATTATCAGTAACATAGATGCATAACCCAAAATAAAAAGCCGCACGTTCTTGCGACGTGCGGCCGAGGTTGTCAATTCCTAACCTTTTAAACTACTGAAATCTGTATCCTAAAGAATGATCTGGTTTGGGGCGCCCTTGGGCCGGGTCAGTGTAAGCGCCGGGTCATCCGGTCATAGTTGCTGCTTCGCCGGCAGATCAGAACCGGTATTGGCCGCTGAGCGTAACGGCGCTGCCCAGGTTGCTTTTGCGAATGAGGTTGTCCCCGTCGTTGTATTGATGATCGAAATTATTGTCCTGGAAGTAGACGAAAGGCTGGCGCAGGATATCGCTCCAGGTCAGTTTGATCTCGCCATGGCGGCCGAGTTTTTTCGCCACCGAAAAATCCAGCAGGTGGCGGTGTTGCTCGTAGATGTCGGCATAGTTTTTAAAGCCCACATCGTACAACCGGTTGCCGATGATGTTGTAAACCAGCGCGGCGTTCAGGCCGGTGTTGAGCCAGTTCCATTGGAGGCCGGCATTGGCAACATACGGCGATTGGCCTTGCAGCGGACGATTTTTGTCTTCGGATTCGATCGAATCGAGGTTGATCTGGGAACGGATCAGGGCGAAATTGCCAAAAAAGACCAGGTTTTCGAAACGGTCGCCGATAAAGCCGAAGTTCTTGCGCAGCTCCAGCTCCAGCCCGTAGCTCTGGGCATCGGAAATGTTTTTGAAACTGCCCACTGTGGTGTTGGCGCCCGGGCGGCTTACGACGCGTTCGATCGGGTCGTTGAATTGCTTGAAGAACAGGCTGAACGACAGCAGTTGGTTTTGGCCCGGATAGGTCTCAAAGCGCAGGTCGGCATTGAAAATTTTCCCGGGGCGCAGATTCGGGTTGCCGACGATGCTGCGTTCCAGGTAAAAATCATAGAACGAAAACGGTGCAATCTCCCGGAATTCCGGCCGTGTGACGGTCTTTGAAACCGACAGGCGGAGGTTGGTTTTGTCGGTCAACTCAAACTTGAGGTTGGCCGAAGGCAGCACGTCGCTCGACGTCCGGTTGATGTCTACCGGTTGCTGGGTCTGGTCGGTGGAATGCAGCTCCTGGTGGAACGATTCAAAACGCAGCCCCCAGGAGATCCGGAACCGGTCGAGGAATTTATTGTCAAACATGGCATACCCGGCCTTCAGATCGGATGCGGCAGTGTAGTTGTCGCTCTTGGTCGTGATATCGTCGATCACGAACAGGCTCTGTCCGAAGTGCTCGGGCAGGAAAATTTGGTCGGACGGCAATTGCTCCAGTTGGAACACCTTCAGGTTCGGGCGGGGAGCGATCACCCCGATCACCCGGGCGCCAAAGGTCCGGTCTTTGCCCTGGTACAAACCGCCGATTTTCAGCGTCTGTTTTTCGCCCCGCAAGGCAAACGGAACAGAAAGGTCGGCATTGGCATTGTACACCTTTTCACGCAGATTGGAATAAAAACGGCCGCTGGAACTGGGCGTTGCCCCGATCGGCACCGACGCGTAATAGGGGTCCTCCTCTGCGGCATTGATATCCCGGGAATAGCTCATGCGCTTGGTGGAAGGCACATCGCGGGTGGTCAGGTTGTAGCCGCCGCCCCAGTTCAACTTGATCCCGTTTTCGGTGAGCAAATGCTCGCCCGACAAGCGGCTGGTGAGCAAATGGTTCTCGATATACTCGTCGCTGCTCGACTTAACCGATTGTTCGATATCCAGGTTCTGCCCGCTGCGTTCAATGACATTGAAATCCGTATTGGTTGAATAGGTATTTTGGAAGGTGATCCGGTTCCGGGTATTGAAGCTGAACGAAGTGTTGAGCAAAGCGCCCCAAAGGATGTTGTGCTTGTACACGCTGTCGTTGTTGTGGAAAATCAGTTTGGGATTATCTACCGTTCCTTCATAGTCATTGGTTTCGCCCACCTCGGTCTTGTAGCTGCTGTTGTACGAAACGGCGAAGGTGGTGCCCCAGAACCGGGTGTTGCTGAACCGCTTGAGCAAGCCGCTTCCGATCTGGAAGCTGGTGTTCGGGGCCGTGCTCGCGATTTTTTTCAGCCCCCAATCGTTCGGGAACTCGCGGCTGATGCGGTATTTTTCATCGTCGGGCAATTTCAGGTAGGCTTCGCGCGAGGGCATGTCCGCCGGCAGGGCGCGGCTGCCGTCGTCGATGCCGAGCCAGTCGGTGCCGCCATTGGTGGTATTGCCCAGCGACGGTTTGAACGTGGTGCGGGTGTTGTATCCGCCGGCCACCGAAACGTTCAGGTAGTTGGCTTCCGGGATGTCTTTGGTGTTCAACAGGATGGCGCCGCCGGCAAATTCGCCGGGCAAATCCGCGCTGGCCGTTTTGACCACGATCAGGTTGTCGAGCATCGACGACGGAAACAGGTCGAACGAGAATGCCCGGCGGTCCGGCTCGGTGCTGCTGAGCAGTGCACCGTTCATCATGGCGATGTTGTACCGGTCGCTCAAGCCGCGGATCACGGCAAAGCGGTTGTCCTGGATACTGGCCCCGCTGACGCGCTTGATCACGTCGCCGGTGGTGCGGTCGGGTGTCCGTTTGATGGTTTCCGCACTGATGCCGTCAGCGATGGTGGTGCTGTTTTTTTGCAAAATGGTAAGGGCGCTCATGCTGGAACGCTGGGCCGCAGCCGTTACCACTACTTCAGCGATGACCTGGGCCGAACCGTCTTCCAGCGCCACATCTACGATAGTGGCTTCACCGGCTTTCACTACGATCGACTCGATGGCCTTTGTCGCGTATCCGGTGTATGAAATGACGATCTTGTGCGTGCCTTCCGGTACATTTGAAATGATGTAATTGCCATCGAAATCCGTGATCGCGCCGCCGGCGCCGTCGTCGAGTCTGATGGAACAACCGACAAGTCCTTCGGCGAGTTTGGCATCGATGATTTTTCCGGAAATCGAGCCCTTTTGGGCCGCTGCAAAAAGAGGGAAAGACAGCAATAAGCTGAGCAAAAGGCTGGAATTGCGTTTCATAAATAGATACAGATTTTCGGTGGCAAAAGTCTCCAACCCGTATTAACCCTGGTTTAATCCTGGTTTAAGTTACTGTTAAGTTTCGCAAGGCCATACCGGCAGTATATTTTTGCGCCACTTCAGTCCTCCGCGACCCGCACTGCTATGAAACACATACTACCTGTTTTGCTCCTGTTGGCAGCCTGTACCACCGGCAAATACCCCGCCGGCAGCCATCTTCCCCTGGTTTTTGTGGGTACCTACACCGAAGACCTCGGCTTTGTGCACGGCAAAGCAGCCGGCATCTACACCTGCCGGTTCGACCCCGCCACCGGCGCCCTCACGGTGGTGGACAGCGCCACGGGCATTGCCAACCCGTCCTTTCTCGCCCTTGCACCCAACCGGAAATACCTCTATGCCGTTGCCGAAAACGGCGGCAAACCCGGCGCCCCATACGGCAGTGTGGCGGCTTACCGCATCGGACCCGGCGGCCATTTGACCAAAATCAACGAAGTGCCCAGTTACGGAGTCGCGCCTTGCCATGTGTCGGTTGATGCCAGCGGTCGCTACGCCCTGGTGGCCAATTACGCCACCGGCAATGTGGTCAGTTACGGTATCGGGGCCGACGGCGGCCTGAGCGACTCACTGAGCGCCGACCAACACCCGGGGCATTCGCCCTGGGCGCACATGATCATTCCGGTGCCCGGGCGTCGGAATGAAGTTTTGGCGGTCGACAAAGGCGTAGACCGCGTGTACCTGTACCGTTTCGAAGCGGGTATCCTCCGCCGCGCCGATAGTCTCCGCCTGTCGCCGGGCGCCGGGCCACGGCACTTCGATTTTCACCCTTCCGATCCCACCCTGGGTTTCGTGATCAACGAAAACAGCAGCAGCCTGGCCTCCGTGCGTTTTGGCAAAGACGGGTGGAAGCCGGTGGTACTGGACAGCCTGAGCACCCTGCCGGCCGGCTTCCGGGGCAGCAATACCTGCGCCGACGTGCACGTGCACCCCAACGGCCGCTTTGTGTACGGCTCCAACCGCGGGCACAACAGCATCGCTATCTTCAGCGTCGATCCGCTTTCGGGGAAACTGACCCTGGTCGGCCACGAACCCACGCAAGGCGCGCTGCCCCGCAATTTCATGATCACGCCCGACGGCAACTGGCTGCTGGCGGCCAACCAAAACTCCGACACTGTGGTGGCCTTCCGCATCGACCCCAATACCGGACGCCTGACCCCTGCCGGGCAAAGCAGCCGGGTAATGACGCCGGTGTGCCTGCGCTATGGTTCCTGAGCGTAACTGCTTATTTGGTTACCCAGATCCGGGTGATAATGCCGTTCTTTTTGCCGGCATTGATGCTGTAATTGATGCTCACGGTCCAATTATTGGCCATGGCGTCGCGCAGCAAAGCCAACATGCCTTCTCGCGCGGGACGGTTTTTGTCGTCGCGCAGCTGAAAGCCGTAGGCCATGTCAGGGTGAGAATCAAGCTTAAGGATCACTTCCACATCGATATGATCGTTGTCCGGGCCATATCCGCCGCCGACATCGTGCACGCGGAGCAAGGCAACTTTACCGGCCGCGCTTTCCAGGGTGGATTGGGCCGATATACGAGTGGTGGGCAGCAGAAATAAAGCAAATACAAGAAGCAACAGATTGGTTTTCATGTTTCAGATTGGTGGTTGGAAGGTGAATAATGCAACAAGCAGGAGGGTACTGCCCGGTATTACAGCAAATTGACCCGAAGAATTATTCCGTTCCGGATGCCGGTCCGGGTATAATCGATCCGGATTTTCCTGTTTTGTTTAAAGGCCGTCCGGAGCAAGGAAAGCATGCCCTCGTGATCTGCTTCCTGGTTGCCTTCGCGCAAGCTGAACCCAAAAGCCTGTTCGGGCGCCGAATCCAGTTGAACTACCACTTCCACATCGATTTCATCCAGCGGTGGGCCGTACCTGGTGCCCAAATCGTGCACGCGCAACAAGGTTACCCGACCCTCCAGTGCCAGCAGACTGCCTACTGTTTCGGTCGTGGTGTTGATTTCGTAGACGCCGCGACCGAATGTCCCCGCCCGCATGACGCCCGTGACAGGATGAACTTCCAGGTCGATTACTTGCGCCGCGGCGGGCATTCCATTCGAAAAGGGAGTCCAGCTCCAGGTAACGCCCTGATCGGATGAAGTGCCTTTATAAACTCCGGCAGAGGCGCCTACATAAATCGTATTAGGGTTGAACACATCCACGCCGATGCAATATGGCCGGATGGAGCTGGGGAAATTACCGGTGATATCGGTCTCCTGAAATTGAAAAGGCGGCGCCCCCGTGCGTTTCAGCCGGTGAAGCCGGCTGCCGTTGGCGGCATAAAAGGCTGCATACAGGATTTCCGGGTGTAAGGGATCGACTTCCAGGTCGGCAATACGGGAATGACCTGGTTGGGAATAGATCGCTTTCCAGGTATTGTTGAAGGGACCTGCATAGATATTCCCCCGGTCACCGGCGATATATACGAGGCCGATAGGTACCGGTGCATTGCCCAAGGCCTGATTTTGCAGCGTGATGGAAACATGCGGGTCGACGGCTATCCGTACCAACCGCTCGCCACCGGGCGGCGTGAACACGGCGGCGAAGGAGCCGTGCCAACCGGCGGGCGGGTTGGGGTAATTCGGCGTCACCGAGGCGTACAAGCCGCCAGTCGTGACCATCAGGATTTCGGGATGGGTGGGATGCACCACCATTTGATTCAACGGAGTGGCCTGATACTCGCCACTCCACAGGTAATCGGTATCTTTCGGGATACCTTGGTTGATACTGGTCGTAATGCCGTATTTCCACAAGGTCAGCTGCTCTACCCATTGACCGTTTTCGTACAACAGGTTTTCATTTTTGGGATCAATTTCATTGTACTCGGAGTCGCCGCCCAGCAAAAATTTCCAGGTACTGCTGTTGCCCTCCCAGCGGTTGGTACCGTTGTCTTGTGTGCCGCCAATCAGGTAGTTGCGCGCCGTCACGGCATCGGCGATGTCGTAGAATTCCACATTGGAAATACCTGCCCCGATCAGGGACCAGGCGCCTTGCTGAGCGTGATTGCCGGAACGGAAAATCCCGCCGTCATTTCCCACGAAGAAGATTTTTGAGTCGGAGGGATTGAATGCAAAGCCATGATAATCCACGTGCGGTTGTGGGGTGATCTTGCTAAACGACTTGCCGCCGTTGCTGGACACCCAAAACTGGGTTCCTGTCGCGTACACATAATCATTGTTGGCCGGATCGGCATACAGGCCGCTCCAGAGGGTGACAGAGGTTCCCTCGTCGGGACTCCAGCCTTTTTCCCACGAAAACTCCAGGGTGCCGCCGATCGAACATTCCAGGTCGGTGGTCCGGTAAAGCTCCCAGCGTTTTGGGGAAGTGCCGCGGAAGAAATAACTGACATAAACCCGTGATTTGGACATCGCCATTTTCACTCTGGTTTTTTCGCCGGCCTGGGGGAGGGCGCTGCCCGGGCAGCCCGTCATACGGCGCCAGTTCGCACCGTCATCAACAGAAATATACAAGCCGGAGGCATTGTTGGGCATATCCGACAGGGTAGCGAACAACCGGTTCGGGTCGTTCTGGCTGCGGTATAACGCACTGGCAAAACCGGGCAATACATTCGTCCAGGTGACACCGCCGTCGGTCGATTTGTAAATACCGCTTTGGTTGAGGTCATCGCCGGAAGCCGTCAGGCACACTTCATTGGGCCGGGCCGGATGCACCAGC
Organism: Saprospiraceae bacterium; assembly: GCA_044230315.1. Taxonomy (GTDB): domain Bacteria; phylum Bacteroidota; class Bacteroidia; order Chitinophagales; family Saprospiraceae; genus M3007. The sequence continues at coordinate 82,039 of JBGARJ010000018.1, forward strand.
ATGTTGCCGCCATCCTGCATGCGGGCATTCAAATTTTGAGTGGACACCTGGTTCCAGGTGGCGCCGCTGTTGTCCGAACGGAATACCCCTTTGGGTGTGACCAGGTACACCCGCGTTGGGAGAGAGGGCGCGATCGCTACTCCTTCCACTGTAATAGAAGGGAGCATATCCGCAACCGGGCTCCAGGTCTGACCGCCATTGGTAGTCTTCCAAAGTCCGCAACCCCGGGCTCCGGCATAGATTATCGCCGGATCAGTGGGGTGCACGGCAATATGGGTAATACGGCCAATGTTGGACCCGATACTCGACCCGTCGCTCATTTTGGTCGGGCCAAGCGATCGCCATTCAAACGGAACAGCCTTCGGCGTCAAATCCGGAACGGGCGCAGTGATAACCGGCCCGGCTGCTGCTTTTTGACCGGAGGAGCAGGCTGTAAAAGTGGAAACTATCCCAAAAAGAAGGGTTAGACCAGTAAGGGTGCATATCAGCGCGCAGATCGAACGCCGGGAGCATAACATATACAGGGCAGGCATCTTAACTCATTTGGTTACACAGTAAAACAAATTTACCCGCCTTGTAAGCCGCTGACAATTAACTTTCGCTTAATTGTATAGTAAAAAAGCCGTTGCTTCATGCATCGCCCGGTATAAAAACCCGACCATCCATGCCGCAACGGCTGTAAAACACCTGATCTTAATCGGCGACTACATCTTCACCACCGACTGCACAAACATCCGGTTCCCGCCCTGCGTCAGGTGGAGGAAATACATTCCCGGCGCCAGCGTATACACCGGGAATGTCCATTCCTGAAGCCCGGAGCCTGCGGCCTCGGCGGTTTGCTCCAATACGGTCCGGCCCGAAACATCCGTCAGGCGCAGTTGACCGCGAAAAGCCTCCTGGCTGTCGAAACGAATATGTAAAACCTCCGTCGCGGGGTTGGGGAATACTTCCAGCGCGCTGATAACCGGGTCAAATACCGCTGAAGCGGCACTGCACGACAAGGTGCGAAGGACCTGCCCGCGGATCTCGCCGCCCGGATTGGCCGCCGTATGGATGTTCATGTATTTCGCCTGGTTTTCAATCAGCACGGCATCCGCCCCGGTGATGGCAAACGACCCTTCGCTGTACGGATTTGGCGTGGTAATGGCGTGCCATACGCCGCCGCTCACGCCGGCAACACCGTTGTGGATGTGCGCTGCCGTGGCCGGGCCGCTCAGGCCGTCGGCCAGCACCTGGTAATTGAGCGTGAGGTTGCCCTGGTCGATCGATACCATGCCGGCGCCAAGGGCCGTGCTCGGGTTCGAAGGCGCCTCTTGCGCCGCACACAGGTCGAAGGTGTACCCCTTGCGCAGGTTCGTTTGAATTTGTCCGCGGATTTCTCCCCCCGGATTGGCCGTCGTATGGACATTAAAGTACAGGTTGTTGTGGATAAAATCGGACAACATGCCGGCGCTCATCGGCACGGTAGCCGAATATAATCCGGGCAATGTGGTAGCCGTAAGCGCAACCTGCACGCTGCCCGCCACCCCGGCAGCGGCTTTGTGAATGTGCGCTGCCGTGGCCGGGCCGCTCAGGCCGTTTACCAGTACGCCATAAACTAGGCTGTCGAGGGTTAAATTGGGCACGGCAAAGCCGATCCCGAAGCCGCCGGTTATGACTGGCGGGGTCTCCTGGTCGCCGTTCATGATAGCAAAGCCGTTGAGGAAATCGGCAAAGCCCAGTTGACCGCGGATTTCACCGGCGGGATTGGCCGCCGTATGCACGTTGACATAGTAAGCGCCCGAGAACAAATTGAGCAGGAAATCGGCCGGCAGGCTGTCGAGGGGCAGCTGCCCAACCAGGTTGTTGCCGTTGAACGACAGGGCCCGGACCACCGGTCCGGCGACACCGACAGCGCCCTTGTGTATGTGCGACGCAGTTATGGGGCCGCTCAGGCCGTTTACTGTAAAGCGGTACTGAACCATGTTATGACCCAGGGTGAGGTTCAGCCCACCGAGGCCGATGGCTGTTGTCAGCACCGGCGGCACTTCGTTCAGCCCCGTCAGCACCGCAACAAAATTATAGTCGCTCTCCGGTTGCAACTGCCCCCTGATCTCGCCGCCCGGGTGCATGGCCGTGTGCACATTGGCATACAACCCCAGCGACAGCGCCTTGGTCAGGAAACCGGCGGGAATGGGCAGCTCGCCGGCAAACTTGTTGCCGGTGCGAATCGGCGACAGGTCGACGAATACGCCGCCATTGACCCCGAAATCGCCTGCATGCAAATGCGCGGCGGTCACCGGACCGCTCAGGTTGGTCGCCACGCCCTGGATGAGCATTTTCGTCTGGTCATCGTTGACCAATACCGTGATCAGGGCTTCGCCATTCGTCGTCACAGCCGGCACTTCTTCAGCGCCGGTGAGGTGTGCGGTGAACAGTAACTGCCCGGCCTGGGCAACCGTTTGCTTGGGTAAAAGGAATAAAAGCGCGGGTAAAAAGGCACTAAAAGCAGAAAGGGAAATTGTCTTCATGTCGATACGAATTTGGAAGATGAAAAGTTCGGGTAGTACACCGTGACCGGTACACATGATGTGCCGGCACAAAAAGAGATATACGGGAAAACAGGACCGGTTGGATTGGCCGGAGTGAAAACAGGGCCAGGTAGGAATCTGAAAATTGCACCTATTTTAAAAAATAAAAGGCGCCTTTCCCGCTGAACGGGAAAGGCGCCATACTGAAACCGGAGAATTATGCTCCGAAGGTATATCCTATCGACTGATCACGATCTTGCGCGCCAATACCTGTTGATTGACCTGTATAAGCATGGAATACAAGCCGTTCGGCAAATCAAAGAGGTCGAAATCCACTTGTTTCGGGCCCTGGGCCGATTGCCGTTGTACGAGGCGGCCGGTCAGGTCGAACACCGTGAGTTGCACGTCTTCGGTAAATGCGTTCGGGAAGATTACGCTCAAGCGTCCGCTGGTCGGGTTGGGTACGATCAGCAAGCCGGCGGCCCAATCGGGCGTGTGGGTGTTGACCAGGCTGGTGACAACAAACGTATCGCTGACAACCGTGCAACCCACATCATCGGTCACGACCACCACATACGTTCCTTCGCCGATGTTCTTGAGGTCCTCTGTGTTCACCGGGAGTGTATCGCCGTTGAAGGTCCAGAGGAAAGTGTACGGCGAAAGGCTGCCGCTGACCGTGAGGTTGATCGAGCCGATGCCCTGGTGATCGATATCGTGGATAATGGTATCCAAATCAACGGTAAGCTGGCTCAGGATCGTTACTTCGAAGGTGCAGGAACCCACATTACCATCGGCATCGGTGTACGTGTACGTATTGGTGGTGGTCCCGAGCGGGAACGCGGCGCCGCTGGGCAGGCCGGACACCAAATCAAACATACCGCCGTTGCCCAAACAGTTGTCGGTGGCTACCGGCGCTGCATACTGTACGGTGTTGTTGCCAAAACACCGAATGACGCTGGACGGGCAGACCAGCGTGGGCGGCAGGTTGTCCACAACCGTCACTACAATGGTATCTACCTGCACATTGCCGGCATCATCGGTAGCCGTCACGATCACGTCGTGCGGACCCAACTGCGCGCAGTTGAAGGAAACAGGCTGGAACACCACTTCGTTGACGGCACAATTATCGGTCACGTCGAGCCCCAGGGCCTGAACGCTCAGGGTAACATTCCCGGCAGTACCCAGCGCCGCAACCAGCGGGTCATTGCTGATCACCGGCGGTTCCAGGTCGATCGCTTCTATGGTTATGGCCAGTTGTTGCGTACAGCCGTTGCCGTCCGTTGCCGTTGCTGTTACGGTGCCGGCAACCAAACCGGTAGCGGTGGGTCCTGTTTGCCCGTCACTCCAGGTAATATCCACCGATCCGGTACCTCCTGCGGTCACAACGGTAGCCGCACCTTCCGGCAAGTCCGGGCAGGCGGTATTCACGACGGTATCCAGGGCGAGGGTCAACGGCGTGGGTTCGGTAATGGTCACACTTTCGGTGACATCGCAATTGTTGGAATCGGTAATAGTTACCGTGTACGAACCGGCGGGCAAATTGCCCTCCGTAACAGCGCTGCCGCCCGAGCTCCAGTTATAGGTAAAGGGCCCGGTGCCGCCATTCAGCACTACGGTAGCCGAGCCGGTGCTATCGCCGTTGCACAATACTGCGTTGGCGATGAAATTGACCGTCAGACCGCAGTTGCCCGGCAGAACGGTCACCGTTTGAACGGCCGTACAGCCGTTGTGGTCCGTCACGGTAACCGTATAATCGCCGGGTTCGAGGTTCTCGATAGTGGCTGTTGTTTCGGTATTGCTCCACATGTAAGTGTAAGGACCTGTACCGCCGGTGGGGCTGGCCGTCGCGGAGCCATCGTTGGTTACCGGGCCGCTTGCATTTACTGCCGTGGCATTCGCTTTTACGAGATTGGGCTCCGAAACGGTAAACGAAATGGCTTCCGGACAATTAGCCGCATCCGTCACGACCACCGTATAAACGCCGGGGGCCAAATTGCCAATTGCCGGGGAACTTTCACCGGTACTCCATGCATAGGTAAAAGGCGGCACCCCATTGGTGGTCACTACGCCTGCCTGCCCGTCGTTGGCATCAAAACAAGTAACGTCGGTAACTTCAACAGCGGCTTCGATGGTGCAATTGTACGCATTGACCGTGATAATGGAAGCGGTAGTGCAACCGTGCGAATCGGTTACCGTAACGGTATAAACGCCGGGCAAAAGGTCCGTAATGGTAGCAGTGGTTTCCATATTGCTCCACTGGTAAGTGTAGCCTGGCGTACCGCCGACCGGGTTGGCCGTTGCGGTGCCGTCGGCAGCGCCGTTGGCCATCTGCGGGGTAGCGGTTACGTTGGCATTGAGTACCGTCGGTTGGGTGATGGTCACTGTGGCCGTGGATGTGCAGGTTTCACCATCAGTAACCGTTACTGTATAGGTGCCATTACTCAGGTTGCTGGCGGTAGCGGTGTTCGCATTGGTATTCCACAGATAGGTAAACGTTCCGTTTCCACCCCCGCCGGCTGCCGTAGCGCTGCCGTTTTGCTGACCGAAGCAGTTGACGTTGGCAGAAGCTGTTATGGCGGCCGTGACCGCCGGGCTTTGCGCTACGGACGCAGTTGCCGTGCTGGTACAGCCGTTTTGGGTGTTGGTAACTACCACGCTGTACATGCCCGGTGCCGCCGCCGCGAGGAACGGCGTGGTGCCGGTCGAAACCGTGCCGCCGCCTGGTTGGGTCCAAACGTGCGACAAAAGTCCGGCAGGCGCCGTACTGGTAGTAGTGATATTCACCGTGGCATTTTTACAGTTCAGGTTGCCCGATACAGCCAGGGTAGCGCCGGGAGGTGTCGTGTTTACCGGAACATTTGCCGTTGCCGTGCTGGTACAGCCGTTGGTTCCGGTTACGGTCAGCAGGTAGGCGCCCTGGGTGTTTACCGTGGGGTTGGGCAGTATGGAGGTAAATCCGTCCGCGCAGGTGAGAGTATCGCCTACGGCTGCCGCTCCGGGCAGGCCGACATTGGCGATCACTTCGGCCGTTGCAGTATTCGTACAGCCCGTAAGGCTATCGGTTACAGCCAGGGTATAGGTGCCGGCCACAGTCACCAACGGGTTTTGAAGCGATGAGCTGAAGCTGTTGGGTCCGGTCCACGCATAGGTAGCGTTGCCGGAATTGGTCGTTCCCTGCAACGTTACCGACGGGGTGGTACAGGAGAAGGTACCGCCTGTTGCCGCAGCCGACGGGGGCAAAGTTTGCGCGGTGACCACCACGGAGGAGGTCGATGTACAACCGTTGTGTTCGTCGGTCACCCGCAGGCGATATGTGCCGGTAGCATTCACCGTCGGCGTAAGGGTAGCAGCGCCGGAAACGATATTACCGCCATTGAGCGCCACCCATAAATATGTAAATTGACTGCCGGTAGACCCGCTGCCTTGCAACTGGGTCTGGGGTATTTCACAGGTCAGCACTTTGGGCGGGCCTGCATTGGCCACGGGCGGGGTAAAGTTGCCCGGCACCACTACCGAGGCGGTGTCGAAACAATACCGGCCACCGCCGTGGTTGCTTACGATAAAATAATACGTTCCGGGCGAAGTAGCCGTAGCTGTCGTGGTTTGGCTCAGGGTGTCGCCAATGCTGTTGACCCACATGTAACCCACGCTGCTCCCTACGGTTATGGTGGTGTCGGCACTTAAGGCTACAGAAGTCACCCGGCAGGTGAGCGTGTCAACAGGTTTCACCGCTGCATGCACCGGAATTTTTACGATAACAAAATTAATGGTGCTGTCGCACCCGTCTTCTGCCGTCAGGATGTCCTGGTAGGTGCCCGCATCGCAATACGGATACCCGTTAACCACAAAGCATTCGCCCTCGCAGAGCCACATAGGCGGCAGGAATTTTTGTTTGCGGGGCAAGGCCGTTATTTTCTGGCGCACCATACTGTCGCAGCCTAGATACGAGGTATACACGGAAGAGGTCAGAACATAGGTACCGGGAGATCCCACAAGCGTGCCCGGGTCTTCCTCCCAATAGAACGGCAATTCTTCAAAACAGAGCGTTCGGTCGGGCAAATTAGTGACCGCCAGTTTCTGGTTGGTTACAGCAACACAGGTAATTTTGGGCGTATCGCAGGCATTGGATGCCGTTACACAAACATTTCCGCTGACGTTACCGAACTCGATTTCAACGGTATTGCCACCCGGCGCCTGGAAGGTGCGGGAATTAGACCCGCCATTGATCTTCGATCCGGCAGGAGCCGTCCAGGTGTACGCCAAAGCATAATCAACGGAAGGAATAGTATAGGTCACCTTTGCTTTCGGGCATACGCCTAGGGGCCCGTCTATCAATCCCATGGGCCCGAGCGGGGGTGACATGGTGGAACCTTGTATCACTTCTATCCGATAATCGCAAATATCGCCGTTGATGCCATCTACGAGCAGGAAATACCGGTTGCCGATCGTCAGTCCATCGGCTATCAAGGTTATTGGGTCGGCCAACGTAGCTTGTGTGACGCACGATTTGGCAGCCAGCAGAGTACCGCAGTTTTCGACAATGGCCGCCTGAATGCCGTTCCCGTTCAAACTGGTGGTCACTTTGATCTTGAGTATCAAATAAGTGGAACCGACGGCAAAGGAATACCAACGGGGGTTTTCCAACACAAAGGGTCCGGTGCCGTAGGTGCAATTGGCAATTACCGGTTGCGTGACGGGTAGTGGCGTAAAGGTTTTGTCAACGATGGTATCAATCCCGCAAATAACGCAGGCTTGATGGCAGTCCGGAAAACCGGTAATGGGCACATCCGAATTACAAGGGGCCCAGTTTTGGGCGGTTAATTGCAGGGTAAAGGCAAAGAGTGAAAAAAGAAAAGTGGTTAGAGTTTGTTTCATAACTGGTTAAATTAGATAAATATAATGGTTGATGCATCGACAAGAGCCCTTCTGCAACTCAAATGCTGCTAAAAGCGGGCAACTATTTTATCCGGCGGTATTGCTGCCAGTTGGTTATTCGTAATACGGATGTGATCTGGACGAGGTGCAGGTGTTTGCCATCGAATCTGGCCTGGGATTGGCGTATTGCCTATAGCGTGTCCAAATGTAACGGACCCCCCGGCAAACAACAAATTAATTGTAAGCCAGCGCCATTTTATGACAGATTTTTACTATTTCTACAAAAAATTGGGTAGGCTTTCTCCACTAAAAAAGGGGGATGCCGGCGCTGGCATCCCCCTTCTCACTTGGGTAAACGTGATGTTCGTGTTCAACGACTCACCACGATCTTTCGCGCGATCACCTGCCGGTCCACCTGAACGAGTACGGTGTACAACCCATTGGGCAGGTTCGACAAGTCAAAATTGACCCGGGTTGGCATTGCTGTCGATTCTTGCCGGACCTGGTTTCCGGTCACGTCAAAAATCGTCAGCTTGGCTGCTTCCTGAAACTGGTCCGGGAAAATAACCGACAATTGACCGCTGGTCGGATTCGGCACGATAAGCAGCCCGCCCACCCAGTCGGGAGCAGTGGTATTGACCAGGCTGCTCACCACAAAGGTGTCGCTGACGGCTGTACAACCAACGTTGTCGCTCACGATCGCGACGTATTCCCCCTCGCCTACGTTCGTCAACGGGCCGTTCGTTGTGGTCAGGAAAACGCCGTTTTTAAACCACTGATAGGTGTAGGGAGTTTGGCTCCCGGTGACATTGAGGACGATGGAACCGATATTCTGATGATCGATATCGTGAATAATGGTGTCCAGTGCGATGTGCAGCGAATCCAATATAGTCACTTCAAAGGTGCAGGCGCCCACGTTGCCTGAGGCATCGGTATACGTGTAGGTGTTTAACGTAGTGCCGTCCGGAAATACCGAGCCGCTTGGCAAGCCCGAAACCAGGTTAAAGATGCCGCCGTTGGCCAGGCAATTGTCGGTCGCCACGGGCGCCGCGTATTGCGCCGTATTATCCCCCACGCATTGGTATATGTCAGCCGGGCAAAGCAGGGAGGGGGGCAAATTATCGACAACCGTGACGGTAATGGTATCGACGGTAATATTACCCGCTTCGTCCATGACGGTCACTTCCACGAAGTGGGCGCCCAGTTGATCGCAATCGAAAGAAGCAGGGTTGAAACTCACCTCGCTCACGGCGCAGTTATCGGTCACATCCAGGCTCAGGGTCTGCGTGGTAAGCGTCACATTGCCCGCGCTGCCCAGCGGCGCGATGACAGAATCGTTGACAATCACCGGCGGCTCCTGATCGTTGGCCACGATCGAAACATTCAGCTCGGCGGTACAGGTGTTGAAGTCTGTCACCGTAGCGGTGTAAATACCGGCTTCCACATCCGAAAGGGTCGCGCCCGTTTGTCCGTTGCTCCACAAGATATCCTTGGGGCCGGTGCCGCCGCTTACTGAAATAGTTGCCGAACCTTCCGGCACGCCGGCACAACCCGGACTGACGGTCGATTCAACAGCCAGGACAAGCGGTTGCGGTTCGGCGAGGGTCACGGTGTCGGTAAAATCGCAATTGAGGCTGTCGGTAATGACCAGCGTGTAGCTGCCGGCAGCCAGGAAGCCTTCCGATTCGTTGACGCCACCCGAACTCCAGGCAAAAGTGAAGGGCCCTGTACCACCGGAGAGCACCGCGGTGATGCTACCATTGGCATCGCCATGACACAAGGGCTGCGCCGTTTCATAATTGACCGATATTCCACAATTGCCGGCCAGGATAACCACACTTTCCACTGCTGCGCACCCACGCGCATCCACTACTGCCACCGTATAAGTGCCTGCGCCGAGATTGGTCACGGAAGCTGTAGTGTCGGAGGTGTTCCACAGGTACGAATATGGGGCGGTACCGCCGGTGGGCGCTGCTTGTACGCTCCCGTCGTTCGTGTTCGCCCCGCTCATCGGCGTCGCGGTTGCATTGGCTGCCAGTACCGGCGGTTGAACGATAACCGCGGTGCCCGTAGCCGTGCATTGGTGGCCATCCGACACCGTGACGCTGTACGAACCCAGGCTCAGGTTTTGAATAGTGGCCGTACTGTCGTTCGTATTCCAGGAATACGTGAAAACACCGTTGCCGCCGTTGCCGGCAGCGGTCAGACGACCATCCTGCAAACCAAAACAACTGATGTGCGTCACCGCAATATTCACCGCTACCGGTGGGTTTTGCACCACGGTGGCAGCGGCCGTACTGGTACACCCGTTGCCTCCGGTTACCGTCAATACGTATATGCCAGGCGTCGTTACAGTTGGATTGGCAGAGGTGGAAGTATATCCGTTGGGGCCTACCCAGGCGAACTGCGGATTGGTGGCAGCCGTGCTGCCCATGAGGGTGACGGTATTGTTCTGACAACTCAGCGAGTCGCCGATGGCCGTTGCGCCCGGCGGTTCAGCATTCGAGGTTACCACGGCGATAGCCGAATTGGTGCACCCCGTATTCCCGTCGGTGACGGTCAAGACGTAATTACCCGGGATACTGACCACAGGATTTGGTATCGTGGCGCTAAAGTTGTTCGGGCCAGTCCAGGAATAGGTCGGATTGGCAGCGTTGGTATTCGGTTGCAGGGTCACGTTTGGCGCTGTGCAGGTGGTGGCGCCGCCGGTGGTACTGAGCATAGGCGGTAAGGATTGCGCCGTAACCACCACCACGGAAACTGCTGTGCACCCGTTGTGCTGATCGGTCACCACCAGCAAGTACGACCCCGGGGCATTTACGGTTGGGGTAAGCGTTGTAGCCCCCGACACGATGTTGCCGCCGATCAATGCGGTCCACTGATAGGTGAATTGCGGGCCTACCGAACCCGAACCCTCCAGTTGTACTTGCGGATGCGCGCAGGTAATCACTTTCGACGGGCCGGAATGCGCCGTCGGAGGGGTGAGGTCACCTGGTACTACCACTTCGGCTGTATCGCGGCAGGACCGGCCGCCACCGTAATTGCTGACGATGAAATAATATGTGCCCGGAGCCGGTGCCATCGCCGTTGTGCTGGTACTCAAGGTGTTGCCCTGGCTGTCGATCCAGCGGTAGTCCACTGCATTTCCGACCGTAATAGTGGAATCTGCGCTCAGTAGCACGGAGGTTACGCTGCACGTAATAGTGTCGGTGGGATTTACGCCGGCATGCACCGGGATTTTGATCAGGGTGAAATTGACGGTGCTGTCGCAACCATCATCGGCCGTGAGGATTTCCTGATAGGTGCCTGATTCGCAAAAATCAGTGCCATTTATTGTGAAACATTCGTCCTTGCACAGCCACTGCGGCGACAGCGTTTTTTGTTTGCGCGGCAGCGCGATGATCTTTTGCCGCACCACGCTGTCGCAACCCAGGTAAGAGGGATACGGCGCCGAGGTCAGCACATAAGTGCCGGGCGCGCCTACCAGGGTGCCGGGCGCTTCTTCCCAAAAATAGGGCAGCTCCTCATAGCAAACCGTCTTCTCGGCCAGATCGACAACGGGTAATGCTTTATTGACGACCGCCATACACGTGGTGAGGGGAGTGTCGCACACGTTTGTAGCCGTCACGCAAACGATGCCGCTCGACGAACCGAATTCGATTTCGACCGAGGCGCCGTCGGGGGCCGGTATGGTGCGCGTATTGGTTCCGCCGTTGATCTTGGCGCCGTTCGGCGCCGTCCAGGTGTACGCCAGCGCATTTTGTACGGGTGGAATAGAATAGGTTGACTTGGCTTTGGGGCACACCTGGTTCAATCCGCTGATCGAACCGATCGGGCCCAACTGGGGCGCAACGGTAGAACCGGAAATAACGTCGATTTGGTAATCGCACACGTCGCCCCCGACCCCGTCGATGACCAGGAAATACCGGTTGCCAACCGTTAAATTGATGGCGGAAATAATCAGCGGATTGCCGCCCGAGGCACAGCTGAGCGCGCCAGGCAATTGCTGGCTGCAAGCCGCAAAAATGGCGCCTTCCAGACCATTGCCTATCTGGCAGTCGATCAGTTTGATGCTGAATACCAGGAACGTGGAGTTGGCGATAAAGGCATACCACCTGGGATTCTCCATGGTGAAAGCAGGCCCGCCGACCGCACAGTTGGCAATCGTCAGGGGTGTGGGAATCGGAATGTCATTTTTATCGGTGATGTCCTGTAAATCGCAGGAAATACAGGCTTCGCGGCACGTGGAGGCGCTGGGCGTGTAGGGGTCGTTCTGGCAAGGGAAAAAAGATTGCCCGAATACCGGCATTGCCGCAACCAATACGAAGAACAACGCTGTTGTCAGAGAACGTCTCATAAATCGGTAAATTAGATGATAATTGAAGGTATATGGATTAATGAATGCCTTGGCGCGGAGTATGTGGAAACGCCGCAACGTGGATAACGGAGCGTCTCAAAAAGGCATCTTGCAAACGTCGTGCCCAAAAATGGGCTCTGTGCATCAGGGTAGGAAAGATTCCTGTTGCTCCGACAGTTTAGCGACAATTAATATGCCAGAAATACAAATATTGGGTAGATCCTGCGGGGCGCGACGCTGGCCGGCCCGCGTCTGCGCAGTCTATTTCAGGAACAAGGCCTCCACCACGCTGCGCTTGCGCGCCCGCGCCACCGGCACGCGGGCAGTACCCACCAGCAGTTCGTCGCCGTCGAGTTGACGGACGCGCTGCCGGGCTACGATGAAGGATTTGTGCACCCGCAGGAAATACTCGGGCGGCAGGGTGCGCTCCAGGTTGTTCAAACTTTCCAGCGTAATGATCTTCTCGGTTTCGGTGAAAATTTTCACATATTCCTTCCAGCCTTCGATATACAAAATATCGCCGTAGGCAATTTTAACCCAACGACGGTCGGCCTTGACCGTAAGAAAACCCTCCGGCCGGAAGGCCGATTGCCGCAACAGGAGCAAGTCGCGCGCTTTTTGAACGGCATGCTCAAAACGTTCAAATGAAATGGGTTTGAGCAGGTAATCCACCACATCCAGGTCGTAGGCTTCCTGCGCAAACTGGGCGTAGGCGGTGGTCAGGATCGTCACCGGCCGCTTCGAAATATTGCGCAGGAGCTGCAGCCCGCTCAACACAGGCATCTGGATATCCAGAAAAAGCAGGTCTACTGGGTCGCGTTGCAACGCTTCCACGGCCCGCACCGCACTTTTACAGGCGCCGGCCAGTTCAAGATCAGGAATTCGCCGGAGGTGTTGTTCCAGCAAGGCAAGCGCAAAGTGCTCGTCGTCGACCAGTAGACAGCGGATATTCAAAGCAGGATCAGTTGGAACAAATTTCTAATTCGGCTATAAAGGTAGACCCGGCGGTAAGGGTTTCAAAGCGGTGCCGGCCGGGGTAGTGGAGCGCCAGTCGCTGGCGGATGTTGTCGAGCCCAACGCCGCTCCCGCCGTCTTTTTGCCGGTCGGCAGGGTTGAACGAGTTTTCCACCCGGAACAACAACCGCTCCGGTTCATTGTGCAGGTCAATGCGGAGAAAGGCCCCGGGAACTGCTTCGAGGTCGCCGTGTTTCAACGCATTTTCCACCAACGGCAACAACAACATCGGCTCGATCATCCGGCCTTCGGCCTGGTCTGCCACCTCAAACGGGATGGCGGGCGGGGGTTCGGACTTAAGCTGAAACAACTCCAGGTATGCCCTGATCTGGGCGATTTCCTTTTTCAACGGCACTTGTTCGGCCTGGCCTTCATAAGTGACATAGCGCAATAAATCGCTCAGCCGCAACACCATATCGGCCGTGCGGGGATGTTGCAAAGAAGCCGCCGCATAAATGTTGTTCAGGGTGTTGAATAAAAAATGAGGGTTGATCTGGGCTTTCAGGTTGTTCAATTGGGCCTGCGCGTGCTGCGCTTCGAGTTCGCGGTGCCGCAGTTCGAGCATATACCGGTTTTCCAGCAACTGATACAACGTACTGAACAACAACAACAGGAAAAACGACAAGGTGTACGCCACAAACATGCGCTGGCCGCGGTCGGGCGGCAACTGATTGTTTTGCAAAATACCGCCGCCGAACAGGCGGATCTCCGCCCAGCTGCGCAAAGCGGCCATGCCCAGCCAAAAGATCAGCGTGAACGCGATCAACTGCCGGTACCGGCCCGTCTCGAAATAGCGGTTGACCAACACCTTGGCATTGCCGTAAAACATCGCGATCAAAAACAGCATGTTCAGGGCCGTGCGCTCCAGGGCCTCCACCGGACCGCGCAAACCGCTGATCAGCGAAAAAAACAGCAACGCTACGAGCGCCCAGCCCACCAGGTGGGTGATCCAACGCGCGCGACCGGAGAGAATGGTATGCAACATGGGCAAAACGATATGAATGGCAGCATCAGAACCTGTTTGGATGTTCACGCTGCGGCAGTAACCGGGAAATTATAGTCCGGCGGATGCTGCGTGGGCGATGAAATTCAATTGTGGTATTAACCAGGTAGAGCCGATGTTTGACCCGGCTCCACCTGGCTATGGCCCGCGCAGCTCCTGTTAATGTTTGACCAGGCGGGCCACCAATGCGCCCCTCGCCTCCGATTGCAAGCGCACGAAATACAGCCCTGGCGGCAGATCGGCTACCGTGGTGGTTTCCCGGTAATCGCCCGGCGCCAGGCCGCTGCGCCAGGCGACAATTTTCAGCACCCGGCCGTACGCATCGATGACGCTGGCCTGCACATCGGCGCGCTGCTTGACGGTGTAGTCGATGTGCACCTGGCCGCCGGCCGGATTGGGCGACACCCGCAAGGCGCCGAGGCGCTCGTTTTCCCGCACCTCAAAAGCAGATGTACTGAGCAGCGTGCTGTCGAGTACGATGTTTTCATCGCCCGGCTGGTAGGCCATGTAAAGAAAATATACCAGCATCATCTCGTCGGTGGTGGCTTCCCCTACCCACACATCTTTGGGCGGATCAGAAGGGTTATTCACGTTGTTTTGGGTGTTATCATAGGTTGCGTAGGCATGCAACTTAGAACCGAACGGCACTTTGAGCGCCTTCTGAAAAGTGTAACTGCCCTGCCAGTGAAAATCCCAGTCGGGGATGCGGATAAATGGAATGGTATCGCCCTGCAAGGTAACCGCAAAGCTCTCGATGGAACGCCCGATCAGGTGCATGTGCGGCGCTACGGCCAGCAGCGTGCCGTTGATGGGCACTGTAAATTTGGCGTGGTAGGTTTTGACCGTGTTGGCAGGGATGTGCAGCGGGCCATTTTCGAGCGACAGGCTGGTATGGTTGAGCAAGGGCGCCATGGTCACCTCCCGGATGCCCTGATTCGTAGGGGTGAAAAACAGGTTGATCACCGACGTTTCGCTCATGCCGTAAGCGCTCAGCGGAAAATGCACCTGCACCACGAGGTCGGCCCCGGCGCTGATTTTTATCCCCATAAACGGCGGCAGCAGGCGGGTACGGGAGCCGGGCACCCAGGCGCCCACGAGTTTGGCGCTTTGCACGCCGATGCCGCCGAAACTGACATACCCGGGCTCGGGCGTCTGGGCATCCAAAAGCCGGGCCTGGCCAGTCGTGTCTTCATACACGAGCACATGGTGCACCGCTTCGTGGTTGCCGGGAATGACCTCCAGGCCGCGAAGGAAAGCGGTTTGTGCCAGTCCGGCCGGCAATACAAAACAGCGGTACTCGTCCTGGGTAGCCTTCATGGTATGCTGCGGCGTATTGAGCACCAAATCGGGTGAGCCGATATCCGAACCGGACGAAAATACCGGGTCGGGGGGCGCCAGCGCCATATTGCCGGCTGGCGCGCCGGCCTGCACCCAGGCCTTGATGGTCTGGATTTGCGCGCCGGTCAGGATGTTTTCATCGGCAAAATGCCGGTACGCCGGGTCGGCTTTCCAGGGCGGCATTTGCCGCGTCTCGGTTTTGTACTGGATAGAGTTGCGAAACGAAAACGCATTGTCATAACCCACCAGCGAAAAATGGCCGATACCGCCGTCGCGGTGGCATTTGACGCAGTGGTCGTAGAGGATGGGAGCGACGTCGGTGGCCCAGTTGACCGTTTGGGCGAAGCTGGTGGCCGGGCCGGCCGCCGCTAGGAGAAAGGCGAAGAAGTGTCTGGACATGTCGGGTAGTGTTTACTGAAAGTAGGCGTAGTTGTGATCCGTTTTTGTACTTCGGCTATTTTGGAAGCGCTGTCGGGGCGCAAGGTGCCCATCCACCGGTCCCAGCAGGTAAAATACAACCCGTAGTTGCCGTGGAAGCGCTCGTGGTGCTGGTTGTGGTACACCGAGCTGTTCAACCATCGGCCCACCGGGTGCTCGTATATTTTTGGAGGGAAAAGTTCGTACCCCAGGTGACCATACACGTTGAACCACAGCATCAGCGACACAAAACAAAACAAAGCGATCGGATGCACCGGTATAAAAAACAAAATGATGGGTAAAATACCGGCTTCCACGACGGCTTCCAGCGGGTGAAACGCATAGGCCGCCCACGGCGAAGGATTGACCGACCGGTGGTGCAACAGGTGCACGTACCGGTACAGGCGCGGGTGGTGCATCAGGCGATGCATCCAGTAAAAATAGGTATCGTGCAGGAAAACAACGATGCACACGCTGAACACCAGGTAGCCGATGCCGTATTCCGACACGTCGGTGTACAAATGGGTGTATTGCCGCAGCGGCGTGCCCAGGCAGCCGTAGCCTACTGCTGCGAAGATGAGGGCAGTGAGCGCCGAATACCCGATCTCGCGGCGGTAATCGGGCGCCTGCGGAAATTTTTGCTGGATTTTCCGGTGGAGCCAGGCCTGCTGTTTCCAAAGATAAAACAACGCAAACAGCCAACTGCAGAGCAGAAAATAGCGGCCGAAAATGACTACCGGGGCGATCAGCCATTTATAAAGCGGAGCATCGGTCAGAAAAAACATGATCGGGGACATTTTTGCCGGCCAGCAGCGAGCAGGCCGGTGTCGTGAATTTTTGATCAAATATACACGCTGGCGTTGCCTGACCGGGCCGGCTTTCAACCAACACGCCGTTTGATTCAACCAACGGTTCCGCCCCGCGCCGGGCGTTGAGCATTGCCTGCCATTGGTTGAACGCATTTTTCAACCGCCTCACCCGTCCCCACCTTTGTCCCGACACCGGCAGCCAACCGCCGGAACAAACACTTCACTCTTCTCTTTCATTAACAAACCAACACCGTATGAACTTCTTCCGTCAAAATCAAATGTTCCTCATCGCCGCGATCCTCACCGCCGCATTTCTGATCTCCTGCCGCAAAAACGCCGAAGACGCACTCGCCCTGGTGAGCGACGCCGAAGCAACCGAAATCATGGAAAATTCGGTTTCCGGACGCTCGGCAGGCGCCGCTATGACCACCGAAGATATGGCAACCCTGGCGGACGACTACTTCAACCTGTGCGGCGTAAGCGGCGACACGACCCTCCAACACAGCAATGCCGCCGGACCGGCTACCTGCTCCTCCACCTTCAATCTGACATGGCTGGTCAATTGCAACAACCTCAATGTGCCGCAAAACGCCGTCATCACCATCAACGGAAACGGCACCTTCACCACCCAGCGCTGGGCGGGCAACAACGCTACGACCGGTTCCCTGACCTTCACCGGGCTTAACCCGCAGGCCGTCGCATACCTTGTCAACGGCACACTCACACTCCAGGGCGATATCACCGGCAAGCTCCGCAAGATCGACCCCTCGCTCGCCTGCACGACGACGGTTACCATCACGGACCTCGCCATCCGGAAATCCGACCACCAGATCACCGGCGGCACCGGAACCGTGGTCATCGTTGCCACCAACGGCAAAGGCCAATCCCAAACCATTAACGGAAGCCTGGTCTTCAACGGCGACGGCACCGCTACGGCCACGGTGAACGGGCATACGCATACTTTTTCGCTGTAAACGCACAACAACGCGGGTCCTTCGTACACACAAAGGACCTGCGTAAAACAACCGGGGTTCAATCACCCGCTGAAATGGCTCGCCCGGCATGGGTGAGCCTTTCAGTTTTTATATACCCAAATCGATACCGAACCATTCGACCCCGCTTCGAGCCGCAGCAGGTACATTCCCGACGGCAAATCGCCGGGCATGCGGAGCGTTGCATTGTTTTGGCCGGCCGGGCAATGGGTGGCCGGCAGCAGCGTTGCGAGCAACCGGCCTTCCGGTTCGAAGAGCCGAACCTGCACCTCGGCGCCGGCCGGAAGGGTATATTGCAAGGTGAAAGCGGAAGTGAGCGGATTGGGGTAACACCTGTAATCTGCGATGCCGCTGCCAGGGTTGTCCAGCACCCCCACATTCAAATCGTTGAGCAACCGGACCACCACCACGCCCAGGTCGCCGTTGCCGAGGTCGGTGGTGCCCGCCGCGACTATTTTTCCGTCGACCGACAAACCGAGTTGTTCCGCCCCGCCGAGGTAGCCCGCTATAGGTAAGAACACCATTCCGTTGTTTCCAAAACCGGAAGAATCCAGCGTTCCATTGGACAAATAGCGCAGTAGCAACAGTCTGTTGAAGGTACTGCCCGCCAATACGATCTTACCGTCGGACTGTATGGCCAGGTTGCTTACACCGGCCTGAAAAATGGGTATGTCGGGGTCAGGGATCACGGTTTTCACCAAACCCAGATCGCCAAAGCTGGCATCGCCCCTCCCGTCGGCATTCAACCGGAACAGCGCGATATAGGATGTGTAATCCCAGGGATAATCCACCCAGTCGATACACTCCGCCGCGCCCACAATTTGACCATTGGGCAGGACGCTGAAATTGGCGAGATTGTCGTGTTGCCAGGCGATCTGATACATGCAAAAGCCTGTTTCGGCAAAAGTGGAGTCGAACCTGCCGTCGGGCAACAGCCTGGCGAAAACCGTATGGGCAAACGGGGTGCCGGCATTCCACCAATTGCCGCCCACGAAAATTTTTCCGTCTGGCAAAAGGGCAATCCGGCTGGCCGAAAGCCGTCCGCCGCTAAAAGCGGCTGTGACAACGCCCTGATTGCCAAATGCAGGATCCAACATCCCGTTCGGCAAGTAGCGCAGCACCATAAACCGGTAATCGAGCCCGCCTGCCACCAGTATTTTTCCATCGCTCTGTACAGTTACTGCATCTGCACCAACGAGGAACGAACCCAAGGTGGTGTACATGGTTCCGCCTGCGCCAAAGCTGAGATCCTGATCGCCATTCGTTTTGAAACGGGCGAGAAAAACCTGGGTTTCTCCGGTTTCCCAAATCCAGCGGCTCCCCACCGCTACGATCTTGCCATCCGCTTGTACCGCCAAGGCGTCGAGATGCGAATCCGGCGTAAACGCCGAAAAATACATCCCGTCGCCGCTGAAACTGTTGTCCAAGGTGCCATCCGGCATCAGGCGCATCAGCCCCGACAAGTCCATATATCCGGTACTGGAATCGGCGTAGACATTGGCACACAGGACGATCTTATTGTCGGGCAACAGGGCCATACCGCTCAAATGGTCTTCAGCAGGGCCGTAATTCAACAGGACAATCCCGTCTTGGCCGAATGTGGAATCCGGCCGGCCGGCGGTTTGCGCTGCGGCGGCCAGGGCAAAAAGCAAAAATATCGTCAAAAAAAGGTGTTTCATCCTCCTCCATTTTTGCAAAAGCTAGCCCCTTTTGTTTTTGATTTTTAATGCGTCGGGTCAGATTTATGGGTGATCCTGGTAGCCGGCCATCAGGCCTGGAATCGATGGTAGACCGGTCCGGTGAATGCTGGTTTTCAGGAAAACACGCCAACCAGGATGGCCATACTGCGTTGTACGCCCGGGATGCCCGGCACGACTGCAAGGGGTTGCGTTGGCAATCTCCGGCAGGCGGGCTACCTTTGCCGCGAAGCAGGAGCGTGTTTATATTTCGCTCCGGCGCCGAATATTGAAACAGGCTCCAACATTTTTACCCGCATGATGCATACCCTCGTCGATACCCACGCGCACCTCTACTCCCGCAAGTTTGACCACGACCGCTCCGAAATGGTCCGCCGGGCCATCGCGGCCGGCGTCACCCGCATCTATCTGCCGAATATCGACTCGGGTTCGATCGAAGCCATGCTGGCCCTGGAAGCCGAGTTTCCCGAACATTGTTTCGCCATGATGGGCCTGCACCCGGGTTCCGTGCAACCCGATACCTACGAACAGGAACTGGCCGTGGCAGAGCAATGGCTGGGCCGGCGCAGCTGGGCCGGCGTGGGTGAAACGGGCATCGACCTCTATTGGGACAAAACCACGCTGCCCATCCAAAAGATCGCCTTCGCCCGGCAGATCGAATGGGCCAAAGACCTGAACCTGCCCATCATTATTCACTCGCGGGAAAGCAACGAAGAATGCCTCGAACTGGTTGCCGCCGCCCAGGACGGCCGCCTGCGCGGTATTTTCCACTGTTTCAGCGGCACGTCCGAACAAGCCCGGCGCATGACCGACCTGGGCTTCATGCTCGGCATCGGGGGCACGCTCACCTACCCGAAATCGGAACTGCCTGCGGTGCTCCGCGATGTGCCGCTGGAATACATCGTGCTGGAAACCGATGCGCCTTACCTGCCGCCGGTGCCGCATCGCGGCAAACGCAACGAAAGCGCCTATGTGTGCCTGGTGGCCGAAATGCTGTCGGAAGTAAAGGTGCTGCCCTTGGCCGAAATCGCCCGCACCACTACTGCCAATGCCCTGCGCATGTTCGGCGTGGCGGTGACCGCATGACATGGAATGCCCAATGCCCAGGCATGAATATCCAATGTCCAAGTATGCCATAAGGCAGGTCTGCATAAGTGAATCGAATCGCCCATCACGCGTGATCTAAACACTTGGAAATTGGAAATTCCTTGTTGGACATTAGACATTCCCTTTTCCACGCGCTGTTAAATTTAGTTAACCCGTTAATCCTGCGTTAAGGTGCAAAACCGCGCGGGAATGCCTGTTTTCTTTGCCAAAAAATCCGAGTTATGAAAAAAGGTATTTTGCTCTTTTGTTTCCTGGCGCACAGCCTCTGGGCCGCCGCCCAACTTTATGTGGAAGGCAACCGCCTCGATGTGTCGAACACCAGCGCCTACCTCGAAGCCACGCCGCTGCGGCGCACCGACGGCTCCTACCACTTTCAGATCGATTACGGTCAGAAACCCAAACGCGATATCAAGCCCGGCGAATGCCTGACCGACGAAAAGGCCCGTCGCTTCGAGTTTCGCAGCACAGTCGACGGCCTGAATTTTCTGTACGAAAATGGCTGGGAGGTGGTGACGGTGTATAATGTGGAAGACATGCGCCGCTACCTGCTCAAACGGCGCTGATCATTCCCGCTACTGCACGGCTAGTTTCCGGGTGTGTACCCGCCCGTCCGGGCCTGTAATTTGCAAGAAATACAGGCCCGTTTTGTTGGGCGCGGTGCAGCGTATTTCCGCAGCCGCCGGTTGTTGTTCCGCCAACACCCGGCCTTCGGCCGAACACAGCCGCACCCAACGGGGTATAGCGCTGCATTGGACCTGCAACAAGGCGCCTGCTTGCACGGGATTTCGCAGAACAACGGTCCAGTCCGGCGAATCAACGGCTTTTACCCCCGTGAGCCCGCACGTGTAGCTCAGGTCCACATCGCCCGACAATTGGATCGTATCCATGCGTGCGGGGAAGCCATCGCAGAAAACGGTGATCCTGTACTGGCCTTTGAACCCGCGCAGCGCCATGGTACCGTCGGTAGCGACAGGTTGTGTTTCATCGGTCCACCATTGGTGAAACAACAGATCGGCCACGGCCTGACCGGCTGGTTTTAGGGTCCAGTTCTGGGTAAAATAGGGCGCATGGCCGTTCCAGTGGGCGCCGTCCCAGAAGCCCCAACTCAGGAACCCGTCCACCGAAGGGTGGCTGAAGGCCATGGTCAGGAAATCGGCCGTAAAACGCGCGGCAAGGCTGTCATTGAGCAGTTCGCTGTAGTCGTATTCGGTGATTTTGGCCCGGCAACCAAAACTGGCGCTGAAGTCGTCGAGCGTCTGTTGTACCGTATACAGCGACACGAGCCCGGCGCCGATATGCCCCTGGAAGCCCAGACCGTCGACGGGCACGCCGGCGTCTTTGATCTCCCGGATGTATTGTTTGCAGCGCTCGTACGTGGCATTACCCGGAGTATTGCCCTGGTCGATAGTGACGTAATCGTTCAGGTACACGGGCATGGCCGGGTCGGTGGTTTTGATTTTGCGGAGGATGTCCTGGTAAATTTCACGGCCGGTCACATACCCCGGCGCGCCCTGGAATGCATTGGCCAGATCCTGATTTGCGGTGATTTCATTGAGGGCGTCCCACTCTTCCAGTTGGCCGGCGAGACCCGGGTAAGTCAGCATTTCGTTGATCCGGTTGTCGATGCGGGTTTTGAGGTAAGCGCGGTTGAGTTGGTTGGCGGCCAGGTCGCTGGGCAGGTATTGCCAGCCGGGCCACACCATGTTGTGTCCCCGGATCGCAATGCCGTGCTGCCGGAGCCAGGCGGCGGCGTTTACCACCTCGGCGTGGGTGGCGGTCCATTGTTGTTCCCAGGCGTCCCATTTTAAGTCGTTTTCAAACACCACTTCGTTAAAACCGTGCCCCTTGCCATCGAAATCCAGTATTTTTTGCTGGTAGGTATTGTCCTGGTTGTGGTTGCCGGCGAGGCGGCTGGCTGTGACGGCCGACCCGAATTTGAACGCATGCCGGAGCATTTCCACGTGCACTATGGCGCCGGGATTGGGCGATCCGTCGGGTTGAAGCACCTGAATGTGGAGATTAGCTTTGCGGATTTGCTCGATCCGGGCGGCCGCTTCGGCCCGCCAGGGCGCGTCGGGGGCGGAGCCGGCGTAATCCTGGTTCAGTTGGAGGGGGAGTTGGCCGAGCGCAAAGGATTTGGCATAATTGCGCAGGGCGATGCCACCCACTTGAA
>JBGARJ010000079.1:0-14964 GCA_044230315.1 Saprospiraceae bacterium
ATTTTCTGGCCGCGGCACCGGCAGAAGGCGGCTGGGCGACGCAGATACCCGTTAACTTTACCTGGCTGCGGTTCAGTGACACCCTTCAGGTGCATATGGGCATCTTGTTGGACCCCATATCGGTCATGATGTTGGTCGTGATATCGGTGGTGTCGTCGATGGTACATATTTACAGTCTTGGCTACATGAAAGGCGAAGCAGGGTATGCCCGGTATTACGCTTTTCTGTCGTTGTTCAGTTTCTCGATGTACGGATTGGTATTGGCCACCAACCTGTTCCAGATCTATTTCTTCTGGGAACTGGTGGGGGTCTCGTCGTACCTCCTGATCGGCTTTTATTACGACCGGCCTTCAGCGGTGGCAGCGGCCAAAAAGGCTTTTATCGTCACCCGTTTTGCCGATTTTGGCTTCCTGGTCGGTATCTTGTTGTTGTCGTGGTATAGCGGCACATTCGATTTCGCCACCCTCAACAGCCCCGACGGCGCTGCTATTGCGTCGGCAGCCTCCACTACTTTTCTTGGCGGTTCGGTGCTTACCTGGGCCCTGGTGCTGATCTTTATGGGCGGTGCGGGCAAATCGGCCATGTTTCCGCTCCATATCTGGCTACCGGATGCCATGGAGGGCCCGACGCCGGTTTCTGCTCTCATCCACGCTGCCACCATGGTAGTCGCCGGGGTGTACCTGGTGGCCCGCTTGTTTCCGGTGTACCATATGTCGGGCGATACGGCACTCCATGTAGTCGCCTGGACGGGGGCTTTTACCTCTTTATTTGCAGCGGTGATTGCCTTGACGCAAGAGGATATAAAACGGGTGCTGGCTTATTCCACGATGTCGCAAATTGGCTACATGATGCTGGCACTCGGCGTTTCAGGGTACACCGCCGAAGAAGGCCTGGGATACACGGCGTCCATGTTCCACCTTTTTACGCACGCGATGTTCAAGGCGTTGCTTTTTCTGGGCGCCGGCGCAGTAATTCACGCGGTGCACAGCAATGTGATGGGCGACATGGGCAACCTCCGCCGGTATTTACCGCTTACCCACGGTAGTTTCCTGGTGGCTTGCCTGGCTATTGCCGGCGTGCCGCCGTTTGCCGGGTTCTTCTCCAAAGATGAAATTTTAGCTGCCGCCCTGCACGACAACCCTGCGATCTATGCCATCGCCGTACTCGTTGCCGGTCTGACGGCGCTGTATATGTTTCGTTTGTATTTCCGGGTGTTTTGGGGCGAAGAGCGCCAATATGAACACCCGCCGCACGAAGCGCCGGCTACGATGTGGGCGCCCCTGCTGATACTGGCCTTGCTCAGCCTGACGGTCGGCTTTATCCCGTTTGGGCAATATGTTACCGCAGACCGCGTGCCCGCTGCCGCTCATTTCGAATTGCCGGTGGCCCTGACGGCTACGGGCATCAGTCTGGCGGGCATCCTCGCCGCGCTGGCGCTGTACCGCAAACCCTCCGACCGGCCGGCGCGCATTGCCGAAAGCCTGAGCGCTCTGTACCGGTTGGCCTACCGCAAGTTTTACATCGACGAGTTGTATCTCGCTGTTACAAAAGGCATTCTGTTCAAGGGTATTGCCGCGCCGGCAGCCTGGTTTGACCGGCACATAGTGGACGGCGCTATGAACGGCATCGCATGGCTGACAACCCGTTCAGCCAAAGCAATACGGGGCATTCAATCCGGGCAGGTCCAACAGTACGCCCTCAGTTTTGTATTGGGCGCAGTGGCCCTGGCGGCCATGTTTATCTATTGGTTGAAGCGTTGATTTCAGGATTATGAATATACTGCTACTCATCTTAATCATTCCCATCCTGACGATTCTCGGGCTTTTGCTGGCCCGGAAAGAACAGGCGCGCATGGTAGCCGCCGGCGGCATGACGCTGCAATTCATGGCTGCATTCTACCTGTTGTTCGCGTTTTTACGGGAAAGAGCCGCGGGGAATACCGCCGATATGCTGTTCACCAGCAGTTATACCTGGTTTCGCCATTTGAACATCCGGTTCGACCTCGGGGTGGATGGCGTTTCAGTCGCCTTGATTGCCCTGACAGCCATTGTTACGCTGGCCGGGGTATTCATTTCCTGGAAAATGCAGGATCTGTCGAAGGAGTTCTTCATTTCGCTGATCGCGCTGGCTACCGGGGTGTTCGGATTCTTCGTGACGCTTGATTTGTTTGCTATGTTCCTGTTTTACGAACTGGCGGTTATTCCGATGTATTTGTTGATCGGGATATGGGGGAGCGGCCCGAAGGAGTACTCCGCGATGAAACTGACCCTGATGTTGATGGGCGGCTCTGCCTTTCTGCTGGTGGGCATGCTTGGTTTGTATTTTTATTCTGCGGGAGCAGATGGCCAGCACACCTTCAACCTCATGGAAATCGCGCACAACGGTGTGCCGGTGGAAGCCCAACGCTTCTTCTTCCCGCTCACATTTGTCGGGTTTGGCGTGTTGGGTGCACTCTTCCCGTTCCATACGTGGTCGCCCGATGGTCACGCCTCGGCGCCCACGGCCGTGTCGATGCTGCACGCCGGCGTGTTGATGAAACTGGGGGGCTACGGTTGTTACCGGGTAGCGGTGTTCCTGATGCCACAGGCGGCCGCTGAAATGGCCTGGTTCTTTATTCTCCTGACAGGATTCAGTGTGATCTACGGCGCGTTTGGCGCCATCCGGCAAACCGACCTGAAATATATCAATGCCTATTCCTCGGTGAGCCACTGCGGCCTCGTCCTGTTTGCCATTTTGATGCTCAATAAAACGGCTATGAACGGCGCCATCCTTCAGATGATCTCGCACGGCCTGATGACGGCCCTGTTCTTTGCCTTGATCGGTATGCTGTACGAGCGCACCCACACGCGCATCGTGCAGGAGATGGGCGGCCTGATGAAAGTGTTGCCATTCATCTCTGCATGCTACGTGATCGCCGGTCTGGCTTCGCTGGGGCTTCCGGGGTTGAGCGGGTTTGTCGCCGAAATGAGCATTTTCTTTGGCGCATTCGAACACGCCGACGCCTTCCACCGGGTGTGGACGATCCTGGCAGTGTCGGCTATCGTTGTCACGGCGGTGTACATTCTGCGGGTCGTGGGCACGATGCTGATGGGGCCGTTGAAAGACCCGCATTATGCCACCTTGCCTGTAGCGGGTTGGTATGAAAAAACAGGCGCGCTGCTGCTGATCCTGCCGATTGCGGCAATTGGCCTGGCGCCACTTTGGTTATCCGAAATGATCAGGTTTAGCCTGGAACCCATCATCCGGCAATTGGGTATGGGTCTGTAGGCTTTATAAACACCACGGTTGATGAACTGGGAAGAATTATTACTCATGCGGCATGAATTTCAGCTTCTGGCTGTGATTCTCATTGTTATTTGTGCCGAGATATATTACACCGGAAAGGATAAAAGCGCGATCATTCCGCTTTCCATCGGGCTGTTTGGCATTCATATGCTGGCCGGCTGGATGCCTTCCGGCGACGGCGCTTTGTTCGGGGGAATGTTCCGCACCCACGCGCTGATCCATTTTCTCAAAGTGGTACTCGACGCGGGTGTGCTGCTGGTCATGTTGCAAACGGCGGGTTGGGTGAAAAAACAACTCGTGCCCGAACAGCGGGTGAGCGAGTTTTACCTGTTGTTGTGGTCGTCGCTGCTGGGCATGTATTACATGCTGTCGTCGGGCGATTTGCTGATGTTGTTTTTGGGGTTGGAATTATCCACCTTGCCCATTGCCGCGCTGGCTGCTTACGAAGTCAACCGGATGCGTTCAGCCGAAGCGGGGATCAAGCTCATCCTGATCGCAGGGCTGGCGTCTGCTATTACCCTGATGGGTATCTCGCTGCTGTACGGCGCCACCGGCGCCTTTTCGCTTGCGGCGCTTTCGCAGCAAATGACCGGAAACGGATTGGAGACCTTGGGTTTCATCTTTTTCTTTGCAGGCGTAGCCTTCAAAATTTCCCTGGTACCGTTTCATTTCTGGACACCCGACGTGTATGAAGGCGCACCCATCGGGATCGCCGCTTACCTGTCGGTGGTGTCGAAAGGCGCCGCCGTGTTTATCCTGATGATCCTGTTGATGGGCTTTGCTCCCGCTATGGCCAACGTTTGGACCGATGTGTTGTACCTGTTGGCTATTCTAACCATGACCATCGGGAATTTGTTTGCCCTACGGCAGCACAACCTGAAGCGATTGTTGGCATTTTCTTCCATTGCGCAGGCGGGTTTCATTCTGCTGGGCTTTTTGTCGAGCGGTCAGGATGGCCGGGCATCGATCGTTTACTTCATTTTAGTGTATATTTTCTCCAATCTGGCTGCATTCGGCGTGGTGCAGTCCATTTCGATGCACACCGGCAAAGAAAACCTGGATGATTACGAGGGATTCTATCGCACCAATCCCCGGCTGGCAATGGTGATGTTGCTGGCGTTGTTTTCCCTGGCAGGTATTCCGCCGCTTGCGGGCTTTTTCGGCAAGTTTTTTCTCTTCATGTCGGCCGCCGCTTCGGGGTATTATATCCTGGTGCTGGTGGCTGTGCTCAATGCCGTGATCAGCTTGTATTACTATTTGATTGTTGTCCGGGCCATGTTCCTGCGCCGGAGCGAGACGCCGTTGCCGTTCATTCAAAATGACAATTGGATGCGCGCCAGTCTGTTCCTCTGTGTGGCCGGTATATTTGTATTGGGCGTTTGGAACGGCGTCTATGATTATATCTATGATTTGTGTGTCCGGTTATAAATTTGCGTTATAAAAACTGGTATTATGCCTTTGTTAAGTGGTAAACATGATTTTGGAGACCTCAACGGGCAAACCGTGACGTTTGTCGAACGGCAGGTGAGCCGGGAGCGGGCCGATTTCCTGAAAAAACTATTGGAACACAATGGTTTTACAGTGTTTATAGAAGAGGTACCAGGAGCTACCGAAGATGCGCCGACAACTTATACCGTGGCAACACCCGACCTGGTCTTCAATCCGGTTACGTATGTGTACCAACGCCGTTTGCGTACCCTCGACGGACGAAAGGTGACGCCAGCCTACTGGAGGCAGCAGTCGGAAGATACCAAACCGGAATACTGGGAATTGCACCCGGAATAATAAATGTGCTCCTTCAAAGTATTGGGATTCCGATGGCAGGTGGCTATATTTGGTGATCTAATTTCACCAACTATTTTGAACTTACACGACAGACAAACATGAAAAAAGCACTGCCACTTCTCGGATGCCTGGTGCTCCTCGCACAGTTGTTGCACGGGCAAATTACGCTCACCAGTGGGGATATGCCCACCGCCACCACGATTATTCAAACCTCCACCCTGGATTCGGCTTCCCTGGCCAATTTGAATATTGGTAACGGAGGCAGCAACCAAACCTGGAATTTCAGCAGCCTGACCGTTGACCCGTACTCGGATTTTACTTACTACTACAACAGCGCCCAGACACCCTACGCGAGCAGTTTTTTGGGTGCCACTCTGGCCTCTACCTATGAAATTTCTGATACGGCCGAATACTCGTATTACAAATTGAACACAACCGAACTCTCTATCATGGGTTCGGAAGATCCCACCTATATGGCCAATTATACCCCGCCATTCCGCGTGTTTAATTTTCCGTTTACGTACCAGAGCTCCTTTAACCAATCTTCGACCGTTAGCGGCTCCTCCGATGGCATTTCCATTTCGGGCACCTATACCACCAGCGTACAAGCGGATGGTTACGGAAACGTTACCACGGTATTGGGCACTTTCCCCTGCCTGCGGGTCAAGCGCATCAACGAATTGAACATCACCGTGTTCATTTTCAACGTTATCCAGCGAGATACCACTTGGGAATGGTGGACGAAGCAATTCGATGCGCCGGTGCTGACCTATGACCGTTACTTTACATCCGCCCTTGGGCAAGATGATTCTGGCGAAACGGCCTCCCTGCTCACGGCTCAAACCGTTAGTGACAAACAACCCGTTCCAACTGCCGAAAATGTCAACCTTACCATAGCGCCCAACCCCAATGCCGGCCGGTCGACCCTGACTTTTAAACTTTCGAACACCGGCAAAACCGATATCACCGTAGTGAATGTCGAAGGCAAAGTGGTACGGCAAGGGCAATTGGACAGTCCTATCCCCGGCTGGCAAACGTATGAGCTCGATTTGTCGGATGCTGCGCCCGGAACGTATTATGTGATGCTGCGGCAACGCGGAAAAATGCTGAGTGTCAAATCGCTCGTTAAAAACTAACCTGTCGATTAACGTAGATACCCTATTGAATAACAAAGCCGTGTGCTGTTTCTCAGACTGTACGCGGCTTTGTTTTTCTTTCACCTCTGGTGCTGCGGTCCCGGCGTCCGGAAAAATGGGCATTAACGGATCAGGGTCAGGTCGCCGCTTTTTCGGGTAATTTGTTGCTGGCCGAACAGTTCGCCTTCCCATTCCATTTGCCAGGCGTACACGCCGGGCGGAACGGATTTGCCCCGCCAGTATCCGTCCCATGATTGGTCCGGGTCTGACGATTCGAACAGCAGGTTCCCCCAGCGGTCGAATACCTGCAGCCGGAAGCGCAGCCATATACAGGGCAGGAACACCTGCCAACGGTCATTCCAGCCATCGTCGTTGGGCGAAAAAGCATTTGGCGCAAATACCGGACAGGTTTCACAAGTGACAAAACTGATTTGAACCGAATCCGAGAAGATGCAATGCTGGGTTTGGCCTTGCAGGACATACACCCCGGGGGCGGTAATGCTTAATACATACCCACTGCTACCGTCGCTCCATTGCCAACCGGCCAGCCCTGCCGGCGCCGGCAATGACAGCGAGTCGCCGTAGCAAAGCGTGGTGTCCCGACCCAGATCAAAAGAGGGCTCTACCACGACCTCCACCCAGGCTGTGTCTCCGGGGCAACCTTTGGCTCCAGCGATAATGTAGGCAAAAACACCCGGTGGATCGATGCCGGGCACAAAGCGACCGGTAGCGCCGCTCAGCGCGGGTTGCCAGTATCCACCGGCTGCCGGCGAATCGGACAGCAAGGAGAACAGATCAGCGCCCTGCGTACCCGCACACAGGATCGTGTCCCGCCCCATACCGGCATTCCCGGCCGGGAAAATCGGTAAATAGGCATACCGGAGGGCCATTTCACCGCATTCGGTAAAAGCGCGCAACGTCACAAGCCGCTCATACGAAGCCGGGTTGGGCGAGCCGTCAGTATAGCGAATAGTGCGAAGAGCAGCCATGAAATCGGCCAGTGAAGCTGCGCCGATGTTGAGGAGCGTGAGCCATCCCGGACTGTTTTGCTGCGCCTGTATCGTGGGGGGCAAGGCGCCGACGCTCAGCGTTTCGAGCAGAGGGTTTTGCACGAGGGCAATCCGAACGACGATGGAATCCACCGGTTTTTCCGATAAAAGCAGGACATCGACATCAACCACCGGCGCTACTGGATCGCAGAGTGTGTCGGTTTTAAAACCATCCTCCGGCGCGCCGGAACTGTTGTCGGCATCGAGATCAAAGCGGAATACGCTTTCCAATACGACGTTATCCAGCCCGCCGAAATCGGCCTGTGACCGGTACTCACCCCGGATCCGGAGTGCCGTAATGTTGCCCAGTGCGGCGCGAAATTGGGCTTGCGAAGGCTGCGCGCCGTTGATATTGTTGAGCCGCCAGCCGGTGTCCTCGCGCAACCGGATATCGTAGTGCGTCCAGGTGAGTCCCGGGTTTTGCGCATTGTCGAACACCAGGGTCAGGCCGGCGCCTTCCAGCACTACGTCCGGGTTGCCGCCAAAGGGTTGTTGGTTACTGGTGTCACTGGTAAACTGGTCCCAGCGCAAAAACTTGTCGTAGGCATCGCATTTGTTTCCTTTGAACCGGTTGGCAGCCTCGAAATACCAGGTACCGCCAATGGCCGCATCCGTCACGCGGATATAACCGCCCGGGTTGCCGCCGGATGCCTGCCAGGCGGGTATGGTACTGATTGGGTCGCCGGAAGCCCGCCAGCCTTCGTTGTCGGTGTCAAAGGCGCTCTGCTGGGCATTGAGGAGCAGCGGCAAGAGCAATGCAAGGATAAGAAGGACGTGTTTGACGGTCATTATTCGAAAGAAAACACTAAAGTATGTGCTGGTTCAGAGGGTAAAGGTACTCGCTCCGTAGAGCATTCCTGTGGTGTTTGCGGGCCATTTGCTGTCAGACGTCAATAACATTGAATGCATAAAATATTGGTTTTCCGGCTGTTTTTTTGAGTCAACGGCACTTAAATGAGGATTTTAGTTAATTTCTTATCCATTTTGATGCAAAGTCAAAAGGCAATTCTATTTTTGCCCCAGACCCTGGCCACAACATCATTTGCTAAACCGTTTTTCTAATCGTGAACACCGACGACACTAAGTCGCAGCATCTCCTGCGGCGTTTCTGGCAGTCTGGTTACCGAAACTGGGTTTTTGCCGGAATCATAGCCGCGAGTGCTGCC
Source organism: Saprospiraceae bacterium (assembly GCA_044230315.1). Taxonomy (GTDB): domain Bacteria; phylum Bacteroidota; class Bacteroidia; order Chitinophagales; family Saprospiraceae; genus M3007. Next base: position 8,422 of record JBGARJ010000079.1, read on the forward strand.
CTCCTTACCACCTCCCTCGAATTCTCCAAAACCCGGCAAGCTGCCGCCCTGGTATTTGCACAACCTGCCCTGGACGCCCTTCCGGTGGTACCGGCGAATATGCGTTGGGGGTATTCCATGGATATGTTTCACTTGTTTGAAGATGAGCTCAACTATGGCGACGTATTGGGTGAAATGCTCATGAAACAGGGGCTTACATACCCGGTGGTGACCAAATTGGTTGAAAATGCCAAAGGCATATTCAATATCACCTCGATGCGGGTAGGCAAGAAATTGAATTTTCTGTCGAAAAAACAAGGCTCCACCCCGTCCTTCATGGTATATGAACCCTCTCCGTACGAATATGTAGTATTTCAACTGGAGGAGCCATATAAAGTCGAGGTCGTCAAACGCAATGTTGTCACCGAAATAAAAGCGTCTTCCGGAGTGCTGGAGACCAATTTTTGGCAAGCCTTGACGGATAACGGCCTGAGCGACGAACTTGCCGACGGCATGATTGACGTGCTGGCGTCATCGGTCGATTTTTACCACCAAAAGGTCGGCGATCGCTTTAAAGTCGTTTATGAGCAACATTACGTCGAAGGCGAACCAGTGGGTACCGGCAAGATCATTGCCGCGGTGTATGAACGCGAGGGGAAGGAATACTTCGCCTTCAATTTTCAAAAAGCTGACGAGAAATCCGACTACTTTGACTTCGACGGCCGCCCGGCCCGCAAGGCATTTCTAAAAGCGCCGGTCAAGTTCAGCAGGATTTCCAGCCGCTACAGCCTCAACCGGCTTCACCCGATACTTGGTTATAACCGGCCACACTTCGGTACCGATTTCGCCGCACCCTATGGCACGCCGATTCTGGCGGTAGGCGAGGGTACCGTCGAAGAGGCCACCCGGCGGGGCGGTAACGGCAACTTTGTCAAGATCCGCCACAACGGCGGCATCGAAACGCAATACCTCCACATGAGCGGTTTTGCAAAAGGTATCCGCCCGGGTACCCGCGTAGCACAAGGACAAACCATCGGCTATGTGGGCTCGACCGGGCTGGCTACCGGACCGCATGTATGTTTCCGCTTCTGGAAAAATGGCCGTCAGGTGGATTTTCTCCGCCAAAACCTGCCGCAGCCCGATCCTATCACCGGTGCAGCTTTGGAAGCGTTTAAAGTGGAACGCGACCGGCTGATCAAAGTACTGAACGAGGTGCCATATCGCACGCGGGAAGAAATTTTTAAGGAAAACGCCGACAGAGAGAAGAAGGCGCTGCTTAACCCTTAGAATCGGGTTCTTCCGGGCAAAAAACGAAGGCGCTGCGTAACCCTAAGAAGGGGTACGCAGCGCCTTCGCCCATTCAGGTGCAATGCAGTACCCCAGCTGTGGTAATATGCAATTTGTCACAATGTTCCGTATCGATAAGGCGTTTTGCTCCTGAAGATTTTGCCTTTCGGGCATTCCGGAAGCAGGGCATCTGATCCAATTTAATCCGCAACAAACACTATCGTTCATTCAAAATCCGATTACCATGAACCGTTACCCGCTCCTTTTCACCCTATTGGCTGGTTTCTTTGTTTTTTGGGCCTGCCAAAAGGACGCTTCCACTAAAACAGATACTGTAAACCTGCAGGTACGCCTTACCGACGGTCCCGGCGATTATCAGCAGGTCAATGTCGACATCCTCGAAGTTCGCATCAAAACGGCCGACGACACCAGTCAATGGCTGACCTTACCTACGAATTCGGGTATTTACAACCTGCTCGATTTCCAAAATGGTACCGACACCCTTATCGCTGCCGGTCCGGTTCCGGCGGTGTTTTTGCAGGAGGTGCGTTTGGTCCTGGGGCCGAACAATTCTGTTATGCAAGACAGTGTTTTATACGATCTGGATACGCCCAGTGCGGAACAATCGGGGTTGAAGATCAAAATCGATAAGAGCCTGAATCTTCCGTCGGATTCTTTAACGCTCGACTTCGATGCCGCGAAATCGATCGTAACCACGGGCAACGGGAAGTTTATCCTCAAGCCAGTGATTAAGATAAAGGACTGAATTTCCGGCTGAAAGCACACCCTGATTTCTTGTTGTGTATATAAATTTCGATCGCCGGGCCACAAGCAACCCGGCGATCGAAATTTAACACCCTCTTACTTCCATTTTATTTTATCGGAATCCGATTTCGGGTGCACATCGCGCAATTGTCCTTCCGACGCAGCGATTGCTGTTGCAACCATGCAGTCGCCAGTGATATTGGTGATCGTGCGCAACATATCGAGAATGCGGTCCACCCCCAGGATGAGCGCTATGCCGGCGCTGGGTACATGAATGCTTTCGAGGATTATGATCAGCATGATCACCCCGGCGCCCGGCACGGCGGCCGTGCCGATGGAAGCCATAACGGCCAGGAGCAATACATTCAGTTGGTCGGCAAATGTCAGTTCGATGCCAATTGCCTGTGCGATAAATACGGTGGCCACACCTTGGTACAGCGCAGTGCCGTCCATGTTGATGGTGGCTCCAAGGGGTAGTACGAACGAGGTGATCTCTTCGGATACACCCAGGTTTTCCTCACAACATTCAATGCTGACGGGTAGGGTGGCGCCACTACTGCTGGTGGAGAAGGCGACCAATTGCGCCTTGGCGATGCCCTTGAAAAAGCGAAACACATTCATCTTGGAAAAGAACCGGAGTAAAACCGGGTACACCCCGAGGGTGTGCAAGGCCAGGCCCAACACCACAGTAAAGCAATAAACCCCCAGTGCGCCCAGTAAGGCGCCGAGTTTGGATAAATCGCCATCCGATACCTTATTGATCGTATCGGCAATGAGCGCAAAGACGCCGATGGGTGCCAGCAACATGATCAGGTCGACGAGCCGGATGGTCACGTCTGTCAGGCTGTGGAAAAAATCCAGGAGCGGTTTTGCCCGCTTTTCAGGCACTTGTAGCAGTCCGATGCCAAAGAAAATGGCAAAAAACACGATCTGCAGCATATTCCGGTTGTCAGCGCCGGCACTCAAAATATTGTCGGGTACCATGTCGACCAGCAATTGCAAAGGGCCGCGTTCGCCCACCGACTTGGCCGCTTCCATCCGGGCGCTAATATTCTCGCTATACGTTTGCATGAGCCCGTCGCGCACTTCTGGCGGTACCGCTTTGCCTGGTTGAAACAAATTGGCCAGTACCAGTCCGATAGCAATGGCAACAGCCGTTGTACCAATGTACAAGGCGAGGGTTTTACCGCCGATTCGGCCGAGTTTGCGTATGTCGGCCAACGAAGCCACTCCGGTGATCAGGGAGCCCAACACCAGCGGCACGGCTATCAATTTGAGCAGGTTGATGAAGATAATTCCGAAAGGTGTGACCCAATTGGTAGTGAATTGGGCCCAGCCGTTAAGCGAGGCGATGATACCGTAGATCAACCCGGCGACCAGGCCGATGATGATTTGCCAGTGCGTTTGCTTATACCAGGGCATGTTCAAGGTGTTTTTACAGGTGCGACGCGACAAGTACATCCGGTGGGGTGGCCTTTCCACTATGTTGGTGTAAAATGCTGTCCTGAGCCGGCTTGACGAAAGATACAAATGTAGAACATTGTCGCTAAGCCCGATGGGTTTGGCAATTTTTGATATCAGCACCCGTCAAGGTATGGGCAATTTTACGACCGGTACAAGTAGTTTTGGAAAACCATATCTTGGTGCGACAAAACGATATTATGGACCTTTTGATCGCCTTATTTACCGGCTTGATCGTCGCCTTGCACGGCTACTTCCTGTGGTTTGAAATGTTTGCCTGGACCACCCGGGGCAAAAAAGTATTCCGAAAATTTCCGGAGGAACTGTTCGAACCCACCAAAGCGCTGGCGGCCAACCAGGGCCTGTACAATGGCTTCCTGGCAGCCGGTCTGTTGTGGACCTTTTTCATCGACGACAACGCGTGGAAAACCTACGTGGGGATCTTTTTTGCCGGCTGTGTTGCCGTAGCCGGGATTTACGGCGCGCTGACGGCCGACAGGAAGATCTTTTTTGTACAGGCTTTGCCGGCTCTGATCTTGCTCGTTCTACTGCACCTCCGTTAAAGTAAGCTCACCCTAGTTTTCGCCAATCAGGGCTTTGTTTGTCTCCTTGTTTTTGATTTGCGCGAAGGCGTCGAATCCGCAGTCGAGGAAGGCGCGGTATTCGCTCACGTCGGGCGTATAGCCGCGCGGTTCGTTGAGCAGCGTTTTGCCGTCGTTGTGCATGAGCACGTACCAGGGTTGTGAATTGCGGGCGAAGTTGTTGATTTCAAAACTGCTCCATTTATCGCCAACCGTCCGCATTTTTTCCCCGGTATGCGGGTCGAGCAGGTATTTAAACTTATTGTCGGGAAACAACCGCGCCTGGTCGTCGACGTACAAGGACACCACCACATAGTTGTTGCGCAGGTGCTGCAGAATTTCTTCCTTGTTCCATACCGTTTCTTCCATTTTGCGGCAATTCACGCAGCCGTAACCGGTAAAATCGACAAAAAGCGGCTTGTTTTCCAATTGGGCGATCTTAAGCGCCTCATCGAAATCGTGGTAACAGTCGAGGCCGTGCGGGCAACCCATCGGCCGGAAAAAATTATAGTGTACCGGGGGTGCGATCCCGCTGAGGAGGCCGAGCGATCTGTAGTTGAACAACCCGTTGCCCAGGTATGCCGCAAAGACCAGGGCCAGTACCCCAACGGTTACACGCGACACGCCGGGTTTGCCCGGGGCGCCTTTGAGTTTGGGCAGCAGCCCAAACTGATACAGGCCAAGCAAGAGGGCGCAGATGAACCACAGCGACAGGAAGAGCTCGAATCGCAGGACGCCCCAATGGCGCACCATATCGGCCGTGCTGAGGAATTTGAGTGCCAGGGCCAGTTCGACAAAGCCGAGCGTTACTTTCACGTTGTCCATCCAGTTGCCCGACTTGGGCAGGCTCTGCAGCCAGCCGGGGAACATGGCAAACAGCCCGAAGGGCAGCGCCAGCGCCAGCCCAAACCCCGTCATGCCCACCAGAGGGCGAGCCGGTATGATGCCGAAGAGGGCGTGTCCAGCATTGACTTTAGCCGTTTCCACCAACAAGGTGCCGACGATGGGGCCGGTGCAGGAAAACGATACCAGCGCCAGCGTGAAGGCCATAAAAAAGATGCCCAGCATACCGCCTTTGTCGGCCATCTGGTCGCTTTTATTGACCCAGGACGAGGGCAGGGTGATCTCGAACAAACCAAAAAACGACAGGGCGAAGATGACGAACACTACGAAAAAGAGCAGGTTGAAGTACATGTCCGTGCTCATTTGGTTGAGTACCGTCGGGCCGAAAATCGAGGTCAGCAGAATGCCGATGCCGACATAAATGATCACGATGCTGGAGCTGTACCAAAGGGCGTTGCGCAGGCCGGTTTTACGGTCTTTGGAGCGCTTGGTAAAGAAACTCACCGTCAGCGGGATCATTGGGAACACGCAGGGCGTCAGCAGGGCCACCAGGCCACCGAGAAACCCGGCGATGAATACCCACCAAAGGGAGCCGTCCTCTTTGACGGCCGTGGAGCAGGAATTGACAAACTGGGCCGAGTTGATCTCGCGTTTGGCGTCGAAGAAACCCTGAAAGTTGGGGTCTTGAGGCGTTGCTGCACGTTCGCTTTTGGCAGCCTCCGGCGCCGAGGGCGCTGTCGGCGCCATGCCGCTGTCGCCACTGTCTTGCCTGCCCGGCGCCGGCGGGGCGGTGTTCGTTTTGGTATCGGGTGCGGGGGTATTCGTTTTGGAGGGTTCCGCGCCGGCTGGCTGGACGTTGAATTTGAAATCCACGTCTTTGGGCGGCAGGCACATTTCGTCGTTGCAGACCATGAACGACAAGTAGCCGGTGATGGGCTTGCTCGCGTCGTTGACTTGCACGCGCTGCGTGAAAATGGCTTTGTGCTTGAACTTGGTGAGGTTCATGCCAAACACGTTGTCGTATTTGGTGAATTTTTCGCCGCTTTCCTTGGCTTTGCCTAGCAGTTTGAAATGGCCTCCTTCCTGGAAGGTAAAGGACGTGGGCACGGGCCCGTCCTCACTCTCCAGGAATTGGGAGTACGTGGTCCAGCCATCGTCGATGGTAGCGGTAAAAACGAGGTCGACCTGCCCCGTACCGGCATCCTTGGTCGCGAAGGACCATTTAACCGGGTTTTGGGCGAGCAGGGTGCCAGTAAGAGTGAAGGTGAGCAGGGTCAAAAAAAGCGAGCGGGTATTCATGCCTCGGGTGGTCTAAAATTCGGGTGCAAAGTAACGGCATTTTCAGGCGGTTTTAACGGTTGAAAGGGCTTTAAAAGAACTTTAACCCCCCAAACTGTCCGCGTTAAGCCAATTAAGTGCAGTTTAGCGAGCTGGTGTTAAAATGTTTAACAGGAGTAGAGTGGGGTATTGCCATCCACCAAAATGATAACCAATCAAGACGGAACACCTGGGCGGAGTGTCAGTAGCGCAAAACGTACCCATTATTGTACGGCATCCGGCATAGGAGTCCTGATCGCTCGTCCCAGATCCCGATTCCGGGGCTGAAGGACCGGGGTAAGGAGGTGAC
>JBGARJ010000080.1:0-14647 GCA_044230315.1 Saprospiraceae bacterium
CGACACCGTTACCTGATAGCTGGTCAGTGTGGGGTCGCATTGGTCGTCCAATACGGCCAGGGCGGGTGTGGCCAGCACGCTCAGACTTACCGCCGTGCGTTCGGCGCTGGTGCAGCCGGTAAGCAACACGCGGCGCTGGGCGTAATAGGTGCCGGGTTGCAGCGGGGTGAACGCAGTCGTCCCCTGGCCGCCGGCCTGCAATTGCCCGCCGGCGTTGAACCAATCGGCCGTTTCACCGGCGTCTACGGTCACTTGCAAGGCCGGAAAGGGCTGTCCTTCACAGGCGGTTTTGTTGCCGCCGCTGATCGGTTTCGGCACCACCGGGCAGGGGCAGTCGTGCGCGGGGATCAGCAGTTGCTGCTGGCAGCCGGTAGCCCCGTCGGTTGCGGTGAGCAGCACGCTGCTCGTTTCGGGAATATTGGAAACGAGGTAGTTGCCGTTGTTGCCGCTCACCGTGCCCTGCGTGGCCGTCAGGCTGCTGACGTTGAGCGAAGTGGTGACGGGTATGCTGAAAAATTGCAGGTTGGGCGCACAGGCCGGCGGGCCGGCCGAGAGCGTCACCGGCGGGTAAACGGTGAGCGTGACGGAAATGCCGCTGCTCATGCAGTTGTTGACGGTGTTGACGGCTTTTACTGTAAACGTGCCGCCGGCGCCGGGCTGGTAGGAGGGGCCCTCCGCTACTTTTACATTATTCGAATTGTACCAATAAGCCGTTTCATTCGAACCTACGAACACCGACAAGGCGGGGATCGGCTCGCCGCTGCAAACGGCCGCGTTTCCGCCGGAAACCGGCGGCGCTACAAAGGGGCAGTTGCAGGGCGGCGGCGTGACCGTACTCACCCGGTTGCACCCCGTTGTGGTGTTGGTGGCGGTGACGATCACTGTCGAATCCTTCGGCACCCCGCTGACGATGTACTGCCCGCCGCCGACAACGACAACGGTCCCTTTCGTGGCGGTCACGCTGTTGCCATTGGTTGTCAGGACGATATCGTAACTGAGCAGGTTGGGGGCGCATACTTTTTCGCTGACGGTAATAGTGGGCTGAGGGTTTACCGTCAGCGTCACCGCCGTTCGGGCGGGATTGATACATCCCGTTACACTGTTCCGGGATTGCGCGTAATAGGTTTGAGTGACGGCCGGCGGCGTGTAGTTCGGGTTGCCCGACAGTAAAGGGCTGCCGCCTGAGGCGGCGGCATACCAATCGACCGTAACATTGGCCTGGTTGTTCGTGCTCACCTGCAAGGCCGGCACCGCGCCGTTGGCGCACATCGTCTTATTGCCCAGGCTGACGGGCGCGGCGGGCTTCGGATTGACCGTGATCTGCCGGGTGGCCGTGGCCGTCACGGAGCAGTTGGTATTGGTGACGGTGACGGTGTAGGTGGTCGTGCTCAGGGGCATTTTGGTGATTACGCCGATCGAATCGTTGGTACTCCACCGGTACGTGTACAAGTCTGCCACCGTCGGCGTGCCCACGGCGGTGAGCGTCACCGGATCGCCTTCACAGATGGTATTGGCGCTGGCGTTGATAGCGGCCGTGGTGGTGGGTGGGCAATACCCTTTTTGCACAATCCGCAGGAAGGTTTGGTATTGAAACTCTTGTCCGGGTTTATCCGAGGTGAACTGGAGGAAGGTATAGCGCGGCAAATAAGTGCCCGCGGGTTGGGCCAAGGTTCTGATAGTGATGTTTTCACCTGCCGTGCCCGACGCCGGTACAATCGAATGGAGCCAGCTAAACGGCGGACCGTTCGGCGAGCCCAAATTCAGCACTGACCAGGGCATGTTGGACTGGAGCAGCACCACCTTACTGGAGTCGGTGGGCGGAAACTCCAGATCGGATTTGTCGAGGGTAAACAATTTGGGCTCCAGTTTGGCAATAGAGTCGATATAACTCACGCCGTTGACCTGGAATTTGTTGTTCGCATTGGTGCCGGGCGCTGGTTTGAAGACGAGCTTGGTTTCATACAGGTTTACGCTGCCGGGGTCGCTCGGGTCGATCCTCAGGTAAATGGTATCGCCGGGCACAAAGGAGCACTTTTGCCCGTCGCTCGTATCGTCTTTGGGCAGGTTGATGGTTTTAATGGGTCCCGGTGCGCCCCATTGCTGGCTGAGATCGGACGAGCTGAGGCCGGTCGACTGGCCGCTGTCTTTAAAGTGAAAATACAATTGATCGGAAGGGGCAAAGCGGTTGGCAATGGCATTGATCTTGATCTGGTGCAGGGCGGTGGGATCTGTGGGGCAGTAGGCGCCGGATGGCAAAAAGGTGGCCTCAAATTGATTCAACGTCGTGTACGGTGAATTGGGAACACAATCCAGCGTGATGTCATAGTTGGCGGCGCCTGCGGTAGTTTCGCGGTCGACGATCAGGTAATACGTGCCCGCCGCCAGCGAAGTCAGCAGTTCGGCTTTCGGGTTGCTCACCGTGCTTTCGGCGTAGTTGATACAGTTGCGGCCGCAGATAAAGGAATACAGGAATACGCCGAGGGGCGTATTGGGTGTTGTGCTGTTGGTCGTGATCTTCACCTGGCTGGGTTGTACAAGGGTAAATTTGTACACTTTTTCAGTGCCGGAATAGTTGCGCGGGCCAACATAACATTTGCTGTACCCCGCCCCACTGGAAGAAAAAGACGCACTGCCGCTACCCGCTGCGAGGGTGCCGCTGGTACTGGTGCCGCAGTTGAGCACTGTCGGGTTGGAGGCGCAATAGCCGGCCTGGTTCACCTGGATAGTATAACTCGAGCCCAGTGTGCCGGTGACGACGATGTAATACCGGTTGTCGCATACGGTTAATATGCTGCCGCCGGTGTTATTACAGGCCGAGTTGATGCTTTTTTGCCGGCGCGTACACGACACCTGGTTGTTGCCGGCCTGGAATTGCGGACCGATGCTGACGTCGTAATTACAGGTAAACACAAAATATTTGACATCGGCCGGGTTACCGGTGGTCAGCACCACGTTGCTGGTGTTGAACGCGCCGCCGTTGTCGTTGTAAAACATGAATACGTCGGCGTACAAGGGCACGGGCATGTTAGTCCCATAGGCCGCCACCACGCAGGGGTCGAAGCGGATGGAGTCGGGCGCGAGGTCCGACAGGTCCAGTTGCCCGGCATACGTATCGCCGCGGTAGATATAGGTGCCACCCAGGTCGCAGACGGAGAAACAGGGGCCGTATTCGAGTTCAGTGTACATGCCCACATTGGCAAAGCACTCGCCGGGGAGGGACTCGCCGTTTTCAATACAGATATCGTCCTGCGGGGCGCAATCAACGATAATGCCGGGCGGCTGGCGGTAAAAAGTCAAATTATCGATGTAATAATCGTTTCCGTTGTCGGCATAGAAATCGATGCCCGCAATAGTGCTTTTGGATTGCGAAAAGCCCTGGTAGTTGTACCCCTGACTGAAGGTCCAGGAAGTGACGAAATTGTCGTTGATCCACAATTCCACCTTGTTTTGGAATATATCGATGATCTGCACTACATCGAACCATTGCCCGTTGGGGTACGCAAAGCGTCCCTGCGGCGCAGCGTTGCCAGTGGCCACCCGCACGTCGCCCGTGCCGTTGGCATTAAAGTACACATGATAAGCCGTGTTGGCGTACACATAATTGTTGTTATTGTCATAACCCGGCCGGGTGTGCAACAGATTGAAATAGGCACTTTTGTTGTTCTCCACCCGCATTTTCCAGGAGAGCCGCCAGCGGCCCGTTTGCCGGTTATCCAGAAAATACACCAGGTCCGGGTTGGCCGAAACGCCGTCGTCGAAGAACCGGGCCCGCTTGCTGCCGCTCGAATCGACTGTCACTACGGCATCCCCGCCAGACGATGACGGATTCTCCCAATAGTACCAGCGCGACGATTGCGGTTCAAGGGGATAGGCCGGGCTGAACGACTCGAAATTTTCACAGAAATACGGTTCTGCAAAGATGGAATACAGGTTCTTTTCCAGGGGGGTACAGCTGCAATCCATCGATATGTTATAAGTGCCATAAGACGTGGAATACTGCCCGTCCACGATCACATAGTAAGTGCCTATATCGAGGTGCCCGTCGGCGATTTCCCGGTAGACACCGGTTCCCACGTTGTCTTCAGTCGACCAAAAGGCGCAGCCTACCGGCACCGACTGGCAGTTGCTGATCACAAATATGTCGAGGTCTACGGGGTCCAGCATTTCCACCACGAATTTGTACGGCCCGGGCTCCGTAATATCCACCCGGTAAATGTGATCGGGGCCCGCGAAGGTACCGGTGACGCAGTGGCTGTTTATCTTGTTGCCATAGCCGGCATTGGTCTGGTTGTACAGCGTTTGGCCGCACTGCAGGAGGTCGTAGCTGTCGCAGGGCGCCAGTTGTTCGGGACCGTTGGCCGGCGTTTTCGCGGGCTCGGGTTCCGCTTCCGTCAGCAGGGTATCCTGCGTGATATTGGTTTTAGGGTGAAGGATTCCGGCCGTTGTCCGGGCCGAAGGCAGCGGGCCGTCGCTGCTTTGGGCGGAAAGGGTCGGGAGAACCCAAATAAAAAGGGCGAGTGAAAGCATGGTTTTCATTGAATGGCAGGTTTGACGTGAATAGATTGTGTCGTACAGAATGAACTACGGTTATTTGGGCAGGCTGTCGAGGAACTGAATATGGTGTTCGGCCGCCAGATCGCTCAGCGCGGCGCCGTTGCGGTCGATGGTCCGGCTGTACGATTCGTACACCTGCTGCGGCAGCGGCAGGCGGCTGATCCGGGTATTGTCTTTTTCCGAAACGAGGATAAACTGCCCGTCGGGCGAAAAACGGGCGGGCAAGGGCTGCCGGCTGGCCACCGGCCAGTCGATCAGAATATTTCCCTTGGCGCCCCAGAGTTTCACGGTGCCGTCCTGCGCAGTCGTCAGCACGAGCGTCTGGTCGGGCGAGAGGCAGGCGTCGATGACGGCGTCGCGATGTCCCACAAATGCCTGAAGCAGCTGCCCGCGGTCGTCCCAGAGCCGCACCGTGTGGTCGGCCGCCCAGCTCAGCACGCGCGTACCGGCGGCGTCGGCCTGCAAGCCTTCCACCTGCGCCGGATGCGCGTAGGCCGCCAGTTTACGGCCGTCGGCTGCGGCATACAGCGCGGCTTCGGTTCCGGCCGTGCGCAGCAGCACGCGCGCGCCGCCGGCCGTCAGGTCGATGGCGCGCGCCGGTTGGGCCGCATCGCCGAGGCGCGCGATGGCCTGCCCGCGCGCGTCCCACAATTCGACCTGCCCGCCGGCATCCAGGCTGACCACGCGATTGCCGCTGCCGCATAGCCGGGCGTCGAGCAGGTACCCGCCCCCGGGGTCGGCCGGAAAGCTGGCCAGCCGGGCGCCGGTGATGTCCCAGGTGCAGGCCGTACCGTCGGAAGCGCGGGTCAGCAGGGTGCTGTGGTCGGGGGAAAATTCGGCGAAGTAGACGTTTCCGCTGTGCCCATTCAGCGTTGCCACCAACTGGCCGGCGGCGGTCCAAAGGCGCGCCGTATTGTCGCGCGAGCAGGTGACTACATACTGGCCGTCGGGCGAGAAAGCCGCGAAGCGGATCCCTTCGCTGTGGCCTTCCAGCGTGGGGCCGGGCTGGCCCGCGGCCGTCCAGAGCTGGGCGGTGTTTGCACCGGCCCAGCTCAGCACGGCATCGCCTTTCGCATCGGCGATGAGGCCTTCGGTATCGGGGCCGAATTGCCGGACCACCTGGCCGTTGGCGCCGCCCTGCACCCAAAGCAGGCCGGCGCCCGCCTGGCGGATCGCCACACCGTCGTTACCGGGCAACCAGTCGAGGTTTTCGACCGTTTGGGGCCCGCTGAAAATACCGGTGGCGAACGAATCGCGCACGGCTTCGTAAAAGGCGTGCTGCAGGTAAGGGGTGGTCTCCGGGCCGGCGAGCTGGAGCGCCAGCCAGGCGAGCAGCAGGGCGTCGCTCCGGTTGCCTTTGCCGCGCATCAGGTCGGCCAGCAGGGCCAGCCGCAACGTTTCGGCGCGGAGGCCCTGTTCCTTGGCCCTGCGGGCATTCTCCTCGGCGAGTTGACGCGCCTGCGATTCGTTTTGGCGGGCTTGCTCGGCGTCTTCTTTGGCGGCCACAGCCTGCGTGTAAGCCTCTTTTTCGCGTTTGACCAGCCCCTCGAGTTCTTTTACCCAGGCCTCTTGTGCCTGCAGGATCAGCGCGCTCAGGTCGTTGTCGGCGGGTTTGTCGGGGCAGGAGACGAAGGCAGCCCAGAAGTCGTTAAAGGCTTCGGCATAGTGCCGGAGGCGGAGCTGATCGAGCCCTTCCCGGCGCAATTTTTCGTAGCACGGCGACTGGCCCGGCAGCAGCAGGGGCGTCAGCGCCAACAACACAACCGGCAAAAGGCTTTTCAGGCGCCAACGACGATAACAGTGCTTTGCACACATAGGCTTCAAGGACTTGTAACAGCGGGAGCGCCTCGGAGCGCGTCGCGTTGCAGGATGACTAAAAAACAGGACATAGAGTGGAAAACAGCGGGATTAAGCGATTAAAGCATCGGGGCTTGGCGAAACTTCATTAAAAGGATAATTGCAAAGCCAGAGCAGGCCTCAGGCCGCCAAATGAAGCGACGACCGGCGTTTCCAACAGGGCTGGTCTGAACGATAGTACCGGCGCTTCGGGCCGGCAAAACGTGTCAAAAACCTTTTGTTTTTTCTGGATGCGTATGCGTTGCCAGCCATACCAAACGGCGCTGGCGCCCAAGGTCGCCCAACCGGCGTACGTGAGTGCGCGCGCCGTTTTTTCTTTTTGCCTGGCGGCATTAAAAAAGACTTGCGCCGCCGGCTCGGTTCCTTCGTCGCGCCAAACGGCTCGGTAGTTGGCGTACAACTCTTTTTTTTGACCGTTGTACAGCTGCCCGGCGCCGATCATTACGGCGCCCAGGCCACCGGCCACCCACATGGGCAGTTGGCGGGCAAGCGTGAATTCGGGGCGCTGATCGAGGCAGTTGACGGCGCCCATCAGCGAACGGCGGATAAACAGCGTATACACGGCCCCCGGTTCGCGAAGCAATTCGGTGATATCCTCCCAAACAAGCGATTGCGAAGCCTGGCCCGGCGACTGGCCCGGCGCATAGCGCAGGGCTTTCGGCCGGAGCAAACGGCCTGTGGCGCTGAGCATCCACCAATCGAAAGTATAACTGAGCGCGGGTTTGTTTTTCGGAGGGATAAAATCGAGGATCAGATCGCCGTCCTGCAACCGGATGGATTGTATGGACGCAAAAGCACGGGCATTTGCCCAGGGCTGCTCTCCCGACTGCCAGCGGAGTTCCAAATGGCGGCCCCTCGCCTCCACCCGAAAGGGCAGGCTGTCTTCCAGGGTTTTCAACGGATAGGTAGCCTGGCCGCAGAGAAAACAAAGTTGGATAGTATAGGCGAAAGGGAGGATTAAGACGGTTTTCATGTATTCAGGGTGTTTTATGAAATAACGCGTCTGCAAATTTATATTTCAGGTAGCATATGAATGGTAAAAGGATGCTTTAATTTTTGTCATAATCTGCGAACGACTAGCGGAAGACCAGTTTAGTATTTGAAACGATCTGCTGGTCCGCTGTATGGCTTTCTGGTTATAGTGGGATGTTCCGTCTTTTGTCCGGCATTGTTACTTTTCTTTTGCTCGCCCAAAAGAAAAGTAACCAAAAGAAAAAGGCTGTCCTTCCGGCAGTGCCAACGACCTGCGGGGATTGCGCTGTTTTTGACAGGGCATTGTGGTCTTTTGTGGGACCTTGCGTTTCAAGTTCCCTGTCAAAAAAGGCGCTCCGCCTGACGGCGGACCATCCCCTTCGGTCGGGCATGCCTCGCGGACGGCAGAAGGCGCTCTGGTTGGGGAAGGTTACACTATTATAATACTAAATTGGTTGATCACTAGAGCTGCAACCACTAGCGGTTGCGGCAGGCTTCCCGTTTCCGGGTGGCCAGGGCGTCGCCGGGTTTCAGCGCCAGTGCCTTGTCGAATACGGCGGCGGCCATGTCAAATTTGCGCGCGTTCATCAGGGCTTCACCGCTGAGCAGGAATTTCTGGAACGCCGTTTCGAGGTCGTTGCCGGTCTGCTCGACCTTTTCCCGGAGGTAGGCATCGTCGTCGGTCTGCTGGGCCGCCTGGTATTTTTTCAGGGCTTCCAGGTAGGCGCCCACGGCGCGCAGGCTGTCGGCCTCGGGCACCAGGGCCGCAATGCTTGTCCATTTTTGCCGCAGCGCGTTCACGTTGGTTGCGGTGGCCGCCGGCATTTTTCCAAAGCCGGTTTCCACAAAGTTGAGCAGCGACAACGCCTCGCCGTACCGGCCTTCGTATTTGCGGCTATAGGCCTCCTGCAGGGCTTTTGCGCGCAGCGATTTGCGGTTTTCGTTGAATTGAAAAAGCGCGATAAACAGGGCCGCCGTGGTGAGCGCCGCCAACGAGAGCCCGAAAATGGCGATTTGCCGCGCGCGGCGCCGTTTCTGCCGCAGGGCTTGCAGCTCGGCCTGCTCTTCGCGTTCGGCCTGCGCCACGCTTTTGTGGTAAAACTCGATCACCTCGGGCTCGAGTCGCGGGCGAAGGGCCGGCAGGTATTCTTCCAGGGCGTTGAGTTGCCGGCGGCTGAGCCAGGCGCCCGAGAGTTTGAACTCGCGGTACTGGTACAGCAGCCGGTTGTACAGTTCGTTGAGCCGGCGCTGCCCGGCGCTGCGCTGCTGGTCGATCAGGGCGGCCAGCGAGTCGTGCGCCAATTCCAGCTGTTCGCCGGTGCTGCGCAGCAGCCGCCGCTGTTCAAGCGCCCTGAAACAGTACCCCAGCACCTCGGGCGCCAGCGGACGGAACAGGTTTTCGTAGCGCTGTTCGACCGTCACGTCGTCGCCTTCCCATGCAATGCCGATGGGCCGTTTGGTGCCTTCTTCCGAGACAAAACCGTCGAGCACTTTCGCCACGGCGTCGGCGGGCAATCCGCGGAATTTCTCCGTCATTTCGGCCTGCACGGCCTGTTCCTGGTCGTTTAAAAAGACCTCCAGCACGTTTTCGATCTTGCCCAGCGCGTCGATCTTTTCCGGCGCCAGGCGCAGTTCGGGCCAGGCGGCGGTATTGGCGGCCGTTTCGGGAATGCTGCTGCTGTGAGCGCGGTAGAGCAGGTCGAGGTATACTTGCAGATAGGGCAGCGGCGTGCCCAGTTTGCCGGCGCTCACGTTGTCGATGATCCGGTCGGGGATTGACGGGGTGGTAGCCGGCCATTGGATATTGTACTGCCGGAACGAGCCTTCCAGCACTTCTTTTACTTTGTTGCGGCCCATGGGCTCCACGCGCAGGCGGCGGTCGAACAGGGTAGGCAGCGTTTTTTCGAGCTCGTACAGGTGCGAGAGGTATTCTTCCCGGATCACCAGCAGGATGCGGCAGGGGATGGTGGTTTCGAGGATCTGGCGGAGGAGCGCGGCAAAGGCGGCCTGTTCTTCGGGCAAGCCCAGGATAAACAACTCCTCCAGTTGATCGAAAACGAGATACAGCGGCCGCAGCGATTCGATGTAGAGCTCCGACAGGCGCTCGGGCACGCTTGCCGCCGCCTCCATGCCGGGCGTGAGTTCGCGGAGCCGTTGCAGCACGGTGGCGTTGATGTCGTTCTGGCGGCGGAAAAACAGGGGGAGCCAGTCGGTCGGGTCGAAACGGCCGCCCAGTCCGCACTGGATCAGGCTGGTCTTGCCGGTGCCCGACTGGCCGTACAACAGGATGAGGCGGTTTTGGGCCACCATTTGGTACAAGGCCTCGGTTTCGGTTTCGCGCCCGAAAAATGCGCCGCGGTCCTCGCGGGTGTACGCATCCAGAAATTTGAACGGACTCTTCATACGGCGCGCAGGGGTTGTTGTAAAACGCACGCCGCAAAGGCCTCAAACTGCTCCTTGACCAGGGCAAACTGCCGGTCCGACACCTCGAGCAGCGGGTCGTCGGGTTTGTTCACGTATTTGTAGCAATAACAGTCGGCGCCGGGCACATAGTGCGAGTAGAAGTAGAGTTTGCACAGTTCGGATTTGTGCAGAAAGGCGTTCTCGTCGAGCGCGAAAGGCGACAGGTTCAGGTATTCCCAGGTCGCCTCGTTGATCAGCAACACCGAGCGGTTGTCGAGCGATTTGTCCAGGTTGAACGCGGTGTAGTCGAAGCCCCCCAGCAGGTCGTGCAGCACCACGGTCTCGTGGTTGAAACGCGGCACGCGGCGGTGGCGGTATTTCTCCACGTCGATGCCCTGGATAGTGGCCAGTTTGTAGCGGGCCATGAAGCCGGTTTTTTCGTACAGGCCGGCCAGGCTCCGTTCGGCTTGCTCGTTGAGATAGGCCCAGTCGGGCCGGTCGACGGAAGCCGGTTGCAGCTGCTGCGCCAGCCCTCTGAGGAAATTCAGGTGCCCGGCAAAGGCCTCGTCCTGCGCCATGGAATCCACCGTTTCGCGCATTTCATCGAGGAAATAGTGGATGTTGTTTTGTTCGAAAATGGCGTGGATAACCCGGATCAGCGCCATGAAGTCCACCTCCGCGCGCTGGGCCGCGTTCAGGCGGAAAAAAGCGCGCAAGGCCTCCCGCTGCGGGTCGTTGACAGCCGGCGCGGGCCGGACGTCGCAGGCTTCCCAGAGTTGGGCCAGCAGGATGAACACGAACATCTCCAGGGCCGTTTGGTAGGCCAGGTGGATTTGCCGCAGCCGCGCTTCGCCGATCTTGTCGTAGCCTTCGTTTTCCTGCTCGATCGGCACCATGAGTTTGCGCAACGGCTCGGCCAGCGGGGCGGGCAGGGCGTTGAGCACCGCCATGCGCTTCTTGGGCGCCGACGCCGGTGTGCCGCGCGCTTCCCGTTGGGCCAGCGCCTGGATTTCGGGACTGTGGTCGGCCAGCGACCGGAACAGGGTTTCGATCAGGTATTGGTTGGGGGTAAACGCGGCGGTTTCGGTGCTGTACTGCGGCTTGGCCGGGAGTTTCCACTCCAGCGTGTGCGCTTTTTCCGGCCGGAAAAACAAGCCCCAGGCGGGTTCGTTTTCCGCGGCGCGGTCGAAGCCTGCTCCACGCCCTGTCTCGAAGCGCAAGCCGCCAAACGCGGCTTCGGTGGCGCCGCGGGCCATGTCGAAGGCCTCGCGGATGGAGAACTGTTGCTGCAAGGCCTCAAAAAACCGGATCGAGAAGAAAGTGGCCTTGCGGTCGTCGACCGGGGCCGAAGTAGCCAGCACCACCGGCACGCCGTATTGCAACAGCGTTTCCACCTGCCCTTGGGTGGAGCATCCGTTGAGGAACGCCAGTTTCAGGTTGGGGCACTGCCCCAGCATCTGGCCGATGCCCGCGGAGGCCGCTTCGTAATCGGGCAGCAGGAGCGCGTCGCGGGTGGCGTGGCCGCTGTACAGGAACAGCACGAGCTCGTCGCGGTACAGCGTAATGGCCTGCGCAGTTTTTTCCAGCGTAGCAAACGATTCGCGCTGCAGCAGAAAATGCCGCTCCTTGGCCCGGGGCGCCAGCAGGCGGTTGAGGGTGTCGTCTTCCTCCTGCAGGGTGGGCAGCGGATTGGCCGGCTGGTTGGAAAAGGCGAGTAGTATTGTCTCCAAAGGCTATTGATTTTTAACAGTAAGCAAATGTACGGCCGATTTTATCCGTTTGCACCCGCCGGAAAAATCACCCGCACGGGAATCGTAAGCGTCATCCAGTCGGGCCGGACCCGCTCAGGGCCGGCGCCGAAACCCTGCCCGCGCAGGCGCCCGCCCGACAAGTCCGGCGGCAGGGGCGGCTGTTCCAGGTCGCTCAGGCTAAAATCATGGGTCGACACCGCGATCTTGAGGTAATCGGTGATCGCCCGGACGCCGCGGGCCAGCAAGGCCGCTTCGATCTGTACCGGGATGGCATTATAGGTGACGCCGCCGGTTTCGAAACCGAATCGGTGTTCCTGCCCGGCCAGCAACTCCCGCGGCGGCAGGTTCACCGCGATGCCGAACCGGTTGTCGAGGTACATCCCGCCCACCCAAAGGCCGTCGCGCAGGGCCCGGACGGTGCAGCGCAGCGCAGGCTGGCGCCAACCATTATCCGCGGGCGTATAGCGGAGCGTCACTTCTTCCGGGTCGTCGAGCGGCACGCCGCTGCAAAAGTTGAGGGTGGCCGGTGCGATCTCCTGGCCTTCGATCACTTCGACCGTCACGGCGATCGCATTGCGCGGCAGCCGGCTTTCTGGGTTGTGGAGTTCCAGCACGAAGCGCCACTTGCCGATCGCCTCGCAGGCTTCGAGCACAACGGCGGGGTCGGCGCCGCCGCGAAAGACCGGCGTCGTGCCGTCGGGGAGGTAAAGGCTGGCTGCGCCGGCCTCGGTTTGCAGGATGTAGTCCGCCGTTTCCTCGCCGGCAGTCGTAAAATCGGTGTAGCGGGTTGGTGCGGCGCGCAAGGGTTCCACAAACGGGCCGTGCCGGACCCAAACGGCGATCCTTGGCGCGGGCATCTGCCGGATGACGGCGCGCAGGGTTTCATCGTGCGGGTCTTCGCCGGGCAGGGCGTCGAGCACGGCGTAACTGGCGTACACGGCGGTCACCGTAGCCAGGCTCCGGCTGCCATTGACCAGTTGTATCAAGGTGGGTACGGTATCGGTTCCGGGCACTAAGCCTTGCAGGCTGCCGGCCAGCAGGCGCCATTCGCCTTCGCGGTACTGCACCGGGTACTCGGGTTCGGCGGCCGGGACGCCGCCCAGGAACCGTTCGGCGGCCAGGGCCTTCACCGGCGCGTCGAGCTGGGGGATCTGCCCCTCCACGCGGTTGCGCACGAGCGCCTCGGTGCGGCGCATGATCTCGCGGTACGATACTGCGGCGCCGCCTTGTTCGAGCGTCCGCAGCAGGCTCCAGGTGAACACGCCGCGGGCCCGGCCTTCGATGCCGAGTTCTTTGGCGGTTTCGGTGTCGCGCGCCGCGGCGAGGTGTACGTAGCGGCCTTCGGCGCGGTAGTACGCGCGGCCCTCGCGCAGGTCGAACAGCGCTTCGGCGCCGTCGGGCAGTTGGCCCAGGCCGGCGAGTTCGGCCAGGGGCGTGCCGTCGGCGCGGGGCGCCACCTGGCGGACGCGGAGGGATTCGGTGTCGCCGCGGGTATTGCTGCCGGCGTGGCAGCAGTCCATCACGACGAGGAAATGCAGGTTCGGGCGGTCTTTGGTGACCTGCCAGAGCAGCCAGGCGAGTTCTTTGTCGACCAGGTCGCGGCCGCCGGGCTGGCGGCTGTCGAGGCATACGAGGGTCTCGTTCATGCCGTCGGCTTTGAGGTGGCGGAATTCGGGTGCGGCGGGTTCCTGCGATCCGTGGCCGCTGTAGTAGAGCAGGCAGACGTCGCCCGCCCCGGCTTTGTCGAAATGGCTGAACGCCGCGATCACTTGGCGCCGCGTGGGCAGGGTGTAGCGGGTAACGCCTTGCAGGGCCAGGGCCGTTTGTTCGTACGGATGCGGCGCCAGCAGGTAGCGCGGCTCAAAGCCGGCGCCGGTGCTCGCGCAGCGCTGCTGCAGGTACGCGCCCATAGCCAGCGCGTCGTTGATGCACCCGCGCAGGGGTGCGGAAGGGTAAGCGTTGATGCCGATGAAAAGGGCGTAGAGGGTCATTTATTTCAGGCGGATGCAGTGTGACGACCCGCCGGGGCGCCACGGACCCTGTAAATGTCTTTTTTCTGCCCGAAATAACCGGGGTTTTCTTTTCCGGCATTTAAATTTGCCAGGCATCGACCCGTTAAACCGCCGCCGCCCATGAAAAAAATCCGCATCTTCCTCGCCTCCTCCCGCGAACTGCAACCCGAGCGCGAGCACTTCGAGCGCGAGGTCTACCGCAAATGCAAAGCCTGGTTCGAGCGGGGTATTTTTCTCCACCTCGACATCTGGGAAGACCTCTCCGCCCGGATGTCGGCTACCGGCTCGCAAAGCGAATACAACCGCCTGGTGGAGACCGCCGACCTCTTCGTGCTGCTGGCCTACACCAAGGTGGGCATGTACACCGGCGAGGAGTTCGACCGGGCGTTCGGGCAGTTCGCCGCTACCCGAAAACCGTTCATTTTTACCTACTTCAAAACCCCCGACGGCGTCATCACCGACCCCAGCCTGGCCGCATTTCACCAAAAACTGCGGGCGCTGAAGCACTATTACAGCCCGTTCCGGGACGAAAACGACCTGTGGAACCAGTTCAACAAAGAACTCGAACGCCTCGAAGCCGCCGCATTTGCCGAAAACCGCTGGACCGAAAGCGGCGCCGGCCTGCGCAGCATTACCCAGGGCGACAAGAGCGTTTACATCGAACGGAGCGACCACCTGACGATAAACATCCAGTAAAACACCCCACACCCCGCGCCCGATGCGAAAAATCAGACGAGACATCCAGCAAGGCCAGAAGTCGGTGTACGCCGAACAGGGCAACGTGTACATCAGCTACGCCGGCGAGCGGCGCATCCCGCGGGCGCTCACCCCGCCGCCCTTCCAGCCCGAGGTCTTCCTGGGCCGCGGCGCCGACCTGCAGCGCATCCACGACCGGCTCTTCGCCCCCGGCGGCAACCTCCTCCTGCTCGTCAACGGCGAAGGCGGCGTGGGCAAAACTACCCTGGCCTCCAAATACTTCCACACCTACCAGGCCGAATACGCCCACCTGGCCTGGGTGCTCAGCGAGAAAAGCATCGCCAACGCCCTGCTCCTGCTCGCCCCGCCGCTCGGCCTGCAATTCGACGAGCGCATGGGCGA
>JBGARJ010000081.1:0-14590 GCA_044230315.1 Saprospiraceae bacterium
TTTTCGCAACCGCAATCCTGCTGCCAAACGGCGTATGCGCCCAGGGAGAAACCCGCATCCGGCAAAACTTCGATTTCGACTGGAAGTTCCTCCTGAACGATTCCATTGAAGCGGCTGCCAGGGTTTATGACGATTCGAAATGGGCGGACGTCCAGTTGCCTCATGACTGGAGTATTAAACTGCCCTTGAGTGAAAAAAACGGCGGCAGCATGGGCTTCATGCCCGGCGGTATGGGCTGGTACAGAAAGGCGTTCCGCATCCCGGCCGCCTACCGGGGGAAACGGGTCTATATTCAATTCGACGGGGTTTACCACCAGAGCGACGTGTATGTGAACGGGCAGCATGTGGGCTTTCACCCCTACGGCTATACGGGTTTTGAATACGATCTGACGTCTTATTTGAAATACAACGCCGACAATACCATCCTGGTAAGCGTCGACCACCGCAAAAGCCCGTCGTCGCGCTGGTATTCCGGCTCGGGGATCTACCGCCACGTCTGGCTGAACGTGCTCGACCCCATCCACGTGGCCCACTGGGGAGTCTTGGTCACTACGCCGCACATCACGGATACGCTGGCGATGGTCAGCGTAAAAACCAGGGTTGACAATACCTCCGGAAAGAAGGGTAAGATCAGGGTGCGAAACAGCATCAAGGACGGCAGTGGACGCGTGGTGGCGACCAGCAGTTCATCTGCCGTACTGAACAAAGGCATGCCGACGGAGATAAACCAGGGGCTTCAGGTCCCCGACCCGGCCCGCTGGGACATCGGGCGGCCTTACCTGTACACCCTGGAAACGTCGATCGAACAGCATGGCAAGACCCTGGACAAATGCTCGACGCCCTTTGGCATCCGGTCGATCCGCTTCGATGCCGACAACGGGTTTTTTCTCAACGACAAACCCGTGAAACTCAAAGGCATGAACCTCCACGGCGATGCCGGCGCATTGGGCGTTGCCGTGCCCGACCAATCCTATCTGCGCAAACTGCGGATCCTGAAGGATTACGGCTGCAATGCGATCCGCTGCGCGCACAACCCGCCCGCTCCCGAATTTCTGGACATGTGCGACAGCCTGGGCTTTGTGGTGATCGACGAAATTTTTGACAAATGGAAAACGACCGGCTGGTTCTTCGGCTATTACACCCAATATTTTGACCAGTGGTGGCAGAAAGACCTGGATGCCATGCTCCTGCGCGACCGGAACCATCCTTCCATTATCCTGTGGAGCGTTGGCAACGAAACCAGCGAACAGGGCGATACCACGGGGGGTGGCGTGGCCATCGCCAAAATGCTCCGGGACCATGTACACCAAACCGAAGCGACGCGGCCGGTGACCGTCGTGATTGCGCCGGGCGATCTGGCCAACAGGGCCTACCACCGCAACGGGTTTACCGATGTGTTTGACGTGGTGGGCTACAATTATTCCGAGCCCATGCTCAGGGAGTACAAAAAAAGTTACCCGAACGCCATCATGTACGTCTCGGAGGCATTCCCGTATTATAATGGCCGGAAGAATTTTGTGCGGGATTATTTCCCGGGCAATCCCTGGTATGTGGTCGCCGATAATGCCTTTTTATTCGGGCAGTTCATCTGGAGCGGGGTGGATTACCTGGGCGAAAGTTCCGGCTACCCCAGTACCGGCTGGCCGACCGGCCTGTTCGATGTTTGCATGTTTGAGAAACCGCGGGCCGCATTCCACCGCTCCGTTTGGAACGCTACGCCCATGGTGCGGATAGCCGTGGCCGATCAATCGCTGGACATCGACCCCGGCAAAGACCATTGGAGCTGGCCGCAATTGGCCGCCCACTGGAATTTCCCGCAATACGAGGGCCATGTCATCGAAGTGCAGACCACGAGCAATTGCGACAGCGTCAGTCTTTGGGTCAATGAAAAATGGATGGGCAAACGGCGCACCGCCGATTTTACCAATAACACCATCGTCTGGCACGTACCGTATATCAAAGGGAAAATAAAGGCTGCCGGCTATAACGGCACGGAGGAATCGGCGCAATTTGAACTGAACACCTCCGGCAAACCGGCCCAAATCCGTTTATCGGCCGACAAGGATCAACTCCAGGCGGATGGCCAGGATCTCGCGCATATTACCGTTCAACTGGCCGACGCGGACGGGATACCCGTCCCCGACGCCGACCGGTTTCTCCATTTCGAGATCAGTGGCCCGGGGAAGATCCTCGGGTTGGATAACGGCGATCTCCGCCGGGAGGCGCCGTTTAAGCCGGATGGCGTGAAGACTTCCTGGGGCAGGGCGCTGGCGATCGTGCAGTCGGGTAAGGAACAAGGCGACATCACGCTGCGGGTTTCGGGAGAGGGCTTGCCAGCGGCCGTTATCGCGCTCTCCAGTTCGAGGGCCCGGAAGTGATAAAAACCCGTTAGTCGGGCGCCAAAGCCCAACGCCTTTTGGGCCATTCCTGCCCCGGGTCTGCCCGGTTCGGGCGGGGCGAAAAAATACGCGCCGGAACTTCATTTCCACCCCGTTGGAATCGGTTGATGCCGATCCGGAGAAATCGTTTGCATCCCTGCTAAAGCGCGGAATTACCCCGTTTTTGGGTCATTTTCAAGGTGTTCGGGGGAGAATCAGGTTAATTGGGAATCTTCAAATAAAATTACACGCAATCGGTTGCGTAACAGAAAATTGTTTCTACCTTTGCTCATATTGAAGGCGAATCTTCTGAAAACGAACGACTTTGTTATCAGTTACCTGAAACTTTTAATTCATAAATCATTTAGCATGAAACTTCGTCATTTACTTACTCGCGTGAGACGAAAAGGACGGTTGCAAGTAGCTTTTGCCATGTTCTTTTTCACCAGTTTTTACAGCCTTTCGTTTGGCCAGAAAGTGACCGTTACCGGTACGGTGAAGGACAGCGATGGGGGTGAACCACTAATCGGGGTAACCGTCGCCATGAAAGGCACGAACCAGGGAACGACCACGGGCGCTGACGGCACATTTTCCATAGCCGTTCCTGCTGATGCCGCTTTAACCTTCAATTATACCGGCTACGTTTCGCAGACCATTCCGCTCAACGGTCAGACGAGGTTGGATGTGCTGCTGACCGCGAGTGCGGAGACGCTGAACGAACTCGTGGTGATCGGATACGGTACGCAAAAAAAGGTGGACGTAACCGGCGCCGTGGCGAGCCTCAATATCGAGGCCCTCGATGAGTTGCCCAATACCAATATTGCGCAATTCCTGCAGGGCACCTTACCTGGATTGAATGTCGGAGTGGCAACCACCGCCGGCGGCACTCCTCCGATCTCCGTACGGGGCCGCGTGTCGCTCAACGGCAACCAAAATGTATTGGTCATCCTGGATGGCATTCAATACACCGGCTCTTTATCGGCCATCAACCCGGACGATATTGCATCTATCGATGTACTGAAAGATGCAAGTTCTACAGCCATTTACGGCGCGCAGGCAGCCAATGGCGTAATGCTGATCACGTCGAGAAAAGGGCGCCCGGGCGAAAAGCCAAGGATCTCGTTCAACACGGGGTACACTACCCAAACCCCGACGGTGGGCGATTTTATCCCACACAACAGACAACAATATTTGGATGCGCTTAAAGAGGCCTTTTATGAAAAAGCCTATACACCGGAATCCGGCTACACCGTGCCGAATCCGAATTTCAAAGTAGAGGATGTGATAGACGGATCCATGCGAGACGCCAACGGCAATTTGCTCCCCAATGATTACAATTGGTGGGAGGCCGGCACAAATACAGGAACCATTTTTGAATCGAACCTCAGCGTGTCCGGCGGCAGCGACAGAATAAGTTACCTGCTTTCAGGGGGTGTTGTTGACCAGAAGGGGTTCATCATAAACGACAAATTCGGACGGAAGACGCTTCGCGCCAACCTCGAAATCCAGCCGTTGAACTGGTGGAAAGTCGGGATGGTTTCCCTGGGCTCCTTTGTCAATCAGGACGGGGCAGAACCTGCATTGGCTACCATTCAAAGAGCTTCTCCCCTGCACGTGCCTTACGATGCCAATGGCAACCTCATTGTATCGCCAACCAATACTATCGAACTCAACGCCTTTACGACGTACGAAGTGGACGATTATGAGCGGCATAATTATTACTTTGCCAATATCTACAATGAGATCAGCTTCCCCTTCCTGAAAGGGCTCTCCTACCGGTTGAATTTTGGCAACAACGCCAGAGCGGACAAACACTACTATTCGAGTATTTTTGATGCAGGCCAGACCGGCAGAGCATATAAGGATGACCAAAATTACTACGACTACACCTTAGACAATATCCTTACCTATAATAATACTTTCGGTAAGCACGACCTGGGCCTGACGCTCCTTTACGGTTCGATCCAACGGTCGTTTAAGAGCACATTCACCGAAGGCAGAGGGTTTTCAAGGTTGACGCTCAGCTACAACGACCTCGCTTTGGCCTCCACGCAATTCGCCAATTCCGATGGATGGAAAGAGGCGCTGCTGTACCAAATGGGAAGGCTGACCTACAAGTTTGACAACAAGTACTTGTTGACCGGCACGATTCGCCGGGACGGCTTCTCGGGCTTCGCAAAAAACAATAAATACGGTACTTTCCCGACCCTGGCTGTTGGCTGGATCCTGTCGGAAGAGAAATTTATTAAAAATATCAAGGCGATCGAGATGCTGAAACTTCGGGTGGGTTATGGCGTAAATGGCAACCAAACGTCCAGATACAGTTCTATAGCTTCGCTTACCACCAGCGCTGCGTATGTGTTTGGCGATGGCGGTACCACCGTTTTTGGCCAGCAGGTGAACACCCTGGGCAACGATAACCTGAAATGGGAGCGCACCAAAGGGTTGAACACGGGATTGGACTTCAGCCTGTTTAACGGGAAGACGTCGGGTAACCTCGATTATTATAACAATAACACCTATGACCTGTTGTTCAGCGTAGCCATTCCAAGTGTCACCGGTTTTAGCAGTATTACCACCAACCTGGGCCAAATCAACAATAAAGGATTTGAAGCAAAGGTCACGCAACACATTTTTAGCAAATCCAATTTCACCTGGTCGGCCACGCTTGTTTTTGCGGCAAACAAAAACAAAATTGTCACCCTTACCGGCCAGGATGCGGATAATAACGGCGTCGAAGACGATCTGGTTTCCAGCGGTCTTTTCATCGGCAAGTCCATCAGCGCTATTTACGACTATCAGGCGAATGGCGTGTACAACCTTACCGCCACGAGGTTGCCGGGTTTCCCGGTCGGCTCCATGAGCGTCCTGGATCAAAATAATGATGGCAATATCACGCCTGAAAGCGACCGGATTTTCCTCGGAAGGCAGGAGCCTGCTTACCGGATGAGTCTAACCAATACTTTTTCTTTCAGGGGATTTCAACTTAGCTTCTTGCTGAATTCGGTACAAGGCGGGAAAAACGGGTATTTGGGCATTAACCGGCCGTTTGCCAACAACATACCGCAATATTACCGGGAGGATAACACCATCCGCTGGAACGATTTCAACGGTATTGATTACTGGTCGCCCAACAACCCCAATGGCAAATATCCGCGCAATATCTCGGGTTCGCGGGCTAAAGTGGAACCTAATATGTATGAGAAGCGGAATTTCATCCGCTTACAGGATGTCTACCTCTCCTATAACCTGGCATCGAGCGTGCTCAGAAGAGTAGGCGCGCAGAATATCAATCTTTACGTAAGTGGAAAGAACCTTGTTACCTGGACAAACTGGGAAGGATGGGATCCGGAAACCGGCGAAGGTATTGTGGCCGGCGGAAGACCCGTGCTGAGGATGTTCACCTTTGGGGTAAGCATTACGTACTAAAATCATACATAGTTAAATAAAATATCATGAAAAATATATATAAACTCTTGTTCATCACCGCATTGATTTCGGCGAACTTCTCTTGTAAGCAAGACTTCCTGAAAGAGGAGCCTATCGATTTCTTCAGTACGGAAAATGCTTTCCAGAATGAAAGCGATTTCAATGCCTCCATAAACAACCTGTACAATCTGTTGCGGACCGAATTCTACACGGTCAACGACTTCAATCCGATGGAGTACCTGTACAGGACCGATGTCGCTTTTCAGATCACAACCGTAACGCCTAACCTGGATGCTGACTTTAGCCCCACTTCCGGTATCATCAGCAACCACTGGACGCGTTTGTACAAAATTGTTGCCGAAGCCAATACCATCATCAGCCGTTTGCGCGGCTCTCAGGTCGCGGAGGCAAAAAAACCATTGTTTGAGGCCCGGGCGCGATTCTTCAGAGCCTTTGCTTACAGAAGCCTCGCGTACTTATACGGCGGCGTGCCGTTGATCCTGGAAGAAGTCACGACCGAGAAAGTGGATTTTGTGCGGGCAACCAGAAAAGAAGTTTATACACAAATCATCAGCGACCTGTTATTTGCCAGCCAAAATTTACCGGCCATCAACGCGGTGAAAGATGGCGAAGTAAGCACCCTGGCCGCTCAGCATTTGCTGGCCGAAGTGTATCTGGCAGACGGCCAGTTCCAAAATGCCGTCAATGCCGCTTCTGTAGTGATCGATGACCCGAATACGGACCTGATGACGGCACGGTTTGGCTCCAGAAGTACCGAGACCCCCGGCGATGTGTATTGGGACTTGTTCCGCCGGAACAATCAAAACAGGGCTTCCGCCGGCAACAAAGAAGCGATCTGGGTGATTCAAATTGAAACCGATGTATTGGGTGGGTCAGCCGTATCTTCCGCACAGGCCGGATCCTATCTCCTTGAAAGGGTGCACCCGCCGCTGATCCGGGATGTCAGAATTAATGGCGTGGCGCCTTTCCTTTGGCCTGCGGGCGATTATACCGGTGGGCGTGGCGTCGGATTTTTGGCGCCTTCTACCTACATGATCGATTCCGTCTATGCCGGCGATTTTAATAATGATATCCGGAATGCTAACCACAATTTTGTCCGGGCCTACAAATCCAATAATCCTGCCAGCCCGTACTTCGGCCAGCTCATCGCTTTCAATAATATCCCGGCGGGTACTACCGGCACGGGCGGAAGCGTGATCACGTCCGGCAAGCCTGACCGGTCGTTTTATCCCTATCAGACAAAATGTACAACGCCCTTCAATCACCCTAGTGCGTTATACATTACACCTGCTCCGTATCCCTATGCGTTGAAGCCATCTGCCGGCGGCACCTATACCGACCAGTATATGTTCCGATTGGCCGAAACCTACCTGTTGCGGGCAGAAGGGTACCTGGGCCTTAACGACAAAGACAAGGCGGCCGCAGACATCAATGTAGTCAGAGCAAGATCCGGCGCTTCTGCCGTAGCGCCATCCAAAGTTGATATTGACTATATTCTGGATGAAAGAATGCGCGAACTGGGCGTTGAGGAAAAGCGGATGCTGACCCTGATGCGTTTGAGCAAACTGGTGGATCGAGTCCGGAAATGCAATCCTTTCTATGCCGCCGGCATGAAAGATCATTTCAACCTCTGGCCCATTCCGCAGTCGGAAATTGAAAGAAACCGCGGTGCAGTCCTGGAGCAAAATCCGGGGTACAACTAATAGTTTGGCGTACTATGAAACAATAGTTCGGTAGGTTTATTGCATACGGTTGAATATGAAGCCTGGTGCATGTTGTTGGCGAGGCCGCCAACAACGGCGTTAAGGTTTGATTTTCAACGAAATGCCGCTGTTAGCGTCCTCGCCAATAGCAAAACGTACGGGACTATTGATGAAATTCATGCAAACATGAATCATTCCTATAGGTCGCCAGTCCGCATGAGGTGCATCAAATCATGTTGCTTCTTGCCGGCGACCTGGAATTTTTGGATAAAAGTTTTTGAAGGGGGCGGTTTCCGCCCCCTTCCATTTTTTAGAACTGCTGTACCGCGTCTGACCCCTGGCGGAGAATGCAAAATAGCCCTCCTTGAGGGCAGGGCAAACGCATCTAAAATTACCGTCAAATCATATGTGATTTAAGATTTTAGAAGTTTTCCGACGTGACATCGGATTTCGGCCATCATCCAATTCAATCAATAATCTTAAATCATGTAATCTTAAATCTTAAATCTATAGAATTCGACAAGTCTTTCAATTGAATTCAAAATTTTGATGCGTTTGCCCTGCCCCTTGTGGGTCCTATGAAACCAATAAAACTGGTTTGGAATTTTATTGCCGGGCTCCAAACAGGTGCTTAACTGTTTTTCCGGAGCGAAGAAGCCCGGGCAATCACCTCCGTCTTAAGCGTGATCGTTTGGGTAATGATATCGTCATCCGATTCTTTGATCTGGAGAATCTGCTGGATGGCGATCCGCCCCATATCTACCGCCGGGTGGCTGACCGAGGAAAGCGGCGGATCGATGATCAAGCTGAGCGGATCATTATTGAACCCGATCACTGCCAGTTGATCCGGTATGCGGATCCCGACTGATTTGGCGTATTGGATTGCACTCACTGCAGCCGTATCGTTCGCTGCAAAAATACCCTCTGGCGGAACCGGCAGCGCCAGTAAGCGGGTCGTCATTTTCAGGCCTTCATCGGCGCTCAAAACATCACCGTGCAGGATGATCTGCTCATCGAGGGGCAACCGGTGTCGTTTCAAAGCGTCTTCGTACCCCCTGCGGCGTTCCCGGTAAATAGTTTGATGCAAGGCGCCGCCGAAATGCGCAATTCGCCGGCAGCCCTGTGCAATCAGATGCTCGGTGGCTTTAAACGCGGCAGCGTAGTTGTCGATCACCACTTTATGCCCGTCCAGGTTCTCGGGTATCCGGTCCACAAAAACCACCGGAATATCGTGTTCGAGAAAACGGTCGAAATGTTCGAAAGACCTGGTCTCCATGGCGAGGGAAACGACCAAACCACAGATCCGGCTTTCAAAAAACGCTTTTACATTATCAATTTCATTGTCCACGCTGTCGTGCGATTGGGAGATCAACACGTTGTAGCCTGCGGCGCGTGCAGCGGCCTCGGCGCCACTGATGAGCGCAGAAATAAAAGGCCGGTTAATCCAGGGTACCAATACGCCAATGTTGTTGGTTTGCTGTTTGCGCAGACTTGCCGCGATAGAATTAAGCCGGTAACCACGTTCGACAGCCAGTTTTTTTACGGCTTTGATCATCGCTTTTCCAATACTGGGGTGGTTTTGCAAAGCCCGCGACACGGTGGAAGGCGACACGTCGAGCTCGGCAGCCAAGTCATAAATAGTAACACCCGTCTTTTTTTTCATGTACTGTTTGCTGCTCGGATTAACAAAGTTGAGTTGCGAACTTGCCCTGAGCCGGTATTTCGCCCTAAACTTAGTGATTTTTTGAATAATACAATACGCAATCGATTGTATCATTCAGATTATTTATAGTCTCGCCTTCGGATTCTACCCTAAAAGGCGATAATTGCTAATGCTAGCATTTTGGCTGCTGTTGTATTGTACTATAGGACCTGATACCAGATGACCAGATTTTATAAACGTGTGCAGCATCTTCTATTCCAGAATGGTTTGATGCAGGTAATTCACCTGATTTGATTGTAACGCGACAAGCGCTTCGAACCGCTTGTGTTGTAAATCGCATAAAAAGAAGGAAAGAGCAGGCCTTCACCTCTGCGGAAAATGATTTGTTCAGCAGCCGGAGGTTTTTCGCCCGGAAAAAAGCCATCGTTACTGGAAAACAGCCATCGATCCGGGTGAAAAAGCCCCTTGGGTGTGTTTACCCAATCCGGGGTGGTGGAAACCACCTGCCAGTACCCACGAATAGCTGGGGGTTTTCCCCCATTTTGTCCAACAGGTTGTAAACCAATACAATACTGACGACCGGCTCTCCATTATATGCACGAATACCTGCTGCGGAAAAGCAAACGTTGATCTTCGTTAATTCCCGGCACGGCAGGCAACAATCCTTGATTGTATCGTCATTTTGACCAAAATTAATTGTGTATGGGCACTCATTCATCTGATCTCATTTCTGTCGCACGCCACCACCAACACAGCACTTATTCGCGGCCCGTCCGGATCGAAACCCGGCAATGCGCCGATGCCGAACGCGACCTCAGCGATGGCGGCGGCAAGGGCTTCATGCTCTTTCTGTTTGTTATGGCCCTGGCGGCGCTCGTCTGGTGGTTGGTCTGACCACACGCCCGACTTGATCGGACAAACATGAATCATCCCGAATTTTAATAACATTCAGATGTTTCGCTGCGCTCAACATGACAAATCGTTTGGGGTAAGCGGTGTTTTAATCAGATATTTCGCTATGCTCAATATTCCAACGCGTAAAATAGCCATATCAAGGTTAAAATGTTGAGCATAGCGAAACATCTGAATGACATTTTTTTACGCTAATTGCCTGTCATTCTGAGCGAAGCGAAGAATCTGAAGAATTTGAAAATTCGGGATTACTCATGTTTGTCCAAACCCCGCCAAGGCTGTTACTTTGACCCCAAACCCGCATTCGATGCATCTTTCCACGTTCAGCGTACTGGTATTTACTTTGTTGGTTGCAGGCGGCGCCCCGGCGCAAACACCAGCGACCCTGCAGCGCATCAGCGTCAAGGGCAACCGCTTCGTATCGGAAACCGGCGACACCCTGGTATTCCACGGGCTCAATTGCAGCGACCCCGACAAACTGGACCGGGAAGGGCACTGGAACCAGGCCTACTTTGCCGAAATCAAAAAGTGGGGCGCCAACCTCGTCCGCTTTCCCGTGCACCCCGAAGCCTGGCGCCGGCGCGGCCAAAAAGCCTATCTTCAACTGCTCGACGAGGGGGTGCAGTGGGCCAGGGCCAACCAATTGTATGTGATCATCGACTGGCACAGTATCGGCAATCTCCGTTCGGAACTGTTTCAGGCGCCGCGATACGAAACCACCCAAAAAGAAACCTTCGAATTCTGGCAAACCATGGCCCAACAGTACAAAGACGAGCCAGCGGTGGCGTTTTTTGAACTCTTCAACGAGCCCACCGTTTGCCGCGGCCAATGGGGCATGTGCTCCTGGACACAATGGAAGGCTATTCAGGAAGAAATCATTACGATCATCCGGGCTTATGGCTGCCCGGTCATCCCGCTGGTCGCCGGTTTCGACTGGGCCTACGACCTCAGCCCTGTGGCAACCGACCCGATCGACGCCGAAGGGATCGCCTACGTCAGCCACCCCTACCCCCAAAAACGTGAACAGCCCTGGGCCGAGACCTGGACGCGCGACTGGGGTTTTGCCGCCGAACGCTACCCGCTCATCCTTACCGAAATCGGGTTTTGCGGCGCCGACGACCCGGGCGCGCACCTACCCGTCGTGAGCGACGAATCGTACGGCGACGCCATCACTGCCTACACCGCCGAGCGGGGTATTTCCTGGGTGGTGTGGGTGTTCGATCCGCGCTGGGCGCCCCGGCTGTTTATCGATTGGGATTTTACGCCGTCGAGACAGGGCCGGTATTTTAAACGGGCGCTGGAGGAAAGCAACGAAAAACGATAAGTGGCCAGCCAGTGCACGGAGCCTGGCTAGCCTGTGAATAATCCAGCACCGCACCCGGAAAATACCATCCCAACGGGATATTCCTGCCGTATTTTTGTACCGCCAAAAACAAGACAACGCCATGGATTTTCAAAAAGACGTCATCGAACGCAGCCACACGATTCCCGTACTGGTCGATTTCTGGGCGGAGTGGTGCGGCCCCTGCCGCATGCTCACCCCCGTGCTGGAAGCCGTGGAGCGCGAACAGGCAGGCCGCTGGGCGCTGGTCAAGGTAAACACCGAAGAGCACCAGGAGCTGGCGGCGCAATACGGTATCCGGAGTATACCCAATGTCAAGATGTTTCACGGCGGCCGGGTGGTCGACGAGTTCACCGGCGCACTCACCCGCCCCATGCTGGAGCGCTGGCTCGACGAGCATTTGCCCGACCCGGAAACCGGCGCGCTCGATGCCCTCCTCGACCAGGCCGCCGGCTGGCCCGATCCGGCCATGATCGAACCGCTGGAGACCTTCGCCCTCGCCCACCCTACCCGCACCGACGCCAAAGTGGCCCTGGCGCGCTTCAGCGTATTGCAGGACCCCGCCGCGGCAAAAGCCCTGGCTGCATCGGTGCCCGCCGGCGACAGGCTTGGAGACGCCGCGGCCGATGTGCTGAACCTGGCCGAATGGATGGAATTTTCAGGCAACGGCTCCGCCGCAGGCGCCCTGTTGGAAACCGCCCGCGCCGCCCTGCAACAAGCCGATATCGAAACAGCCCTGCAGCGTCTGATCGACGCGGTGGCGCTCGACAAAAACTACCACGACGCGCTGCCCCGCCGCGCCACCGTGGCGCTGTTCCGCCTCCTCGGCGAGCAGCATCCGCTGACGCAAACTTACCGGCGCAAGTTCAGTATGGCGCTGTATTGATACCCGAAAATGGAAAAAACGGGACAACAGCCTTGTAGAACGTTGTCCCTGCGCAGAAGGAAGAACATGGCGGCAGCGTCGCAGGGCCAACCATTTTACCAAACTCAAAACCGGCTCTGCCTGGACGCAGTCATATCGCAACTCATTGCCGGGTAGGCATTCTTGAGTGCACATCCGGGGTGGCGGCGGCCTTGCACTGGGTTGCGCAGGAAAGGGAGAAAGTCTGCCCGCCACCCCGGAAAAGCACCATTTACATTATCAGGAATTCAACAGCCTCCGGATCTAAAAGCTTTTTGGATTTGGCACCGCGTTCTGCACCGGCTTCACTGTGCGCAGAAAAGCGTAGATGGATTTCAAGTCTTCATCGGTCATATTGCGGTACACGGGCCAGGGCATAGGCGGCAGGAGCGGACGGGCGCCGTCGAGGCCCTTGCTTTTCCCTTCGCGGATGGCTTTGATAAACTGGGCTTCCGTCCAACCGCCGGTGCCGGTGTCGTCGGGCGTCAGGTTGGCGGCATAGGATACGCCCCAGGGGCCGGAGAAAGCGGTCAAACCGGCGCTGAACACGAGCACCTGTTGCGATTCGATCAATTCTTTTTTGCCGCCGCTCAGGTCAAAGGGCTCGGCGGCCGGGTGGCCCGAAAAACGGCGGCTCATGTCGGGTTCCGGGCCTTGGGGCGTCATGATCTTGGGGGTGTGGCAGTCGTCGCAACCGGCAACGCTCATGAGGTATGCTCCGCGGGCGATCCGGTTTTGCTGCCCTGCAGCAACTGTTGATTTGGGGTTGGCATTGGTCGGCTCCACCTGGCATTGGGTAAAGAGCAACAAGGCTGCCGCAGTAGCGACAACCAAAGCAAAAAGGGTTTTCATTTTGTACGGTAATTTAAGTGAACAGGTAGCCTGTCCTGCGGTGCAAAAACGCCAAACCAAGCGGTAGCGTTTCTGCGGGGAACAGGCAGGGCATGTTCGACGGTGCGCAGGTAAAAAAGGTCGCACCCGCCGGGGAGACGGAACAGGGGCATAAAAAAGGCCGCCGTTTCATTTCGAAACGGCAGCCAAATAAACCCCAAAAAACCAAATGAAAACTTTTCTATCAACAACGGCGAACGGATAAAGTTCGCTCCGGATAGCGCTGTTCTACCGGATCAAAATTCTTTCAAACCGCGGTAAACTGCCTATAGATTTTTTCCGAACCGGGAAAAAGGGCGGCTGAATGGGAATTTTTTCGGTCTGAACACGGCAGCACAGGCATGGCGGCATAGAGCGGCCTATTTCACCCGCAGCCCGCCTTTCAGCACCAATGTCACGTGGCGCAACGCGCTGATATCTATGGTTGGGTCGCCTGTCACGGCGATCAGGTCGGCTTGCATGCCGGGCCGGATACGGCCCACCTGGTTGGCCAGGTGAAACACACGGGCGTTAACCGATGTGGCCGACTGCAGCGCCTGGAGCGGCGTCATGCCATATTCCACCATCAATTCGAGCTCCCGTGCATTGTCGCCATGGGGAAAAACGCCCACATCACCGCCAGCGCCAATGATGACGCCCGCTTCCAGCGCCTGCCGGAAACAGCGTTTTTTTTGCCGTACGCGTTCGGGGTCGGGGTCAGCGCCTTTTTTCCAGCCGTGGTAAGCGGCTATGGCTTCGGTGGCGGCCAGGGTTGGGCAAAGGGCAACGCCATTTTGTACCATCAGGCGAAGTACTGCGGTATCGGCGCCGTCACCGTGTTCGATGGTTTCCACGCCGGCGTTTACTGCGCGGCGGATGCCTTCGGCCGTGCCGGCATGCGCCACTACGGGGCGGCCGCTGCTTTGAGCGGTTTCCACCACCGCACGCAACTCCGCCTCGCTAAACGTCGGCATAGCCTCCCCGTTGGGACCCCAGCGGTAATCGGCGTATACTTTCACAAGGTCGGTGCCATGGCCTATTTGGCGACGCGCCACTTTGATCAGTTCGTCGGCGCCGTCGGCCTCCTCCGCGCCTTGCGGCACGTCCACATCGGGCTCAAAGCCTTTGGGTCCGTACGACCCGGTGGCTACAATGGCGGGTCCGGCCACAAGCATGCGGGGCCCGGGAATGACGCCTTTTTCAATCGCCGTGCGAAGTCCGACATCGGCGTAGCCGGCCCTTTCGGTGCCGAGGTCGCGCAGGGTGGTAAATCCAGCCTGCAGGGTGGCCGCCAGGTGGCCAACCGCCCGCGCCACGCGCTCGGCTTCGGATTCGCGCAGCACCTGGTCGTTCCACGGGGTTTCGTTG
>JBGARJ010000082.1:0-14713 GCA_044230315.1 Saprospiraceae bacterium
GAGGCCCAGGTCGGGCAAAGTGGGACCCGTTACCACGGTCCACCCGGTGGCTGTAGTTCCAAAAAACTGTAGGGAAACGTTGTACGTAGCGTTTTGGCAGGCAGCAGGCAGCGCGTTGCCGGTGTTGCAAGGGTAGGGATTCAGGATGTATTGGGCGTTTAAGGCAATCTGGCCAAAAACAAAAAATATCAAAAATTTGATTTTCAACAGATTAGATGGATTGCTCTTCATAGGAATGTAATTAGGAGGTAAGGAAATAACTATCGGGTACGTCCGTTTTTATCGGTCTTGACCAGGATGGTTTGATAGGTCTCGCCATTCTTTGCGCCTTGCCCGACGATGATAAATCCGCAGTCTTTTGTTTCTGCCATACACATGGCCAGTCCGGCATCGATCACGGAAGAGTTGCCCAGCAATTCTTTATTAACCGGGATACCAGTCTGTGGATTTATTTCGAACCAAGCCGGCATCTGGGTCGCTGCGTCTTGCCCGACCATGACCAGGCGGCCCTCGCTGCTCCGAAGGCCATAGCGGAACAAATGCGGAAATACCCAGGGTGCGGCGGCACTGTTGCCGGTAACTTTAACGATACGGGCGGCATTACTTTCCGTTCCGAGAATTATTGCCGTTTGGCTATCCCAAACAATGATTTTCGAAACCTGAAAACTTGCCTGTCCAATTGGTATCGAAGCGCCGTCGGGCGTCAAATCGCTCTTTAAGCGAAAAAAGAAGGTCTGATTTTGGGCTTGCGAAGCGCCGACGACCCAATAACCGCCATCCGGCGCCCGTTCCACAGCCAAAGCCGTGGCAGTTTGATCGGTCGGAAAGAATTGTTTGTGCGTAGCCGAGGTCAAGCCCTGATTAACCGTACTCAAATACATGCCTTTAGTGCCCTGCCAGGCGCCTTCGCCGCCCACCAGATAATCGCCCCCCGGCAGCATTTCCGCAAAACCATAGGCTTTTTCCGAATCGCTGGCAAGCGCTTTCGAAAACGCTTTCTCGTTAAAAAAGCCGAAAGACGTATTGGTCTTTAACAGGAAAAAATCGGTGGTAAGGTCGGATTTCACCGCATTGCCCAGCAATACATAACCGCTGGTTGTTTTAGCATAAGCGGTTGGGGCCAACTGGATGTATTGGTTGTTCAAATTCTGCGTCGCCGATACAGTGCCTACGCCCTGCGCGTTCGCTTTTACCAGATAATTGGATTTTTTGTCGTTTACGAACAGATAGAATTCGCCATTCGTCGCCTCATCCACGCCAAAAGCGTTTTCAGATTGGCTCGGATTGTTGCCAAACCGTTGCTTGCGCAAGTCAAACATAACAGGCCGGACGATCACCTGGTGCGTCACTTCGCTCGAACCACCCGATCCGGTTGCTTTAAGGGTCACCTGCACCGTATCGTCGCAAATGAAGGTATGGGTGAATTGCGGACCGTTTTGAACGGATACGCCGTCGAGGAACCACTCGAATGTGGTCGCATTCACACTGTTTTGCGTAAACGTGAGGGTGGCTGGAGCAACCACCATCGTGTCGCCTGGCGTAAAACCCGGCACGGGCGCCGGATCGCCGATGTTGACAATTTTGGAAGAATCCGCTTCACAACCATACCCGTCGATACTAAGGGTCACATTGTGGTTACCGGGTTCGGTAAAGGTGTAGGTGGCTACTATACTGTCGAGCGTAATACCGTCGATCACCCATTTGTACTTCAGATTTTGATCTCCGAGCAATTTAGGCGTAAACTGAACCATGCAAGGCACCGTACAGCCCGGTTCTTTCAGGATATCAAAGTCGGCCGACAAATTGCACGCATTCACCTCCTTAAAATTCCACAAGGCGCAGTCGTTGCACGACCACGTGGTCAACAATGCGCTAAAAATCAATACAATTGCAATATATTTCATGATATTGTTTTTGGGCCCGGCAGCAAAACACAGCCTCGCCGGGAATAGTGATCGTTGAATTAAAACCGGGCGCAAATTCCTAGCCCCGGTAAGCCCTCGCGGGTGGCAAAGGCCAGGCTTTCCAGCGTGAACGGTTCCGGTGCGGCCGTGTAAAAATGGGCGGCCGTGAAGCGTTTGTTCGACTGGCTGCGTTTGATGAGCCGCCAGGTCAACAGGCCCGATGCAACCGTACCCGCCGCCATGCTTACCAGCGCCCATTTGTTTTCCCGGTTGGCTTTTTTGAACAGGTCATCGCGGCTCAGTTTGCCTTTGGTGTAGAAATCCGCGTCGGGGTCGCGGTTGTTCTTATAGGTCTTGTACAAGTCGCAAGCGTCGAGTTTGAGCAACACCCCGTAGCCGAGTACGCCTGCGCCCACGGCCAATCCGCTGATATGGAAGGCGCGCAACCCGCCGGGGTAGGGTTTTGGCACAAATTTCGGCGCGTAGGCGGCAATGCCGAGCCATTGCGATTTTTTCTCCACCTGGGCGCGGGTGTAGCCGTCATCGGTGAAATTCCAGATAAGGGTGCCCGGCCCCGGCAGGGTGGAGTCGCCGATCCAGTCGAGGCTCCGCGGGGTCAGCGGCGCAGTATTTTCGATGCTGAAAAACACCCGGAAGGAAGGCACATCTTTGGGCAGGTCGTACGTGATGATCATGCGGTTGCCCTTGATGACGCCTTGCACATTCTGACTCCGGTTGAAGGGCAAGCGGTCGCCCAGGCGCAGCGGAAACGGGATTTGCGTTTCGCAGGGGTGTTGTCCGATTTTCCGGAAATACGCATCGCGCTCAAGCCAGCCATTGCTCACGGCGGCTTCGCGCACGCTTGGCGGCGGGTAGCAGCCCGTGGAGATATCCTGATCCATGCTGCGAAATCCCGCGGTGGCGTCTTCGAGCGGGATGCACAACATGTTCAGGACCCGGCCGGCAAACTCATCGGCCTGCAGTTCCATTTTTTTTCGCTTGCCGCAGTCCCGTTCGGCGAAATCGTGGTTCAGGGCATGGTGGCCGATCTCATGGGCAAAGAGCGCATAGGTGGCGTATTGCGTTTGGGCATTCCGGGCGAATTGCGCCACAAAGTCCGGGTTGTACTTGATGTACCGGTCGCGGCCTTCCAGCGTGGCCATGGCGTTGCGGATCACCCGGTCTTCGCGCAGGCGGATTTCGAGCGTCGGGTAGCCGCCGGCTTCCAGCACGTCGCGCACGATCAGGCGCACGCGCTCGCCGGGGTCGGCGGTCGCCGGTACGGAAGCGGCGTTTTGTGCCATTCCAAGGGTGGAAAGCAGAATCCCGAGGGTTGAGACAAAAATTCTGAAGGGAGGCATCATACCGGATTTTTTTGGTTAACGACACAGGGATTAGTCGGCAGCGTAGTGTTTGTCTCAACTCATTTGCGTGGGCCGGCCGGTTTTACAACTGGCCGATCAGGTTCAAAACCGCCATGGTAATTCGGTTCAACTGGCGCTGGGCTTCGGCAGGCTCGATGGTGTTCAGGTCTTTGTTGCGCACGAGGTTTTTATATTCACCCATCAGTACCGCCAGGTCGTTTCGTTCGCTTCGACCCTCGGAAAGGTGTTGTTTTAACTGCTCCATGGCGGCCGGCAAATTGCCCGCCGCCACCTCTTCAAAACATTGGCTGCGGGTCAGATTGCCTTTTTTGCGGGCGGCTTCCGCCTGCGTGCCGGCAACGTCGAGAATGATTTTTTCATCGGGAACAAACAAGGGCGCCCGACGTACAAAAGCCAGCCAGAATCCCAATAAAAGCAGGCCATTGAATGGCAACATCCACCACAGCGACTGTTTGAGGTGTCCTTCTATACTTTGCCCGTTCATCAGGGCCATCGGTTCGGCCAGGATCGTGGCGAGCGCCAGGAGCAAATAGGCTAACGTACTCAACCACAAGGCTAAATGCACGGCTTTGGGGACGATTTTCGATGGAAAGCGGTTGAGCAACACACTGATGAACAACAGGGTCAACCCCGGCACCAGCAGCACCATCACCCAAAGCCATGCCAGGGGCTCTATTTCTTCCAGCCGACCCAGCGCCGTTTGCAAAAAAGTCAGCAGCGTGATCGCCGCGGTAAACGTCAACCACAACCACAGGCAGGTTTTGCGCGTCTGAGTCAGTAAAGTCCACATAGACAGGTTCTAAGCGTTTTTCCGGCCGGGTATCAGCCCGACCTTAATGGATACCGGACAGGATGCCGGACTGTTCGAGGTGCGTCTGCACCGGCAGGCGATCCTGACAAACTTCCCTGATCTTTTGGGTGCTTTCAGGGGCTTTAAATTCATACACCAGTGCCCGCACCGAATGGTTGCGGGTGTATAATTGATTGGCCAAACTTTCCGGCAGCCAGTCGCCGCCTTCCCGAAGCCATTCCTTTGCCTGTGCGGTATTGACACAGCCGGCTTCGTATTGCATGCCCGGTTGGTCTGTCACGACAAACACGAACACCCGGAACCGCGCCGGTTGTGGGGAAACGATCGACATCAGGTAATCCAGCACGCCTTCAAACCGGTCTTTGCGGGGGCAGTCCTGCCAACGCGTGTCGCCCGAGACCGAGCGGCCGGTATTGACAAACTGTTCGACGCCGGTGACCAGCGCAAACCCGTTTTTCACACAGAAATAACTGCGTTGGGTATAGCCTTTGGCGTCGAGCGCCCGGCACAGTTTTACATCCACGTCCCGGAATGTACGGCACTGCGTGAATCGTTGGCGGTTGAGCGGGATGCGGTCGGGGCAACCTTTGGGTTGAAAACGCGGCAGGGGAAGCGCCTCGATGTTGTCGTGGTTCACTCCAAAACCGGGTCCGTCCATCAGCGCGGAAGCCCGCTCCCAGCCCCGCCGGATGGCGGCTTCCCGTTCGGCCCAGGGGATTTGGGTATAGGAAAACGGCTGTTCCCGGATGATATCGAGCACACTTTCGAGCCGTACCGAACTGTCGAGCCGCATGAGCGCTCGGCCCATGAACTCATCCGCTTCGGTTTCTTCCCGCATGCGGAATTTGTTATTCAACTGGTGCCCGCGGAGCAGGTGGCCGATTTCCTGCGACAGCAGGGCGTACAGCAGGGTGCGGTTGAGGCGGTTGTCGAAGAAGAAACGCCGGTCGTACAGCAGGTAGGCTGTTTTGCCGCTGAGCACTGCGGCCACGTTGGGCACATTGGCGTTGACGACTTCGAATTTGCGCTCTTTGTTGCCCGACACCAGGCAAATTTCGTCTACCATTTGCTCCACCTGTTCGTCGCCGCCGAAGCGGTAGAGCTCCTCGCCGAAATAAAGCCCGCTGTACAGGCTTCTGCGCGAGGTGTCAATGCCCAGGGGTTCCTGAGCCGACAAAAGAGAGAAAAATGGAAAAAGGACTAGGAAAGAAAATAAAATAGGTCTTCGCATGGTCAAGGGGTATTTTAAAACCGGACCAAATATATATGTTAAAAAAATATAAGTCCAATTAATTTTGAATAAAAATTTTGATTGGGTTGGACGCGCGCTTTTTTCATATCGGTATGGTCAAAAGAAAACATTATTTAACGCCTCAAATTTGACCAAAGGCAAACGAGCCAGCCTACCTTTGTCGTTCCTTTTCAGCGCCTGTCCGAAAACCTCCATGGAGGCTGAAAAGGCCGGATCGTGAAATCAGGCAAGGCAATTTTTCAGGTGGCAGCCAGGCGCCTGCGGGCTGAAAAATGAACAAAGCATGATTTTAGCAGATAGTTTTACAGGCATCGGTAGTTTTCGGACAGGCGTGTAATCCGTTTCCGGCTGCGCTGTTCGGTTCCCCGATCTTTCACCTACAATATGGAACCTTCCTCCCTTTCTGCACTATGACAAGTACGAAACGCCAACCCGTAATCGTCGCTCTCCTGGCCCTTTCCTTTGGCTTCGCCCCCACGCACATTAAAGCACAATGCCCTCAAATAGAGGCAATTATGGTAGATGCCTGCGGCACGGAGCAACTCAACGAATTCGTGGTTATCCGTTCCGGCGCAGGGTTCAATACGTCGGATATTCAGTTGGACTTCGATGTGAACAACAACATTCTCGGGCCCAACAACAACGATATCAATACAGACAACGGCAACTGGTCGGCCGACCCTACCCCCTGCGGCCTGACTACCGGTAATACGGCCGCATTTACCGGTTGCAGCAACCTGATCGCTGTTGGGCCGGGCGTCGACATCCCCGCAAACGCCGTCGTCATTTTGCAAACCAGTTTTAACGCCACCAATAACAACTACAACTTCAGCTCCCTGTGCAGCGCCGGGCAGTGCATCTATGTCATCGCCAGCAGTTGCACGCGCTCGGCCGGCGGGTTCACCAACGGCGGCGGCGGCGGCACCCGAACCACTAATTTCTCGATTGCAGGCACCTGCGTGCAAACCATAACCTACAACCTCGCCAGCCTGGTGGGCGGCAACGGGGCCTATTACCTGCCCTTCACCAATACCTACGGCAACGGCGGCTGTATCGTGCCGCCTGTTGCACCGGCCACGATGTTTCCACCCAACATCAGCCCTATCGCCAACGTGGCTATTTGCGGAACCTACACGCTGCCGCCCATCACCGGCACCAACCTGACACCCAATGCCGCCTATTATACCGGCCCGAACGGCACCGGCACGCAATACAACCCGGGCGACGAGATCAGTTCCAACACCACGCTGTACGCCTATGACCACAACGGCCCGCTCGGCTGCTCGGACCAGGAACCCTTTACGATCACGATCATCACAGCGCCCACTGCCAACCAACCGGCCGATGTGGTCGTATGCGCCGGCCAAACGGTCAACGTCCCGGTCAATGGCTCGCCGGGCGCCACATTTCCCTGGACCAACGACAACACCGCGATCGGTCTGGGCGCCAGCGGCACGGGCAATATCAACTTCCCGGCCGCCAACGTCGGCGCCACGGAACTGGCCCTCATCACCATCACACCCACCCAGGGAAGTTGCACGGGAACACCGGTCACATTTACCATTACCGTCAACCCGCGCCCGACAGTGGACGATCCGCCCAACCAGTCGCTGTGCGCCGGCGACCCGTTGGAAGTCTTTTTTTCCAGCCCGAGCGGCAGCCCCACTTACACCTGGACCAACAGCAACCCGGCCATCGGGCTACCGAACAACGGTACGGGCGATATCAGCACCACCGCGGCCAATGTGGCTACGACCCAAACGGCCACCATTACCGTCACTCCTTCTGAAAACGGCTGCCCCGGCACACCGCAGACGTTTACCATCACCGTAGTGCCGGTGCCGGTGGTCAATCAACCGGCCAACGTGGCGGTATGTGCGGGCCAGGCGGTAAATATCCCTCTGACCGGCTCGCCGGGCGCTACCTTCAACTGGACCAATGATAACCCCGCCATCGGGCTCGGTGCTTCCGGTACCGGCAGCATCAGTTTCCCGGCAGCAGCCGTCGCGTTTCAGGAAGTAGCCACCATCACCGTTACCCCGACCAATGCCGCCGGCACCTGTACCGGCAATCCGGTGACCTTTACGATCACAGTCAACCCCGGCCCGGCGGTCGACCCGCCCATCGATCAATCGGTATGCGCCGGGGATTTTGTGTCGGTTATGTTCTCCAGCCCCGGCAACCCCACCTACGCGTGGACGAACACCAATACGGCTATTGGCTTGCCCGCCAGCGGTTCGGGCAGTATCAGCTTCAATGCCGCCAACGTAGCCACCACGCAAACGGGCACCATCACGGTGACGCCGAGCCAGGCCGGCTGCATCGGTTTGCCGCAAACCTTTACCATTACGGTATCGCCCGTGCCCTTTGTCATGCAACCCAACAATGTCACGGCCTGCGGGGGCAGCCCCGTCACGGTAAACTTTACCGGGACGCCCGGGGCATCGTTCGATTGGTTCAGCGACAATACGGCTATCGGGTTGGGCGCTTCCGGGTCGGGTAACATCAGTTTCACGGCTGCTAATGTCGCTGTGCAGGAAACCGCCACCATTACCGTCATTCCCACTATCGGCCCTTGCGACGGTATCCAACACACGTTTACGATTACCATAAACCCCATCCCCACGATGGACGACCCGCCCAACCAATCGGTCTGCGGTGGCAATGCAGTAAGCGTCAATTTTACCAGCTCCAATAATCCGACCTATTCCTGGACCAACAGTAATACCGGCATCGGCCTGGCCGCTTCCGGCAACGGAAACATCAGTTTTACTACAGCCTTCGTTGCCACCACCCAAACCGCCACCATTACGGTCACCCCCACCGAAAACGGCTGCCCCGGCACGCCGCAAACGTTCACCATCACGGTCAATCCGGCCCCAACCGTGAACCTGCCCGCCAACCTGAATCTTTGCGCTGGGCAGTCCATCGTGATCAGTCTCTCGGGCACCCCCGGCGCCACCTTCAACTGGGTGAACAGCAACCCGGCCATCGGGCTGCCGGCCTCCGGCAGCGGCAACATCAGCCTGACCACGGCTGCTGTTGCCACCACGCAAACAGGTACTGTGACCATCACCCCCAACATCGGCAGTTGTAACGGCGTGCCGGTGTCGTTTACCATCACCGTCAAGCCCTTGCCTGCTGTGGACGACCCGGCCGATCAAACCGTGTGCGGCGGGGCGGCGGTGGCGGTCAACTTTACCGGCACGGGAAGCCCTGCCTTTAACTGGACGAACAATAACCCCGCCATCGGGCTGCCCGCATCCGGCAGCGGCAACATCAGTTTCAACGCCGCCAACGTGGCCACCACCCAAACCGCCACGCTGACGGTGACGCCGGTGCAGAATGGCTGCACCGGTACAGCCCAGACCTTCACCATCACCGTCAACCCCGCTTCAACGGTGAATCAACCGGCCAACGTGAGCGTATGCAACGGCGAACCCGTGGCGGTCAATTTTACGGGCGCCGGCGGCGCTACGTTTGCCTGGACCAACGACAATACGGCTATCGGCTTGCCAGCCTCCGGCAACGGCAACATCAGTTTTAACGCCGCTAATGTGGCCACCGCCCAAACCGCCACGA
Organism: Saprospiraceae bacterium; assembly: GCA_044230315.1. Lineage (GTDB taxonomy): Bacteria > Bacteroidota > Bacteroidia > Chitinophagales > Saprospiraceae > M3007. Next base: position 8,935 of record JBGARJ010000082.1, read on the forward strand.
TTACCGTGACACCCTCGGGCGGCGCTTGCGCCGGCGCGCCCGTGAGTTTTACGGTCACCGTCAGTCCCGGTGTGAGCGTTGACAATCCCGGCAATCAAAGCGCCTGTGTGGGCGACACAGTGGGTGTGCATTTCACCGGCACCGGCAACCCCGTATTTTCCTGGACCAACGACAACCCGCTCATCGGCCTGGCGGCCAGTGGAGTCGGCGATTTCCAGTTCGTGGCCGCCAATGTGGTTGCACCTGAAACGGGCACGATTACGGTTACGCCGCAGGCGATGGGGGCGTATGCCTACATCACGAATTTAGGCAGTGATAACGTCTCGGTAATTGATCTGAATACCAATGCAGTAGTAGCCACCATACCCGTTGGCAATGCGCCCTACGGCGTATGGGTCAGCCCGGACGGCAGCCGGGTTTATGTGACCAATCGCAACATTCCCGGTACGGTTTCGGTCATCAACACCAGCACTAATACGGTGGTGGCAACGATAAATGTTGGAAATGAACCCGTTGGCGTTACTGTCAGCCCGGATGGAACCCGGGTATACGTCACCAATCAAAATGTTAATCTGGTCTCGGTGATCGACGCCGCCACCAATACAGTCATTGCAACAATTCCCACCGCGCCAACCACCCTGTTCGGGATTGTGTGTAGCCCGGATGGCAGCAAAGTGTACGTCGCTTCCAATTTCAACTCCGAAGTCCTGGTAATTGACGCGGCCACCAACACGATCACGACTACCATCAACCTTGGATTGAATACGGGCGACAAAGGGCTGGCGATCAGTCCGGATGGAACCCGGTTGTATGTAACCAACCAGGCTACAAATACGGTATCAGTCATCAATACTTTGACCAACACCATCCTGACAACTATTCCAACCGGGACTGCTCCCCATGGTATAGTGGTCAGCCCGGACGGAACCCGGGTGTATGCCACCAATGAAAATTCGGATGATGTGACGGTCATTAATGCCACCAACAATACCGTCGTGACCACTGTGCCCGTCGGATTTGGGCCGATTGGCGTGGATATTACAACCGATGGCAAGTGGGTGTACGTGGCCAATGTGGGTTCCAACAACGTATCGGTGATCGATGCGGCTACCAACACCGTCGTGCAAACGATTGGCGTCGGTTTCAGCCCCGTTTCCTTCGGGCATTTTATCCGGCACGCCAGCGCTTGTACGGGCGCTCCGCAAACCTTTACGATAACCGTCGGGCCAGTGCCTACCCTGATACAACCCAACAATGTATCCGTCTGCGGAAATGTGACCACCAAGGTGCAGTTCAGCGCCTCGGCCGGCGCCACCGTCAACTGGACCAATTCCAACCCGGCCATTGGCCTGCCGGCTTCGGGTTCCGGCGATATCAATTTTATCGCCGCCAATGTAGCCGCCACGCAAACGGCCATCATCACTGCCACCCCAATGCTGGGCTCCTGCTCAGGTACGCCCGTTACGTTTACGGTGACCGTCAACCCCGCCGCTATGGGCAGCATCAGCGGCAACCTGCTGCTGTGCATCGGCGACAGCACGACGCTCACGGCCAGCGGCGGCGTCAGTTACGAATGGAACAACTCCGCGGCAACGCCCTCCATCACCGTCAGCCCGCCCGGCCCCAGCACGTACTCGGTCATCATCACCAATGCATTCGGCTGTCCGGTTGCGGTTTCGGCCCTGGTGGACGTCAAGGCCGCGCCCGTGGCGGCTATCAGCGGCAATACGACGCTGTGCGCGGGCGATTCCACCATCCTGACGGCCAGCGGCGGTACGTCCTACGCCTGGAGCCCCAGCGGCACGTCGGCCGGTATCACCGTAAAACCGTTGACCACAACGACGTACACGGTAACGGTCACCAATGCCTTTGCCTGTACCGACACTGCCGGCGTTACCGTTACGGTGAATCAGCCGGATGCGGTCCAATTATCGGTGGTCAGTTGCAATCCGGCCGACACCGGCGTGCAGGTGCTCATGTTGCAAACCCTGGCGGGCTGCGACAGTATCGTGACCATCACCACCACCTTGTCGCCTTCCGACTCCCTCAGCCTCACGCAGTACACCTGCAATCCGGCCAGCGCCGGCGTTTTCACCAATAGCTATACCAATCAGTTCGGTTGCGATTCTACGGTCGTTACAACGATTATTTTCGATCCGGCGGCCATCGACACCACTTACCTCACAAAAACCACCTGTGACCCCGCTCAGGCTGGAATCGACATGATGATGTACACCGGCTCCGACGGCTGCGATTCACTGGTCTTTACCACCACAAACCTGGTGCCCAGCGACACGGTGCAATTGTCCCAAACGACCTGCGACCCGGCCGCCGCTGGCGTGTTCCCGCAAAACCTGGTCAACCAGTACGGCTGCGATTCGCTGGTCGTGACCACGATAACCTACGATCCGTCGACGCTGGATACCACCTACCTGGCCCAAACGACCTGCAATGCAGCCCAGGCTGGCACCTTCCAAATGCCGTACACCGGTTCCGACGGCTGCGATTCGCTGGTCATCACCACCATCACCCTGCTGCCCGGTGATACCGTGCAGGTATTTCAAACGACCTGTGATCCGGCCGCCGCAGGCGTGTTCCCTGTAAATCTGGTGAATCAATACGGCTGCGATTCGTTGGTTGTGACCACGATTACCTATGATCCGTCGACGCTGGACACCACTTACCTAAACCAAACGACCTGTAATGCCGCTCAGGCCGGCATCTTCCCGGTGCAGTACACCGGCTCCGACGGCTGCGATTCGCTGGTCATCACCACCATCGCCCTGTTGCCCAGCGATACGGTTCAGGCGTTTCAAACAACCTGCGACCCGGCCGCCGCTGGCGTGTTCCCTATAAGTCTGGTCAATCAATACGGCTGCGATTCCACCGTGATCCTCACTATCACCCTGCAACCGAGCGATACCGTCAACCTCACGGTATTCACCTGCGATTCCAGCAGCGCCAACGTGACCACGCTGAACCTGTTTAACCAATACGGTTGCGACTCCATTGTCACGATTACAACTGTATTTGACCCCAGCCTGATCGACATCACTTTCCTCACCGGTTTCACTTGCGACCCCGCCCTGGCAACCACCACGCAAACCCAGTATACAGGCGTCGACGGTTGCGACTCGCTGGTCGTGTTGACCCTTCTGCTTAACCCCAGCGACACGATCACGGTGACCTCGTTCACCTGCGATCCCTCAACTGCCGGAACCTTTATCGATACCCTTCAAAACCAGTATGGCTGCGACTCGCTGCTGATCTCTGTGGTTATTTTCGACCCGCTCGCCTGTGCACCCAGCGTAGTCATCAGTGGCGCCAACCCCACGTGCGGCGGCGGCTCCGACGGGTCGTTTACGCTGCAGATCCTGAACGGTCAACCGCCGCTCCGGTACGACTGGGCCGGCAGCGCCGGCAACACCGGAACGGGCCAGATTGCCAACCCGGCCAATCCTGTAGTAGTGGGCAATTTGCCATCGGGGAATTATACCGTCACGATAACCGACCTGAACAACCAGGCCTCCGCCACGGTGACGGTCACCTTGACCGCTCCACCCGTGCTTACGACCAACGCCACAGCAACGTCCGCGTTTAACGGCTATGCCGTCAGCTGCGCCGGGGCCGCCGACGGAGCCGCGACGGCAACCGCGAACGGCGGCACCCCACCATACCAGTTTTTGTGGAATAACGGCAACGCTACGGCCAATACGGCCAACCTGAGCGCCGGTAGCTATAGCTTGGTCGTGACCGATGCCAACGGATGTACGGCGGCATCCAACGTGACCCTTGGTTCGCCGCCGCCTTTGCAGTTTTCCTTGGCCCTGCAACCCGCCAACTGCGGCGACACACTGGCGGACGCCACCATCATGGCATCGGGCGGCCTGGCGCCATACACCGTGCTGCTCGACGGGAACACCGTTGCCGGCACCATGCCCGCCATCGGAGCCGGCACGCATACGGTAAGCTTGGTTGATGCCAACGGCTGCACAGCGGATTCCACGCTTACCCTTAATCTACCCCCCGCGCCGGAGATCTCCCTGCCGGCTGATACCTCCGTTGTGTTGGGGCATACGCTGCGCATCGAAGCGACGACTAACCTTACCGACTGGAAATCCCTGACCTGGCAACCGCTGCCCGATTCGGCCTGCCCCAATTGCCTGGCACAGGAGTGGACGCCCGGTCAATCGCAGGTGATCAAAGTAACAATCGAAGACACGTTCGGCTGCACGGCCCAGGCGATGATCCGGATATCTGTTGAGCGCGTAATTGAATTGTTTGTACCCAATGCCTTTAGCCCGAACGACGACGGTTTCAACGATACCTGGTTGGTCAATGCGGGGGCCTCGGTCATAGAATTACAGGATGTGCAGGTTTTCGACCGCTGGGGTAACCTCCAGTTTTCGTGGAACAACCCGCTCCCGCCAAATGTGTGGCCGGGTTGGGATGGCCGCACCCGGGGTAAAAAAGCGGACCTGGGCGTTTATGTGTACTACATCAAGGTAAAACTGGCGGACGGCTCTACACAAGTGATCAAGGGCGATGTGACGATTCTGGAGCGATGAAATTGCGCGCTTCATTGCTCCCCGCGCAACGCGTCGAGCGATAACGCAAAACCGGGTAATATTCCGTCGCCAAACAGTTTTTGCCCGCAAAACCGCTTGGAGCAGGTGGGTTATTGCTTTTTCAGGTTGCAGGTATAAGCCCCGGTTCATTCCGGTTTGCGCCATAATACCTGTTCCGCTCACCGGATTTTGCAGGACAATAGTGCCGGATCCATGGTCTCGGCCGGAAGGGACGCATCAACCAGTTGAAATACAAATTCAGCCCCGTTTTTCCGGAAAAACAAGGCAGTAAAGCCGGTTGCATCGTCAAAGTGGACACTGCACGACACCGCTCCTGACGTGTCGTTGATCATTGCCAGGGTTTTCCAATAAGGGGTCAGGGCAGCGCTGCTGTCGGCATATCCGGTACGTAAAAATGCGCTGAACGCCGCGTAAATCCCCGTTGTGTCCGGCGGCGCGTTTATATGCCCGGCTATGTGTCTGGGAGCTGGCGCAGAACTGACTGTCGTTTCGGTATAATTGTTCAGGCAAGCAGGGTGTAAGACCAGCAGCAAGCTGGCCAGCGGCAATAATATACGGGTCATTGAGCTGGACAATTTCAGGTTAACTGTTCGTCCAAATATAGCTGCAGTGCCGCGCAGACGCAATGTCTACCTTATGGTTGATGCAATTGTGCTGATAAGTGGCCCCCTGGGGGATATAACTGTGTAACGCGCCAAAAGTAATGGCACCGTTAGAACATGTTTGGATTTTCATGCTGAGGCGAAAATGGAAAAATTTAATTTCAGGCAAGGCAAATTTTGCAGGCGTATGCGGGCAATCCGCCGAAAAATTTAACGCAGTATGAAATTAAATTTTTCATTTGCAGCCCAGCGATGAAATTCCAAACATGTTCTTAGTTCGACTTTAGCCATTTCATAAACACAAAAAGCGTTTCTCGGGTATGCAGGTCGTATTTTGAAAACAATATGTCACCCTCCGGCATTCTCCAGATGTCTCCCTCCGGTCGACATGACAATCGTATGATAATCAATTATTTCCAACGGATTTCGCGCGTTGCTCGAAATTTCCCCGCGCCCTGCCGGAATTTCGAGCAACGCGAGAAATCTGATAAATGTGGTTGAATATCAATGTGTTGTCATGTCGACCGGAGGGAGACATCCGGCACATGGCCTTTCACAAAACTTCCATATCGCGATAGGTCAATGAGG
>JBGARJ010000083.1:0-14492 GCA_044230315.1 Saprospiraceae bacterium
GCGAAAAGCAGTAGAAAAAACTGATATTGTGCGTTGAAATCCTGGTGGTAAGGTTAGCATGTTTGGAGGGTTGGTATACTCCAAGGTACTAATTGCCAGGATTTCTTCTTACCGAAGGGAAAGTAGTAAAGTCAAACTTAGAACATGTTTGGAATTTCATCGCTGGGCTCCAAACGGAAAATTTTATTTCATACGGAGTTAAATTTTTCAGCGGATTGCCCGCATACGCTTGCAAAATTTGCCTTGTCTGAAATGAAATTTTCCCGTTTTCGCCACAGCATGAAAATCCAAACATGTTCTAAACCCTCTACCCCACCTCTACATCCGGTACACCTGTACTTCACTGATCAACGCCGGCGCCTTGGCCGCCTGGATGTCGATGCGAATATGCCGGGCCGTGACCGCAGGAAACGTGCAGATCTTTTTGTGCCCGATCGTCGTACTCCGCGCCACTTCCCGCCAGCGGCCTTTTTCCGATATCTCCACGCTGAACGCCTGCACCCGCTGGCCTTCGGGTAAATATTCCTCCAGCACCACAGCGTTGAACACCTGGGGGCTTCCGAGGTCAACCCGGGCGGTAGCGCTCACCAGGGCGCAGGTATTCGGGTCGCCGTCGGTAAGGGCGTTGGCTGGAAAATCGCGATCGGGCGTAAATAATCTGCCCTCGTACGGCGGACTCGATTTTTTGCCCTTGGCGAGATTGTGATCAAAAGCAGCGTGGCATTTTTGGCCGAAGGCCACCAGCGCCGCCGAATCCTGCGGATGGATGCGCCCCGTGCGGTCGGGCGGTACATTGAGAATGAGGTTGGCGCCGCGCCCAATGGATTTCAGGTAAATATCGAACAACTGGTCGGCGCTTTTTACCTGTCCGTCTTCTTCGGGGTGGTAGAACCAGCCGGGGCGTATGCTTACGTCGCATTCGGCGGGTATCCACTGTGCGCCGTTGATCTGGCCGCGTTGCAGGGTATCGGCGGGCGGCCCGGTAGCGCCGCGGCCAAATCCCGCCGTATCGAGCATGCACCAATTCGTTTCGTTTACCGTACCCTGTTCGTTGCCGGCCCAGCGGCACCCGGGGCCGATATCGCTGAAAATAATGGCCTCGGGTTGGTATTCCGCCACGAGGTTTTCAAACCGGTGGAAGTCATAGGTTTGCTTCTTACCATTGGGGCCTTCGCCGTTGGCGCCATCCCACCATATTTCGAAGAGATCGCCATAACCGGTGAGGAGTTCGGTGAGCGTGTTGGCGTACACGTCGTTGTACCCGGGTGTGCCGTATTGCGGATGATTGCGGTCCCAGGGGGAAAGGTACACGCCGAATTTCAGCCCATGCACCCGGCAGGCGTCCGACAACTCGCGCAGCACATCGCCGCGGCCGCCTTTCCACGGGCTTTCGCGCACCGTATGGGTGGATTCCGCCGAGGGCCAGAGGCAAAACCCGTCGTGGTGCTTGGCCGTGATGACCACGCCGCGGGCGCCTGCCTGTTTGGCAATGCGGCACCACTGATCGCAATCGAGCGCCGTGGGATTGAACACCTCTTCCGTTTCGGTACCGTGCCCCCACTCGAGGTTGGTAAAGGTATTGGGCCCGAAGTGGAAAAACAGGTAAAACTCCGTGTTGTGCCAAGCCAGTTGGGCCGGAGATGGCCGAACCGTTATGGAGTGCTGGGCGGTCGACTGAACACCGCAAACACTCAGGAAAACAACGCATGCGAACCGGAACAATTTCATTGATCGGATTTTTCCACAATATACTGCAATACAACGTATGCGGTACTGGCGGACGGGAAAATCCGGCCCGGTACTGTTAGCACCGTTCCATTCCATACCTTTGCAACATTATGCCATCTACAGCCATTCTTCAATCCTTTCGCCAACATTTTGGCGAAGCGCCTGCCTTGCTCGTCCGCGCGCCCGGGCGGATCAACCTCATCGGAGAGCATACCGATTACAACGAAGGTTTCGTTTTGCCGGCGGCGATCGACCGCGCCCTGTATTTTGCTATTTCACCCCGCAACGACGAACGGATCGAGTGCATTGCCGCCGACCTGGACGATTCCTTTTCCGGTACTGCCGCCGATCATACCAAATCGGCCAAGGGCTGGCCCAACTACCTGCTCGGCGTGTACAGCGAACTGCAACAGGACGGCTACCGGCCAAATGGCATCAATGTAGTGTTGGGCGGCGATATTCCCGCCGGGGCGGGTTTGTCTTCTTCGGCAGCGCTCGAAAGCGGGTTGTTGTTTGCCCTGAACGAACTGTTCGCCCTTGGTTTGTCGCGCCCCCAAATGGCGCGCCTGGCGCAACGGGCGGAAAACAATTTCGTTGGGCTGCGCTGCGGCATCATGGACATGTTCACGTCGCTCATGGGGCGCGAACACCACGCGATAAAACTCGATTGCCGCAGCCTGGAACATACCTATATTCCGTTTAATGATACGCGCTACGCCTTTGTGTTGTGCGACTCGCGGGTGAAGCACACCCTGGCTTCGTCCGATTTCAATACCCGGCGCGCCGAATGCGAAGAGGGTGTGCGCATCTTAAAAACACTGTATCCCGGGATCAGGTCGTTGCGCGACGTAAGCCTGGAAATGTTGCTAGCCGAGAAAAAACGCCTGCCCCACCTCATCTTCGACCGCTGCCATTACGTGATCAAAGAAAATGCCCGCCTGGAGCACGCCTGCCAGGTGTTGCAAAAAGGCGATTTCGGCACCTTCGGCAACCTCATGTACGAAACCGACCGGGGGCTGGACATTGAATACGACGTCAGTTGCGCCGAAACACGGTACCTCGTGGCGGCCACCCGCAAACTCGATTATTGCATCGGCGCCCGCATGATGGGTGGTGGTTTCGGGGGGTGCACCCTCAACCTTATGCCCCGGGAAACCGTGCCTCAATTCACAGCATTCATGCAAGCCGAATACCATGATTTTATCCAAATAGACCTGCCATGCTGGGAGGTTCAACTCACCAATGGCGTTGAAATCCTGCCGCAGGCCTGATCTGCTATGACAAAAAAATCTATCCTGGTTACCGGCGGAGCCGGATTTATCGGCAGCCACACCGTGGTGGCGCTGACGGAAGCGGGCTTTCGACCGGTTATCATCGACGATTTTTCCAACTCCCGGCAAAGCGTTCTGGACGGGCTGCGCCAAATCCTGGGTACGAGCGTGCCCTGTTATGTACGCGATTGCAACGATCGGGCGGCGTTGCTGGAGATCATCCAACACGAACAGATCGAAGGCGTTATTCACTTTGCCGCGTTCAAAGCCGTTGGCGAAAGCATGCAGGAGCCCCTGCGGTACTACCGCAACAACCTCGGTTCGACGCTTACCCTGCTGGAAGTCATGCTGGAAGCGGGCATCAGCGATCTGATCTTTTCCTCCTCCTGCACCGTTTACGGCGAGCCGGATACGCTCCCCGTCACCGAGCTGACGCCGGTACAACCGGCTATTTCGGTGTACGGCAATACCAAACAGATCGGCGAGGAGATCCTGCGCGACACTGCCGCTGCCGGTAAACCGCTGAAGATCATCTCGTTGCGGTATTTTAACCCGATCGGCGCCCATCCGTCCGCACAGATCGGCGAATTGCCGCTGGGCGTACCCGGCAACCTAGTGCCGTACATCACCCAAACCGCCGCGGGTATCCGCCAGCAACTCATCATTTTCGGCGACGACTACCCCACCCCCGACGGTACCTGCATCCGCGATTTCATCCATGTGATGGACCTCGCCGAGGCGCACGTGGCAGCACTCCGGTTCCTGCAACAAACCAACCACGGCAGTTGCTACGAGGTGTTCAATATCGGCACCGGCCAGGGCAACAGCGTGATGGAGTTGGTGCGCACCTTCGAGTCGGTGAGTGGCCGGGCATTGAACTACCGGATCGGTCCGCGGCGCGCCGGCGATATAACAGCCGTGTACGCCGATGCCAGCAAAGCGCGCCTGGAATTGGGCTGGACGGCCCGGCGCAGTTTGCATGAAGCGCTGGAAGATGCCTGGCGTTGGGAACAGCAAATCGGCAAACCTTAGACCATGGACCGTCAGGCATCTATCCACCGCCTTCAAACCGAAGAATTTGACCTGTGCATTATCGGCGGTGGCGCTTCGGGCGCCGGCTGTGCGCTCGACGCCGCACTGCGCGGCCTGAAAGTAGCGCTGGTGGAAAAGACCGATTTTGCAGCCGAAACCTCATCCAAAAGCACCAAACTGATCCACGGTGGGGTGCGCTACCTGGAACAAGCCTTTAAAAAATTGGATTTCGGCCAACTGCGGCAGGTACGGCACGGCCTTGAAGAACGGCATATCCTCCTGCGAAACGCCCCGCACCTGGCCCGGCCGTTGGCCCTGGTAACGCCGGTGGCTAATCGCTGGGAAGGGCTCTATTTCCGCATCGGGCTGTGGTTGTACGACCGTTTTGCATCGGGCAGCGACAGTTTGCCAAAAAGCCGCTGGCTCACGCGGGCAGAGGCCTGCGATTGGTTGCCGGGCCTTAATCCGCGTCTGTACGGCGCCGTGCTGTATTACGACGGTCAACTCGACGACGCCCGGTACTGCCTGGCCCTGGCGCAAAGCGCCGCCAAGGCCGGGGCGGTGGTGGCGAACTACATCGAGGTCATGGGGTTTGAAAAAAATAGCGCAGGCGGGCTGGAAGCGGCAACATTACAGGACCGCCTCGCCGGCCCTCCGCAAGCCCTGTTCACGCTGCGGGCTCTATGCTTCCTGAATTGCACCGGCGCCCGGGCCGATGCCGTCCGGCGCCTGGCCAACCCGGCTCTTCCGCTCCGCATACGCCCCTCCAAAGGCGTGCACCTGATGTTGCCTTTGTCGGTACTGGGCAACCCGGACGCAGCGTTGCTCATCCCAAAAACACCCGACGGACGCGTCGTTTTTGCTATCCCGTTCCAAGGAGTCTTATTGTTGGGCACAACCGACCAGGATGAGCCCGAGCCGGGCGGCGAGCCCCAACTGGAAGCCGGAGAGGTCGATTTTTTGTTGCGCACCTTGCAGCCTTACATCAACCGGACGATCGAACCCCGCCAGGTAACAGCCGGGTTCGGCGGTCTGCGGCCGCTGCTGCTGGCCAAAAAGAAATACACCAAAGGCCTCGTGCGCGATCACGAAGTGGAACAAGATGTCGACAGCGGATTGTTCAGCCTGCTGGGCGGAAAGTGGACCACCTACCGGCGCATGGCGCAAGACGCCGTAGATGCCGTTTGCCGCCAGTTAGGCCGGACCGAGCCGTGTTCAACGGCAGATTACGAGCTGTCCGGAGCTGCGAACCCCAACACCATAACCCCGACCGCGCTTGCCGAACAGTTCGGATTCGAAGCTGATATCGCCCGCCACCTGGTCGCAAACTACGGCAGCGCCGCCGCCGCCGTGGCCGAAATGTGTGGGGGTCGCACTGAATGGCGCGAGCGGCTCGCGGCGGGCCATCCCTTTATCGGGGCAGAAGTGGCCTATGCCGTGCACAGCGAGATGGCTTGCACCCTGCGCGATATGTTGGCCCGCCGCATCCGGCTGGAAATTCTCGACTGGCAAGCCACCCTGGCCGCCATACCCGCCACCGCCGCTATCATGGCCGAAACCCTGGGTTGGGCCGCAGCCGATAGCGCCCGCTACCAGGCGGAGTACCGGCAACAAATAGAAAACTTTATGGTAGCCGCCAAAGGGGAATACGGCTGGTCCGGTTAAAAAAGGAGAATTTTGGATGGCAAGTTGAGACAAACAGCCGGGGGTCAACGGGTACAATCCCAAAAGCGCCCGGCGACTCTGCCATGCACCCGAGGACTGGAGCCAAAACATTTGTTGTCATCCCGGGCGGGCAAGGCCCCTCCGGATTTGTACATTTTAACTCAATCCCACCTGAAATCCACGCAAGGTATTAGATGATCCAATTCACGATATTTTAATTCAAGGTACGGTGTACATGAAAAAACTGGTTCGTTATTTCCTGCTTCCCCTGCTGATCCTGCTGCTTTTGGCGGCAGCCGGCCTTTACCTGCGCTACGGCGGCGGCAAACCATACCCTGATATCAGCACGGCGCCTTGGCTTCCAGCCGATTCGCTTCATATTTTTTTCCAGTACGATGAACCGGTAGGCAATGTGGCCGCCAGCCGCGACACCGGCTACCCCACCCGGGTGTTCATGACCGTACATCCGGAATCGCGCCCGGCCCACTGGAAAGTGCTCGAAGTTACCGGCAGCACGCCACGGCCCTACCCCGATGAAGCCGCGCAACAGACCTTGTTCAAAACGGTGCTCGGGCTATACGTCGACCGGCAAAACCGGCTGTGGACCATCGACCACGGCAACCACGGCACCGGCCGGGTGCGCTTGCTGGCTTTCGATCTGGACCGGAATCTTATCGTGCACGACTACACTTTTCCACCGGCCATAGCCGAAAAAGGATCTTTCTTCAACGATTTGTGCGTTTCGCCCGACGGCCGGTATGTATTTGTCGCCGATGTCAGTTTCTGGGCTAAAAAACCTTCGCTCGTTGTGTATGATACACAAACGAAGCAGGCCATCAGCCGGCTGGACGGCCACCCTTCCCTGACCAATATGGGGTTTGTACCGGTGACGCCAGCAAAGAAAATGCGCTTTTTCGGTGGCCTTGCCGACCTGATGCCCGGCATCGACGGGATCGATATCGATCCGCAAGGGCGATATGTGTATTACGCTGCCATGAGCCACGACGGCCTTTACCGGGTACCCGTCAGCAGCCTTGCCGACTTCGGGAAGTCCGATGATGCCATAGCCGCATCGGTGGAGCGCGTCGCGACCAAGCCCCTCAGCGACGGCATCCGGGTAGCCCCCGACGGCGGCGTTCTGATCACCGACATCGAGCACCAGGGCATTTACCGGGTGGGGGTCGACGGCAAGGGCCATACCCTGATTAAAGACCCCCGTATCCGGTGGGCCGACGGGTTAAGCCTGGGCAGTGATGGGTACTGGTACCTCACCGATAGCGATATCCCCGATCAGACCTTGCAAAGCAAGGCGCACATGGCCCTGCACAAGCCGTATTTTGTCTACCGGTTTAAAATACCCGATTCGGAACTTTCCAGGTAACATATCGGTTGACACGACACATTCGGTTCAAGGCAAGCAACCACAAGGCACATGTGGCCTTTGCCGGGACGGCCCGTTCCGGATGCATTAGGAAAGGTAGCCTGATGAACGAGACCCCTGCGCAGCCAGCGCGGGGGTCTTCCAATTATAAGCCGGTTCAGGCTTATTACTGGATCACCACCTGTTTTACCAAGCGGCCCTCCTTGGATTCCAGCAGAAGGCTGTACAGGCCGGCAGTGAGATCGCCGGTATACAATTCTGTGCTGACGGCAAATTCCTGTTGCCGGATTGCCTGGCCAAGGGTATTGAAAAGCGTGAGCCGCAGGGTGCCCGAAATATCCACACCGATCAGGAAGGATTCCTGTGCCGGATTGGGCATGACCACAGCACCAAATGACGCCAGGGGTTCGCCGGTGCGGAGCGTGCAGCCAGGCGCAGTGCTCCACTCCACCGCGATTTGGAGGCCCAGGCTTGCGGTATAGTTTGGGCAATCTGCTGGTGAGGCCGTAAGCCAGTACTGACCGGGCTGCGTAACCGCGAGGGTATCGTTGTTGGCCCCCGGAATAGGATTTTGGCCATCATACCATTGAAAATTGAGAGAGTATGGCGGCAGCGCAATTTGCCAGATCGTATCGCCCATACAGAGGAGTTGCTCGCCGTTCTGACCTGTTTCAAAAGTACCGGCAGATTGGACCGTGAGAGGCAAGAACGTGCGTCCGTCCACCAGTACCTCCGGGCTTTGCTCGGTACAGCTGGCCTGCGTGACGGCCACTGAAATGTATACGGGCGTTTGGGCGTACGATACCGCAAGGGTGGGTCCGGTGGCTCCGGGGATGAGTTGCGCGGCGCCGCTGGGGAAATCGCGCCGGTACCATTGGTAGGCATCAGCAGGTTGGGTGCCGAGTATGGTAGCCGATTCGGGGCAAACGAGCAAATCGCCCGTAACAGTAGGGTCAAAAACGCATTGGGCCGCCAAACCGGCAGCCCTGTTTCCCAATAAAAAAAGGATTACGAAAACCTGTAGGATCGTGTTTGTTTGCATAGCGTTGCGGTATTTGCACTTCAGGAAGCCGGGGCCAGCGAATGGGCGACCGGCTTTACGAAACTGAGCCGGTATCGCGCCCCGTCAGCGATCAACCGGACCTCGATATCGCGGATTTCTTCTGGCACGAACTGCGCCGGAGCGTACAAGCGCGTCCGGTCTATATCGGCATCGCAGAAGTATTGCCGGGCGAACGGAATCTTGCGGTACTGGCTTTGGAGCTCTTTTTCGGTTGTATCAATAATCACGATCCGGGCGCCGGGCTTGGCCACCCGGATCATTTCCCGGATAGCGCGACCGCGGTCGTTAAAAAAGTTGATCCCGCCGATGTGGAAGACACTGTCGAACGAATTGTCGCAATAAGGCAAACACTCGGCATTGGCCTGGCAGAGATTCACCCGCATGCCCCAGCGCCGAGCATTGACGGCACAGCGGTCGAGCATACCGCTGGAAATGTCCATCCCGTAATACCGGGCGTGCGCGGGGAGGTAACGCAGGTTGCGACCCGTACCGACGGACACTTCCAGCACCCGGTCGCCGGGGTTGATCTGCAGGCCCTGGAGCCATTCGTCGCACAAGTGATCGACCGGGGCGAAGAGGCCAAAGAAGCGTTCGAGGATACCGGCCACTCGCCCGATCCGGTCGTACAGCCGCTGAAATTTGTGGTTAAGACCGGTCAGTTTTTGTCCGGCCAGGAAATTCGGGTATCCGTTTCGCAGGGGAAAAATGGTGTCAAGGCCGTCGGTCAGTTCCTTCCGGCCGCGCTGGAACGTCCAGCGCAAAGGCAAACCATTATTGGGATTTTGCATACAATCGAGTTCCATTATGAGTCATTTGGTTTATAGCCACTCGCCAAATTCAGCCGAAAAGTGCTCCACCAATACGGTTTTCAACCGTTGGCGGGCGCGGCACAGGCGGCTTTTGGCATTGCTCATCGTCCAGCCCATCACTTCGCAGATCTCTTCCAGACTTTGCTCCTGGAGGTAAAACAAGGTCAGCACCACGCCATCGTCGGGGAGCAGCATCCGGAAAGCCCGTTGCAGCATTTCGGAGCGTTCCGAAGTCGTCACTTTTTCGTATCCGTTAATGATATCGGAACTCATGGCGCGTACCGGCGATTCCGGGGCGTCGAGCGTTACGGTTTCGTGCCGTACGCGGCGCAGGTTGTTGATGGCGGAAGTGCGGGCAATGCGGTACAGCCAGGTACTGAAGCGGCTCTCGCCGCGGTAGCTGGACAGAAAACGAAACGCTTTCAGAAAAGCATCCTGGGTAACTTCGAGGGCGTCTTCGCGGTTGCCTACCATCTGGAGGGCCAGGCCATACACCATCCGGTCATACCGGCGTACCAGCGCAGCATAGGCCGATTGGTTGCCGGCAATGGCCTGGCGGATCAGCGCCGCTTCGGCTTCCTGGCTGGAGGTTTTGAGGCGCTCCTGCACCGATGGTTTCAAAACGATGGGCGCTCCGGTGAGGTGATCGAGCGATAATTCAGGGGACGTGGACAATAAGAAGGCAGCAAGCATGGACATTGTTTTCTTTGATTGTTTTTGAATACACAGCAAGCATTGTGGGGTTGTAGGGGGCAAGACGGCAGTTCGGGAGCGGCAGGTTGGGGCGGTTTTTTGAAAAAGGCAATTTTTCACATTTGATTAACAGGTGAAGGGGTTTTGGTTTTTGGGGTTGGGTGGGTAATTGTTTTCATTTGGCCATCCGGTGTTTTTCAAAAGCGGGGCAGATGTTTGGGTCATCGCCCCTTTGTTTTCATTTGTTGATACAAAAGTAGGGTGGTTCAAACTGGCTTGACAGCGCTCTTGAGTAGTTGGCGGGATTGACTGAGTAATTTGCGGAGATTAGGGTTTTGGTAAAATTTCCGGACCACAAGCATCCATCCTGAACAATTCTTTTGCGAAACATCGAATTACAAGGTCAATTCCATATTTAATTTTACTCAAACGCCGGGGCAAAAGCCGGCCCTCCAGGTTAGGTGAAAATTGACCCGGACCAGGAAATAAAAATAGGGCAGCCGCGGCCGTTTGAAAAGGCCGGGAAAGCAGGCAGGAATTAATCTGAATTGCGGTGGCTACACCCGTGCGAAACGGCGCAGGAATTCTTCTTTCTTGCTCCGGGCGACCGGGAGTTGGGCGCCGTTTTCGAGCACCACTTCGCCGCCTTCGCCGCGCAGATAACGGCGCACAGACCGGAGGTTGACCAGGTGCGAGTGGTGAAGCCGGAAGAATTTTTCAGCATCGAGGAGTTCTTCCAGGTCTTTCAGCGTCCGCGACACGATGATCTTCTGGCCGCTGCGCAGGAAAATCTTGGAATAGTTGCTTTCCGATTCGCAGTGGATGATTTCGTTGGTGTCGATGATCAGCAGGCCGTCCTGCGAAGAGATCGCAAGCCGGTCGGGTACGGCTTCGCTGTTTTGTTGGGCGCTGTTGAGCAGGTCGATTTGCGTTTCCTGGGGCGGGCCCTGTTCCAGCGCTTTCCGGACGGCCTTCTGAAATTCTTCCACGTCGATAGGCTTGAGCAGGTAATCCAGCGCGCTGTACCGAAAGGCGCGCACGGCGTATTTGTCGTATGCCGTCACAAAAATCACGCGAAACCGCAGCGGCAACAGCCGGTTCAACACATCGAAGCCGTTCAACTGTGGCATTTCGATATCCAAAAACAAAAGATCCGGCGGATGGCTTTCCAACGCCCCTACCGCTTCCACACTGTTGGTGAATTGCCGGATCTCGGTGATCTCCGGGAAAAATTGGGTGAGCAGGTGAGCCAGCAGCTGGCCGTTATGCGGTTCGTCGTCGAGAATTGCGGCTTTCATGTTTGTGGATATTAGGATGCCTGGTTCAGGTCTAAAATATTCTTCGATGCCAAAATAGGAATATTCCTTCAGCAAGCGCAGGTGTTATGTCCGTGTTGCGCATCAGCCGAGGGCTGGTATCGTCAATACCACACGGGTGCCGGCGGCCGAACCATCCGGCAGCACCAGGTCTTCCACGCGGGCATGAATATCGCGGTTGTAAAGATTGCTCAGGAGCTTGAGGCGCTCGGCAGTGACCGCCATGCCATGCGATTTGCGCTCGGAGGCCGATTTGCTTTTCAGGGCCTGGGCTACGGCGCGGCCTACGCCATTGTCGGTCACCTCGATGATCAGGTCGTGGTCCTTCAGGTGCACGGCTATTTCGAGCAACCCGTCGTTGGATTTTTTGTGCAACAGCCCGTGCCAGATGGCATTTTCCACGTACGGTTGGATCAGCATGGGTGGAATATCAATGCTACCGGCGTCAATGGCGTCATCTACATGAATTTCATACTGAAAACGCCCCTCGAAGCGCACGGCCTCCATTTCGATGTACAACCGCAGGGTTTCAATCTCTTTTTCCAGCGAGATCACCTCGCTTTTTGAGTTATCCAGCACCAGGCGAATGAGCCGGGCAAATTTGGTCAGGTATTGTGAGGCCACCAGCGGTTGGTTGAGCAGGATAAAGCGGTTGATCGAATTGAGGCAGTTGAATACGAAGTGTGGGTTCATCTGCGCGCGCAGGGCCGACATTTCCATCTCGCCCAGGCGTTTGGTAAATACCGTTTGCAGGCGATCCCGCTCGCGCACCTGCTGGATGCGCCAGCGCACCACGCCGTACACCGCCCCGCCCAGCAGCATGATCAGCAGCAACTGAAACCACCAGGTTTGCCAGAAAGCCGGAATGATCTGGACGCTGATTGTAAGCGGCGTCTCGTTCCATACGCCGTCGTTGTTGGCGGCCTTTACGATGAGCTTATAATGCCCCGGGGGGACGTGCGCATAACTGGCCTGGCGCTGCTTCGACGGGGTGGACCAGTCTTTATCGTAGCCTTCCAGTTTCCATTGATACAGGTTATCGCTCGACAAGGTGTAGTTCAGCGCCGCAAACTCCACACTGAAGGTGTTTTCATCGTGCACCAGCCAAATGCGGCCCACGTTGGCCGTAGGGGCCGGAATATCCTTCTGCAGGGCCCGCAGGTTGGTCACCACGACGGTCGGCGGCGATTGATTATCGCGAAGTTGTTCAGGTCGCCAACGGAGGAAGCCGCGCCGGCCGCCGGCGTACAGTTCGCCGTTTGGGCTGATGCAAAAATCGCAATACCCGAATGGTGTGCGGCTGGCGCCATAACGGTAGTCAAAGGTCTTGATCCGGAAATATTTCGGGTCAACCCGCACCAGCCGGTCACCCGCCCCAAACCACAAATTCCCCTGCTGATCTCGAATACCGCCCTCGACATAATTCATCGGCAAGCCCTCGGCTACCGTAAACCGGCGGAATGCCTGCCCTTTGGGGCTCATGGGGTCGTACCGCAGAAGCCCCTGCGGCGTACCAATCCATACACAACCCATGGCATCCTGCACGAGGGCGCCGCCGGCCACTAATCCTTCCGTCACTTCGTCGCCATACCGGGTGAAATGCATCGTTTTCAGGTCGCATTCGTAGAATCCTTCGTTATCGGTGGCAATCCAGGCGTACTCGCCTGCCTTGTCGATAATGATTTTAAAAATGCGCAAGGCGCCAAAGCCCTGATCCGGCCCGGGGATGGTCAGTTGCTTGGTAGCGGGGTCGTAAATAAAGATCCCGTCGCGCGAGGTGCCGAACCACAGTCGCCCTTGCGGATCTTCGGCCACCGACCAGATTACGCCGGCCCGGTTGTCGCGCCGCGGCGGGGTGGGTACGGCGATCAGGTGCTGCGTCCGCCGGTCGAGTTGGAGCACCTGGTAACGGGTGGTGACCCATATGCGGCCTTTGCTGTCGCAAAACAGTCGCGTTGGTTCGATATGGGGCAGCGTCGATATCCGGCGCCGGAGCCGGTTGAGGCTGTCCAGCACAAAAATGGCGTGCTGTTGACGGGACGCCACATACCATAGCCCTTCACCGGGCAGGTGAAGCACGTCGTAAATGTCATTTTCAAAAATGGTGGAGGTTTCCCGGTGCACCTCGGTATACCGGAACCCTTGCAAATAAGGATCGTACTTGACCAGGCCGTTGTCCGTCCCGATCCAAACGGCGCCGTCGCGGTCGCGAAACAAGCTGGTGGCATTGAGCGACAGGTCTTCTTCGAACGGCAGTTTTATTTTTTCCACCGATCCGAAAGCCAGTCCGCATTCTGTGAGCCCGGATGCGCCGGCAAGCCAAATCTGATGTTGCTCCAACTGGATAAAGGTATTGGGAGCAGGTTCCGGCGAAGGAAACAGCTCCACGCGGCCGGAGGACAAATGCACCTGGTACAAGCCCTTTTGGTAGGTGATGCACCAAAACGCATCCGGGCCGGCCGCTTGCATGTGTTTCAGCCCGAAGGGCCAGGCTACCGCTACGGGGGTAAACTGAAAAACGCGGGTTTGCGGATTGTAGCGGAAAAGGCCGTAATTGGTTCCGATGAGAATGCTCGTATCGGTGCACGCCGATACCCACATCGGCCGGGCCGGTTTTTGCCGTTCGGCGGCCGGAACGGAAGCCGGCGGATTGTCCACTACGGGCAATTGGATCATTTCCAACCGGTGCTGATCGGGGAAAATGCAATACAGTTGCCCGTAACTGTTCACCGCCCATACGCGACCCTGAGGATCGGGATAAACATTGTCGAAATAGGCATATCGCTGATCGCTGATCAGGCCGGGATAACAACACACCCGCTCAAATACCCAGGGCCCCGGGCGAAGCCGGCAAATCCCGTTGCCGGTGCCGAGCCAAAGGGAGCCCTCCGCGTCTTTTACGATCGTGTTGATTTGGGCACTCGATATGGAGGTGCTGTCGTCTTTGACCGGGAAATATGGCCAGAAGGAATAGCCGTCGAAACGATTCAAGCCATTGGAGGTGCCGACCCACAAAAATCCCTTGCCGTCCTGCACCACACTGCGTACCCGGTTGTCCGACAGACCCTGCCGGTAGGTGTACGCTTCCAGCAAGTACTGCGCACCTTGTGCCCGCATGGCGGCATGGCTTGAAAAAGCCAACAGGCAGATGAAAAATAAGCGCTTCATGAACGCCTGCAAATTAGCGCAAAACCGTATTTGGCAGGGAAACTTTGAGTAATTTGCGGAATTGGTTGCGTGAAATACGAATCTTAGAACATGTTTGGAATTTCATCGCTGGGCTCCAAACGGAAAATTTCATTTCATACGGCGTTAAATTTTTCAGCGGATTGCCCGCATACGCTTGCAAAATTTGCCTTGTCTGAAATGAAATTTTCCCGTTTTCGCCACAGCATGAAAATCCAAACATGTTCTAAGTTCGACTTTAGCCATTTCATAAACACAAAAGCGTTTCTCGGGTATGCAGGTCGTATTTTGAAAACAATATGTCACCCTCCGGCATTCTCCAGATGTCTCTCCCGCCTTCGGCGGATC
>JBGARJ010000019.1:0-93415 GCA_044230315.1 Saprospiraceae bacterium
GGGCAATTATAAGGAAGCCGAGCACATGTATGATAGTGTTGCTTATCTGATTAAATCAATGATGATCAGAGCCTTGGACCACTTATCGGAACAGGAATTGGATAATTTCCTGCATCAATTTTCTCTTAGCCAAGATGAAATGCTATCCTTCGCTCAAGGATCCGCTAACAGAAAATCCTTCCCGGTCCCGACTAATTGGGATTCGGGACGCAGTATTGAGCAAATTTGCTATGACAATATCTTGTTTTACAAAGGTTTTCTGCTCAATGCTGCCAACAGAGTGAGAACCTTGGCGCTTTCCGATTCTGTCACTACAGAAAAATTTAATCTTCTGAAATCCTACCACCACCGCCTTGCCACAGAATACGCCAAACCCGTCGTGGAGCGTCAAGACGTCGCCGATCTCGAAGAAAAAGCCAACACCCTCGAAAAAGAGCTCACTCGCTCCGTGGCCGGCTATGGCGAAGGCATGCGGCAAGTGAACTGGCAGGATGTGTGCGACCAACTCCACCCAGGCGAGGCGGCCCTTGAATTCGCCCACTACTATTACCAATTCAAAAGGGTAACTGACAGCACTATGTACGCAGCCCTCCTTCTGCGCCCCGGCGACACTCAACCAAAGTTCATCCCCCTGTTCGAAGAGCGCCAACTCGACTCGCTTTTTGGCCATACCACCGTGCGCAAGGCCGACTACGTCAATAACCTCTACACCCTGGCCGACCGTGGGGTAACGCCCGTGGACGCTCCGCACAAATCGCTGTACGAACTCATCTGGCAACCCCTGGAAAAAGACATGGAAGGGGTGAAAACCGTCTATTTCTCGCCCTCGGGCCTGTTGCACCGGCTCAACCTGGGCGCCATTCCCCTGCCCACCAATGAAGAAAGCCTGGAGCAGCCGACCTTGGCCGACCGCTACCAACTGGTGCAACTGGGCAGCACCCGCAGCATTGCGGAATACGGAATACGGAGTACTCAGGACACTTCAAACTTCGAACTTAATCCCGAGGCCTCGGGATCAAACGCTGCACTATTGTACGGCGGTATCCGCTATGACATGGATAGCACGGCCCTTCGCCAGGCCAATGCCAGCCTGACGGACATGGCGGCGCGATCTTCGAGCCGCGGGACCCTGGATTTTGCCTATACCGATACCAGCAACCGGGGCGGTGCTTGGGGCTACCTACGCGCTACGGAGTTGGAGGTGAAAGTGGTGGAATACAACCTGAAAAAAAATGACGTACCGGTCATATTGTACACGGGTTATGCAGCCACGGAGGAATCGTTCAAACGCATCGGACAGGCAGGCCCTTCGCCCCGTATCCTGCACCTCGCCACGCACGGCTATTTCTTTCCCGACCCGAAAGGAATGCGGAGTGCGGAATACGGAATACGGAATGAAGAGGGGGGCGTTTTCAAAATCAGCGAGCACCCCATGATCCGCTCGGGCCTGATCCTGGCCGGCGCCAACCAGGTGTGGAAGGGCGGCCAACCCCTGGCCAATGCCGAAGACGGCATTCTGACGGCCTACGAGATCAGCCAGATGAACCTGTCGAACACCGAGCTGGTGGTGCTCTCGGCCTGCGAAACCGGCCTGGGCGACATTCAGGGCAACGAAGGGGTGTACGGTCTGCAACGGGCATTCAAGATCGCCGGGGCGAAGTACCTGATCATGAGCCTGTGGCAGGTGGACGATTCTGCCACACAGGAACTGATGACCATGTTTTACACCAAATGGCTGGAAGCGAAAATACCGATCCCGGAAGCGTTCCGGGCGGCGCAGCAGTCGATGCGGGCGAAGTACCGCAATCAGCCGTATTTGTGGGCGGGGTTTGTGTTGGTGGAGTGAGGCTTTTAAAATTAAATGATTGTACACCTGAACCACATGTCGAGCGGAGCGAGACATCTGGTTCAGGTGGTCAAAGTAATACGCACATGAAAACGAGCCCTGCCATCGCAGGGAAAACTCCCGTTACCATACGGTCAATTCCGGTTCCCCAAAAACCGCATCAACAAATACAAAAACTGGAGCAGTGCAGCCAGGGCAGCGGCCACGTACGTCATGGCGGCCCAGAACAGGGCGTCTTTGGCGCCGTCGTACTGCTCGCCGCGGGCTACGCCGCTGGTGTCGAGCCAGGCCAAGGCGCGCCGGCTGGCATCGAATTCCACCGGCAGCGTGATGAGGCTGAACAGACAGGTCAAACCAAACACAAACAACACAGCGTACATAATAATGGGGCTTTTCATCGTCGACATGCTGACGAGCCCGAGCATGAACAGATATTGTTGGAGGGAGGCGGCGATGTTGACGATCGGCACCAGGCCCGACCGCAGTTGTAACATGCTGTATGCCGTGGCGTGCTGTACCGCGTGGCCGCATTCGTGCGCCGCGACGGCTGCAGCCGATACATTGCGGCCATGGTATACGTCGTAACTGAGGTTGACGGTTTTATTGGCCGGGTTGTAGTGGTCGGTCAGTTGACCGTCCACCTGGGTGATCTGCACATCCTGGATCCCGTAGTGCCGGAGCATGGTGGCGGCGATGTCGGCCCCGCTCATGCCGTTGGTGATGGGCACCTGGCTGTATTTGGTGAATTTGCTGCGCAACGTTCCGCTCAGGATCATCCCGATGACCGTAAAAACGATGCTAATGAATATGATTCCCATGTTTGATAATGAATCGGTTTGAGGTTTTAAAAATGCACTTAATGAAACGAAACACTTGCAAAAAAGTTTGCCCCCAAAAAGGCATCTCAAACATTAGTTCAGCATTTTGAACCCCGTGTATTTGTGCAGCGCCTTGGGGATCCGGATGCCTTCTGGTGTTTGGTTGTTTTCCAACAAAGCAGCCACGATGCGCGCCAGCGCCAGGGCCGAACCGTTGAGCGTATGCGCCAGCTGGATTTTACCGTCGGCATCGCGGTAGCGCAACTGCATACGATTGCTCTGGAAGGTCTCGAAGTTGGACACCGAGCTCACCTCGAGCCAGCGTTCCTGCGCCGCCGACCACACCTCGAAATCGAAGGTTTTGGCCGATGCGAAACCCATGTCGCCGCCACACAGGAGCAGAATACGGTAGGGCAATTCGAGTTTACCCAGCAGTCGGGCCACATGCCGGAGCATTTGCTGGAGCGTCTGGTAGGAGCGGTCGGGGTGTTCGATCTGGACGATCTCGATCTTGTCGAACTGGTGTACGCGGTTCAGGCCGCGCACATGCGCGCCCCAGGCCCCCGCCTCGCGGCGGAAACAAGGGGTGTAGGCCGTCATTTTGATGGGCAGGCTCTTTTCGGGCACGATCTCGTCGCGCATGATATTGGTTACCGGCACCTCGGCCGTAGGGATGAGATACAGGCCGTCGCGCTCGCAGGTGTACATCTGGGCCTCTTTATCCGGCAGTTGGCCCGTGCCGCGGGCGGTGTCTTCATTGACCAGCAGGGGTGGAATGATCTCTTCATAGCCTGCTTTGGTGGCCTCGTCGAGGAAAAACTGGATCAGCGCGCGTTGCAGTTTGGCGCCTTTGCCCCGGTACACCGGAAACCCCGCACCGGTGAGTTTTACACCCAGCTCGAAGTCGAAGAGGTTGTATTTCTTTGCCAGGTCCCAGTGGGGGAGTGCGTCGGCAGGCAATTTGGGGAACGGTTGGGTCCAGGCTTTGGCCACCTTATTATCGTCGGGTGTTTTGCCTTTGGGGACAGATTTATGCGGGCAGTTGGGTACGGTGTACAGCATGTCGTCCAACTCCCGTTTCAGGGCGGCAAACTGTTCATCCAGTTGTTTGGAGCGTTCTTTGAGTTCGGCGACCCGGGTTTTGAGCGCTTCGGCTTCGTCTTTTTGGCCCTGGCCCATGAGTTGTCCGATTTGCTTGGACAAGCGGTTGATTTCTGCCAGGATATCGTCCAAATCCTTTTGGGTTGTACGCCGTTGATCGTCGGCTTGAATGATCCGGTCGATCACTTTTAATTGCGCGGCCGACCAGTTTCGTTTGCGCAAACCGTTGATTATGCGTTTTTTGTCGTCGCGAATGACTTTTACTTGGAGCATTTTTACGTTTATATTTTTCTTGGGCGCAAGATAGAGGGAATTTCAAAAAAGGCTTATCTTTGCAGCGTTCATTTCTGATAGGGTCTGTTCCGGACGTTCCTTCTTTTGCACGCCTCTTCTCAACTTTTCCGCTCTGTTTTGGTTTGATTTCTGGCTTATTGCACTAAGGAACGGTAGACCCGCCGAATCATGATCCCCTGTTGTACCTGATTGATCATACAAAAGACCAACCTTCCGTTTCGCCGCGTTGATACGCGGCTTATTGCTCCACCCTGTTGAACCATCCTGTTGTGTAAAACCCTGACCGTTCTTTCCGACGCTAGCCGGCATTCCACATGACCGGTTATCACCACAAACAATCGTTATTTTCTCTAGACGCACCTCTAATTTTTCCTTTCCCATACCTGCCATGTACGATATTTTGCAGCTGAATGACATGCTGGTGCCCGAACTCAAAGAAGTGGCCAACCAGCTGGGAATCAAAGGCTATCACAAGCTGACCAAACAAGATCTTATTTACAAAATCCTGGACGAACAGGCATTCGCCGAGAAAAAAACCGGCGGTGAAAAAGTGCCGGTGGTGGAAGAACCCGCTCCAGGCAGAAAAATTGTGGTTCGCAAAGAACCACCCCAAAATGAAGCCGACAAGAATGCCGGCAAACGCCCCCGGAAAAACACCCCGGCTCCCGCCCCCCCCAAACCGAAAACCGAAAACCGGCCCGCCGCAAAGGCGGAAACGCCCCCACCCGAACGCCAGGAAGGCGACGGCGCCCGCGATGACCGCGACCAACAAAACCGGCGCGACGGCAACCGCGATTTCCGCGACCGCAACCAGCAACAAGGCCGCCGCGACGACCGCAACCAACCCAACCGCGAAGGCGATCGCAACCAACTTAACCGGGAGGGCGACCGCCCCGAACGGCGCGACTTCCGCGACCGCAACCAACCCAACCGGGAAGGCGACCGCAACCGCGATTTCCGCGACCGCAACCAACAACAGGGCCGCCGCGACGACCGCCCCGAACGGCGCGATTTCCGCGACCGCAACCAACCCAACCGTCCCGGCAACCCCAACCTCGTGGACCCCGACGCCGCCAAACTCAGCACGGCCGAAGAGGATTTCGTGGTCACCCCGATGCCCGAAGATGACGACGATATGATGGTCAACCGTACGGTTGCTGCAGCCGCTGAAAACGCCGAACAGCGCAATGCGCCACGCGCCGAACCGGAACCCGTCGTGATGCCCGTCATTGAAAAATTTGACGTCGAACTCGATGGGATCATCGAAGGCGAAGGCACCCTGGAAATGATGCCCGACGGGTATGGCTTCCTGCGCTCGGCCGACTATAATTATATGACCAGCCCCGACGATATCTATGTTTCCCCTTCGCAGGTCAAACTCTTCGGCCTTCGCACGGGCGATACCGTCAAAGGCGCTATCCGCCCGCCCAAAGAAGGCGAAAAGTATTTCGCCCTGCTGAAAGTAAGCAAAATCAACGGCCTGGACCCCAAAGACGTGCGCGACCGCGTGCCGTTCGACTACCTCACGCCGCTGTTCCCGACGCAGAAATTCAACCTGCTGACCAGCCCCACGGGCCGCGATTTCGGCAACCGGATCATCGAATTGTTCACCCCGCTGGGTAAAGGCCAGCGCGGCCTCATCGTTGCCCAACCCAAAACCGGTAAAACCTTCCTGCTCAAGGATATCGCCAACGCTATCACCAAAAACCACCCGGAATGTTATGTCATCATCCTGCTCATCGACGAGCGGCCGGAAGAGGTGACCGACATGAAACGGAGCGTGAAAGCCGAGGTTGTTTCCTCCACGTTCGACGAGCCTGCCGAAAGCCACGTGCGCCTGGCCAACGTCGTGCTGGAAAAAGCCAAACGGATGGTGGAATGCGGGCACCATGTGGTGATCCTGCTCGATTCGATCACCCGCATGGCGCGCGCCTACAACACCGTGGCGCCCGCTTCCGGCAAGGTGCTGTCGGGTGGTGTTGAAGCCACCGCGCTGCAAAAACCCAAGAAGTTCTTCGGCGCCGCCCGCGCCATCGAAGGCGGCGGCTCGCTGACCATCCTGGCTACGGCGCTGATCGACACCGGTTCAAAAATGGACCAGGTCATCTTCGAAGAATTCAAGGGTACCGGCAACATGGAATTGCAACTCGACCGCAACCTGGCCAACCGCCGCCTCTACCCGAGTATCGACCTCACTAAGTCGAGCACACGCCGGGAAGAACTGCTGCTCGACAAAGACACCCTTCAACGGATGTTTATCCTGCGCAACCACCTGGCCGATATGAAACCGGAAGAAGCAATGGAATTCATGAAAAAACACATGATGAATTCGTCGAGCAACGAAGAATTCCTGGACTCGATGAACCGTTGATCCGAACCGGGTATTCGCTGAAATATACCATCACCCCTGCGTTCTGGCCGTATGGCCGCGCAGGGGTGGTTTTTTATCCGCCGGCAGCGGCATTGAACATGTTCTTATTGACCCTGGCGGCGCATGCGCATGCCCGGGCCGCCCCAGGGCCGGATCTCCTCGGCCTGGAACTGGCCGGGCGCCAGCATTTTCCCGATGAGCTTTACTTTTTCTCCGGGTTCGAGTAGCACTACGGGCGGGATGAATGCGCTGTCGTAGCGCACCGTCCAGGTTTTTTGATTGAAATCCGTCAGCCGGAAGGTCGTATTGCCCGCCGATTCGATGCTGCCCGAGAGATACCCTTCCGCCGGCATCGACCATATTTTGACCTTTTTTTCCTGTACGCTTTCATACAAACTCACCCGCACGTCGAAGGCGTGCTCGAGGCGTTCGCCCCCGCCGGCCAGGAACACCAGCGTGCCCAACAATATGCTCAACGCCGTATTATAGCCGGCCAGCCGGGTGTAGGTAAATTTGTACCCTTTCGGCGTGTGCCGGAAACCAGCCATGGCGGCCAGGGTAAAACCAAGCAGGGATGCGATCCAGAAAAAGGGAAGCATAGTGAGCAAAAACTCGAGCCGCGAATGCTTCAGGTGGCTGACGAGGTTAAAATCCGTCTGTTGAATACTGAACAGGATGATCGCAAACGCCAGCGCCCCTGCGCAAACCAATGCGCCAAAGAGCAGTAAAACCAACCCGTTTCGCAGGCGGAAATACCCCTTCGGTACGGGCTTGATGTTGTGCTCGCGGATGGTCTGTATGAGTTTGTCTTTCTGGTCCATAATGCAAGCCGAACGGGTGAAAAAGTGCGTTATTGGTGTAAGGCGAGTTTCTGGAAGGCTTTTTTTGCCCGGTTGATCCGGGTGGCTACCGTACCTTCCGGTAATTTGAGGATGTCGGAAATCTCTTCGTAACTCATATTCTCCAGAAATTTCAGGACCAGCACTTCCTTGTACGGCGGCGGCAGCTGCACCAGGATCTGGTAGGTGAGCCGGTCCCTGTTTTCCAGTTCTTCGGCAGCGCCGGGCACCGTGTCGTCCGGGATGTCGCCAAACCGCTGCTCGTCCCATTCCACCGTCCGGTTTTTGCCAAATGATTTTTTTCGCCGCAGAAAAGAAATGGCTTCGTTGTGCACCACCCGGTAAATCCAGCTGGACAATTTCAGGCTTTGATCGATGGCATGCAGATTGCGCCAGATCTTAATGAAGGCATCCTGCAGGATATCGGCTGCTTCTTCATTCGTCGCAAAGGCCACCCGCTTGATATACCGCAGTAACTGCGCTTCATACCGTTCATACAAACAAGCGAAGTAGTCGGTTATGTCCAACGATTTCCGGATGATCTCCTGGTCGCTTAGCCCTTCGCAGACGATTTTTGTGGTGTACATGAATGGTGATTTGCAACGATGCCCTTTTTGCTTTAATCCCGAATCAACAGCCGTATCGGGCTACCCTTGAATTGCCAGGGCGGATGGACGCGGCTGTTGATTCGGAGTCCTGTTTTAGCTGCAATTATTGCTTGCCTTTTCCCTTGCCCGGTCCTTGGCCGGTGCAATTGCCCTTGCCCGGGCCCTTGCCGCCGTTACATTTGCCGGTTCCGTTGCAGTTGGGGTTTTGCGGATTCGGGCACGCCACGCCACAGATCGATCCGCCGGTTTCGCGCGGTGTGCCGGTGATTTCCGCAAACAGCGCCGGCGTAATAAAGACCGGAGTATAGGTGGCGCCCAGGTTGTCCATGTTCCGGACGAATGCCCGGAGGTGGTTGCGGGAACCTTTCATCAATTCGCCAAAAACAGCGCCAATGTCGGCATTATCCACTTGGTCCAACCGTTTGAGCAGGTCGGCGATGTCGAGGTCTTCAATTTTAGCGCCTGTAGTGTAGGCGTTCAAAAGGTTCTGGGCGCCCGTTGCCGACAAGCTGTTGTACAAGGCCTGTAAATCCGGATTCGTGAATACCCCGGCCGGGTTACTCCCCACGGGGTCGGTCAGTCCGTATTTGTTGAGCAGGCAAAGCACAGCGTCCATGTGGCGTTGTTCGGCGCCGGAAATATTTCCAAAAACCGGCGCGCCCCACTTTTGATCCAGGGCGCTGTACACATCGCGCGCCAACTTTTCTTCTTCCCGCATATACAGCAAAGCGCTCGATTCGGCGGGTGAAAGCGGCTCAAGCGGGTATTGGCTGGTCAGACAGGGGCAGACATCGGTCGGCGGTACGGTAGTGGCGTTTCGGCTGGCCATCACATCGAATTGCGCCAGTTCGGTAGCGTCGGATTCGCACCGGACGAAAAGGGTCATAAGGCCGGTCAGGATGACCGCGCTACTGAGGAGATTTAACAAGTACTTTTTCATGGCTGCATATTTTTTGGTGAGCGGATCAGGATATCTTATCCTTCACCTTTTACTACGGAGCACCCTGTTTTTTCTTTCTGTTTTTCAGCATTATTTTTTTTGCTCCTTGCGCCGCAATTGGTCGGCCTGCCGTTTGCAGGCATGATATTTGGGTGATCGGTCATTGGGCATTTATTTTGCTTGGCAGACAGGTGGAATACCCGATAATTATGCTTTTTTAGAAAATGCAATTTTATTGCAAGCCATTTACCGTCAACCGGTTAGGGCAAAAAAAAGTGTCACATTTCGGCTAAAGCTGGGGTGCGAGCTCCGGGCAATCAAAAATAAGGCACTATTTTCGCTCCTCTCTTTATGGGGAGAAATGAAAAAAGTGCAGTGAAAATTCGCTCCCTGTGCCACTAGGCAACAACCGATTGCGTTTTTATTGTAATTTCAAATACAATCGTCGTGATGCGCCTGCTCAGTTTTGTGATATGCCTGATGGCACCCCTTTGGGGAAGTAAAATGACCGGCCTGCTGGATGGCCCGGTAACTGCGTTGCAGGGTATCGATGTATCCCATCATCAAAAAGATATCAATTGGGCAACGGTTGCCAACCGTTACGATCTGCATTTTGCCTTTGTGAAAGCGACCGAGGGCAGCGATTTTACCGACAGCCTTTTTTGCCAAAACTGGGAAACCCTTCAGGAACTGGGCATTCGCCGCGGGGCCTACCACTATTTCCGTTCCTATGGGTGCGGGCACGACCAGGCCCTTCATTTTTTGCAAACAGTCGACCTGTCACCGGGCGACCTTGCCCCGGTGCTCGACCTGGAAACGACCGACGGCATGCCGGCCGATAAAATGCTTGAAGAGGTTCGGATCTGGCTGCAAACCGTGGAGCGCAGCCTCAATGTGCGGCCGATCATTTACACCAATCAAAATTTTTACGAGAAATACCTTGCCGGTGTGTTCGATAACCACCCGCTCTGGATCGCCCGTTATTCCGACGATGCTCCTTTGTTGAGCGGTGGCGCCCAGTGGAGTTTCTGGCAGTATTCTAACGAGGGCTGCATCGACGGCGTCAGTCAGAAAGTGGATTTGAATGTGTTCCACGGCACCCCGGAGATGCTCGACCGCCTGTGTTGGTTCCCATCTGAAGGCTTGTCAATGCCCCTGGATGTAAAAGCAGCCCCGTAAATTTTTGCTCCTCCATTCATTTTATCCCAATTGTGACCCGTCGCTCGATGGCCGGTATTACTTTTGCCAAAAATGCAAATCTGACCATGAAGCAATATTTGATTGTATTCCTGCTTTCCCTTTTTCTCGCCCCTTATGCCGCCTCCGCGCAAACAACGATTTCCGAAACGAACCTGCGCAAACACATCACCTATCTGGCGTCCGACAAACTGAAGGGCCGCGGCACCGGCACGAAAGAAGAGCGGAAAGCGGCCGACTACCTGGCCAAACAATTTAAAAAAGCCGGCCTGCAACCCAAAGGCGACGATGGCAAATGGTTTCATCAATTCGGCTTTCGCAAATCGCTCGACCCGCACGGCGGCTTCTCCGAAAATGCCCCCCAAGTGTATAGCCAGAATGTGGTCGCTTACCTCGACAACGGCGCACCCTACACCATCGTGATCGGTGGGCACTACGACCACCTCGGGTTGGGACACGACCACAACTCACTGGAGGCCAACCCCGAAGGTAAAATTCACAATGGCGCCGACGATAATGCCTCGGGTTCTGCCGGCGTGCTGGAACTGGCGCGGTATTTTGCCCAAAACGGCGTAAAAGAACAGCACAACTTCCTGTTCCTCTGTTTTTCCGGAGAAGAACTGGGCCTCGTGGGTTCCAAAAAATTTACAGAATATCCCACCATCGACCTGTCGACCGTGAGCTTTATGATCAACCTGGACATGATCGGCCGGCTCAACGATGAGAAACGGATCATGGTCGGCGGCGTCGGCACTGCGCCCGATTTCGTGCCCTTGCTCGGCCGGCTCCAGGGTGGTTTCACCATTAAACAGGACAGCGCCGGTATTGGCCCCAGCGACCACACCTCGTTCTACCTGAAAAACATTCCGGTGCTGTTTTTCTTTACCGGGCAACACAGTGACTACCACAAACCTTCGGATGACACCGACAAAATCAACTTCCCTGGCGAAAAAGCCGTGCTCGACTATGTGGTGCAGGTCATCGATGCGCTCGACAAAACGCCGAAACTGAGCTTCCAGGAAACAAAGACCAATACGGAAGACACCCCGCGGTTCAAAGTTACCCTTGGCATCATGCCCGACTACACCTATGAAGCCGAGGGCGTGCACGTAGACGGCGTCACCAATGGCAAACCGGCATCGAAGGCCGGCGTGCTAAAAGGCGATGTCATCGTCGGATTGGGCGAGTTCAAGGTAGACAGCATGCAGGACTACATGAAGGCGTTGGCGGCGTTCAAAAAAGGCGATACCACTACGGTCAAGGTCAAGCGTGGCGCGGAAACCATGGAACTTCCCCTCACGTTTCAGTAACGCCGTCTGGCAGGCGGAGCAAAAATCAACCTGATTGCCCATCGCCCTCCCATCTATGAAAGCGCGCTATCTCTTCCCGCTCCTTTTCCTCTGCGCCTGCCAAAGCGGGCGCCACGCCATCCGCTCCCAACACCCGGCGCCCGCGGTAATCGCCTACTACCACGGCGGCGCGGAGGACGTGGATAAATTCCGGGCCGATCAGCTGACCCACATTATTTTCAGTTTTCTCCACTTGCGCGGCAACGAACTGGCGGTCGACGACGCTGGCGACAGCCTGACGATCCGGCGACTGGTAGCGTTGAAGCAAAAAAACAAGGGTCTGAAAGTATTGCTCTCGCTCGGCGGTTGGGGCGGCTGCGAAACCTGCTCGCCGGTATTTGCCACCCAACAAGGCCGCAGCGACTTCGCAGCATCGGTCAAGCGCCTGCTGGAAGCCTTTAGCGCCGACGGTCTCGACCTCGACTGGGAGTACCCGGCCATCGAGGGCTACCCGGGCCATGCGTACGCAACGGCCGACAAAGCGCATTTTACCCTCCTGGTTCAGGAACTCCGGCGGGTGTTGGGCCCTGCTTACGAAATCAGTTTTGCTGCGGGCGGGTTTAAGCAGTTCTTTGATGCATCGGTGGATTGGGCGGCTGTCATGCCCTTGCTCGACCGCGTGAATGTGATGACATACGACATTGTCAACGGCTACAGCGGGCAAACCGGCCACCACACGCCGCTGTATTCGACACCGCAGCAAGCGCTTTCGACGGATTACGGTGTGCGGTATCTCGACTCGCTTGGGGTGCCCAGGTCTAAAATCGTGATTGGCGCCGCATTCTACGCCCGCATTTGGGAACAGGTGCCGGATGTGAACCATGGACTTTACCAATCCGGCAAATTCAAATCCTTCGTTTCGTACCGGAATTTTGACGAGACCCTCTCTGCCAAAAACGGTTTCGTTTTTTACCGCGACACTGTCGCCCGGGCTCCGTACGCGTACAACGCTGCACTACAGCAGTTTGCCACCTTCGACGATACCCGCTCAGTAACGGATAAGATGCGGTATGTCCGGCAGCAGAAACTGGGCGGCCTTATGTTTTGGCAACTGGGCGGCGACCGGTACTCGGGTGGATTGCTCCAGGCGATCCACGACGCCCGTTAAAACGGCCGGGCGATAAGACCGATACATCGATTGGCTTTGCCAACCGGCAGCGCGGGAATTGATCATTTTAAGAAGGGAAAGGTCCAACCAAACGCCTTGCAGGAAGGGCCATAGGGCAGGCCGGCAAACATGAATCATCCCGAATTTTAATAACATTCAGATGTTTCGCTGCGCTCAACATGACAAATCGTTTGGGGTAAGCGGGGTATGCGCCTTGTCCTTTCAGATGTTCGGGCGTCAACATGACAAATCGCCTGATTAAAAGCGGTAAAATTCGTCCTTCATTTCATGGAACAGGCGGCTAAACGTCTCCACACGATCGGCCAGTACCAACTCTGCCTCGGGGCGGCTGTTTTCGGCCATAACCGGATTCGCCTCATACAATGCCTCGATCTGGTTTTCGTATTGTTTGATGTCGTGCCGCAGAATGTCGTGTTGTTCTTTTTGCAGAATCAACTGATTTTGAAAGTGTTCTACTGATGCCAGAAATTCGGGGTTCGAATATTTCAGGGCTACTTCTTCCAGCCGCTTCTGGAAGATTTGCATTTCATCTTTGTAGAAAGACAGGTAGTTCAGCCACGTTTTGTGGTGCTGGTGTTGAATCAGGTATGTTTCCCGTTGCATAGACAAAGTATTTTTTCGGCGACAATATAGGGGCATCGGCGCGGATGAGACGAATACTAAAAATCATTTTTCTCCATGACATTGATGCATTCCACCGCCGGGAATGGTCGCCGGGCGATGAGTTCTAAAAATTTTACTTTTTTCATAGGCAAACAATTACCTTTGCGGTTGCTTTTTTAAAAGCGAATGTTTTTTGGATTTAAAAACCTGATTATCAACTAATTACAGCACAATGGCTTTAATCGGAACGATTCGTAAAAACGGATGGATTCTTATCGTGCTCATGGTTCTGGCCCTGGGAGGTTTCATCTTGATGGACATCGTGTCTAACGCACAGCGCTACCGGGCAGGCGACGTGAACTCGCTGGGTAAGGTGAACGGAATGGAGATCAAGCGCAGTGAGTTCGACAAGTATGAAAAAACCATGTACAACAATACCAAGGGCAACACCTTCCAGGTGCGGCAAACCATTTGGAACTATTTTGTAGAAAATGCACTGGTCACGAAAGAAGCCGAGGCACTTGGTTTGGGGGTAAACAAAGATGAATTGGTCGACCTTCAGTTTGGGAACAACCTCAGTCCCGTCATTGCCGAGCGCTTCAAGGGCGACGACGGCCAGCCCAACCGGGCGCAACTCTCCAATATCAAAGCAGCCATCGACCAGCGGGCCTATGCCAGCGGTGAAAACCGCCAGTTTTGGGAATATTGGGCAACGCAGGAAAGCGAGGTTATCAAAGAGCGCCTTCAGGACAAGGTTATCAACATGGTCATGAAAGGTATCTATACCCCGCTTTGGCAGGCTGAAATGACCTTTAAAGAAAATAACCAGCGGTTGGATTTCAATTATGTGCGGATCCCTTATGACAAGGTTGCCGATGCAGATGTTCAACTGACGGATGCCGATTACAATGCCTACCTGAAAGACAACCCGCATTTGTATGATCAACAGGAAGAAACCCGTCAGATCACCTATGTGACGGTGCTGGTACCGCCGGTGGCCAGCGACAGCCTCGCTGCTCACGATGCAGTGGCGCGGATGCTCGAAGGCTTGCGCAGCGCGTCGAGTGATTCGACGTATGTGGTTTCCAACAATGGTACCTGGGATGCGACGTATAAAAAGAAAAACGAACTCCCGGCGGTAGTAGCCGATTCCATGCTAAACCTGCCCTTGGGTACCATCATCGGCCCCTATGAAGCGAGCGGTGCATGGAATGTCGCCAAAATCATTGACCGCAAAGTGATCCCCGATTCTGTGCGGGCGCGGCACATCCTTATCCGGCAAGCCACCCCTGAAAATGAGAAAAAGATCGATAGCCTAATAGCTATCCTGAATGCCAAAACAGTGCCTTTTGATACGCTGGCCAAGCAAAACAGCGCCGATGGCGGCTCGGCTGTCAAGGGTGGTGATCTGGGCTGGTTCCCCGAAGGCGCCATGGTGCCCGAGTTTAACAGCGTTTGTTTTTTTGAAGGCGAACAAGGCAAATATTACAAAGTAGCTACGCAATTTGGCTGGCACCTGATTGAAATTACGGGCAAGAAGTTCATCAAAAACGAAATGGGCGTCAAAGCTGCCTATTTGAAACAGGCCATCGAACCCAGCACCCAGACGCAACAGGTTGCCAAAGACCTGGCCCTGGCGATGATCCAACAGGCAAAAACGCTGAGCGAACTCACCACTCTGGCCGGCCAATCCAAACTGCCGCTCCAAACCACTCCTCCTCTTAAGGCCAATGATTTCTCCCTTGGTGCTATGGGAACGGGTGAAGACGCCCGCGAAATCGTGCGCTGGGCCTTTGATTCAAAGACAAAAGTGGATGCAGTCGGTCAGGAAGTGTTCTCTTTCCGCGACCCTGCGGGCGGCTATTTCGACAGCAAATACGTAGTGGCTGCCCTCAAAAGCATCGCGCCGAAAGGGGAAGCGACCATTGCTACCCTCAAGGCAACGCCGCGCGCCGATGCCGAAGTCAAAAACCGCAAGAAAGCGGAAGTCATCAAAAGCAAATTGCAAAACGCCGGCGATCTGAACGCAGTGGCCAGCCAATGGGGGGTAACCGTTGATACGGCCAAAGGCAGTTCCATGATGCAACCCTTCATTCCCAATGCAGGCACCGAACCCCGGGTGGTAGGCACGGCATTTTCCCTGAATACGGGCGCCGTCAGCCAGCCGATTGCTGGCAATTCCGGTGTATATATCGTAAAACCGCTCACCGAAAAAAACGATGTGCCGCCGCCGGCCGATCTTACAATGTTCCGTAAACAGGTGACCTCTTCGACCACCTCCAATTTGCGGATGGGCCTCATGAACGCCTGGAAAAAACAGGCCGACCTGCGCGATAACAGAAGCCGCTTCTTCTAGAATGCGGAATACGGAATGCGGAATGGCAAGTACTTTCATTCTCGAAATGATAAAATTCCGCATTCCGCATTCCGCATTCCGCATTCCGCATTCCGCATTCCGCATTCCGCATTCCGCATTCCGCATTCCGCATTCCGCATTCCGCATTCCGCATTCCGCATTCCGCATTCCTACAGCCACCGTGTAATCCAGTCCAGGGCCAGGTTCATCAACCGGGAGCCGTAGGGTGGCAGGAAGACATTGGTGGTCGGGAACGGGCTGTGTTGTCGGGCGATACTGCGCGCATTGCTGAATTCATAGAAGCCGCTTTCGCCGTGGTATTTGCCAATACCGCTGGCGTTATGTCCCCCGAAAGGCAATTCCGGGTTGAAAAACTGCAGGGCGCATTCATTCACGCACACACCGCCGCCGCGGGTTTCGCTGATGAACTGGTCAATCTGGCGTTCGCGGCGACTGAAGATGTAAAATGCCAGAGGCTTAGGGCCCGCGTTGATGTAAGCGATCGCTTCTTCCAGTTGGTCATACCGACGCACCGGGAGCAATAACCCGAAGATTTCATGCTCCCAGATCTGAGCGTCCTTGGGTACGTCCACCAGTACAGTCGGTTCGAAATAGCGCTCTTCCGGCGCGTTGAAGCCGCCAAATGCCACCCGGCCGCCGCGTTGAACGGCATCGTCGAGCAGGCTTTTGACAAACTGGAACTGCCGTTGGTGGATTACCCGGGCCAAATCGGGCGACTGGCGCCGTGCTTCCGCCGTTTTCCCATAGTATTTTTCGAACCAGTATCGGAGTCGTTCTATAAAAGCGTCATGTATGGAGTCTTGTACCAGCACATAGTCGGGCGCGATGCAGGTTTGGCCCCCGTTCAGGCATTTGATCCACGCGATCCGCGAAGCAGCCCGGTCGAGATCGGCCGTTTCGTCCACTACAACGGGGCTTTTGCCGCCGAGTTCGAGCGTTACGGAGGCCAGGTGTTTGGCGGCGGCTTGCATCACCAATTTGCCAACGGCGGTGCTCCCCGTAAAAAAAATATGGTTGAAGGGTAAGTCGAGTAATTGTTTCGCCACCTCCACTTCGCCCTCGACGACAGCCACTTCCTCCTCCGGAAAGCACTCCGAAATGATCTGCCGGATCAACGCTGCGCTATGCGGGGCGTGTTCTGAGGGCTTGATAATGACGCTGTTGCCGGCGGCAACGGCTGCCACCAGCGGAATAAAATTCAGGTTGAACGGAAAATTCCAGGGCCCCATAAGGAGGCACACTCCTTTTGGCTCGTACCGGATGGTGGCCGAGGAGCCCAGCAGCGGCGTGCGCACCCCCACATGACGCGGCGTCAGCCAACCCGACAGACGCCGGATAGCATACCGGATTTCGCTATTGACGCAAGATGTTTCCGAAATGTCCACTTCATGCGGCGGCTTGCGAAAATCGGCATACATAGCCGCTTTGATCGCCTCGCGGTGTTGCAACATGGCGGCATGCAGCCGGCGCAATTTGACGATCCGCTGCCGTGCCGTAGATCGGGCAACCTCGGGCTGGTGTTGCTGTTGCCGGTAAAAAAGGGCCTTGATGGCCTCGGCCTCCAACAGGTTCGGTACGGGTTCGATAGCCGCGTCAGTCATGTCGTTTAGATTTTGGTCAAAATTCGGAAAGGAAATACGTTTTTGTCTTTTCGGGTTGCAATTTTTTAACCCTCCTTATACGTTGTGATAAGGGACGGATTTGCTTCGGCCCCCTTGTTAGCCGGTTCCCGCCAAAATAACACCAGTTCGGGGTTTTTTCCCTCGGTTAATAAAAAACCTTTGGAAAGTTTGCACAGGATAAACAGAAGATGTAAAATTGGGTTTGCAAATTATATGCAAGAGTGGACCCAAAAAAACAGAACATTTACCAAGTACTGACCAATTTATTCACCATTAAATTTTTGTGCGTATGAACATTAGCGTGAAGTCCGTGCATTTCCACGCCGATACCAAATTAGTTACCTACGTGGAAAAGAAATTGAGCCGTCTGAGCAGGTTGTTTGACCGAATCGTGGACGTGGAAGTGCACCTAAAACTCCAGGACTCGGGTGGAAGGGTCCAGGAAAAAATCGCTGAAATCCGCATGCATGTTCCGGGAGGTTGGTTGATGGATAAAAAAACCGGCAAGACCTTTGAATCTGCCGTTAACGCATCGGTTGATACCCTGAAACGCCAGTTGTCGCGCCATAAAGAACGGATGAGTGACTTTAGCAAAGTCAAAGTGATTGACCAGCGGCGTAGCCTTTAAATACAACAAAAGAAAGGATAGATCAAGCGGGGGTCTGGCAGCAACTTGAAGGCTGCCAGACCCCTTTCATTAGCAAAAAATGCCCTGGCGTGTATCGCGCGCACCCAAAATGCGTACCTTTGCCTACTCTAAGGCTAAGCCCTTGCAATTTCAACAGGCATTCACACGGTTTAAGGCGGGTTTTTTGACCCTGATCTTCCTGGCCTCCTGGGCTGTGAAGGTCGGGCATATGATTTTCCAGCACCACGCCCACCGGTCCGTGCCGGTTTGTGAAGCAGCCCACCAGGGCCAAACGACCCACCTGCACGACGCGCGCTATCAACCGGACGACTGTTCCATATGCGCCTTCCTGTTTGCTATACCGGAGTTGACACCGATTTCCGCCTTGCCGGCGTTCGCTGCCGCTACGACCCATCGTTGTGCGCCGGCGCCCCCCGCCTTTTTGCTCGCCGCCGCCGTCGATTCGGTGTCGTCGCGCGGCCCTCCCGCGCTGTGCGCTTGATCTGCATATCGCAGTTTTTTTCCAAAGGAAATATTTATTGAAGCAGGCTTTTCGCTGCTAGCCATTATCCATGGGCTTTGGTGAAAATCCGGTACGGCAACGGCAATTCCGGTACAGGAACGCCGGTATACGGCCGCACTTTCCTTACTACCTTTAATTCAATACGATGAAATATATTGTTTCGGCCCTGCTGATGGCATTCCTGGGTAATGCCGGGCAAGCCGCCGATGTCTTGTCGCTCTCCGGTAAAGTGACCGATAAAAAAACCGGCGAAGCCCTGATCGGCGCCACTATTTATGTTCCCGACCTGAAAACGGGCGCCACCACCGATATGAACGGCTGGTATAAGATCGATCACCTGCCTCAGCGAAAAATCCTGATGCAGGTCAGCCTTGCCGGATATAAAACCCTCGCAGAAACCGTAGACCTGAATGCCGGCGTTACCAAAGATTTTCAACTGGAAGACGCAGTCACCGAACT
Organism: Saprospiraceae bacterium; assembly: GCA_044230315.1. Lineage (GTDB taxonomy): Bacteria > Bacteroidota > Bacteroidia > Chitinophagales > Saprospiraceae > M3007. The sequence goes on from JBGARJ010000019.1 coordinate 18,705, forward strand.
GAACGAGATCGTCATCACAGGTATCTCACGCGCTGCCGAACAAAAACGAACACCCAGTTCCATTTCGGTCGTCCCACCGCTGGAACTGCTGCAAAACACCTCTACCAACATCATCGACGCCATCGCCAAACAACCGGGCATAGCGCAAATCACAACGGGCGCCGGTATTTCCAAACCCGTCATCCGCGGCCTGGGATACAACCGCGTTGTGGTCATGAACGACGGCATCCGGCAGGAAGGCCAGCAGTGGGGCGATGAACACGGGATCGAAATCGACGAAAACGGCGTGAATAAGGTAGAGATCCTCAAAGGCCCGGCCAGCCTGGCCTACGGCTCCGACGCCATGGCCGGTGTCATCAACTTCTTGTCGGCCCCCGCAGCGCCCGACGGCCGGATTGTGGGAACGGCGAGTGCCAATTACCAAAGCAACAACGGCTTGTTCGGGTATTCCGGCGATCTGGCCGGCAACCGGCATGGACTGATCTGGGACCTGCGCTACAGCAACAAAATGGCACACGCCTACCAAAATAAATACGATGGTTACGTGCTCAACTCCGGCTATCGGGAAAGTGCGCTGAATGGCATGATCGGGCTGAACAAAACCTGGGGCTATTCCCACCTCACGCTGAGTGCTTACCACCTGACGCCCGGCATTATCGAAGCCGAACGCGACAGCTCCAGCGGGCAGTTTGTTAAACCCGTGATACTATCCCATGGAACGGAAGGCAGCGCCATTGCAACCAACCGGGACTTCAAATCGTACCAACCGTCCGTGCCGTTTCAGGAAATCCACCACTATAAAGCCGTGTTGAACAACAGTTTTATCCTGGGCAACGGCGATTTGAAAACCACCCTCGGCTTCCAGCAAAACCGGCGGCAGGAGTACGGCGATGTGTTGACGCCAGACCAATACGGACTGTATTTTCTGCTCAACACGCTGAATTACGACGTGCATTACGACTTGCCGGAGGTCCGCCGGTTCAATATCTCGTTTGGGGTGAACGGCATGCGGCAAAGCTCGAAAAATAAGGGCGACGAGTTTCTTGTACCGGAGTACAACCTGTTCGACGCCGGCGTTTTCTCCATTGTCAAACGCTCTTTCGGAAAAGTGGACGTCAGCGGCGGCCTGCGCTTCGACACCCGCCACCAGCATGGCCTCGACCTCTACCTCGACGCCGGCGGCAACCGTCTGGACGGCCCGGCGCCCGGCGCCACGCAGCAGTTTGCCGACTTTCGCTCCAGCTTTTCCGGCGTAACCGGCAGCCTTGGCGCGGCCTGGCAAATTTCGACCGCTGTATATACCAAACTCAATTTATCGCGGGGCTTTCGGGCGCCCAATATCGGCGAACTGGGCTCGAACGGCGTGCACGAAGGCACCCTGCGCTACGAAACCGGCGACCCCAACTTAAAAGCTGAAAACAGCCTGCAATTCGACTACGCTATCGGCCTGAATACCGACCATATTTCGGCCGAGGTGGACCTGTTCGACAACTCCATCCGGAATTTCATCTTCCTGCGTAAACTCGAGCGCACAACGGGTGGCGACTCGCTCACAGCGGGCTATAGTACGTTCCGGTTCGCTTCGGCGGGCAAAGCGCATCTGTTCGGGGGCGAAGCCCGGATCGACATCCACCCACACCCCCTCGACTGGCTGCATATCGAAAACACGTTTTCGTACGTGCAGGCCATACAGCGCAATCAACCCGACAGCAGCCGCTACCTGCCGTTTACGCCCGCGCCGCGCTGGCAGTCGGGTCTGAAAGCCGATTTCCGGAAACTCAGCCCCACCCTGCGCAATGCCTACGTCAAACTCGGCCTGGAATACTATTTCGAACAACGCCATTTTTATCGCGCCTTCGGCACGGAAACGGCGACGCCTGCTTATGCGCTGTTAAACTTCGGCGCCGGGACCGACATCGCCCGCGGCGGCAAAACGCTGTGTTCGCTCTACCTGAACGTGGAAAACCTGACCGACAAGGCCTACCAGAGCCACCTCAGCCGGCTTAAATACGGCGCGGTGAACAACGCCACCGGCCGCAGCGGGGTGTACAACATGGGGCGGAATGTTAGTCTGAAGGTCGTGGTACCCGTGGGGATTTTGTGAGGCGCCGGACATGGCATCCGGGCGCAGAGATCCTTTCAAAAGGGGGGCGATCGGGTTTTACCGTTTGGCTGTCCTGGCCAGGTTGGAGATAAAAAAAGGGACCCGCGATTGGACCAAACCAAATGGACCTGATGGAGGAGTATTTAGGGTATCGTCCCGTACATTTTCCCCAGCCCGGTCATCTTGATCAGGTAATCCAGCCGTTTCTGCGCTTCTTCCCGGCGGCTGTCGCTGCGTATTTCGGCGATCCAGCCAATTTTAAGCCGCTGATAATTGTGCGGAAATTGCCGAAAGGTTTTCCACACCCGGGCGTCGGCCTGCAATTGGGTCAGCACCCAGTCGGGGATGTCGAACGGATCGTCCGGTGAACCGATCTGATCGCGTATAGGCTCGATACCGGCAGGCGTCATGAGGCCGAGGCGTTGGAGTTTCCACACGCGTTGGCGGTTGAGTTCAGACAGGAAAGTTTTTTTGCGGCGCGGTGTGATGCGTTGCACCTTGCTCAGTTCGTCGTATTTCTTGACCGAGCCGTCGATCCAGCCAAAACACAGGCATTCCTCCACGAGCTCGTCATACGAAACAGAAGGGTAGCCCGAGGCCTTGCGATAAGTTTGAATCCACACCTCTGTTTTGGTCCGATGATGCGTTTCGAGCCAGGCGCGCCATTCGGTGCGGTTGGTGGGGTAGAAGACTTCGGTAATGTCCATTGGAAGTTAAGGTGCGATTTGACGCAGGCAAAAATAAGCCACCGGACCATTGATACCCCAAAGAATTCAGGTTGAATAGTGAAATGTAATACCACTAATTCCGGAACTTTGCTGCAACCACAGCGAAATATGCACAAAAAACACAGTTTCTTTCTGCTTTGTCTGACAGCCCTGGCATTGGGTTGCGACCCTTCGGATACCAATGATACCCGGCAGGATTTTTCCTGTATTCAACTTTTTGATGTCAATGGCCAGGCGCTCGGAACACACGGCAATTGTTCCAATCTCGATGATTGGGGGGCAATTTCCCTCACGCCCGGGGAACGCGCCCTGCTGGATTTCAGCGATACGGTCAGCCTGGCCGGCACCGCGTCGTCGTCTGCTATCAAAAATTTGTTTTGCTTTCCAATCCCGGTCCGGATCGATGACCCCTTGTTCCTGAGCATCCGGAGCGCCGTCGGGAACGAACCGGTTAAAGTCAAATTTGCGCTTGTCGATGAGGCCCTGTCTCCTGTGGCGCAGTATGCATTGCAAACGACAACCAACAAGGTGTTTGCCGTTCCCATATCCGCAGGGACGTATCAAACCGGGCGGTATTACCGGGTGTATTACCGGGTGAGCGTAGCCGGCAATGAAAATCTGTTCGAAGGCCGCGGCAATTTCCTCGTATGCAAAACCAACATTGTCAACGGCCTGAGCATCGAAATGGATTGTCAGTGAGTTAAATTAGGCCATGCGATCGCCACTTCCGGGCTTAACTACGATGATAGTATAATTGCACGAGCCCGGAAGAAAAGGTTTCCGCCCGGCTGAACTGCAGGGGGATACGCCCCGGTAGCCCGTTCAACATGGGTTTGCCCCCGCCCAGCAACACCGGATGAATGGCTAGCATCAGCTCGTCGACCAACCCAATTTGGAGCAGGGCGGTGATCAATTCGGCGCCGCCGAATAACCAGATGTCCCGGCCCGGTTCGGTTAGCATGCGCGGCACTGCCTGCCCGGCTGCGCTGCGCTCTAAAATATACGGCGCTTCCACTGCAGGTAACCGCTGCGAGAATACATGCTTTTTATGGTGCGGAAAGGCGTCATCGCCCATGGTAAGCAGCAATTCGTAACTTTTTCGCCCGAGTATAATAGTATCCGTCCGGGCGAGAAAGGCCGTCATGCCGTAGTCCTGGTCGGTAAAACACCAATCGATTTCGCCGTTCGGCCCTTCGATAAACCCGTCGAGGCTGACGGCCAGGTTGAGAATGACCTTGCGCATGCTACGTGTTTTAATTCATGACGTCCACCGTCCGCAGTATTTCCATCAACAGATTGATGTCTTCAAAGAACTCCCGCACCACTTCGTAACTCACCGTATTTCTGAACAAGGAAGGTTCGAGCAAGTCTTTGTCCTGCGTAAGGGCGATATAGATCTTATCGTCGATGATCGAAAAGTACATTTCCTTTTGCCGGTTCACCTCCTGAAACCGTTGCCGGAACTGGAGAATAGCGCGTTGCAAATCGTCCGACAGCACGTCCTGCAGCCGCACGTTGGGGGTGGCGTAGGTATCGAAGCAGGCTTCGAATTCGGGCAGCAGGTTGTTCTGAACCCGCCGGCCGCCGATCAAGTGGAAGGCGCGTTCGCTACGGCTGAGGTACTTGCGGTAGGTATCGGGCAGCAGGAGCACCCCCCCCTGCATATCTACCCGGAGGAAGTCGCCCCGCAGGAAAACACCGCGGAACACATAATCCAGCCGGGTACGCACATCGGAAAACTCCCGAACGCGCAGTTCGCAAAGTTCAAAGGGCAATTCACGGACCTGCCCGGTAATCATGTCTTCCGCCTCGTATTCGTCGGCTCGCGTAAAGATCTTGCTGGCCAGAAATTGCTCCACGGGAATAGCCCCCTTGGGGTCGTACCGGAACGAGCCGAAATTGATATCGTTGTCAATAAAATCGAGTACGAGGCCTACTATTCTCGGCTTGAACTCCTGATAATATACCTGCACCCGGAAGCCCAGATAGGCGATCCACAGCCCGATCGGGATAAACAGGATAAGGGTGACGACGAAGATGTGGATGTACACCTGCAATAAAATCACGCCCAACAACAGAAACACCGACAAACCGAGCAAACGGACGAGGCGCCGCCGGCGTTGCTCGAGGTTCAGCAATTCCGGGTGAATGCTCTGATTGTAAAACAGTCGGAAGTCGTGGTAAGCGCGCATACCCGGTATTGCGTTTTGCGTTAGGTCGGGCCAGTGGCCTGCTAGGGGGCGAATATCTGGCTGAAAAACGCTAAACTGTTAGAAATCAATCCCTTTTTCCTGCGTGTATTCCCGGATATAGTCGTCGATCAGGTGGACAAGGATGTCCTTCAGGTACGCATTCTCGAGCCGGGCGATGGTTTTGAGCTGGTCCAGTTTGGATTTATCCACCGCTACGGTGAGGCGTTTTTTTCCGGTGACTTCGTCGGTGGCCAGGTCGCTCACGTTGATCGTTTGCCGGATAAGGGCATCCAGCCCGCTCATAGGAGCGCGGTAAGTGGCGGTCGATTTGCTTTTACTGTTGGGAGTGGAGGCTGCCGGCGGGTCGTTTTCCAGTTTTTCCAGGGTTTCATCCATGGCTTCCTGGAGCAGCACGTCGAGATCGTGCATGAAATTTTTGTGGGAGGCCTTGCGCTCGCGGACGGGGGTATCCGCCGAAGCGCCCCATGCGGCTTCGTCGGCAGGCAGGTCTTTGAACAAATCGTCCAGACCTTCGGAGAATTTCTTCTTGCTCATGGTTCAGACTTCTTGTTCTTGTTGGGCGGCTGGGGTGGATATACCTTCTACGCGCGACAAAAACTCCCGGGCCAGTTCCAGGTAATCCTGCGCCCCGGGCGATTTGGGGCTGTAGTCAAAAATATCCTTGCGTTGCGCGGGCGCTTCCGCCAGGGCTACATTGTCGCGGATATAGGTACCGAACACCTTGTCGCCGAAATATTTGTGAATAATCTCGACCACGTCGCGGTTGAGCACGCGGCGGTTGTCGTACATCGTGGCAATCACACCGGCCATTTCCACCTGTTTGTTCAGGCGAAACTTCACCTTGTCGATCACCTGCTTGATCTTAGCCAGTCCCTGAACGGCCAGGAACTCCGTTTGCAACGGGATCAGGACGAAGCGGCTGCTGGTCAGGGCATTGAGGGTCAGCAAACCCAGGGAAGGCGGACAATCGATCAAAATATAATCGTAATCGTCTTCCAACTGGCTCAACAACTCGCGCAGGATGTATTCCCGCCCGGCTTCATTGATCAGTTCCATTTCGGCGCCCGACAAGTCGAGTGAGGACGTAATAATGTCCAGGTTGGGCTTGTGGGTGTACGGCACCAGTTCGCCTTCGCCGCGCATGGCTTCGTAAATGGTAAACTTCTGGCGCGGTATGCCGAGCGAAATGGTCAGGTTGGCCTGGGGGTCGAGATCGACCAGCAGTATTTTTTTGCCGAGTTCAACGAGTCCTGCACCTATATTAATAGCACTGGTCGTTTTGCCGACGCCGCCTTTGTGGTTGAGAAGCGATACAATAATACCCATATAAAACAAAAAAGGTGTTCCCGCAGGGCGGGAGCCTTCACGTTGTGCTTTTCCAGCAACAAATGTACAATAAAATGTCAAACGAAAAAGCCCGGTAACTGCCCTGGCGTCGCCCTTCCGACGATTTCTGTTTAGAATGATTACTTTTCGTAATATTGCCAATCCATTGATTTGCAGTGAAAAAGAGGAAATGACCGTCGCAACTTTAAAAAGTTGTAAAAAAAATCTTTGACATTTTTTGTTTTTAAAAACCAATTGTTTTAAGTTTGCATCATCAAACGGGGAAACGCCACCGGTTCAGTCCGGTCGGCAATAACACCCGGAAGCCTTTCTGCTACTTGAAAAAATTTGGGCCTTATGATTAAAGAAGATCGCATTTTGTTGAACGAGCGCTTTATACAAGCCTTCAAATTATTGGAAGACCGCGGCGCTATTGTCAAAAACGACCGCAGCGGTAAGGGTGTGGGCGATGTGGCGGATAAAGTACTGGGAAATAAGGCTTACGGGCATATTATCCGGGCTTTCCTCAACCCCGACAGCAAACGGGTCATTGACTACGGTCAGGCACAATCCTTCTGCCGCTCCTACGACATCAATGAAGCATGGCTCTTACACGGCATCGGAAATCCATTTGGTTTTGAAGCGCCGGGCGATGCACTGGCTGGCGACAAATTCTACAGCGCAGGGGAAGGCAATATACTTTTTACCACGATCCGGGCCTTTGCAGGCAGCACCCTCGGCGCTGAAAATTCGGAGGATAATACTTATTTCTCCATCCCTGGTGTGAGCGGCACCGGCTTAGTGGCCTTTCAGATCGAAGGGAACTCCATGGAGCCGGTCATCAAACACGGCGATATCGTAGTCTGCCGGTCCATCGAAAACCTGAATGATATCCGCGACAACGAGATTTACGCGGTGCGCAGCAATGGAAATGTCTGGGTCAAGTATGTCCAGAAAATCTACAACAACCGCGGGCGTGTAGTTCGGTTCAAACTCATCTCGGCCAATTATTTTGACCACGACCCCTTTGAAGAAGAAGTGAACGAGACGACTCGCCTGTACAAAGTTGTACGGAAAATTAGCAACGTATAATGCAACTTCCGGGCGGTGGAGCCAAGGTCTGACACGCGTTGATCCGTCTCCATCCGCGGTATGCTGCCATAAAGTTTATCCTGCTGTTTATTGTTTTCGGAGCCTCCCGGTGTCAGTCATCGGAGAGGCTTTTTGTTTTGACCGCAGTACTCCGGCTGAGCTCCTCACCCGTCAAGGTAAAAATGCTGCCACCGGTTGCCAAATGGCCAACTTAGGCAAAGCTGCCCGGATAATGAGCGGTTCCTTCCGCACCGGATGCTCGAATGCGATCGCAGCACTGTGCAACCCGATGGAAGCGTCTGGCAAAGGTGCCGAAGCGCCATATTTTACATCGCCCACGATCGGGCAACCGATGGTGGCCAATTGTACACGGATCTGATGAGGCCGGCCGGTCAGCGGGCGAATGCTGAGCACATGCCAGGGCCCTGCTTTTCCCAAATAGGCATACGCCAGCACCGCTTCTTTGGCATCGCCGGTCGGCCGGGTAAAGGCGTGTACGAAATTGCGTTGCTCTTCCTTGTGCAAAAAGTGCCGCAACTCGCCTTGCGGGGCATTAGGAGCATTCAGTGTAAGGGCCAGGTAGGTCTTTTCCACAAGCCGCTCGCGAAACAAGGTGGTTAAACGACCAAGCGCTTTGTCGGTACGCGCAAACAAGACCGCACCGCTTACCGGCCGGTCGATCCGGTGAACAGGATGCAAAAAAACAGCACCCGGTTTGGCATACCGGTCCTTCAGATAGCTTTTCCCCCAGTCCGTCAAGGTCGGGTCGCCCGTATGATCGCCCTGAACCAGCCAACCGGCTGGTTTGTTGATAGCGAGCAGATGATTGTCTTCGTAAAGTATGCCGGGCATGTGCAGTAAGGCTCAGAAGCGCAAATGTAAGTGCCCGTCAGTAATTGTACCCCGGTAATACCGGATTACCGGGGTAGGCGGGTTTTGTGAAATTGGATCTGCCGGTTGGCTCAACCGTTCCGGTCCTTACCTTTGCACCATGCTCACGTTAGGATTTTCTCCCTGCCCCAACGACACCTTTATCTTCGATGCTATGATCCACGGTAAAGTGGATACCGAAGGGCTAGATTTTGAAGTGGTTTTGGACGATGTAGAGGCACTGAACCGGCGCGCTTTTGCCGGCAATATCGATATAACCAAGCTGAGCTATCACGCGTTTGCGTATCTGACCGACCGGTACAACCTACTCGACGCCGGAAGCGCCTTGGGCAACAACTGCGGTCCCTTGCTCGTCGCCTGCCAACCCCTCTCTGCCGAAGCCATTGCAGCAGGCCCGGTTGCCATACCCGGAAAAATGACTACAGCCAATTTCCTCCTGAGCCTGGCGTTCCCGGCGGCCAAAAACAAAGTAGAAACGCTGTTCTCATCCATTGAGGATGCCGTTCTTGACGGAAAGGCTGTAGCCGGGCTGATCATTCATGAAAACCGGTTCACCTACCAACAAAAAGGGCTGGTCAAACTGATCGACCTCGGGGAATATTGGGAATCCACAACGGGGTTGCCGATTCCCCTGGGCGGTATTGTCGTACGGAACACCCTGCCTGCGGAGGTACAACGAAAAGTGAACCGGGTGCTGCGGCGCAGCGTGGAGTATGCTTTTGCCCATCCTGAGGCGGTCATGCCTTTTGTCCGGGCGCATGCCCAAGCAATGGACGATCTGGTGATGCAAGCCCATATCGACCTTTATGTTACCCATTATACGCTGGACCTTGGAGTGCCCGGACGTTCCGCAATCGGCCAGATGTTCCAAATCGCCCGGGAAAAACAAATTATACCAGACTATAATAAAAATTTTTTTATAAATTAAGAAAAAAAATCATTTCTGGCACAGTTTTAGAAAATAACTAAAGTGTGTGTAAGTATTGTTTTAGAATTGAAGAAATTCGGAGCGCGTGAAATGTCACGCGCTTTTTTTATTTCAGCCACCTGTCTTCCCACGGCATTCCGCATTCGGCACCAGGCGTGTTTGAAGGATTCATTTTCTCCGGAAAACGGAGGCAAAACCGGATGGCCGGACATTGGAAATTAACCTTTGTTCACTCCTGACTCCGCACTCCGTATTCCTTCCTATATTTGCCCGCTTGTAACGCAGACCTAGCCATATGGCCAATTCTTTAACCAAAATCAAACGATATCCATGATTATTGGCGTACCAAAAGAAATCAAGACGAACGAAAACCGCGTGGCGCTCACTCCCGCTGGCGCTTTGGAGTTGACCAAACGCGGACATAAGGTTTATGTGGAGACCACTGCCGGGGTGGGTAGTGGTTTTGAAGACAAAGATTATGAGGAAGCCGGCGCGAGCATTTTGCCGACGGCCGATGAAGTTTGGGCGATTGCTGAAATGATCATGAAGGTCAAGGAGCCGATTGCCGAAGAATATGACCGTTGCCGGCCCGACCAACTGGTCTTCACCTATTTTCACTTTGCCTCCAGCGAGGAATTGACGCATGCCATGATCAAGAGCGGGTCGATATGCCTGGCGTACGAAACGGTGGAAACCCCCGACCGCCAATTGCCCTTGCTGATCCCTATGTCGGAAGTAGCCGGCCGGATGGCCGTGCATGAAGGCGCCAAATACCTGGAAAAGCCCGTAAAGGGCCGGGGCGTATTGCTGGGTGGTGTGCCGGGTGTGGAACCCGGAAAAGTGCTGGTTATCGGCGGCGGCATTGTCGGTACGCAGGCCGCTAAAATGGCCGCCGGCTTGGGCGCCCAGGTAACCATCCTGGATGTGAACCTCAACCGCCTGCGTTACCTCAGCGATATCATGCCCGCGAACGTGATCACCATGTATTCCAACGAATACAATATTCGCCGGCTGGTAAAGACCCACGACCTTATCGTCGGCGCGGTACTGATCCCGGGTGCCAAGGCGCCCAAACTGATCACCCGCGACATGCTTAGCCTCATGCGCCCGGGTACCGTGATCGTCGACGTGGCAGTAGACCAGGGCGGTTGTATCGAAACGACGCGGCCCACTACGCACGATCACCCGACCTATATTATCGAAGATGTGGTGCACTATTGTGTAGCCAACATGCCCGGCGCCGTGCCGTTTACCTCCACGGTAGCGCTTACCAACGCCACGTTGCCTTATGCAATCCAGTTGGCCAATAAGGGTTGGCAAAAAGCCTGCCTGGATAACAACGAACTTCGCCTGGGTTTGAACGTTGTTAGAGGGAGGGTGGTGTATGATGGCGTTGCCGAGGCATTCAATATGCCGGTAACGGGAGTGGAAGCCGTACTTCGGTAGAGAACGTCGGCTGTAGTGAAAGGCAAAAGTATTCGACGGCTTTATCAGGACTTTAGCCATTTGACTAAAGTCCTGATAAGCGTATAATTCAAATGCATGCGGTACTTTATACTGCTACTGAAGGCTTTAGTACTGGCCTTTCTCATTTTATTGTATATAGGTGAGATCGACATTACCCCTGTGCTGGCCGGGTTTAAGAACCGGTATCATTCAGCATTGCAATACTATGTGGATGCAATTTCCGGCATTGCTATTTTCTTGCTTTTGCTTGATTTTGTTCAATTTACCGTGGTGTGGTTTTACCGGCGCCGAAACAAAGTGCGTGGAGAGGATAACTTTATCGTGGGTATCGGACAGATTTATTCCATTGTATTGGTTATCGGCCTTGCCATCGGCCTGTTGTCCCTGTTTCGTATCGACGTGCGATCGGTCCTGACTTCCATCTCCATCATTTTTGCCGGCCTGGTCTTGCTGACCAAGGATTACATTGCCAATATGATCAACGGAATGATCCTAACCTTTTCGGGAGAGATCAGCATCGGCGATAATATTCGCATTGGCCAGCACCGCGGTAAAATTGTGGACATCACGCTGCAAAATATCCACCTGATCAACGACGACGACGACGTCATTTACATCCCCAACAATGTGGTGATGACTACCGATATTGTCAACTTTACCAAACGGGAGATCAAGCGCACCAGTATTGAATTCGAGATCGACCTGAAGTACCTGGTTACGGTGGAGGAACTCGAACAAAACCTGATCGAGACCCTGAAACCGTTTGAAGGGCTCATCAAAGACAACAGCTATTATTTGCGTGTGGCTGAAGTGAACCGTTCCAGCGTAACGATGAAATTTCAGTATATCCTGAAAGAGCCGAACAAGGAGTTGGAAAGGGCCATTCGGCGCAAAGCCATCCGTCGATTGGTGGAGATCATCAGCGGACGGGAAAAATTTGTCGATCAGATCCCTGAACTGCCTGACGATTTCCCGGGTCATGCCTGAATAGTTACGCGGCCGGATTCCACAAAATGGACGGAAAGGGCTGTACATGCACGGGTTTGCATAAGTATTCATCACAAAACCGCCCAAAAAAATGAACAGGCTTCAGTACGAAACATCGCCATATCTGTTGCAACATGCCCATAACCCCGTGGACTGGTATGCCTGGAAACCCGAAGCATTTGAGCGCGCGGTTGCCGAAAACAAGCCCATCCTGGTTAGCATCGGGTATTCTACCTGCCATTGGTGCCATGTCATGGAACGCGAGTCTTTCGAGAACCCCGATGTGGCGACCTTTATGAACGAGCGTTTTGTCAATATTAAAGTTGACCGCGAAGAGCGGCCCGATGTCGACGGCATTTATATGGAAGCCTGCCAAATTATGACCGGTAGTGGAGGCTGGCCGCTCAATTGTTTTCTTACACCCGACAAAAAGCCCTTTTTTGCCGGCACTTACTATCCTCCACGGCCGGCTTACAACAGGCCGTCGTGGTTGCAGGTGTTGCAGCATCTGGCGAATATTTGGGAGACCCAGCGGCAAACCGCCCTGGATCAGGCGGAAAAATTGCTGGATTACATTCGCCGCAACGATGCCGTCTTTTTTCAGCCGCAATCCTCCCCCATGCAGACGGTTGGTGCAGGTGCAGATACGATGTTCGCCCCGGCGTTGCCGGAAACCATATTTTACCAAATGCGGGAACGGTTCGACAGGGTGGAAGGGGGTTTTGGCGGCGCGCCGAAGTTCCCTTCGTCGATGGCCATCCATTACCTGTTGAATTACCACTGGCATACGGGCAACCCTGAGGCCCTCGAGCATGCCTTGTTTTCGCTGGACAAGATGATCATGGGCGGGCTGTATGATCAGATTGGCGGTGGTTTTGCCCGCTATGCGACCGACCGGGAATGGCTGGTCCCGCATTTTGAGAAAATGCTGTACGACAACGCGTTGCTGGTCAGCGTATTGGCAGAAGCGTATAAATTACTCCAGCACCCGTTGCTTCCGGCTGCCCGCGACGAAAGCCGGATTGCCTTGTACCGGGAAACCATCGAAGAAACGCTGGATTATATCCAGCGCGAAATGACCCATTCTTCAGGTGGTTTTTACGCGGCCCAGGACGCCGATTCGGAAGGCGAGGAAGGCAAGTTTTATGTATGGTCGAAGGCGGAAACGGACCGGATCTTAGGCGAGGAATCGACGCTGTTTTGCGCTTTTTATGGCGTTACAGATGCCGGCAACTGGGAACATCAAAACATCTTGTGGCGCCAGACCGGTTTCGAGGCGTTTGCGCAAGCCAATAATTTGCCGGTCGCCGACCTGAAAACACGGTTGGCCGCCAGCCGCCGCCTTATGTTTCAGGAGCGCTCCAAACGGGTTGCTCCCGGCCTCGACGACAAAGTGCTCCTGGGCTGGAATGCCCTGATGGCGTCTGGGTACGCAGCGGCATTTACGGCCTTGGGGAAGCCGGAATACCGGGAGGCTGCTGTTCGGAACGTGGAGTTTTTACTGGAGCATATGCGCGCGGATGAAGGCGCCCAATTGTTCCATACCTGGAAAAACGGCCATGGACAGTTCGACGCCGTTTTGGATGATTATGCTTTTTTGATCGCTGCGTTGGTGGATATTTGGCAAATTACATTCAATTACAGGTATTTAACACTGGCGGAAAAATACACAGAACAAGTTTTAAGTTATTTTCACGACGTCGAATCGGGCATGTTCTTTTTTACTTCTGCCGATGCGAAAGACGTTATCCTTCGAAAAAAAGAAGTATACGATAATGCCACTCCTTCCGGCAACAGTACCATGGTGCATAACCTGCAACGTTTGGGGTTGCTGCTCGACCGGCAAGCGTGGCGGGAATTGGCGGCTCAAATGCTCGGAAAGTTGAAAGAGGCCGTCGAGCGCTATCCGCTTTCTTTCGAACGGTGGGCTGCGGCCATGTTGAATGAGGTGTATTCGGTTGCTGAAATTGCGATTATCGGAGAAAATGCCCTTGAAAAAGCCGCCGGGATACAGCAGCATTTTTTACCCAACAAGGTAATAGCTGCCGGCCGTCACCCTGTGGAATCGATTCCATTACTCGCTGGCAAAACCGGTGGGCCGGACGCCTCGATATACCTTTGCCGGAATTATGCCTGTCAAAAACCAGTACAAACCGTAGACGATTTTTTCCAATTGCTTCGATCCTCTTAAACCAGTTTTCAACGCAGAAATTACAGGTATGAGAAAAAGCGCTACACCTATATTATTATTATGGGTCGTTTTGGGCGGTATGGCGGGTGTATTGCGAGCCCAGCAGGCACCGCAGTTTAGCCTGTACATGCTCAATCCGTATGCCTACAACCCGGCTTATGCCGGAATGGAAAACACGCTCGTCGCTACCGGGGTGTACCGGCAGCAGTGGTCCAATCTGAAAGGCGCCCCTGAAACCCAGCACCTGAATATACACCTGCCATTATCCATGATCAACAGTGGAGTGGGTATGCGGGTGGAAAACGACATCATCGGCGCGCACCGTACCACCCAAGTCGTCCTGAGTTACAGTTTTCAACAGGAATTGGGACGGTCGGCTATTTTGTCGGCAGGTATCAGCGGCGGGTATTTGCAGTATGCGCTGGATGGGGCGAAACTCCGCGCTCCGGACGGCACCTATGCTTCGCCCGATCCCTTCACACACAACGACCCGTTGCTACCTGAAGGGAAACTTCAGGTAGGCGCTCCGGTATTGGAGGCCGGGCTGTTTTTCCAGTGGAAAGAATTGGGGATCAGCGTAGCGACCCAACCCGTATTCGCGCCATTACTTGCAGCCAAAGCCGGGGGCAGTGATTTTAGCCTGCAGCCGATCCGGCATTTTTTGGCCGGCGCAAGTTACCGTATAGCAGTGAGCCGGGATTTAAGCATAAAACCATCGGTTTTGCTCAAAACTGACTTAACCGAGACACAAACGGAGATTTCCACGATATTTCGGTGGCGGGAAAATATCTTTGCCGGCGCTTCGTTTAGGGGCATGCGTTCATCGGCGCGGGATGCCGTTGTTTTATTAGGCGGGCTTCGGCTGAATGAGCGCACTTTACTGGCATATTCGTTCGATATTCCGCTTTCTCCCTTAGAAGTAGCCAATCGCGGAAGTCATGAGTTGCTGTTGCGCTATGAACTCAACAAGCCAATTGGCACAGGCAAATTGCCGCCAGTTATTTACAATCCCAGATTTTTTTAACTGAAATACCCAAATGATGAGCGGTCAGGTACATTTTCCGAACGGAATAATGGATCTACCCTTAATCTTTGGATAGCCCGATTAACCGGCAAAAAAAATTCGGTTGCTCATACCAGCAAAAGTTAAAAAACCGTTAGGATGCTGCTGCTCGCGCAGGTAAAAAAGTATGATCAACCAATTTTGTTTGGGATTCTTTTTTGCATCGAATTTAATCCTCTATCTTTACGACCACTTTTTCCAAACCGAACAATTAAGTAGGAAAACACGGGTGTTAACATGAAAAAACTACAGAAATCGCTCCTGCTTTTACTCTTCCTCGCGGCCCTGGCCGCTTCCTGCGGCCGAAAACAATCTGGCGAGTTAGTTGGAGCGCTCGATCGCCCCAAATGGAAGGGCATCAATCCTTATGGCATGGTTTATGTGCCCTCCGGCACACTCCATGTGGGTGTAGGCGATGAAGACCTGAGCAAACAAATGGTCGCTCGCCCTAAAACCATCTCCATCCAGGGCTTCTTTATGGATGAGACGGAAATCACCAACAACGAATACCGTCAGTTTGTTGACTGGGTGCGCGACTCGTTGGCGCATGAAACCCTTCAGCAATACCTCGAAGACGACGGCACGAACACTTCCGACAAGCAAATGATCGACTGGGAAGCCGACATCGATTGGGAAGAAAATGCCGACGAACTGCAAGACCTGTATTATCAGGGCAATGAACGCTTCTCCGGCCGGAAAGAGATGGACGTCAGCAAGTTCGTTTTCGAATTCCAATGGTACGACTGGCAGCGCGCCGCGCACGACCGGACCAGCAACCGGACCAGTTTCATCCACAAGGAAAAAATCAAAATTTACCCGGATACACTCTGCTGGGTGCGCGATTACGCCTATTCCTACAATGAGCCGATGACCCGGAACTACTTCTGGCACCCGGCGTTCGACGACTACCCGGTAGTCGGCGTCAACTGGAAAATGGCCAAAGCCTTCTGCTACTGGCGCGCCAAGATCTGGGATATGTACACCGGTGACAATATCAATACCGAAGACTTCCGATTGCCAACCGAGTCCGAATGGGAATACGCTGCTCGCGGCGGTCGCGACGAGGCGCCGTATCCCTGGGGTGCTTACTACACCCGGAATGCCAAAGGTTGCCTGCTGGCAAACTTCAAACCCGGTCGCGGTAACTATCCGGAAGACGGCGGCTTGTACACCGTCAAAGCAGACGGCTACTATCCGAATGATTACGGGCTGTACTGCATGGCTGGCAACGTGGCCGAATGGACGGAAACGGCATATTACGAGAATGCCTACTCGTTTATGCACGACCTCAACCCGGATATCCGGTACGATGCGAAAGACGAGGATGCCCAAACGGCTAAACGCAAAGTTATTCGGGGCGGCTCCTGGAAAGATATCGCGTTCTTCCTTCAGACGAGTACCCGTTCCTGGGAATATCAGGATACGACTAAATGCTATATTGGATTCCGTTGCGTGCTGACCTTCCTCGGCCGGTCGATCAACGACTTCTAAACGGCTTAGAAATTTTGAGCAAAGGGCAAAAAAGCAAGAAAAATTCGATGCGAATAAAATTTTGCGCTGAATCTTGCGTTTTGCCCTTTGTTTTTTGCCCTATTCCGATTTTGTCGCTCCACACCCTCATATTACGGTAATTGACTGGACGTTTTGCGATTGTTTGCCAACAGCGGACAATTAACAAAACAACCACGTAATTGATGCGGAATTTTCTTCGGATAAATTTTGGTGCGATCACTACCTTTGCAAGGTTTTTTTAACACCCTCTTAACAAAACAATACAGTTCAACCTTTTTGTAAACTGCTAAAAGTTTAAAACAATGAGTTTCGTCAAAACCAAGTCCTTTAAGTACTTTAAAAACTTCATTATCGGCCTCGGAGCCTCAATCGTACTGCTGGGCGCCCTGTTTAAACTCGAAAGTTGGGAAGGTGCTTCCCTGATGCTTACCATAGGTCTGACCACAGAAGCCATCATCTTCCTCTTCCTTGGCATTATCGGTCCGGAACCGGATTACTACTGGCATAAATTGTATCCTGGCCTTGACGATTACAATTCCCGCATCCAGCCGCTTACCGCTGGCCCGACGGCGAATATGCCCGACGTTGCTCCCTTGCACGGTGATGTGGTCGAGCGCCAATTAGGCGGCATGCTGACCGAACTGCAGTCGATGTCGAAAAGCTTGGGCGCCCTCAAAGCGCTGCAAGAGGTGGATTTCTCCGGCACACAGGAGCAAATCAAATCCATGAGTAACTTCTACACCAAGATGAACGAAGCCATGTCTGATATGGCCAAGTCCGCAGAAGATGTGAAAGCATACAAAGACCAACTGGCTTCGTTGAACAAAAACCTCGGTTCGCTGAACACAGTATACGGCAACATGCTGGCGGCCATGGCTAATATTGGCCGGCAGTAAGCATTAACCGTATATCATGTCACTCCTTCATCTTCAACATTAAAAAGACAAAGCCTTATGTCAATACCAAAGGAGCCGCGGCAGCTGATGATCAACCTGATGTATCTGGTGTTGACCGCACTGCTCGCGTTGAACGTATCCGCCGAGGTGATGAATGCATTCTTCTCGCTGGATCGTGGTCTAAAGAGCAGCCGTGGTATCGTAGAGAGTAACAATGATGTTCTCGTTACGAACATTAATAAACAGGCAGACGCTTATAAAAGTGAAGCCAACGAACAATTCCGTACGAAAGCGCAGCAAGCGCAGCAGCTTTCGGCCGATTTTGTAAAATACATCGATGGAATCCGCCAGAAGCTGTTCGACGCCGCTAAGGGCCCTTCCCAAAAAGATCCGACCATACCCAAAGATATCCGGAACAAGGACATGCCAACTAACATGTTCATTAACCAGGGTTTAGGTGCGGAAATTGAAAAGAAAGTGCGCGAAACACGCGAAGCTTTTGCCAAACTGGTCGATAATGATCCGGCTACAGTGGCGCAACTTCCGCTGGATATCGAAAAGATTCCGCCTACTTCCGATGCGAAAAACTGGCCTGAGCTGAAATTCAAGCAAATGCCGGTGGCTGCTGTTTTCCCCTTGCTTGGTAAACTGCAAAGCGACGCTCGGAGCTCGTCTACGGCTGTTTTGAACTGGTGCGCCCAAAGCATGAACCTGCAGGATATCAAGTTCGACGAGTTCCAGCCGGCTATTTCGGCCCCTAAAGGGTACGTTATTGCAGGGGACAAATACGAAGCGGACGTATTCCTGAGCGCGTTCAGCAAAAAAGCAGACAACATCAGCATTTCGGTTGACGGACGGAATATCCCGATGAAAGACGGTATCGCCAAGTACGAGACCGGTACCAGCAGCACCGGTACCAAAACGTATAAGGTGAGTATCAATGTGAAAAACCCGTTGACCGGAGAGACCAAAAGCTACACGAAAGAATTCCAATACGAAGTTGGCCAGCGTTCCTGCTCCGTTCAATTGGACAAAATGAACGTGTTCTACATCGGTGTGGATAACCCCGTATCGGTTTCGGCCGCAGGGGTGTCCTCCAACGACCTAAAAGTGAATGCCAACGGCGTTACGATGACCAAAGACGGATCGGCACATTATATCGTGCGCGCCACCACACCGGGTGAAGCGACGATCGTCCTTTCCGGCGGCGGCCTTCCGCCGACAACGTTTAAGTACAAAGTCAAACGGATTCCGAACCCGGTTCCGCTGTTGGGCGCGCAGGAATTCCCCAGCGCCATCCCCAACGGTACCTTCAAAGCACAAGGCGGTATCGCTGCAGTATTGCAAAACTTTGACTTTGACGCCAAGTGTGATGTAGTCGGCTTCCTGGTCGCCTATCAGAAAAAGCGCGCCGACGTTGTGGAAAAAACCAACAACGGCGCCCGCTACAATGCCGACGTCCAGGATATGATCCAAAAGGCTGCTCCTGGCGACGTGTACTACTACAACGACATTAAGGCCAAATGCCCGGGCGATATTGCAGCCCGTAAATTGGGCGATTTAGTTTTCAAAATTCGGTAATAAAAGTGCTTCAGCCGGCGTTTCTAATGCCGGCTGAAGCGTTTTGCTGAAATTGCTAAACATTCCTTCATCTTAATCAACCAACCGCGAGCCATGCATACTTTTATTAAATGGACTACGTGCCTGAGTCTTTTATTGTTCATCTCCGGGCCTGCGCTGCTTGCTCAAGATCCCGAAGAAATTGAAGTAAAAACGGAAGTCAGCGAACCGGAAGATACGGGAGAAGCACCGCTGGATGATGTGGTGAAAAAAGAAGTCATGAATGAGCGTCAAGTGTTGGCTTATCAACCGATCCGCGAAAGTGACATCTTTTGGGAAAAACGCATTTGGCGCATTGTCGACGTCCGGGAAAAAATGAACCTTCCGTTTGCTTATCCGGAAGAGCCGTTTTTCAAAATTTTGTCCGACGCCGCTTCCAAAGGCGAAATGCCCGTGTATTCGGCCGATGATGACAAGTTTACCAAACGGCTAAGCACGGATGATGTATTATCCATGCTTTCTAAAACGGATACGATCGTCACGTTCGACCCGGAGACCTACGAAGAAAAAGTTCAGATCGTTCGCAATGATATCAACTGGGCCGATGTAAAGCGTTTCCGCCTCAAGGAAGTTTGGTTCTTTGACAAAGAAACGTCCACCATGCAGGTGCGCATTCTGGGGATCGCTCCGCTGATCGACGTAAAAGACAGCGAAGGGAACTTCCGCTATGAAAAAGTGATGTTCTGGGTGTATTACCCGCAAGCCCGTGAATTGTTTGCCCGACACAGGGTCTTTACCCTGGGCGGCAATACCAATGCGACCATTTCCTGGGAAGACCTCTTTGAGATGCGTTACTTCGCCAGCTATATCACCAAGGAGTCGAACGTTTACGATCGACGGATTGAAGATTATGCCCGGGGCGTAGACGCATTATGGGAGTCGGACCGTATCAAGAATCAGATATTCAACTTTGAACACGATCTTTGGCAGTATTGATTACTTCCGGTTGTGTAACGTTGTAAAAAGAGCCGGCGGAATCCAATTCCACCGGCTCTTTTTTTGCCCAAACCGATCTTGACGCGCACCGCGCAGGTATCGCAACTCAATGGAAAATTACTTCCGTTGCGCCATAGCCGTATTTGGAATGAAATTCATTTTTGAATTTATACACTTCCGGATGCCTGCGCAACTCCTCGGCGATGGCTTCCCGCAACTTGCCTTCCCCAACGCCGTGGATGATAAAAACCCGGGGCACGCCCAGGCGGATGGCCTTTTCCAGAAAGCGTTGAAAGTGCTGCATTTGAATCCGAAGGATCTGGCTTTTGTCCAAGCGGGCAAAACCATTGGTCAGGTTCTCGATATGCAAATCGATTTCGGGGATAAAACTGGCATATTCCTCGATGTCAAATGCCCGGAAAGGCGTGGCATTTGAGTCGGCCTCCAACCGGCGCTCTCGAACGATCCGCTGGGTATAATCGCGTAAATCAACTGCATCCTTTTCAGCCGACGGGGGCTCAAAGGATTGGAATAACACAAATTGGTGCGCCATTACATTTAAGATCGGAGCCGTATGCAGGTTGTTAAAAAACTGTTTCGGGCGAATCTTCAGTCCTTTGGTCAACGGTGCATCCGGGCCGTCGGTGGTAATGCGCTGGAGTGAAATATCCAGTTCCGGCAGGTCGCTGAGGTCGTCGTATAGGAGATCGCCCAATTCCAATACCGTCGTGGCGGCCAGTTTGCCCTCCGTTTGCAGAATCGTTTTGTGCGCGGTAAAAAGTTCCAGGTCAAATAAAAACTCGAGGGCCGTGTCGTTCAGCAACCAGGCCTTGTACCGGGAAACGGTTTCATCGCGGCCGGGCATGGGTTCAAAGGCGATTTGAACACCTTTGGGTTTGAGAATCACATATTGCCCTTTTATTTCCCGGCGCGGCGGCGGAGTCGGCTTGGGCGTCTGCTTGCCCGGAACAAACCGGGCCCCGGGCAACGCGGGTTCTGCACCGGTATCCCGCACCAAATCTTCTTCGAAGGCCGGAATTTCAAAGTCGGGGTCGTTATTCAACCGCACCTGCAACATGCCATCGTCCAGTTGAGCGGTAATCACACCCGTCTCACCCGTATACCGGAATCGAACTCTTGTTCCAATAGCGAATAGCATGATCAATGATCCGTTTGGTTGATACTTCAATGGCGCTAAGTTAAGTAACGATGAAAAAACAACTTCCCGATTTTGGCGGCTTAATTTGACGCAGGTCTGCATGGCTGACCGCTCTGTAGTGCTACTATGTGCCATCCTTGCGCCTCACCCACCACCAAATCCCGCTCCCACGGATCGGGAAGTTGTTTTTCATGGTTACTAAGTTTGAAAATCAGGATGGAATAATCGGATCGGGATTCGGGTAAAAACTTATTTTTCCGACTGCATTATTTGTTCGAACCAATCGTTTGCCCATGTTTCGTCGCCGTTTTTTTCAACATACCGGTTTGGCGTTGCTTGCTTCGCTTTTACGTACTTCCATGACAAAGGCAATTCCAGTACCCGTTTCCGGTTGGCTCAAGCCGGCACGGCTTCAGGAGGGCGCCACCATTGGCCTGATTGCCCCGGCCAGCCCGGCCTCCGACGAGAAAATAGAAAAAGCGCTGACGAACCTGGCCACTTTGGGGTTTCGGGTGAAAGCCGGCGCCTCGCTACGCGCCCGGAACGGCTACCTGGCAGGCCCGGACTCGGCACGCCTTGCCGACCTGCACCAGGCCTTCGCCGATCCGGAAGTGGATGCCGTTTGGTGTGTACGCGGCGGCTACGGTATTACGCGCCTGCTGCCACAGGTCGACTATCACCTCATCCGGAAAAATCCCAAGCCGTTTATCGGATACAGCGATGTAACGGCATTACACCTTGCTATAGGACTACGGACCGGCCTGACCACCTTTCACGGACCTGTGGGCGCTTCTGATTTTCCGGATAACACCCTTGCGCATTTCAAAGCCGTTCTGATGCAACCGCTTGAGCCGTACACCATCGCCGCGCCGGGCAGCCAGGATGAATTGCCCGGCGAAGCATACCGGCCTTACACTATCAGCCCCGGTACGGCCCAAGGGGCACTGACCGGTGGGAACCTTTCGTTGCTCACGGCCCTTGCCGGCACCCCGTTCGAGCCTTCATTCCGCGATAAAATCGTTTTTATCGAAGAGGTCGGGGAACAGCCTTACCGGGTCGACCGAATGTTGACGCAACTGCTGCAGGCCACCGACCTGCGGCAAGCCGCCGGTATTGCCCTTGGCGTATTTGAGGATTGTGCGCCGAAAAACGCCGATTTTTCGTTCTCGCTTTCCGAAACCTTGTACGACCGGCTTGGGTCGCTCGGTGTTCCGGTGGTGTATGGTTTGCCTTTTGGGCATGTGGCGCACCAGGCTACCTTCCCTTACGGCATCCGGGCTGTGCTGGATGCCGATAAACTGACGCTTACTTTACTGGAAAAAGGCGTGTTGTGAAGCCGGTTTTACCAATCCAAACCTGGATAGGTGCGTTGGAGGTGCTGCATTTCGGCAAGGATATACCCTAATTGCTCGGTATGACGCCCGTCTTTCCCACCTGTCTGCATCCACTCCTTTGCCGGGATTTGCAGCGTTGCATCCGTGAGGACGCTCCTTACTTTTGCCTCCCATAGCGGTTTGATCTTGCTTAAGACCGGACCAATGCCGGTTTCTGCTACCTGCAGGTCTGTATCGTTGGCGGTAGTCAGTTCGCCCGTAAACATCCAGAGTTCATCCAGGGCCGTTTGTATTTTTTGGTGGCTGGTTGGAGTGCCGTCGCCCAGACGAATAACCCATTCGCCGGAATAGCGCAGGTGGTAGGTCACTTCTTTGAGGGCTTTTTCAGCGATGGCAGCAAGGCTGTCATCCCGGCTTTCAAGCAGGGCCTGGTACTGGTAAAAATTAAAAACGTCGAAGTAAAACTGCCGCGCGATTGTGTATGCCCAGTCTTCGTTGGGCTGTTCGACCAGCAGCACATTGCGGAATTCGTGTGCGTCGCGGAAGTAAGCCAGTTGGTCCTCGGTTCGGCCTTTGCCTTCAAGTTCGCCAGCATGGGTGTACAGCATACGGGCCTGGCCCAACAGGTCGAGCGCGATATTAGTCAGGGCGATATCCTGTTCCAGTACCGGGCCGTGACCGCACCATTCTCCCAGCCGTTGTGCAAGGATCAGGGCGTTGTCGCCAAGTTGAAGCAGGTAGTTGAAGTGGTGTGTGTCCAATTTTGAATCAAATAGAGGCGCCTGCAAGACACAGGCAGCAAAGAAGTCCTGGTGGATGCGATTCGCCGGCTAAGCCGGTATTACATGTGTTTTACTTCATCGGGCAAATCATAAAATGTGGGGTGGCGGTAAATTTTATCGTTTGCCGGATCAAAAAAAGCTTCGGCATCTTCCGTGGAAGCGTGCATATATTTTGACTCTACCACCCAGATACTCACGCCTTCATTGCGCCTGCAATACACATCCCGGGCATTTTCGAGGGCCATCTGAGCATCGGCGGCGTGCAGGCTACCCACGTGTTTGTGGCTCAGGCCTTGCTTGGAGCGGATGAAAACTTCCCAAAGGGGCCAATCTTTCATAACACAAAGTTGCTGTCTGGTTGAAGCATAAACGGATGTTGGGGTGTTGCCAGGGGCAAAAGTAGCGCCTTTTAGCGGCACCCCATCCCAGATCCGATGGTTGTTGCAGAAAAATGTACTTTTGCCCACCATCCATCGTTTTGGGTGGTGCGTAAAACAATCGTATACTTATGATGCAATTCTTCCGGAGCAAAAACTGCCTGTTCCGCTGCTTTGGCCTTCTTATCCTGATGTTCACATGTTACACGACGCATGCCCAGTTGCGCTATGGTTTTAAAACCGGCTTGAACTTTGCGCATATCAACGGTCCATCGGAATTGAACACTGCGGGCGCCAACCTGGAAAATTGGAAAACGATTACCGGTTTTCATATTGGTTTCGCTTTGGGTTACAAAGTCAACGACTATTTTGGGTTCCGCGGAGAACTGTTGTACACAAAAAAAGGCGCGAAATACACATTTGAAGGAGAATCCTACCGCATTTTCCGCTACGACGGCGGCAGCACGCTGAGCAACGGCAACTCCAAGTACCTGATTAACATCAACAATGCCTACCTCGATCTCCCGGTAATGGTGTATGGTCGCTGGAAGGACCTGGAATTATCGGCCGGCGGATATGCCGGGCTACTTGTACAATCGATCGGCGACGGTTCGCTGAGCTATACCGGCGGCCGCACCGTGCCCCTTGGTAACACGATCAGCGACCTGGAATTTAACCTGAACTACAATTTCCGCAAAGATGCACCGGGTGGCGGAGAAAGCGGCGATATGGTGGTGGCCAAAGTGGATGCCAAGACGCTGGAACTACCCAAGACACTGGGCGCCTATTACGATTATCCCGAGGACAAAGGCAGCCTTTTCAACTCCGTCGATTACGGGATTATAGTGGGCTTGTCGTACTACATGAGCCGTTCGTTGTTTATTGGCATTCGCCTCCAGTACGGGATAGCCGATGTGACGAACAACAGCGCAGACTTGTCAAAAGGAAGGACGGACAACGGTAATTTGATTTACCGGGCTGATAAAGACCGAAATACGGTCATACAAGCCTCCGTGGGCTTCAGTTTTTAATCCAAGTGCCCGTCATTTTTCCAAATCAAAACCCAATTTTTCTGATGCATTACCAAAACTGGTTGCGTTTGCTGCTCCCCCTGCTGGTGTTGGGCAGCGCGATTTCCGCTTGCAAAAAGGCGAGCCTCGACAACGCAGAGATCGCCGAACATTCGGCTGAATACGCTTTTCCCCTGCTTTCTACATCGCTGAACCTCAAAGATCTCATGTTCAACATCCTGAACGATTCGTTGAGCGGCGATACGATCGTGGTCAACCCGGACAATACGATGACCTTGTATTACAGCGGCGATGTAGCGGAAAAACCAGCCTCCGATATCTTCAATTTTTTCCAGACCGGTCTCGTTCCCGTTGCCGATACGCTGTATAAAGCGCCCTTGTCGGCGCCCGATTCCGTGACGATCCGCCGGGCAGACCTGAGCGGAGGGAAAATGAATGTCGTGATCAATAATCCGTTTCCCGAGCAGTTGACCGGCACTTTTTACATTCCGCAAATGACCAAGAACGACGTGGTTTTTGCCCTGCCGTTCTCCATTGCACCGGGGCTGCCTATACCCTTCGTTTCGCCCGCCATCGACCTGAGCGGTTATATACTGCGCTCCGACAGCAACACGCTTCAGTTCCGGTACGAAGCCTACCTCCCCAATGGGATGCGGGTGAAAATCCCTGAAATTTCGCCCGGCACCCCCGGCGTGGGTATTATTTTTAACGCCCTTACCTTTTCGTACCTCGAAGGCTACTGGGGCTTCAGCGAATACCCCTTGACCCTGGACACGATCGATATTGACATTAACCAAACCAACCTCAAGGGCAACGTAAAAGTGAAGGACCCGAAGGTGACGATGACGGTGTCCAACTCCTGGGGTTTTCCGACCCGTGGCGTTATCAAATACCTGAGTTTTATCGGCCAGGATGGCAAAGAATACCAACTGGAAAGCACGTTGTTCAATGGCGACAGCGTCGACTTCAATTACCCGTCATGGGCTAACGGAGAAGTCGGGCAAACGAAGTACACCGATCTGGTACTGGATGGCACCAATTCGAATATTGCCGATATTTTCAATGCGCAGCCAACGCAGTTGATCTATGAAGTAGCCGGCATTTCCAACGCCGAACGCGACCCGTCGATCGTCGGTTTTCTGACTGACAAGAGCACTATCGCGCTTCGCATGAGTGTGGAACTCGTATTGGAGGGTTCGGCGCAGAATTTTGGCGCGGAACAATCGCTGAACCTCAATTTCGGCGATTACGCCGATATCGATACGGCGCACATTCAGGACGTAGAGTTTAAACTCGTTACCGAAAACGGCACACCGATCTCCACGGCATTACAACTCTATTTTCAGGATGAAAATGGTGCGACGATCGACTCGCTTTTTGTCGGCGACCCACAGTTTATCATGCAGGCCGCTCCGGTGGATGCCAATGGCAATGCAGTGGGCGAAAAACGCACCGAGACCTTTGTGTCGATGGATGTAGCCCGGTTTGACCGGGTACGCAAGACCAAGACCGTATTCCTTCGTACATTTTTCACCACGGCCAACGGCGGCATGGTACCGGTAAAATTGCTTGCAACGCAAAATGCCGCGATCAAACTGGGGCTGAAGATCAAGACCCGGTATTGAGTGGTCCGGATCCCCTGTGCCACCATTTTTATCCCATTCATCACGAAACTAAACCGGATGTACCGTTTACGTTTTTTTTCCTATAGCCTGCTGACCGGGCTGCTCTTTTGTGCTTTTACCGGCAATGCCCAGCAGGAATTGATGCTGTACCAACAAGACGGACTGTGGCAGTCAATCGCCACTAACCCGGCCTTTTTCCCAAAAGAAAAACGGTTTTTTATCGGACTGCCGTCTTTTGGGCTCGACGCCGCGCATTCCGGCGAAATCACCTATAATGACCTGTTGCGCAAACAGGGCGATCGCACGATTGTGGACCTGAGCCAGGTCATCGACAAACTGGAGCCTGAAAACGAGGTTCATTATGACCAACGGTTTGAAACCTTCTCACTGGGCTTCCGTTTACCGGGCAACTGGTACCTGCAGGCCGGTCATGCCGTACGCCTCAACTCAACGGTGCAGTACCCCAAATCGCTCGCCGAATTGTTCTGGTACGGCAATGCGCCCTATATCGGTCAGACCCTGCAAGTCGGGTTTACGACCACTACGTTCGACTGGAATGAATTGAGCCTTGGGCTGGCACACCGTTTCGGCGACCATTTGATTCTCGGAGCGCGCGCTAAATTTTTGTCGGGCATCAGCTCGTTGCAAACCGACGACAACCACCGACAGGTCAGCGTGTATACAGATCCGGATATCTATCAGCTCACCCTGAACACCGATTATGCTTTTTATTCTTCCAGCATTATTTCGGCTATCGATACCGCGGGCCTGGGCTTCGACCTGGCCTTGAATGAATTAAAGAACGGCTTTTCGGCCAACACCGGCTGGGCCTTCGATCTGGGCGCCCAATGGCAGCTGGGAGAGCGATTTGCGCTCAGTGTCAGCGTGCTCGACCTCGGTGGGAGTATTGCCTGGAAGAAAAATGCCAACTACTTTCAGAGCCGGGGCACGTTTACCTACGACGGCATCGAAATTCCGGGCACCGATATTATAAATGGCACGACCGATAGCCTCGATTTTAGTGCTGCACTCGATTCGCTCAACGATGTGCTGCAATTTGAAAAAACGCCGACAGCTTTTAACTCCGATCTGCCGACCCGGATTTATGTCGGCGGTACATACAAACTGACCAAGCACCTTTCGGTCGGCGCTGTAGTGCACCACCAGAAAAGCGAACGGCGGAGTGCTACCTCTGTGGGCTTTAATGCTCAATTGTCGATCCTGAAATGGTTGTCGGTGGGAGCGATGTACAGTGTAAACGACCGCTCAGCAGCCAATGTCGGCATGAGTGTCGTGCTCAAACCCGGTCCGGTGCAATTATTCATCCTGTCCGACAATGCGCTGAATGCATTCACCCCCTATGGTTCGCCAGCCGTAAATTTCCGGTTTGGTGGCGCCGTGGTTTTTTGACCCCGAACTTCGATCTTATTCCTCCACCGGCTGCAGGAATTGTTTTTCATACAATTCGCGGTACCGGCCGCCTTCGATGGCGAGCAGTTCGTCCTGCGGGCCGAATTCTTTGACTTCGCCCTTTTCGAGCACCAGGATGTTGGTGGCGTGCCGGATGGTAGACAGGCGGTGTGCGATGATGATACTGGTACGGCGGGCGATCAGGCGTTCGATCGCATATTGAATAACGCCTTCCGTTTCGGGATCGATCGACGAGGTGGCTTCATCGAGGATCAGGATGTCCGGGTTGAATACGAGCGCCCGCACGAAGGAGATCAGCTGCCGCTGACCCATGGAGAGCGTAGCGCCGCGTTCGCGCACCTGGTATTGGTAGCCGCCGGGCAGTTTGGCGATAAACTCGTGGGCGCCGATCATTTTTGCCGCTTCTATTACCGTCGCTTCGCTGATTTGGGCGTCGCGCAGGGTGATATTTTCGAATACTGTGCCGGAGAAGAGAAAGACATCCTGGAGCACCACGGCGATCCGCCGCCGGAGGGCGTACACATCGTAGTCGTGCAAGTCGTGCCCGTCGATTTTGATACTGCCGGATTGGATCTCATAGAACCGGTTCAGCAAACTGATGATGGTCGTTTTGCCGCTTCCGGTGCTGCCCACGATAGCCAGCGTATCGCCGGGTTTGATGTGGAACGATACATTTTTGAGTACGGCTTCATCGGCATCGCCGCTGTAGGCGAACCAGACATTTTCAAAAGCCAGATCGCCCTCCATTTTTTCCGGCAGCAATTGGCCGGCATTCAACACGGTTTCTTTTGTTTCGAGCAGTTTGAATACTCGCTCGGCGGCGATGAGGCCCATTTGCAGGGTATTGAATTTATCGGCCAGCATCCGGATCGGGCGGTACAACATGGAGATGTACAGCGGGAAAGCTACCATCGTGCCGATCGTAACCTCTTCCGACAACACGCCGCGGGCGCCGTACCACACCATGAGGCCCAGGGAAAGGGCAGAAATAATATCCACTACCGGGAAAAAGATGGCGTAGGCGAGAATCGATCGCAGGTTAGCGGCGGTGTAGTCGCGGTTGATCTGGCGAAATTTTTCGGCCTCCCGGGCTTCGGCATTAAAAATCTGGACGATGCGCATTCCGGTGATACGCTCCTGCAGGAAGGCATTCATGGTAGCGATGTGATTGCGCACTTTTTCGTAGCTCTTCCGGACGCTTTCCTTAAACTGGTAACTTCCCCAAAGCAGCAATGGAAAAACGCAAAGCACCACCAGCGTGAGTTTCCAGGAGGTGTAAAACATCATGGCCATTACCGCCACCAACGTGAGCAAATCGGCGAGGATGGTGATGCTGCCTTCGGAAAAAATCGTGTTGATCGCCTCGATATCATTAATGGTCCGGGTAGTACTTTGTCCGATGGGCGTTTTGTCAAAATAAGACAGGTTCAGCCGCGTAATATGATTAAAAATGCGTACCCGCAAATCGCGGATTGTGGCCTGTCCCAGCCAATCGGCATAGTAAAGGAATAGATACCGCAGTACCACTTCCACAACCAATACGCCAAAAATGGCGCAGGCCAGCAGGGTCATCCCGTGTACATCGCCCTGAAACACGTAATCGTCCACCATGGTCTGCAATAACTTGGGCCGGGCAATAGCCAGGGGCGCAAGGACCACCGTAAGCAGCGCCGTGAAGTAGAAGGTAGCCTTATACGGCTTTACCATCGACATAACGCGGCGGAAAAGCGAGAAACTGATAGACGGACTGGAATCAGACATGATATCGGTAAAGGTGTCTCCGAAGAAATCGATGTATCGGGTGTGACCACCGGCGGCGGATCACACGGAAACGGTAATCAGGGGGGTAAAGTTCAAATAAAAGCCGATCAGTTGTCAAATTTTTCGGCGGTAAAAGCCCCCGGCCGGATAAACCGATCGAAGCATTCTTGTCATCCATTTTTGGGAAGTAACCAGCCAGTCCTACCGTCAAATTATTTCCATCCACCGGGGCATGTTCACCCGTTTGTCTGTGCGAGGCGAAAGGCCGGTTGGTCGGGAAAATGCCCGGCTTTGTCGTGAAACGGTCGGATATCGCTGGATTTGGCGTGTAGATTTGGCCATCAAAACTTTTCGTTCAACTCAAATCTCTGTATTATGACCGAATCAACTTCTTCCACAGCCGCCCCCATTTGGAACACCGTGCTTCGTTATGGCGGTATTACGGCATTGGCGATGATCGTTGTTTCCCTTTTAACGTATTTGCTCGATTTTAATGTGATGTCGATTACGGGTATGCTCCTCAATTTTGTCATTGCAGTGGGGGTAACCGTTGGGATATCGGCCGCAGCCATCAAATTTCAGCGGGATAAAATGGATGGCGGTTATATTAATTATGGCCGCGGATTGCTGGTCGGCTCGCTCACCACAGCGATCGGGTTATTTCTGTCCAGTTTCTGGAATTATGTCCTGATCAACTTCATCGATCCGGGGTACGTGGATAATTTAAAGGAAAAATTCGTCAACACCTGGGGGGATTCTATCCCGGCCGAAAAAATGGATGAGGCCCTGGCGAAGTTTGATAAAAGCGGCGATTTGATGACTATTTTGTCGAATGGCGTGATTGCCGCTTTGATTATCGGTCTGATTGCCGGTCTGATTGCTGCGGCCATCATGAAACGCAACCCGCCGCTGGAGTAAATTTCCAGCCTGTTTTTGGCGTTGCCCGACGTACTTTTGTTGCCGCATTCTGAAATTTGCTCCGGTTATGAAAAATATTGGCGTTCGGCAAGGCCTGATGGGTGGGGTGGTGGTAGTCTTTTATTTCCTCCTGATCTATGTGGCGAAAAAGGAGCTATTCCTAAACCCATGGGTGCAATGGGCATCCATGGGTTTTTATGTTTTGTTTATGTACCGGACAGCTAAACAAGATGCCGCGGTGCACGGCGTGCGGCGTGATTTCCGGGAAGTCCTGCGCACCCCGTTTATCGTTTTTGTTGTGATCAACCTGTTCTACTGGTTGTTTTATTACGGCTTGCATTTGGCCGATGTGGAGTTGGTGCGCCTTGAGCTATTGGCCGAAAAACAACTGTACCAAACGCAATTGGCCCTGGGCCCAGGCGACCCGCAACAAGCCAATCAGTTGCGCGAACATATCATGGATGTAGACAAAGCGCTCCTCCACCCGGTGCAACCCCTCGGCCCGGTGCTCACGCGCATGGCTATGGGGGCCTTGGGGGGATTTGGGCTCTCGGCCGGTATCGCTGCTATCCTTCGCTCGTCGGAATAACCTATGGAAGAAACGATCCTGAATCCGGAAAAACCGGCTGCAGCCGATAATACGGCTGTTGTAAAAAAATGGCTGGGTATTCTCAGCGTATCGCGATTTATACGCTGGATGCTCATTCTGGTGACCGGGTATTGGTTGTATGCCAACTGGCACGCCGATATTCCGCTTCATCAGCTCGCTCAGCGCTACGCCTATCCCGACTCCAAATTTATGGAGATCAACGGGATGGCGGTGCATTACCGGGTGAGTGGCAAAGGCGAGCCGCTTGTTTTGCTGCACGACGCCAACAGCTCGCTGCATACCTGGAGCGGTTGGACGGATACCCTGGCCAGTCATTATCAGGTTATCAGTGTTGACTTGCCTGGATTCGGACTCACCGGTCCGCATCCGCAGGGAAGCTACAGCGGGTTCATGTATGCGAGTTTTTTTGAGCAATTTGTACGGCAATTGAAATTGCCGCCGTTTCACCTCGCGGGCAATGGCCTGGGTGCTCAAATTGCCTGGTTTTATGCCTCGGAACACCCCGACCGGCTACGGAAACTCATTCTGCTCGATGCCCCGGGATTTGAAGAAAAACACACGCCGTGGATTCAGCTTCTGGCCCAAACACCAGTATTAAACCGGGTGCTGTGGCGTATTACCCCAAAATCGTTTATCGAGCTGATGCTCGAAGACATGTATGCCGACGATCAAAAGGTGACAGGTTCGCTGATCCAGCGCCACTTTGAACTCCTGTTGCGCCCTGGCAATCGTAAGGCCTTTACCGACCGGGCGCAGGTGATAGAAAATCGCCCGCCGGTTGACCTGATCGAAAACATCAAGACCCCCACGCTTATCCTGTGGGGGGCCGAAGACACCCGGATTTCACCGGAATACGCCTACGAGTTTCACCGGCGCATCCGGGGCGCGCTGCTGAAAATATATCAAAACGCCGGCCATTGGCCCCAGGAAGAAAACGCCGGCCAATCGGCCTCCGACGTGCACGCCTTTTTGGAAGGCCGGTTCTGAACGCGCATGGATTACGCAAATATCCTTCACACCATAGCCCGGGAGGTGGCCCCATTGGCCGGCGCCGGCAAAGTGGCTGCCTATATTCCCGAACTGGCTAAAGTGCCGCCGGAGCGTTTTGGCATGGCCTTGGTAACCCTGGATGGGGAATTGTTTACCGTTGGCGCGGCAGGGGAGCGTTTTTCCGTGCAAAGTATTTCCAAGGTATTTACCCTCACCCTTGCGATCCGGCAAATCGGCGAAAGGCTTTTCGAGCGGGTGGGCAAAGAACCCTCGGGCAATCCGTTTAATTCGCTGGTACAGTTGGAATATGAACACGGCATCCCCCGCAATCCGTTTATCAATGCGGGTGCGCTGGTGGTCACGGATGTGCTGCTCACCCATTTCCCGGATGCCAAAGACGCGGTGCTGGACTTTGCGCGGCGCCTGAGCGATTGCCCGGACCTCGCTTATGACGCCTCGGTAGCCGCTTCGGAGCGCCAGACGGGCTTTACCAATGCCGCACTGGCCAATTACCTGAAAAGCCACGGCAACCTGGTCAACCCCGTTGACGCCGTGCTCGACGCGTATTTTCACCATTGCTCCCTCACCATGTCCTGCATCGAACTGGCCCAGGCTTTTCGCTTCCTGGCCAACCACGGCGCACTGCCGGCCACCGGCGAGCGGCTACTGACCGTCAGCCAAACCAAGCGCCTGAACGCCATCCTGCTCACCTGTGGGTTCTACGACGAAGCCGGCGAATTTGCCTTTCGGGTGGGCCTGCCCGGCAAGAGCGGTGTAGGCGGCGGCATCGCGGCCATCATGCCAGGCCGCTGGGCAGTAACGGTGTGGAGCCCCGAGATCAACCATCACGGCAACTCCGTGCGCGGTATGAAGGCACTGGAGTTGTTGACGACGATGACCGGGGAGTCAATTTTTTGAATACGGAATCAGTACGGCTAAGCTATGTCATCCAACTCCTCTTCCGCCCGCTCAATTTCCCCGCCCGGCGCTTCGTTCCAACGGTGCATGTGGCACCAGGGGCAATCTTCGCGCCCGCAACCCGGGGTGAACCGGGCAGCCTGAATGTTCTCCCAAGTGCCGCGGATGAGGGATTCCACGAAGCGGATTTCTTCGGCGCTAAATGTCACTTCGGTGATCGGAAAAGCACCGCGTTTGTCGGGCTCGAGCCAGGAAACGGCCAATTTGCCCACCGGCTCGGGGTAGATGCGCGCATTGTCGAGCAGGATTTTATAAAAGGCGAGTTGGCGCCAGTAGTCGCCTCCATTGGGCTGTTTGTCATCGGGTGGCGCCGTCTTTCTCGGGTCGGGTGTACTGGTTTTGTAATCAACCAGGCGCAGCGTGCCGTTGTCGAGCCATTCAATCTTGTCGATCACGCCGGTGAGCGGCACGCCGTTGAGCTCGACCCGGTCGACCCGGCGCTCCACGATCGCGCGCTTGCGCCAGTAAGGGACCTGCTCCACATACATGCGACGGAGGTGGTCTTTGCCAAGCGCCAGGCGTTGTGCAAAATTACTTTCGGTAAAATATCCGCGTTGCCGCTGCATTTCAGCGCTAAACAGTCGCGCCAAAGCTTCCTGCGAAGGGAACTGCCCTTTTTTATCAGCCTTCATTTTCAACACAAACTGCTGCAAGGTGCTGTGCATGGCCACGCCGTAGGCGGCCGCGGGGCTCATCGCGCCGGGAATTTTGAGAAAATCCTCATAATAAAAGGCCAGCGGACAACGCAAATAACGGTTCAGGGCGGTCACGCTCAGGGTAAAATTGCGCAGCATGGCTGCATAGACGGCCGGCTCCGGCAAGGCCACTACCGGCGGGTCGGGCTCCAGGAGGAGCAGGGCCTGGGTATCGAGCAGGATGTGCTGCGGCACCTGTACATCTTGAGGCGTCAGGCCGGTTTCTTCGACAAACATCGACTGCTGGAGCGCCTTGCCGTCGTCGGCGCTTTGTGCATACGAGATATGGAGTTGGCGCTTGGCACGGGTCATCGCAACATAAAACAGCCGGCGGCGCGCCTCTAACGCGTCCGCTTCGCCCGAGAGCGTCAGCGTGGGTGGAAGGGCAAAGCGCCCCCGGTTGCTGCCGGTATTGCGTTCCCATACATCCGTTACACAATCGAACAGGAACACGTAATCGAATTCCAGTCCCTTGGCGCCGTGTGCAGTGAGTAATTGTACACCCGATCCCGATTGTACCGGCTGTTGCAAGGGCAGGGGCAACCGGTTGTCGTCCAAGCTATCGAGCAATTGGAGCAAACGGGCCAGGGTGCTTCGCGGGTGCCTGGCGACTTCTGTCTGTACAAAACCCGATAGTGTATACAAGGCTTGCAAGTGCCAGTGTTTGTCGGGCTGCCGCAAGACCCAACTCAACAGGCCGGTTTGGCTGAAAAGACGTTCCAGTAAATGCGGAAGCGGAAGGTTGTGCACGGCAGCGATCCAGGCATCGAGCTGGCGGGTGATGGGCTCGAAGGCTTCCGGTTGGCGCAACCCAAGGCTCTGGAGGTAGCTGAGATCGGTAAGCGCCTGCCGCCAGTAGCTGCCGGTTGAGGCATGGGCGGAGCGAGCGGTGTCGTACCGTGTATGCCGCCCGTCCTCCTGAGTCGCCGGCGCATGTGCTGCGACGGCTATTTTGGCCAGATCACCCGCCGCCAGCCCCCAAAAATCGGCGTGCAGCAGGCGAAACAAGCGATGTTCGGCAGCATACGGCGCCGTGGATTCTTCGTGCAGATAGCGGAGCAATTCGCGCACTTGTTGCACCACCGGCAGGTCCAATGCATTTACCGGGCGTTTGGTTTGATACGGAATGCCTTTCTTTTCCAGCAGCGCCATCATTCGGGATGCCTGGCGATGCCGGGCATACAGCACGGCGATCGCTTCGGGGGGTACGCCGGTTTGCAGGAGCGTTTCGATTTGACCGACCACTGCGGTCAGTTCCTGCAACCGGTTGGCGAAACGGCGCACAACCGGCACACCCGGTTCGGTGAAGTGGGCCCGGAGCTGCTTATCGAGGGGTTCGTCCAATTGCCGCACCGCGCGGATCGTATTGTGGCCAATGACGCGCCCCGCGGCGTCGAGGATGGCCTGGCCCGACCGGTAGTTTTCTTGCAGGACCACCGTAGCCAGCTCCTGTTGATACAGGTGGTGAAAATGGCGCAGGTTCTCCAGTCGCGCGCCCTGAAATTCAAAAATGCTCTGGTCGTCATCGCCCACGACAAATATGTTGGGCGCTTCCCAGTAATGCAGCAACAATTGCAACAACGCGTATTGGGCGCCGTTGGTGTCCTGAAACTCATCGACCAGCACATACAGAAACCTTTCCTGGTACGTGCGAAGCAGGGCTTCGTTTTTTGCAAATTCGCGCAGCACCCACAGGATCATGTCTTCATATTCGTACCGGCCGGCGTGCTCCATGGCATGGAGGTACAGGGGATACAGGTCGGCGGCGGCTTTCAGGCGGTTCATGCGTTCGGCGACTTCCTGGATCTGGGCGGTTTTCGGTTCGCCTTTGCGGGCATGTTTGGTATTGCGCTGGTAAATGAAATCGGGGTTATGGGGCAGCCCCCGGACGTGGTCGTCCGCTTTTTTTCGCACCCAACCCGGTGTCCAACCTTCTTTTTTCATGGCCGCAAACAAGTCGCGCAAGTGGTTTTCAAACGCGAACACCTCTTTTTTCCCTTCGCGCAGCGGATGCCCGGGCGACAATTGGGCCAGCAACTGGCGCGTGATCTCGATCTGTTCCAGCTCGGTAACGGGTTCGAGGCGCCCTTTGCCGAAGTACTCGGTATGCTCCTGGATCACGCGATTGCAAAACCCGTGAAAAGTAGAGATCGGTACGCGGTGGGCATCCGGGCCGATGAGTTCGAGCAACCGTTCGCGCATGGCGCCGGCGCCGGCCTCGGTAAATGTCAGGCACAGGATATTTTGCGGGCGGGTGTCGGTGTCGAGCAGGATCTTCCCGACGCGGGCGGCCAGGATATGCGTTTTGCCCGTGCCGGGGCCGGCGATGACCATCACGGGGCCCTCTACCCGCTCTACGGCGCGGCGTTGGGCGGGGTTGAGCATCTCCAGGAGTGCGAGAAAAGCCTCGTTGCGTTGTTGGCGGTCCGGCATCGCGATCTACGTCATTGAAACACAATCGACATGACCCCGTGAAGGTAAGCAGAAGCGCTCACCCGGCATAGGTACCGGGCAGGCCGCTCAAAAAAAGCCCGTGCAACCGGGAGGTTTCGTGCACGGGCTGTTCAAACGGGTGTGTAAGTATGGTTGTTGGGCGGTCCGGTTTTTTCAGACCATATCCTTCACCAGCAACTGAAAGCCGTTGCCGTGAATATTGACGATTTCAATGGAGGCGTCTTTGGCGAGGTACTTGCGCAATTTGGTGACGAATACGTCCATCGACCGCGCGGTGAAATAGTTGTCTTCGTGCCAGATTTTGGTGAGAGCCTCCGAGCGCGGCGTCACGTCGTTGATGTATTTGCAGAACATGCGCAGCAGTTCGGCTTCTTTGGGGCTGAGTTTCCAGTGATTTTCTTCCCCGGGCTCGGCGTCGTTAAACGTGAGGATCCGAAGCGGGTAGTTGAAATGGTATTTCCCAATGATAAACTCGCGCTGGTCGTCGCGCGGGTCGGCGGCTTTGTTGACGCGTTTGAGTACGGCCTGAATCCGCAGGAGTAATTCTTCCGAGTTGAAAGGCTTGGCTATGTAGTCGTCGGCGCCAATTTTGAAACCCTGCAACACGTCGTCTTTCATCGTCTTGGCCGTGAGAAAGATCAGCGGCACTTCCTGATCGCGGTCGCGGATATCCTTGGCCAGGGAGAAGCCGTCCTTCCGGGGCATCATGACGTCGAGAATACACAGGTCAAACTGGCCTTTTTTGAAGGTCTCCAGGCCCAACATACCATCGGTAGCCAGGGTTACGGCGTAGTCATGCATTTCAAGATAGGAGCGGAGGACGTCGCCGAAATTTTGGTCATCCTCCACAAGCAGGATTTTGTAATTCGCATTTGCCATAGAAAACCGGTTCGTTGTAGTAGTTTTTGAATAAAGTGGGTAAATGCGCGGATTAAATGAGCGATTTACGGTTCATAAAATTGTTGACTCAAACGGTGTAAAAAAGGAATGACGGGTTTTATAACGCAAATTCCAGCAGCTCAGTATATGGGGAAAAGCCACTGTTTAAAATTTGTTAAAATTGGACGATTCCGCCCGATGAACGCCACCACTTAGCGCAACGCACTGGTGTTAATAACCGGCTTTCATTTCGACACAGCCGTCTCCGGTCGAAAATTTTTAGCACCCATACCGGTTGGGCGCAACTTCGTTGGGCCGGTTTTGTCTTTGCCCACAGTCGTTAAAATCGTGTTAATCTCTGTAAATTGCATCCCACCGATTCTCTAGTACGAATAATTTCGTAGTATCTTTCGCCAGACAAATTCCGTCACTCAAACTAAGATCCCCTTGTTCCTTCCTTCCTGTGGTAGAAGCGTTGGGGAAATGCTAAAACTTCTTTTGCTATGAAAACAGTCGGTACCATCCTCACTACTGCACTAGTCTTGCTGCCGTGGTGTTTCACGCCCGTCCGGGCACAACAAGTCAATCCAACCAACGAAAAAAAGATCATTATCAACAAACGCTCCGTATCTGCTGACGGCACCGAGACCACGGAGACCATCGTCAAAAAGGGCAAAGCCGCTGAAAACTTCGATGTTGAAAAATACATCAAAGAGAATTCAGGGGAAAATGTCGATCTCGATGTCCGGATAGATGATGGCAACCCACAGGATGAAAAGGTGATCGTAAAACGGCGCAACAACAAAAAGGCCGACTGGCAATTCGCGATGGATATGGCCAAAGGGCTGAACATTACCTGCGACGACAACCACGCCTTCCTGGGTGTGGAGCAAGACAGCGATGAAGACGAAGACCAGCCCGGTTTAACTGTAGATGTCATACGCGGCTCTGCCGCCGAAAAAGCTGGCTTGCGCAATAACGACATCATCCTGAAGCTCAACGGCCAGGATGTGAGCGATTGGGACGAACTCAGCGACCAGATCGCCACTGCCAAACCCGGCGATAAAATGACGATCACCTACAGCCGCAACGGCCAAACCGCCACCGCTGATGCTACGCTCACCAAACACAGCGAAGTAAAATGCGATCCGGAGGCCTGCAAACACGGCTTCCTGGGTATCACCGAATCCAACCGGGCGAAAGCGGATGACAAGGGGGTGGGCATCGGCGTGGTAAAAAATTCGGCCGCTGAAAAAGCCGGCCTTCAGGAGGGCGATATCTTATTGCAACTCAATGATACACCGATCGGGGATTGGGAAGACGTCACCGATTTTATGACATATACCAAACCGGACGAAAAAGTGCGGATCACCTACAGCCGGGACGGCAAGCAAAGTACCACTGAAGCCACGCTCGGCGCGCAGAAAAACGAGTCGTGGAACCTGAATTGGGAGCCGCAAAAGCTTGAAATCAAGATCCGCGAAAAAGAAGCTTGCCTCGGCGTCTACTCTTCGGCATTTGGCGAAGGCGATGCCAAAGGCGCCCGCGTTTCGGATTTCACCACCGAATCGGCGGCCCGCGATGCCGAAATGAATAGCGGCGACGTGATCACCGCAGTAAACGGCGTGCGGGTAACCGGCCATGACGAGCTGTGGGATGAAATCGCCAAATACCACACGGGCGATAAAGTCATGGTAGCATTTCTGCGCGACAACCAACCGCGCCAGATCGAAGCGACGCTCAAAGCCTGCCGCGACAATTCCAACCGGGTCTTGTGGTTGGATACCGACAAAAACGGCGACAATCAGAACCGCGAATTTTTCCTCTGGAACTGGAATGAAAAAGACAAGACCAGCCTGCGCGAACAACGCGTGATCACGATACACCGCGGCGCCGAAGGCGATGCGCCGGCGCCTTCTCCGGCGCCCGAGCAAAAACCGGCCCCCGACCGTACGCTGAAACTGGAGGGTTTCCGGGCCTATCCCAACCCTTCGCAGGGCCAGGTGACGGTCGAGTTTCACAGTGAACCGCTGCCCACGATAGTTTCCCTGCTCGATATGACCGGCCGGCAACTGTTCCGGGAAGAATTGAATGCTTTCAGTGGCGACTATTATCAGCAATTCGACCTGACGGAGTATGCCAAGGGCACCGTCGTCATTCATGTACTGCAAGGCGATAAAGTATTCACCGAACAAATAATTGTCAACTGATCAATTGCTCTGCTATGGTTTGAAGACGGGGGGCGTGTTCCAACACGCTTCCCGTTTTCTTTAGCTGGTACCCATTGGGCTAAAATCCAGCTGATGTACCCGGCTTTTTTATCAGAAATAGCCGGATTTTTCGTTTTTGCGAAGAATCTTTGTCTCCAATCAGAAATGCAGAAAAACGAAACTGCTATGCCGAATTTCCGTTTTTGGCTCGGAGGAGCCGTTATCCTTTTGACCCTCTTGCAAACCGCCTGCCAGCCCAACATGGAAACGGTGGAAAATCGCGACGCCAATGGCCGCCTGGAGCGCTTTCAGCGCCGGAAAAAGGATTTTGCCAAAGAAGGCTTGTACCAACGGTTTCATGAAGACGGTCACCTGATCGAAGAAGCGCACTATGTCAATGACTCGCTCGACGGCGAGCGCAAATTCTTTTACCCCAACGGCGCTGTGGAAAGCATCGAGCACTACCGGCGGGGAATCATCCACGGACCCTACCAGAAATTCTACGAAAGCGGCCAACTCGAGATCGAGCAGGCGTATGTCGATGGGGTTTTGCAAGGACTGAGTACCGCATGGTACAAAAACGGCGTGGTCAAGGAGAAGGTGACCCTGCGCGACAATGAAGAAAACGGCCCTTTTACGGAGTGGTTCGAAAACGGCAGGTTAAAAGCCGAAGGAAATTATGTGGACGGCGACAATGAAGACGGTACGCTAAAATTATACGATACGCTCGGGCAACTCGAACGCATTTTGGAATGCCAAAGGGGGGTGTGCCATACGACCTGGGTAAAAGAAGGTGCAGCGCCACAACAAGATCAATGAATATTTACCGTGTTCTAACCATCCGAGCATAAACATGAAAACAGTTTTACTGCGTCTGCTAAGTCTGATCGTTTGTTCGTTGCCCCTGGCGGCCGTAGCCCAGGTGAATGGCGGGCGTCACGTTTTTCAATTCATGAACTTGTCGCCGTCGGCCCGGATTACCGCGCTGGGTGGCATGCAGATCGCCGTGCAGGACGATGATGTGGCCTTTGCTGCCGTTAACCCGGCTGCCCTGAACGCCAGCATGGACGGTCGCCTGACATTTAACCACAACTTTTTCCTGTCGGATATCCAACACGGCTATGCCGCCTTTGCCAAGCATTTACCTAAGCTCGGCTTCACCGTACATGGCGGCCTGCAGTATATGGATTACGGCGATATTAAACAGACCGATGAATTCGGCAATATCCTGGGCAAGATCAAAGCCTCGGAAACGGCGTTCACCCTCGGCGGCGCCCGGCGGCTGAGCGCCCGGCTTTCGCTGGGGCTCAACCTGCGCTTTGCCGTCTCGACGCTCGATGTGTACCAGTCCAGCGCGCTGGCTGCGGATGCCGGGTTGATGTACACCGATACCGCTCATCGCTTCACGGCCGCGGTCGTGTTGCGCAACTACGGCACACAAATTTCGCGATACGACGGGACACGGGAGGACCTGCCTAACGATATCCAGGTGGGTTTCAGCAAGCGGCTGCGCTATTTGCCGTTCCGCTTTAGTGTGTTGGCGCACCACCTGCAACGGTGGCGGATCCGGTACGACGATCCGGCGCTACAGCAGGATCAAACCCTGCTTTTCGGCGGCGATCAGAGCCAGTCGGGCGGCAACCCGGGCATCGACAATTTTTTCCGGCACTTTGTTTTTAACGGCGAGTTTTTGCTGGGTCGGAATGAAGCATTCCGTATCCGGTTGGGGTACAACCATTTGCGCAAAAAAGAGCTCAGTGTGCGCAACTACCGCAGCCTGGCCGGCTTTTCCGGCGGGGTGGGGATCAAGATCAACCGGTTCCGGATCGACGTCGGCTATGCCGCTTATCACCTCGCGGGCGGCGTGTTGCATTTCGGTATTGGCACCAACCTGAAGGATTTCTTTTAGCGCGTGTTAACGACTTTCCAGCCCATTTTTAGCCCAGCGAGTTAATCCCCGCCATGCCCGTAGCGCATCCCCGGCTGCTCACTCTTTGACGCGGCTGAAACCCAGCGTTTTCAGCATCCAGTCGGGCAAGGGCTTGGCCGGATTGGAGCGGCGGTTGAGGTGGAGGTACCACTTTGCCTTTTTCAGGATAGGGATTTTATGCGTTTCGACAAACTCGATCAGCGTGCCATCGGGGTCTTCGATATAGGCGAAATAACCCGCGGCTTCGCCCATATCGAAACTGCCGCTCGAGTCGACGGTGAACGGGTGGCCGCTTTCGGCGCAGAATGTTTTGAGTTTGCTCATCCCCGTTACATCGAAACAGAGGTGAATAAACCCTAAGTCGCCCCAAAACCGGTCTTCATAAATTTTGCGCGCAGGTCGTCCGGTCTCGATGGCTTGCACCAGCTCGATCTCCGTTTCACCGAGGAGCCGGCTGAAAGGACCCTGGCGTTTGGCGCTGTGCCCAAGCAGTACGCGCCGGTAGCGCCCGAAACCGCCGTCGATACCCTGCCAATCGGCGAATTGGTCGGTTTGGTCGTAATACACCCGGTCATAGCCCAGTACTTCGGCGTAAAAGGTTTTGGAGCGTTCCATGTCGTGCACGCCGATAATGCCGCCGTACATGCCGCCGGTGAGCGGTGGCCGGTTTTTTGCGAACCAGTCATTGCTGCTCACTACTTCGAATGTATTTCCCCAGGGATCTTTTACAAAAAAATGCTCCCGGCCGTCGGGGCGCTCTGCTGGGCTGGTCTGGATATTCACGCTGCGTTTGCGCAGGTCGTGAAAGCAGGCCTGGACATCCTTACATTTGATTTTGGCGGCGAAAATGCCCAGGTCGCCCAACTGGGGTTGAAATCCGGGCGGCATGGGGGTGCGTTGGGTGTATTGCCAGATCTCCATGCCGCCTCCGCCCTGCATATTGAGCGCCAGGATGGCATGGCGTTCCTGCGGTTGACCGCCGGTGTAAGGCAACATCAGGCCCGCTGTGGCGGCTTCTT
Organism: Saprospiraceae bacterium; assembly: GCA_044230315.1. Taxonomy (GTDB): domain Bacteria; phylum Bacteroidota; class Bacteroidia; order Chitinophagales; family Saprospiraceae; genus M3007. The sequence continues at coordinate 60,842 of JBGARJ010000019.1, forward strand.
CGAAGATCGGCACGTCCATGCCAAAATGCTGGCGGTACCAGCGAAAGGCTTCCTGCACATTGGAAACGCCAATACCGATTTGTTGAATACCGGAAATAAACATAACAGAAGCGGCTTGAAAAATGGAGCGCAAAGGTAGGCAGGGATTGCCGTAGATTCCAAATACCCTTAACATCAGTCAAATTGCGCCCGGTAGTGAATAAAATCGCCGCGAGGGCTGGTTCTTGGCGGGCGATGATTTACTTTGGCGGACCAATTCACTACTGCTTTTTTATCATGATTACTTCCGCTAAACATAAACACCGCGACAGCCTGCAAACCGAGGTGGACGCTGCATTTTTATACAACCGCGTGGCCGATACTGAAGACGACCCCGCCATTTCGGCGTTGTTCCGCGACCTGGCAGCCATCGAACAGGAACACGCCGATCACATGCTCGAACACCTTCGGGCTCAGGGGATAACCATTCAATTGCCCGGACCATCGTGGCGCGCCCGCTTGCTGAACCGGCTTGGCAAACTCTTAGGTTATGAATACGTGATCGGCGTGCTGATGGACACCGAAAAAAGCATTGCCCTAGCCCAAACCAAGCACAAGCGGGCACAAAACGTGCCGCTGAGCGGCAGCGAAACCAATCATGTGCGGTTGTTGCAGGAACTGATCAACAACAAGAGCCGCGTGGCGGGCGAAAAGCTCTCCAAGATTGAGGGCCGGCACCGCAGTATCGGCGGAAACGCCTTGCGCGCGGCTGTTTTAGGCGCCAACGACGGCCTCGTGTCGAACATGAGCCTGGTGATGGGGGTCGCCGGCGCGACCAATGGCGGCAGCGAGGTGCTGCTGGCCGGCCTGGCCGGGTTATTGGCCGGGGCCTTGTCAATGGCGCTGGGGGAGTGGATATCGGTGAAAAGTTCGCAGGAACTGTATGAACGGCAGATGGAACTCGAAATGGCCGAGATCGAAACGAATCCCGAAGGCGAAACCAGGGAACTGGCGCTGATCTATATGGCCAAGGGTATTCCGTCGGACCAGGCCAACCAGATGGCCAGGGGTATTATGGCCGACAAGGAACACGCCCACGAAATTTTAGTGAAAGAAGAACTGGGCATCAATGCGGAGGAGCTGCAGGGATCGGCCTGGGAAGCGGCATTGGCGTCGTTTTTTCTGTTTGGCGTGGGGGCCATTCTGCCGGTGTTGCCGTTTTTCTTCGGCGGCGGGTTTAAGGCCATTGCGATCAGTATCGGGGTCAGCACCGTCGGGCTGTTTGTCATCGGCGCGGCCATCACCCTTTTCACCGGACGCAATGTGTGGTACTCCGGGTTCCGGCAGGTATTGTTCGGACTGGCGGCCGCGGCAGTGACCTTTGGGATCGGGAAACTGATCGGGGTGGAAGTGGCGGGGTGAGGTTTCAGGGTTTCAGGGGGTTTCAGGAGGTTTCAGGGTTTCAGGGGGTTTCAAGGTTTCAGGGTTTCAGGGGTTTCAAGGTTTCAGGGGGTTTCAGGGGGTTTCAGGGTTTCAGGGGGAGGGGGTTTCAGGGTATCAGGTGGGATATTATTGAAAAAAAGTTTTTAGGAATTGGTGGATTTTTTGAGATTTACGATAGAAAACCCAATCCTGATTCAAGATGACGTTTAAGCGGTTTGAAGAAATAGAAGCCTGGAAATTGGCCCGTGAACTATGCCAGGCCGTGAAGCAACTTACGGAAAAAGAACAGTTTAGCAAGGATTGGACCTTGAGAAATCAAATTTTAGCAGCCTCTGGTTCGGTGATGGATTGTATTGCCGAAGGGCATGAACGCGGCCAGACAAAGGAGTTCAAATATTTTCTTGGCGTTGCAAAAGGCTCGTGCGGAGAGGTGCGATCACAAGCCTACCGGGCACAGGATTTTGGCTATATCACATCCGATGAATTTATTGCCTTGCGAAAATTGTGCCTGCGCACCGCTGCGGCCATTCAAGGCCTGATCGCACATCTAAAAAGCACCAAACACAAAGGAAACCGGGAGAACCACTACCCACAACCCGCTGCTTCTGACCAATTCTTTCCTTCGACGCCCCCTCCCGAAACCCCTTGAAACCTTGCCCTCCTGCAACCCCCTGAAACCTTGAAATCCTCTGAAACCTTTTAACCACCTGAAACCTTGAAACCCTCTGAAACCTTGAAACCCTCTGCAACCCTGAAACCCTGCAACCTCCTTTGCAACCGTACCATGCACACCTACACCCTCTTCGATCTGCACAACCATATCCGGCGTGTGATGGCGCTCAACTATCCGGAAGCGCTCTGGATCACCGCGGAGATTGCCCAGGTAAGCCACTCGCGCGGGCATGTATTTGTAGACCTCGTGCAGAAAGACGCCGGCCCGGACGGTGAAATCGTGGCGCAGGCATCGGCAGTGATCTGGCAACGCGATTATCAGGCCTTGCGGCTACACCTGGGCCTGGCGCTGCACGAAGTGCTGCAGGATGGCCGGGAAGTGCGGATGCAGGTGCGCGTCGACTTTCACGAACGCTATGGCTTCAAGTTGCAGGTGGCTGACCTGGACCCGGCCTACACCTTCGGCCAGGTTGAACTGCGGCGGCGGCAGACGATCCAGACCCTACAACAACTCGGCTTGCTCGACCGCAACCGCGCCCTGCCGCTGCCGCCTGTGTTGCAACGCATTGCCGTGATCAGTTCGGAAGGCGCCGCCGGGTTCCAGGACTTTCAGGTGCACCTGGCCGCCAACCCCTTCGGTTTCCGCTTCCATTGCCGCTTTTTCTTCTCCGCCGTGCAGGGCAAAAGCCTTGAAACGGAGATGCTGGCCGCCCTCGAAGCGGTGTCGGCGCAGCGCGAGCAGTTCGATTGTGCCGTTGTGCTGCGGGGCGGTGGCGCACGGCTCGATCTGGAGGGTTTCGACCGGCTCGAACTCTGTAAAACGGCTGCGGCGCTTCCGGTGCCCTTGTTTACCGGTATCGGACACGACACCGACGAGACCGTACTCGACCTGGTGGCACACCGCGCGCTCAAAACGCCTACTGCGGTTGCCGATTTTCTGATCCAGCACAACCTGTTTTTTGAACATGCCATGCTCCAGTTGGCCGCCCGCGCGCAGGAACGCGCCGGTGATCAGTTGAACCGCAAAACCCTCGAACTCGGCAGTCTTGAATCAGCCCTGCGCTGGGGAGCAGCTGCGCGCAACCGCGCGGCCCGCCAGCAACTGGAAACATTGGCCTCCGCACTGCCCGCATTACTCCGGCAGCACTTTCGCCGCGCGGCACTTCAACTGGGCCAGGCTGAAGCCCTTTGCGCCGCCTTTCACCCGGACGCGGTACTGCGCCGGGGGTTCAGTATGACGCTCAAAAAGGGTAAAGTGGTTACTGCAGCGTCGGAAGTAACGCCGGGCGATGTCCTCGAAACGCGGCTCCGCGAAGGTGCTATTTGGCTCGAAGTGAAACCCGGCGCACCGGAAAAGCCATCCTGAGCAGGTTGAAAGCGCCCGTTTCAGGCCTTGTTCCGCAATTGGGCCAGCGAAAAAAAGTGCAGGAATACCGCCAGCGGCATGAATACGCCGGCAATCTGCAGGTAGGGCATGGCGCCGAACGCGGGGTTTACCGGCGAACCATCGTAACCCCACAGCGCGGGTTTGAGCATGAGGGTATTGAAAATGATCACCACATTGGCCAGCAATACCAGGCCGAGGATATTCCACCAGCGGACGATTTGCACGGAAATAGATTTTCGCTGAAACGCCAGATATGCCACTACCGGAGCAGTCAGACCGGCGAGGATGTCAAAATTGTATCCCTCCATGGTAGGCTCGACCGAGAACATGCCGCGCCAGAACATGCCCAGGATCAGCAATTCCACTGCGATCCGGAACGATTGCAAATACAGGGGCCAGGACGGCGGTATCGCCTGGGCCAGGACGGTGTGTTTATTTCGGAGAAAGAAATAGGCTATGCCTACAAACAAGGGCAAAATCAGGAACAACCCGATGCGGGGCGGCATCGTGAATACCTGGAAAAAACCCGTAGCTGCCACGGCGGACATGTACACCAGCCAAAGGATCGATCCGATGGTTACATTCCGGATATACCGATGCCGTGTTTCAGGAAGAAGATTGGCTTTTTGCAAGCCCCAAAAAACCAGGCCGTATAACGCGCCCAGCAGTGTGGCAAATCCGAATGTTAACATGGTGTCTTCATCTTTTATAAGCTGCTTGCTTGACCAGCAGGAAGTGCGAATGGTTGCAGATTCCGGCAAATTACAGGGTTACTCTTTGCCGGTCATCTTTCGGATAAACGTTTTTTCCTCCGGCCGGTAGGGTTTGCCGTCCGGTTGAAAAATATCGTGGTGCCAAACGGGCGGCTGGCGGTCGGTGTACGGGTGTTCCCAACTGTCCCAGGGCAGGTTGGTCTGGGTTTTGCCCAACACCAGGCCCCAGTTGATCATAGCGATTTGATGGGCTTTTCCGATCGGCATGATTCGCTCGAAGGTGCTGCCCATACTGCGCGCCAGGTATTCGGTACAGAGCATGGGGCGCCCGTATTGGCTTAACTCGCGCACACAGGTTTCGAACCGGGCCGAGTCGCCATAACAATGGAAACTTATGATATCCGACTCGCGCAGTTGAATTTGCTGGATCGGGTTGCATTGCTCGGCGTTGTTCCAGTGTTCGCCGCTCCACACGCCCGACGTAAGCGGATGTACCGGCCCGGCTGTCCGGGCCCATTCGAAAACACGGGGCAGGAGGAAGGCCACGTAGTCGCGCCAGTGCGTCGTGCCGTCGGCATTCCGGCGGTCGTCGAGGTTGTCGGGCTCGTTCCAAAGGTCCCAGGCGAGGATGCGGGCGTCGTAGCGGAAGGCGCCGATAACGCCCATGACATAGTTGCGCAGGCGAGTCATTTGGCTGAAATCCTGGAGGTCGCGCAAGGCCGGACTCTTCACCCACCCGGAATTGTGCACCCCGGGCCGTGGAGCGGGTTGCGTGCCCAATTGCGCATCGGGGTTCCAGCAGGAATCGAACAACACGAAGATGGGCCGGATACGCCAGCGCGAGCAAATATTCAGGAAGGTATCGATGCGTTTTTGAAAGCCAACGGGGTCCTGCTCCCAGAGCAGGTCGTGCAGAAAAACGCGCATGGTATTCATCCCGAGGCCGGCGGCCCAGATCATTTCGCGTTCGATCGCGGCGGTATCGAAAGTCGCGGCCTGCCACATTTCGAGTTGGTTGATGGCATAGGCGGGGATGTAGTTGGCGCCGACCAGCCAGGGCTGGTGTTTGTACCAGTTGTTGGCGTGTTGCGCGGTCCAGTGGGATGCGTAGAGCACATCGGGATCGACAGGTGTTGCCATACCAACCGACGCCGTTTCGTCGGCAGGGGCAGCGCCCAATACGGAGAACTGGTACAGGGTTGTCTGGCCGTAAAGGTCGCCGGGCCGCAGGGAAGTCGAGGGGAAGTCGCGCTGGTTGGGACTGTCGGGGAAGTGTTGGGTCTCCAGGCAAAACAACGACCGGTGGGCGTAGGGCCGGCCGCTCTTTCCGGTGTATTTGCCGGTCAGGAAGTTCCCGCCATAAAATTGCAGCCCCGGTTCGGTGGTCCACACATCCATCCGGATACCGGTGACGGGGCTGAGTACCGAAGCGGCGCGGTCCAGGTGGCCGGGGTATGTTTTATTCAGTACAAAATTGTGGTCGTAGCCTTGTCCAAACTGCAGTTGCACCGAGTTGTTTCCCAGCCGGTCGCCGATGGCAACGGGTTGGCGGAAATCAAAGGGGGTGCCCTCCACGCTGGCCAGCTGCCCGATCGGGATCAGGGTTTTATCCACGGGCGTATACCGATCGGCGAACACTTGCAGCACATGATCATTGATCGTCGGGGCGCCTTCGCCGCTGAGGTTAAAATAGGCGTGATTGGTCAGGTTGACCACCGTTGGTTTGTCTGTAGTGGCTTTGTAGCTGATCTGTACGGCGTTGTCGGGGGTCAGTTGGAACATGAGTTTAACCTGCAGCGTGCCGGGATAGCCTGCTTCGCCGTCGGGGGAGGTGTATCGCAATTCGAGGGTGTGTTCGTCGGGTTGATAGGCATCCCATACGGCGTTGAAAAAACCGTTGGGGCCGCCGTGCAGGTGGTTGGGCCCGTTGTTGAGCGGCAAGGTGCAGGCCTGTCCGTCGAGGCTGAATTTGCCGCCGGCGCTGCGGTTGCCGTACCGGCCGATCGTGGCGCCGAAGAATTCTTCCGGCGCCTTCCGGTAGTCGTCGAGGCTGTTGTATCCGGATACCACATCGATGGCCTGGCCATTGCGGTCGGGCACCAGCAGGCTCACGATGCGGGCGCCGTAATTGGTCACCGCCATTTGCATGCCATGGCCGTTTTGGAGATAGTACAGGCTAACCGGTTTATCGTGCAGGGTTTGGGTAAACGATTCAACCGGCGGCAGCTGGGGAGCCTGTGCGAAAAAAGAAACGCTCCAAACCAGGAGGCAAAAGCAGAAAAAGGCGCGCATACGTCGTTTATTTGTGCTGCAAATGAAGTCAAATTTGCGAATTTGAACCATGTCAGCTATGCATTGGAATGTTAAACCATGGATGATTGGGGTGCTGTGCGGCTTTGGGTGCGCGGTGTCGGTCGCGCAAACGACCTACCTGTACTGTGGCCGCTTGTTTACGATGACCAACGAAACCCCGCTGACCCAGGTTACCGTGGTGATCGAAGGAAACACGATCCAACGGATCGACAAAGGCTACCCCAACCCTCCGGCCGGCGCCGGCGTCATCGACCTGAAGGATAAAACGGTGCTGCCCGGGCTGATCGATTGCCATGTGCACCTGGAATGGCAACAGAGCCGTTCGTCGTACACCGAAAAATACACACTCAACGACGCGGATATCGCGCTGCGCGCTGCCTTGTTCGCCCAACGCACCCTGCAGGCCGGATTTACGACCGTGCGCGATCTGGGCGGCCGCGGCGTCAACATCGCGTTGCGCAACGCGGTCAACCAGGGGTGGACGATCGGGCCGCGTATTCGCACTGCCGGTCAGATCGTGAGCGTCACCGGTGGTCACGGCGACGCCACCACCGGCTCGCGCTGGGACCTGTTCGACCCGCCCCCCGGCGCGGAAGACGGTATCGCCGACGGCCCCGACGCCTGCCGCACCGCCGTGCGCACCCAGGTAAAACACGGCGCCGACTGGATCAAGGTGACCGCTACCGGCGGCGTGCTCAGTCTGGCCCGCGACGGGCTGTTGCCCCACTATGCCGAAGACGAGTTGCAAACCATCGTGCGCACCGCCGCCGATCTCGGTGTGCCGGTGGCCGCCCATGCCCACGGCGATGAAGGCATTCGCCGCGCGGTGGAAGCCGGCGTGGTCAGTATCGAGCATGGCACGTTTATGAGTGATTCCACCATGGAGCTGATGAAACAACACGGCACCTGGTATGTGCCGACGCTGACCGCCGGATGGGCCGTGAGCGACAGCGCGCAGTACGCCCCCGGCTTTTTTCCGGAAGTGGTGCGCGTCAAAGCGCTGGGCATCGGTCCGAAAATCACTGAAACGCTCCGGAAAGCTTACCAGAGAGGGCTGAAGATCGCCTTTGGCACCGACGCCGGCGTTTTCCCCCATGGCAAAAACAACCTGGAGTTTCAGTACATGGCCAATGCCGGCATGCAGCCCTGGGATATTCTCCGCGCCGCCACCGTCAGTGCTGCGGAGTTGCTTCGCCTCGGCGACGAGATCGGCACCCTGGAGCCCGGCAAACGCGCCGACCTGATTGCGGTGGACGGCGACCCCATCGCCAACATTCGTTTCATGGAAAAGGTTACCTTCGTGATGAAAGACGGGAAACGATACTTTTAATAGTTTGAAACTTGGAGTTTGAAGGGCTACCAAAACAAACATTTCAAGTATAGCAACCAGACTTTCAGGGGCCAGAGCGGCTGAACTTCAAACTCCGAACTTCAAACTTTTATGCTTTTTCTCACCAATCGATTTTTCTGGTTATTCGGCGGCCTGATCGGCTTGTTCGCGCTGGCGTATCCGTTTGGCTTTTTGTTTCCGTTGGCGCAAACGGCGTTTGTAATTGCAGTGGTGGCGGTGGCGGTGGACGGCATCCTGCTGTTTGGCCGGCGGCCGAATGTGGTGGGTTTCCGGGAGGTAAACCCGGTGTTGTCGCTCAGCGACCCGAACGCAGTACAGATCCGCCTGCACAACCGCGGCGCCCTGCGCCTGTGGCTGACGGTGGTGGATGAACTGCCGGTGCAGTTTCAGCGGCGCGATTTTGAAGAACGGTTGGTTCTTACGCCCGGCGAACATTCCTCCATCCGCTACGAGCTGACGCCCCTATCGCGCGGGGCGTATCATTTTGGCAATATCAACCTGTTTGCTTCCACGCGACTGGGTTTGGTCGAACGGCGGGTCGTGTTCCATCAACCCCAGGAAGTGGCCGTGTACCCTTCGATCATTCAGATGAAGCGCTATGAACTGCGCGCCATGCAGCATATAGCGCATGAGACCGGGATCAAGAAAATGCGGCGGATCGGGCACAGTTACGAGTTTGAGCAAATCAAAAACTACGTGCAGGGCGACGATTACCGGAGCATCAATTGGAAGGCCTCCAGCCGCCGCGCTGCCCTGATGGTCAACCAATATGAGGATGAACGCAGCCAACAGGTGTACTGCGTCGTCGACAAAAGCCGCGTTATGCGGATGCCTTTCGAAGGGCTCAGCCTGATGGACTACGCCATCAATACCGTTCTGGCGATCAGCAATATCATTTTGAAAAAACAGGACAAGGCTGGTCTGCTCAGCTTTTCCGACGTAATGGGCGCTACGCTCAAAGCCGAACGCAACGCCGGTCAGTTGAACCGGATCATGGAAGCCTTGTACCGGGAAAAGGAACGGCCGGGTGAGTCGAACTATGAATTGCTGTACGAGGCCGTACGCCGCATGATCAGCATGCGCTCCCTGCTCCTGTTATTCACCAACTTCGAGAGCAGTTATGCGTTGGAACGCGCGCTGCCGGTATTGCGCCGGCTGAACCGGTTCCACCTGCTGGTGGTGGTATTTTTCGAAAACACCGAAATCAGGGCGCTGGCCAATGAAGAAGTGCGCCGGACTGCCGATATTTACCGGCAAACCGTGGCGCGCCAGTTTTTACAGGAAAAGAAAGAAATGGTGTATAAACTGCGGCAGTACGGAATACAAGCCATCCTGACGAAACCACAGGACCTGACGCTGAACACCATCAATAAATACCTGGAATTGAAGTCGCGCGGCTTGATCTGAGAACGTGTTCTTTGGCTAATGTTCAGGCAATCCCAGCAGCCATTTGGCCTGATAATCAATACCCTCCGATATGAGTTCGAAAGAAAAACAACTATTCCTGGAGCACTGGACGCAGGTGCGCCGCAAAGGCATGTGGTTGTATGTACTCACGACAGCGGTCAGTTGGGGTACGTATTTTGCTCTTTTTATGCGGTTTTTTAACATCCTGATCGATCGCGGCGGAATAAGCCTGCCCTTGATCCGGTCGGCCTTTCTTTCCAGGGAATTCCTGCTGTACTGGGGAGCGTTTTTATTGGGCGGCCTGGCTTATGCCGTCTTTGCATGGTTGCATTACGACCGGCGGTACCGCAAACTATCCGCCGAAATAGACGCCCAACCCGAATCGAAATCCGCGTAAACCGCGTGTCCGCCCGGCGCAGCTTTGGTGTACGCGGATTTCGATCGAAGCAGTGGCGCGTTTCACATCTGGGCGCTCAGCATAGGCAACGGTACGTAGAGTTCGCCGTTGAGCACATTGCGGGAGATAACGATGCGTTGCACTTCGGAGGTGCCTTCGTAAATCTGGGTGATCTTGGCGTCGCGCATCAGGCGCTCCACGTGGTATTCTTTCACATAGCCGTAACCGCCGTGGATTTGCACCGCTTCCACGGTGTGGCGCATGGCTACTTCCGAGGCGAATAATTTAGCCATGGCTGCCGACTGGGTGTAGTCGAGCCCCTGGTCTTTCATGATCGCGGCGCGGTACACCAGCAAGCGGGCCGCTTCGATTTCGGTGGCCATATCGGCCAGTTTGAAAGCGATGGCCTGGTGGCGGCTGATGGGTTTGCCGAAGGCTTCCCGTTCCAGGGAGTAGGCCACCGACAGTTCGTAAGCGCCGGCGGCTATGCCGAGTGCCTGGGCGGCTATGCCGATGCGGCCGCCGGAGAGGGTTTGCATGGCAAATTTGAAGCCGAAGCCATCGTCGCCGATGCGGTTGGCCTTCGGCACTTTCACATCGTTGTACATGATGGTATGCGTATCGGAGGCGCGGATGCCGAGTTTGTCTTCTTTGGCGCCGATGACCACGCCGGGCCACGATGTTTCCACCAGGAAGGCGTTGATCCCGTGGTGGCCTTTTTCCGGGTAAGTTTGGGCCATTACCAGGTGCAGGCTGGAGGTGCCGCCGTTGGTAATCCAGTTCTTGGTGCCGTTGAGGAGGTAATGATCGCCCATGTCGACGGCGGTGGAGCGCTGGCTGGTGGCATCGGAGCCGGCTTCGGGCTCCGAGAGGCAGAACGAGCCGATCCATTCGCCGCTGGCGAGTTTGGGCAGGTATTGGCGCTTTTGCTCTTCGGTGCCGAACATTTCGATACCCCAGCATACCAAAGAGTTATTGACCGACATGATCACCGAGCAGGAGCTGTCCACCTTGCTGATTTCTTCCATGGCGATGACGTAGGAGAGCGTGTCCATGCCGCCGCCGCCGTATTCGGGCGGTACCATCATACCCAGGAAGCCCAGTTCGGCCATTTGGCGCACCTGGTCGCGGGGATAAGCCATGGTGCGGTCGCGTTCGATGACGCCGGGTTTGAGTTCGTTCTGGGCAAACTGGCGGGCTGCCTCTCGAACGGCGAGGTGTTCTTCAGTCAGGTGAAACATATCGATGTGCAATTAAGTGATAGGGTGTACCTGGCTGTTGCGGGCCAGGTGCAAAAGTCAACGGGTTTCCAGGAGCGGGTTATTGCTCGGACGATTGACAAGGCGGGCGAATTTATCGGGGCGAAATTATGCTATTTGCCTCAAAATATCGCCCGTCCATGGTACCGGAGTTCAAAGTATGAAATCATTTCTGCCGTGTATCCGGAAACAACCATTTGGTCGACTTCAAACTCCGAATTTTTCAGCTGTTTTCCGACGACTGAAATTTAAACACGCTCTTACTTGATGATGTGCTCTTCGGCGGCCTGCAACACTTCCTTGTCGGGTGCGGAGCCGTGGTGCACGAAGGCAACCACCGTGCAGTGCTTCTCATCCCACTTGGCCGGGAGGACGGTGGAGTACGCCCTTTTCACCACGGAGGTGCTGTTCAGGGGCTCGTTGATCACATCGCCGGTGGATTGGGAAAGAATATCGCGCAAGACGTGCCGGTGCATATAGTCCGGAATTTTCGTGACGCCCCAGAGTTGCACGTCCTGGATGCTGTCTTGCGTGATCAGCACGGTCAGGCGGTGGTCACCGCTCAGGGTTGTTTCCGGCGCAAGGTTGACGCTGACGTCGAGCTGGCGCGTGACCGGGTTGAAATTGGTTTCGAGGAATACGCCGATCGTCGGGTCGTTTTTCAGCTCGGCGGCGATTTCGCCATTCCAGTAATTGGGGCCCAGGAAAATATCGGTTTCGGGGGGCACCAGTTTGCGGTTGATGGAGGCGGCCGGGAATCCCTGGGGTGCGCCGACATAATTGGCCATTTCGGTGCCTTTGTTGGTTCTGAAATCTTCCTTGCTTTCGCCGGCATAGGGCACCGAATAGTTTGCGGCGGCATGTACGCTCACCACGATGAGGTTGTCGCCCAATTGCTTGCTGAGATTGTTCAGGATGGCGGCGCCGTCGGGGCAGTTTTGACACCTTACCCCGGTGAGTTCTTCAACCAGTACGTTTCGTTTGCCAACGCTCAGGCTGGGGATCGGGATGGGCTTTTCCTTGCAGGTCCAAAACAGGACGCCGGCGAACAGGAGCAGAAGCGGGAGAATATAGGTACGCATGGTGTGTTAATTTGAACAGTTGAAGGCTGGAATGTGTCTGGAAAAGCGCTGCTGAAATTTTTAAAACGATGAAGTCAATTGCAGGCGAACGCCGTGAAAGGTGGGCTCATACCGGCAGATACCGCCGGCGCAGTTGATACCTTCCACTTGCTTGACGTAGGCCAGTGAAAAACGGTTGGCGTGTTGGGTGTACACGATCCCGACGGTAGGGTAGTGCAGGCCGTCAAATTTAGTCTTTTCCGCCCGGTCCGTTTCATTAATATGCGCCTTTTCCGCTTCGGTATGTTTGATTTTGTACATATCCGACACATAAACCAGCCAGTGCGGGGCCCAGCCGAATTCGGCGAGCAGGAAGGCCCAGGAGCCGAACTCCTGCTCCGTTTTCAGGTACTGCGCCTCCAGGCGGAGCGATTTGCGGGGCGTGAACTTGTACAGCCATTCGGCATAAGGCGTTTGCGCATCCACGTAGCCCACTTTGCCCTGGTACACTTCGATATTGTACTTCAGGATCTGGTACCCGACCAGCAACTGCCATTTGCGCTTGTATTTGTACGTGACCTCGGGCGCAATCTCGCGGTAGAGCTCCACATCGTCGAGCTGGTATATGTTGGATACGTTCAGGCCGACCGAGAGGTTCTTGTCGATGGCGTATTTGGCGTCGAGTTGCAGGCCTTTTTCGCCGAGTTCCTGCGTATTGGGCGAGAAGCGCGCGGGCAGGCGAAACGTGTTTTGGCGTGCAACGGGTGGCAGGAAGTTCATCTGGCCCTGCACGCCGATCTGGAAGGGGTCGGTGCGGAAGCGGAAATTGTCGGTGTATTTGCCTTCGAGGGTGACGCCCAGGCCTTCGCTGGCATAGGTGAGGCTGGTGTAGCCGGTGTACCCCGCTTTGTTGGTCAGTTTCCCCCTTCCGCCGGTGGCTTTTTCGAGAAACTCGTTGAAGATAACGTCTTTGGTTTTGTACGCCCCCTCCACATACCAGGAGAAATTGCCGGCAATCATCGTGTTGTACACGGTCATGGCATAGGTGTTGTACTGGGCGCCGGTGCTGTCCTGCCGAACATAGGTGGCGATCTCATTGGCAATCCGGTTGACGGTTTCGTCGTCGTACGTGCGTGCTATTACGCCTGCACCGGGGGCGAATGAGAAGTTTTTGGTGGAGTCGGGCTGGATAAAACCGTCGATCGCACCGCCGCGAATGACCGAACCGTAGGCATTGAACTGGCGTTTTTGCCGCCCGGTGAAGGCTTTGATCTTCCAGTTGTCGTTGAATTTATAACCGACCCGAACACCGTACAGGGCGTTGTCGATCATGAGCGAGCGCTCTTCATAGGCGCGGAAGATGATGCCCGAGCCGATCTGGTCGTACAGGTATCCGCCCGACAGGTCGAAGCCGTAGATCTCCTTGTGCACAAACCAGCGGCCTATACCCTGGTCGGTAAAGGAGCCGGTGGGGTTGAGCAGGTTGGAGTTGTTGAACATGTCGAAGCGCAGGCCCATATCGAAACCCCAGTTGGAATAATTGAGGGACAGCCAGCTTTCGGCGCCGAACTTTTGGTTGTCGTATTGCGGGGTGGCATAGGCGCCTATGACCGAGTCGCGGATAAAGAAGTTGCCGTTGCTTTGGAGATTACCGGTGATCCGGGCGGCATTTTGGGCCAGCGCCGGTGCGGAGGAACAAACGAGCAGGAAAAGGAGGAAGGTGTGTAACAGGTGTTTCATGTAATAAGAACGGAGTGCGAAAGCCAATATGCCGGCAGGCCCGAACGTGCTGTAATCTGGCTGGAATTGGCTTTCGAAATGATCGATGCGGGCAAAGTTAGATAATCGGACAAACACCGCTTTATGAAATCCGGAATTAGCGATTTTTCGGACAAATCGGGCCACTGGGGCGTGCAGCGCGAAAATTGCGCCTTAGTTATTGCAGATAAAAAATTAATTATACATTTGCTCTTGGTATAATGAGCAATCGTTATTTATTTTTTGTTTAATCCGTTCTCTTTGAAGGAGTTTGGCGTTAAATAGCCCAACCGCACGTTCAATTTGCCGTTGCCAGCCTTTGCCACATCCCTTCGCGCTCGGTTTCCATCCCTTCCGGTTCGTTCATTCCGCGACCAACGTACAAACACTTGATCCTGCTGTGACGCAAAGCGTCTTCCGCTACCTTTTGCAGTATGCACAGGGCGGTGTCGGCTATTGATTGTATCGCGGGACACAGCGTTCCGGCCGGCCCGGTTCATCCGGCGTTTTTAATCCCTTGTTTTCCGTAATTGCTTAATCTCAACATTTTATCCGCCTATGAAAAGTCTGATACACCTCTCAGCTGGTTTCTTTGGTATTTACGCTCCTTTTTTCACGCATTTACGCATGACGGGTTAGCCAAAACGGGCTAAACGCGGTATCGTTATTGGGCCCGGGGCTATTGCTTCCGCCTTGTGCCGATCGCCGCATTGCCACGTCCGGACGATCGCTGCGGCCCCTGACAATGGGTTGCCGTATTCCGGCACAACCGTTTCCTGGTTAACCTCCTAATGTCATCAATATGCGTGATCTGACAGAATTGGTCGGTTCGCTCCCCTGGGGCAAACTGAAATCGAGTGCGTTGTGGGATGTCGTGTTGCAACCGGGTTCAAAAATGGCCCAATTGTTCGACATCGTCCACCAGCAGCAAGCCGCTACCGATGAAGCGGCGGCAGCCCTTTTGTACGGCTCATCCAAATCGCTTTCCAAACTGCACAGCCTGAAAAACAATCTCAAAGAGCGCCTGCTTGGGTTGGTGTTCTTGCTGGATTTCAACGAACCCGGCTATACCGACCGTCAAAAAGCGTATTACGCCTGCAACAAGACCTGGGCAACAGCCATGACGCTGTTGTCGAAGCGGATCAAACTTTCGGGCATCGAGCTCCTGGAGCAACTGCTGCGCCATACCCAGCATTTTGAATTTACTGAACTGACGATCAGCGCCTTGTATCAATTGCGCCTGCACTATGGCACGATTGCCGGCGATCCGAAGAAATACGAACAGTACCGGGATCTGTACAAAGCGTACCAGGCGATCTGGATGATGGAAAACGAAGCGGAAGAGTTGTACACCCAACTGATCAGCCGCTTTGTCAGCAGCCGGGCGCCGCAAGCCGAAATCGCCGCGGAGGCCGAGTCGTATTTCCGGCAAATCGAACCGCACCTTGCCCGCTGCTCCTCCTTCCGGTTGCACCTGAGCGGCCGTTTACTCCAATTATCGGTGTACAGCGGCCGGAATGACTACCGCGCCATGGCCGACTTGTGCGAGCAGGCCATTGCCTTTTTCCAACAAAAGCCCTACGAAAGCGATTTGCCCCTGCAGGCTTTCTATTATCAACTGGTGGTCAGCTGCGTGCAACTGCGCGACTTTGGCCGCGGCCAGGCCATTATCCGGCAGCACCATGGCATCTACCAGGACGGCTCGTTCAACTGGTTCAAAGTACAGGAGTTGTACCTGCTCCTGGCCTTGCACACGCAGCATTACGACGACGCCTACGATACCTGCGCCGCCACGCTTGCCCATCCGAAGCTGGAGCAGCAGCCCGCCCAGATCCGGGAGATGTGGAAAATTTACGAGGGATATATGCACCTGCTTGTCCGCGCCCGGCGGGTCGACCGCTTGCCGGCGCAAAAATTCAAGCTGGCCCGGTTTCTCAACGAAACCCCCGTGTTTTCCAAAGACAAACGCGGCATGAATATCCCGATCCTGATCCTGCAGATCCTGTTCGATATTGCCGACAAGCGTTACGATCAGAGCATCGACCGGACGGAAGCCATTGAGAAATACACGACGCGTTACCTGAAAAAAGACGAGCACTTCCGCAGCAATTGTTTTGTGAAAATGCTCCTGCAGATCCCGGCCGCAGCCTTCCACCGCGAAGCCGCAACCCGCAAGGCGGCCACGTATGCGGCGCAACTCGGCGAAATGCCGCTGGAGATCGCCAATCAACCCCACGAGATCGAAATCATTCCCTACGAAGATCTGTGGAGCCTGGCGCTCGATCTGCTGCCACAACAGCGCATCGAAACGTAACCGATCCGGCCGGGAGGATCGAAATCTCCCTCCGAAAGCGGATGTTTTTGGGTTTAATAATCCACCCTGAAGTATATTTTGGAGTGCATTTTAAGAAAACATAAAATATTAATAATCAGATATTTGAATTGAATTTTTACCAAAAGAGGTAAAAAAAAGCCCGCGAACGAGCGGGTTCAACTGTCCGGTCGTGTGAGCCGGTCTGCCCTGACTTTTGACTTCGTAATCAAACAACGAAGTCATCATGGCAAATCAATTCAACACTCCGCTCTTCTCCTCCAACCTGACCGCTCAAAACCAAAACAACAACCTTCACAGCGACGTGATCATCATCGACATCACCGGCGTATAATTCCCGCTTCGACAGGCATCATTTGCCTGGGTCGCGTTTGTGGACCGGGCCGGAAATTTCCGGCGCCAAACCGGTAGTAACAGAGTTGGCAAGCTGTTTGCGCGTAAAAAGCGCCAATCAAATTTACGGGGAATACTTTTCAGAAACCTGTAGGTTTGTTCCTCGATTTAGTAGCTGTCAACCGCCTTACAACCGGCGTCCCACATGGATGAACTCCGCGAACTCGTTTCGATTGTAACAAAGCAAAAGCTCAGGGCGGCAGCCCTGCTCACGGTTAAAGCCCTTCAGCCCGGCCCATTGTCGATGCGGCTGTACGACCTGGTAGCTGAAGGCAAGGTGGAAAAGGACGAGCAGGCGATGGCGGTGCTTTTTCCGGGCGCAGCCAGCACAGTATCCTACCAGCGCATCAAAAAGTCGCTGCGCGATTACCTGGTGCAGATGCTGCTGATCATCGACCTCAACCTGCCCCATTACAACCCCCGGCAGAAAGCCTATTTCGAATGCTACAAAGATTGGGCGGCGGTCAAGATCCTCCTGGGTAAAAATGCCCACCGGACGGTGCTCGCCCTGGCCAGCGAGGTATTGCGCACCGCCTTGCGGTACGATTTCATCGACCTGGCCCTCGACATGGTGCGCAGCCTGCGGCTGTACTACGGTTCCATCGAAGGGAACCTCAAAAAGTACGAACAATACGGCAAACAGGTGCGCTACCTGGAAGAGGTTTTTCGCTATGAAAACCTCGGCGAAGAATTGTACACCGACCTGGTGATCCGCTTCGTCAACGACAAATCCACCAAGCGCGACGTGCACCTCCAGGCCCAGCAATATTTCCGTCAGCTGGAGGCCGCGCTGGACAAGTACCACTCCTACCGCCTGCATTTCACCGGGCGCCTTACCGAGATTATCATTTACACCAGTATCAACGACTACAAGAAGACCATCGAAATTTGCGACAAAGCCATCCGCTTTTTCGATGCCAAAGCCTATGTAGCCAATGTGCCCCTCCAGGCCTTCCTGTACCAGGAAATGGTGTGCTATGTGCAATTGCGCGATTACCCGCGCGGCCGCAAAGCTGCCGACCGCGGCTTCAAACTCCTGGAATACGGCTCGTTCAACTGGTTCAAATACCAGGAACTCCTCCTCCTCCTCTCCCTGCACGCCCGCGAATACCAGGAGGCCTACCACATCTACAAGGCAACCGTCAAGCACCGCCGCTTCAACAACCTGCCCGACGGGATCAAACAAATCTGGAAAATATTCGAGGCCTATCTGTTCTACCTCATCGACGTGCAGCGCATCCAGCCCGACGACCCGGAAACGGTGATCAGCCGGATCCGGATCATGCGCTTCCTCAACGACGTGCCCTTGTTCTCCAGAGACAAACGCGGCATGAACATTCCCATCCTGATCTTTCACATTCTGTACCTGATCCTGACCAAAAAGTACGACGAGGTGATCGACCGGAACGACCGGATCGAAAAGTACACGTCACGCTACCTGAAAAAGGACGACAACTACCGCAGCAACTGCTTTATCAAAATGCTCCTGCAAGTGCAGGACGCCGGCTTCCATAAAACAGCCGTGATCCGGCATGCCGACAAGTATGTCAAAATGCTGAAGAAGGTCCCGCTCGACTTTGCCAACCAGTCGCACGACATCGAGATCATCCCCTATGAAGACCTCTGGCAAATGGCGCTCGACTCGCTGGAGAACACGATTTACAAGGTGAAATTGAAAAAATAAGCGCCCGTTTGTTGCAATTGAACAGGTGCTTTTGCGCTAAAAAGTTGATCTGTCAACTTATTAAAAATCAGGTATTTAAAAAATAATACCTGTACTTTTTCCCGTTTTTGACAAGGCTGAAATTGGTGTTTGCTGTCTGGCTCATCGCTGGAGGGGCCTCTACTTTTGTATCATCAACAGAACAAGGAAACAAACATAATCAAGACATGCTAATCAATACTTACAACATGAGAACGACACAAAACACCCCGTTTGCGCAGGGACATCGCGCTGTGGGCGAACAAAAAATCCGGGCAGAAGTCGTACTGGGCTCGCCCAGCGCCAATTGCGGCGGCGTCGGCATCTGCCGGGTGATGGCTTCGGGCGAAGGGCAACACATCAGTTGCCCGAAAGTGACCACCCTCATCAGTACCAATACAGAAGGCCGCTTGCGGTTTGAATTTCAAAAATCCTCCATGGAGGGCCGTTTTCAGCGGCGTCATTTCCGCTGGCAGCTCTTCCAGGTATTCGAAACCTATACCGTGCCCTACAGCGTAGTGGGCGGTTTGAAAATAGAACAACGAACGATCCACCCGGGTATCTACCAGGTGTGGGAAGTAGGCGAATCGCTGATCGTTGACTTTTAATCTCCTGCCCTGGCAG
Organism: Saprospiraceae bacterium; assembly: GCA_044230315.1. GTDB lineage: Bacteria > Bacteroidota > Bacteroidia > Chitinophagales > Saprospiraceae > M3007. Next base: position 79,633 of record JBGARJ010000019.1, read on the forward strand.
TGTGCGCTTCACCTGGATAATCCACCGCCGGGCACCTTTTCAATCCATATTCTTCATTTTGACCTTTGACTTTTCGGCATCGGGTGGTAAAGAATCATCTGGTGCTGAAAAGACCCCCCGGAAGCCAGCCTGCCATACCGTTGCAACAATCGTATGCCCAGGATTTTCGGATTAATACTCGGGATACTGCAATGCATCAGACGAACAGGCTTTTCAATTGAGCGCGCCGGTGATTTCCCGGTGGCCGCCGAACCGCCGGACGACTGTTGCTGCGCAGGAAAACATTGACAAATTTGGAATCCTTGCATGGCTGCACGCCCGATCGGACACATATTGTACGCGCCGGACGGGGCACATACGCTGCCGGCCATGCGCTGCATCGCTTCCTGTTGGAAATGCGATAATCCGGTGCAGACCGTCGCAGGGCAACCTGGCTGCCAGCTCACACGGAATGGTACCGCGGCGCGCCCCCCCCCGGCGCCCGGGCCATTCTACACCGGTGTATCCGCAGACGCCAATACCAGAAACGGCAATGCCGGTACGGCACACCGGGCTTCACCGCCCCGTTTGCCGCTACCCGGAACGGCCGGTCGGTCACGCCGCCCAGCCGCTCCGCTACGGACGCATGGCAATTGACCCGCCAGGCGTACCCTGGACCGGTTTACCCCGGGCCAGGGGCGCGACGCCGGTTGGGTCGACGGAAACCGCTCCGGCGAAAACGTTCGCCGGAGGGCTACTGAATCAGAACACATTCCGGGGTACTGTCATTCCGGCCCCCTCGAACCGGGGTGGAATGACAGAAACCTGGATGCAACCCGACAACATGGCGGAGCAAGGGCTCCGCGCAATAACATAAGCAGGTTCCCGCCAAAAGTGGCGCGAACTATTCTCCCGAGTGTTCGCGATGGGGGGAGGCGGAAGGCTGAAGCCTGTGAAGCATAAGCCTGCCGCTGACCCCCACTAGCGAGACCTCGAGTGCGAGAAAACACTTCGGTCGAACGACCTCCGGGCAGACAAAACCCGCAGGGGCGCGTTGTTTGACCGCAGTTCAAAATAAATTTACAAACAATTGATGTTCAAATATTTAAAACTGTATTCCGAAATTAAATCTCACATCTAATCCTTTTAATTTTCAAGAATTATGCGAACTCTCGAATTATTTCTGATCAATGGAACGCGCCGCCTGGCATGGTTTGTTCTTCCCATTTGTCTGCTGTTTTTTGCACAGGCTTTTACCGGCCCGGCGCCAGACACTCCGGCTCCGACCAAAACGACTAAAACCCTTGCGCCTACGGCCGTTACGGTAAATGCGGGTTCCAACGGACCCTTGTGCGCCGGATCGACCCTGAACCTGAGCGCTACCATTTCCAGCGGAACGGCGCCGTTTACCTTTAGTTGGAATGGCCCCACGAGCTTCACGTCCGTGGCGCAAAACCCCAGCCGGACCAACGTCAGCACCCTCGACGCGGGCATCTACGGCGTAACCGTCACCGACGCTACGGGCATGACCGGTTCAGCCACCGTTTCCGTAGAGATCTTTCTGGCGCCTACCGCGAATGCGGGGCCCGATAAAGTGCTTTGTAAAGGCTCCACCCACCAACTGAACGGCTCCATCGGCGGCTCGGCTACGAGTTCGATCTGGACGGCTTCGGTGGGCGGCGGCAACTTTACCCCCAATCCCTCCATGTTGGACGCCGTGTATCACCCGCCGGCCAATTACGTCGGCACGATCACATTGACCCTTACGACCAACGACCCTACGGGCCCCTGTAATCCGGCGACCGACCAACTGGTGCTGACCTATGGCGACCCCGATGCCATGGTATGCGATGACCTGGTGGAAATTTCAATGGACGACGACTGCTCCGTGACGGTTACACCCGACATGGCGCTGGAAGGCGACGTACTCGACTCTCTTTTTACCGTCAGTGTGTACACCCTGCAAGGGCAAAATATCGGAAACACGATCACCGCGCAATATGTGGGCGTGCCTTTGAAAATTAAAGTGACCAATATCTGTACGGGCAATTTCTGCATTACCAATGCCATAGTCAAAGACGTATTGCCGCCGGTTTTCACGACTTGTGAAAGTTTTACCGTACCCTGTGTAGTGAAAGATTACTCACCTGAATACCTGTTTGATACCCTGGGCATCCAGGCTGCTTATCCGTTGGTGACTGATAATTGCAGCGGCTATATCCTGACCAAAAACGATACCTGGGTGGACATTCCCTGCGGCGGTTCGTTCAACGGCAACGACCACCTCAGCGGGTATTTGAAGCGTGTGTGGACGGCCACCGACGCCAGCAACAACAAATCGACTTGCACGCAATACATATACTTTGAGCGCGTCAGCATTTACGACCTGACGCTGCCGACCGACGTAACCGTTTCCTGCGATGTGATGGCCACCGACCCCATGGCTACCGGCGCTCCCTACTATACGGCTTTTGGCCACCAGTTCTTTATCAGCGGCAACAATACCTTTTGCGAGATCAGCGCCACGGCCGTCGACCAGGTGATCCCCTTCTGCGGCGGCACCTACTCGATTGTCCGGACCTGGACGATCTTCGATCTCTGCGCCCCTTCGTCGCCGACCCCGCCGATGAATCCCCTGACCTATATCCAGTTGATCAATGTAGTGGATCAGCAAGGCCCCATCATCAATTGTCCGGCCAACCTGACCGTGACCACCGATCCGCTGGATTGTTGCGCTACCGTCAACCTCCCCGATGTGATCATGCAGGACGCCTGCGGCCAGGTGGCCGATGGCTCGGCCCTGATCATTGTCAAAAACCCGTTTACCGGCGATACGATTAACCAGATTTTCCTCGACGCTACCTTGACCACTTTCCCGGGCAACAACACCAGCGTATCCGATACCCTGGCGGTGTTCGGCAATACCCCCTGCCTGCCGATCGGCCAGCATATTGTGTGGTATGCCAGTGAAGATGTCTGCGGCAACTCCAATTCCTGTTCGTTCAAGCTAACCGTGGTGGACAATGTGCCGCCGGTGGCCGCCTGCGACGAGATCACCCAGGTGTCGCTCGGCATCGACGGGATGATCTTCGTGAACGCTTCGACCTTCGACGACGGTTCGTACGACAACTGCGGGGTGATCTCCTTCAAGGTGCGCCGCAAAGACAGCAATACCTGCCAACAGAATAACCAGTTTTTTGACCAGGCCAAGTTCTGTTGCGAAGACGTCAACGATACCGTGCTGGTCATCCTGCGCGTGTACGACGTACCGGTGCCTCCCGGCCCGGTGAGCCTGACCTTCGAGGAACAACACTCCAACGACTGTGAAGTGCAGGTGTACACCGACGACAAATTGAAACCCGTGTGCATGCCGCCGGCCAACACTACGGTGAGCTGCGAGAATTTCGACCCCAGCCTGTGGGCCTATGGCATGGCTACCGGCGCCGACAACTGCTGCATCGATACGGTGACCGCCACCGCCAATTACAGCCAATTTGATACCGTTTGCAACAAGGGTACGATCACCCGGACCTTCAAGGTGTCCGACTGCCACGGCCTGACCAACCAGTGCACGCAGAAGATCTATGTGAACTACGAGCAGGATTATTACGTGAAATTCCCCGACGACGTGATCATCACGGCCTGCGACGGCTCCGGCTCGTACGGCGAACCGAAATTCTTCGGCGAAGACTGCGAACTGCTCGGCGTGTCGTTCCAGGACCAGGTGTACACCGTTGTGCCCGATGCCTGTTACAAAATAGAGCGCACCTGGACGATCATCAACTGGTGTACCTACGACCCCAACCTGGGTTGCACCTTCGTGCCCAACCCCAACCCCAGTGCCACGCTGAACCACCCGTCGAACCTGCTCGGCCCCACCGTATCGCCCTTCGGTACCCTGGCGCCTTGGGCGCCGACGGTCACCAAGATCAACCCGGGCGATCAGGCGACCACCAACTTCAGCAGTTTCTGGTCGGCCAATGTGAACTGTTACCAGTACAAACAGATCATCAAGATCACCGACACGCAGAAGCCAACGATCCAGTGCCCGCCGACCCCGCAGGAGGTATGCGACCAGACTTACAACGATCCGCAGATGTGGAATGAGTCGTATTGGTACGACAACAAATTCATGACCCACGACCTGTGCGAAGCGCCCACCGACCTGTGTATCACGGCCACGGACGCCTGCTCCGGTTCGAACATCAACGTGCACTACCTGCTGTATCTCGACCTCGACGGCGACGGCAAGATGGAAACCGTGATCAACAGCCTGAATGCGGTCGACCCGAATGTAGTGTATTACAACAACGCCAGCACGCCGAACTTCAGCGGCGGCACCGCCCGCGGTTTCGACGAGCGCAACGTGCCCCTGGCCCAGAAATACCGCTTCGCGGTTCAGACCACCGTCAGCGGCAGCAACGTGGTAGCTTGCCTGCGCTGGAACACCCAGGCCCAACCGAGCAACTACGTACTGCCCCAGTTGCCCTACGGCACGCACAAGATCAAGTGGTTTGTACAGGATGGTTGCGGCAACGAACAGGTATGTGAATACACCTTCGTGGTAAAAGACTGCAAACCACCCACCGTTGTTTGCCTCAACGGCCTGAGCACCAATATGATGCCGCAGGGCTTTATCACCCTCGACTATCAGTACTTCCTCCACCATGCCGACGACAACTGCACGCCGAACAACATGCTGATCTTCGGCATCCGCGAATCGGGCAACGGTACCGGGTTCCCGTACAACCCCGACGGCACTCCACAGACGACCGTCACCTTCGATTGTACCGAACTGAGTTTCCAACTCGTGGAACTGTGGGCCATGGACATGGCCGGCAACGCCGACCACTGTGATACCTATGTGCACGTGCAAGACAACGCCGGCGTATGCGGCAATTCCTCGGCAACCGTAGCCGGAAGCCTGATCACCGAAGTGGGCTACGGCCTGGAAGAGGCAAACGTGCAGGTTATCTGCCTGAACCCCAACGGCGCCCCGCTTAGCAAAATGGGCATGACCAACCCTGACGGACACTACGAGTTCAACAAGGCCATACCCATCGCCTGCAACTATACCGTCACGCCGGTGAAGGACAACGACCCCCTGAACGGCGTCAGTACCTTCGACCTGGTGCTCATCAACAAGCATATCCTGGGCATCCAGCCGCTCAATACGCCGTATAAACTGATCGCCGCCGACGCCAACAACAGCGGTAGCATCTCGACCTTCGACCTGGTGGAACTGCGCAAACTGATCCTTGGCATCTACACCGAATTGCCCGACAACACCAGCTGGCGCTTTGTCGACAAGGATTATGTGTTCCCAGAACCGGCCAACCCGTTCAAGGAGCAGTTTCCGGAAACCAAATCGGTATCGAACATCCAGGGCAGCCACATGGAAGACAACTTCGTGGCGGTGAAAGTGGGCGACGTAAACACCAACTCGGTGGCCAACGGCCTGATCCAGGTCGACGACCGCTCTGCCGGCACCCTGCTGTTCGATGTGCAAGACCGCTTTGTGAAAGCCGGCGAACGCTTTACCGCCACCTTTACGGCTACCGAAAAAGTACTCGGCTACCAGTTTACGATGAACTACCCGGGCCTGGAGATCGAGCGCATCGTGCCCGGACCGGGCATGGCCGACGACAACTTCGCCGTCTTCAACGACGATCATGCCCTGACGACCTCCGTAGAGGTGCCGGCCGATGTGGAGCGCGCCAGTTTCCAGGTGGTGTTCCGGGCTAAAACGGCGGGCGAGTTGAGCAAGATGCTGGGCGTTTCGAGCCGCATCACCCGGGCCGAAGCCTACCAGGTGGGCGAAGCCTTTACCAACGCCAATATCACGAATACCGATACGGATAAGTACGACGTCGGTTTCCGGTTCAACAACCACGGCGCGGTCACGATCAACGAACTGGGCTTCGAGTTGTATCAAAACACACCGAACCCCTGGATCAACAAAACGCAGATCGGGTTCCACCTGCCGGCAGCAGCCGAGGCAACCCTGACAGTATTCGACGAAATGGGCCGTGTCGTGTACACCGAAACGGCCGACTACAACAAAGGATACAATGCCATTTTCATCGAACACGCTTTATTCGATAAGCCAGGCGTGCTGTACTACACCCTGGACTCGCCGTTCGGCAATGCGACCAAGAAAATGGTTCAGTCGCGGTAATCTCATGAACGCGGAACAGAGCGGCCCGCATGAGGGCGGGCTGCTCGTTCCCTTTAATTAAGGACCTGAAATAGAATAAGTCAGATTGTAAAAAATGTATTCAGAGTTTCGCATCTCTATAGACCTCAAAGATTTTTTTAGTAAAATCAGTCTTTGAGGTGGCCCCTTCCAAATGTGGGAGGGGCTTTTTCTTTCTGGATTGCCGGGCTGGTGAAATTGTCCGCTAACAGGGTTAATGCTTTTCGGTGAGAATTTCAAAACATAAGGGTCAACGGCCAAAGCGATCCGGTGGTGGCACAGGGCTTCCAAATGTACCTAAACCGGCCCAACCCCTGGCTGCACCGCACGCAGATCGGCTTCTACCTGCGCAAGCCAGCGAAGCCATTAGTTTGGAGCCGCCCCATTGTGACCGGAATATCGGTCACAATGGGGCGCGGCTCCATTTTAGCCTGGGAATCACACCTCGTATATGAACCGGACTAGCAGCTGGGCATTCGTGATTCCGAAATGCTTCCGCAACGGATTGACCGGCATGCTGTTAAGAAATTCCGTCGGGGGCAATGACGCAAGCAGGGATAAATTCATTTTTAAAATGCAATTAAAAAGCGGAATGCCCGAATCGCACAATTATTAAAAAAAGAGATTAAAAGGCCGGGTTAACAACGATAGCACGCGTCTTTATTTTATTTGGTCCCTGGCCTGGTTTTTGTTGGTTATGATTTTATAGTTTTACAAAAGGGCAAGTCTTCAAAAAAAACATGGGTAAACAGGAATAAATCCACCTGCATTTTTACTTTTGCCCTGAAATGTTTTTAATCCTTTTTTAATAATCTCATGACTGCTTTGGCAGCAAGTGCAATTCAGGTTCCAGACTCTTGCCACACCTTTTCGGCAACAGGTTTCCCATCTTGAGCGGTTTCATGCAACCAGGAGGTCATTCCATCCCAGTTAAGATTGATCGTAAGTAGTGATATCCCTTTGGGGTATAGCGTGCTTGACGCATAGTTTAGTTTTTTAAAGCAGAAAACAAATGGCTATCGCCTTTGGGCGAATGGCCTTCTGCTTTATAATCATAGTGCTAATTCTTCCTGTTCAGCGTAAACTCATGAAAATGAACAAGATCTACCAGAATTCACCTTCGACCTTTTCCTATGGCCCTGCGCGCGCGTGGTTGCGGCTGTTTGTAGCCGGCCTGATTGGCGGGCTTGCCCTGATCGGCAACCTGCAGGCGCAGATCAACGTCACATCGACCGGGGGCACCATGATGGCCAGTTATGCTTCGCTGGCCGCAGCGGTAACAGCCATCAACGGCGGCACCCACACGGGCACCATTACCGTGAACGTACCGGCGGGTTATACCGAAACGCTCTCCGGCCGGATCAACCTGACGGCAACGGGCACCATGGCCAATCCGATCACGATCCAAAAAAGCGGCGTAGGCGCCAACCCCTTGTTGACGGCCTATACGGGCACCAACACGGCCGCCAGCAACGAGCGCGACGGGATGTTCAGCCTGTCGGGGAGTGACTGGGTCACGATCGACGGGATCGACCTGCAGGACGCGCCCGGGAACACTGATGCCACCACGACCATGGAATATGGCTATGGCTTGTTCAAAAATTCCGATGTGGATGGTTGCCAGAACAACACCATCAAAAACTGCACGATCACGCTGAACCGGGTGAACAACACCGCCTGGACGGGCAACGGGCACAACGGCTCGATCGGGATCACCGTCAACAACTGCACGGCGACGTTGAACACGGCGATCACCGTAACGGCGGCCACGGGGTCCAACTCGTTCAACCACTTTTACACCAATACGATCCAGAACTGCAACGCGGGCATATCGTTCACCGGCTTTGCCGACGTTTCGCCGTTCACCCTGGGCGATACGGCCAACGATGTGGGCGGCACCACGCCCGCCACGGGCAACACCATCGTCAACTTTGGCGGCGGGGCCGGCGCGACCAACCCGGCCACCGGCGTGTTTGCCAACAACCAATGGGGATTCAATTGCTCGCGCAATACGATCGACAACAATGTCGGCGGCGTGGGCGGCGTCAGCCATCCCACCACGTTGCGCGGCATCTTTATGAACTCGTCGTCGACCAGCGCCAGCGCCGATTGCAACTTCAACTCGATTTCGTTGAAAGGCGGCGGCACTACCTCGCAGGTGTCTGCCATTGAAAACGGCTTCGGTTCGACGGCCGCCGGCAACACCATCAACATAAACAACAACACCATTTTCGATTGTACCAACACGACCAACACAACGGGCGCCTGGTACGGGATTTGGAACAACGGCGCATCCTGTGCCAATTTGAACATCAACAACAATACCTTCACCAATAACCAAACAAACAGCACCTCGGGTATTTCGTATCTGATTTACAACAACGGTGCAGTGGCCAGCGCTATTAACATCAATAACAACGACCTGAGCCGGGCTTTCGTAGGCGGATCGGCAAACACCGGCACCTTGTACAGCATATACAACACGAGCGGCACTACGTCGACTACCCTAAATATTAACGGTAACAATTTTCACGACTACACGCACGTAACGACCGGAACCGGTTCGATCTATTACATTTATAACACCAACAGCAGCCTGCGCTTATCCATTTCGGATAACACCTGGACCAACCTGACGCTGAACCACAGCGGCGCGGAATACCTGATCTACAACGCGAGCAATACGCAGGGCGATACCTTGTTTGTGATGAACAACAGCATCATAACCGCTTATACCCGCACGGCTGCCGCCGGCACGATGTATTGCTACTACGCCGCTTCGTCGTCGCTGGGCACCAATACCATGATCATTGCCAACAACACCTTTTCCAATATTATGGCAACGACATCGGGTTCCGGCACCTTCTACGGCATTTACAACAGCGACGGTTCGGCCTCTCCGTACCCGAAAAAAATGGTGTTCAACAATAACTTGTCCAACATCTTTTACAACACCTCGGGCTCCCTCTACGGCATATACGTCAGCTATTTGGGCGACGGCACATCGGGCACCGGCGGTTCGGAGGTACACGACAATATGATCGCCAATATCACCTCGAACGGCACCAACTATTTATTATACCCGGGTTCGACGGTTTCGCCGGCTTTTCCCGCCGAATTTTACAACAACACCGTCACGGGGATCACCAACACCAGCACCTCGTCAACGGTATACGGCTCGTACATTTTTGGCGGCGGCGCCGGCCTGAACTATCACAACAATAAGATCTCCGGCATCAACCGCAGTAATGCGGCCGCAACAGGCACTACTTATGGCATGTATATCGGAGGCGGTACATTGTCCAAATTTTACAACAACCTGGTGGGTGATATCATCGGCGCCAACCTCAACAATGCCAACGGTATTTACGGGATATATGTGAGCAGCGGCACTACCCACAACCTGTATTACAATTCCGTGTACCTGAACAATACCAGTACGGGGACCAACTTCGGCTCATCGGCCTTTTATGCCAGCACCACGCCGACTGTCACGTTAAACAACAACATTTTCGTCAACCTGTCTACGCCTAACGGCTCAGGCCTGACGGTGGCGCACCGGCGTTCCTCCACGTCGCTGACGACCTATAACACCAGTTCCAACAACAACCTCTTTTATGCCGGAACGCCCGGCGCGTCCAATGTTATTTTTTATGACGGGACGAACGCCGATCAAACGCTGGCTGAGTTTAAAATCCGGGTGGCGCCGAGGGAACAGAACTCGGTGACCGAAAATCCGACCTTCCTGAGCACTTCCGGTTCTTCCGCCATTTTCCTGCACCTCGACCCGACGGTGCCGACGCAGGTCGAAAGCGGCGGGGTCAGCATAGCGGGTATAACAGACGACTATGACGGCACCATCCGCCAGGGCAACATGGGATATACCGGCACCGGCACCGCGCCGGATATGGGCGCTGACGAGGGTGAATTTATCGCCCTCGACCTGTCCGGGCCCTCCATCACCTATACACCGCTGAGCAATACCATTTGCACGACGCCGTATTCCCTGAGCGCCGTGATTACCGATGCCACCGGGGTAAATACCACGGGCGGTACGAAACCGAGAATGTGGTATAAAAAATCGACGGAAAATAATGCCCTGCCCGCTACCAACACTTCTGCCGACAATGGCTGGAAATATGTGGAAGCCAGTAATTCCAGTTCGCCGTTTACCTTCACACCGGACTATGGGTTGCTCAACAGCCCCATTGCCAACGGGGATGTGATCGAGTATTTTGTAGTGGCGCAGGACATTGTCATGCCGCCGAATGTAGGCACGAATTTCGCCGTCTACGCTGCCGGTTTTGTGCCGTCGGGCGTAGCCTTGGCTGCCTCGGCATTCCCCGTGACCGGCGTGAATTCCTATACCGTTTTAGCCCTTCCAGTAAGCATCACCGCGATAGCCTCGTCTAATTCCCTTTGCCTGAGCGGCGATGTACAACTCTCCCTGAGCGGCGACCCGGCTTCGGGCGCCGAATATCAGTGGGAAAGTTCGCCAGCCGGCGCCAACATGTGGACGCCGGTTGTCGGCGCTACCACACCCACCTATACCGTAACCGGCATTACCACATCTACCGACTATCGCTGTGTGATTTCCTGCGGCGGCACGCCGATCGCCGCATCCCCTTCGGGAATAACGCATGTGACGGTGATTAGTCCTGGCATTCTGACTACAACGCCTGCTTCGGTTTGCGGCCCGGGTCCCGTTTCGTTAACCCTGGAGGCTACGGCTAATCCCGGCAACCAGATCGATTGGTATGAAGCACCGACCGGCGGGGTCAGTTTGTCCACCGGCGGCACCTTTATGACACCGCCCCTGACGGCTACCACCACTTATTATGTGGCGGCCAACGATGGGGGCAGTACCGTGCACGTCGGATTGCCTGCCGCGCTGCCAACGGCGACTTCAGGCGCTGGCACGACGAATTATGGTCTTGTCTTTGACGTCTTGGCGCCGTTTACCCTGAAAAAAGTGACGATTTACCCGGTCAGCGCCTCGGCCAATACGCCGGGCACCGTAACGATCGATGTGGTGGACGGCACGGGTGCAATCTTACACTCCCAACTGGTGAATGTGTTGGGCAACCCGGCAGCTGCTCCGGTTGCCCAAGTCGTGGACCTGAATTTCGATATTGTACCGGGTACCAACCTGAAACTCAGACCCGGCGCCCGCAGCGCGTCGATCACCGGCTTGCTGTTCGAACCTTCGGCTGCAGCGCCCGGCGGCAACTACGGCTACCCGTTCTCGGTACCGGGGGTGCTGAACATTCTGTACAGCACGCTGACGGCGCCACCCGCCAATACGCCCCGCTTAGACTTGTACTATTATTTCTATAATTGGGAAGTGAGCACCGGCTGTGAATCGCCCCGAGTTCCCGTTACGGCGACCATCGTTACCGACCCGCCGAGCTGCCCGGCCAACTTTTCCGTATGCCTCGACACGCCGGCTTTCGATCTGACGGGCGCCGAACCCGCGGGCGGTACATACAGTGGTACCGGCGTTAGCGGCGGCGTTTTCAGCCCGGCAATTGCCGGCGCAGGAGCGCACGTGATCACTTACACCAGCTGCTCGCTTTCATGCAACTTTACGATCACGGTCAATCCCGCCCCCGCGGCGGGAATTGCGGTATCGGAGTCCTCCGGCTCGGCCAACAACGACGGCATACTCTGCGCAGGCGCTTCAGCCACGTTGACCGCCAGCGGCGGCGCGTCGTATGCCTGGAGTACCAATGAATCTTCCGCAGCCATTGTTGTTTCAAACTCCGGCACCTACACTGTTACGGTAACCAATGCGAGTGCCTGTACGGCAACGACCTCGGTAACGATCGTAGTAAATCCGCTTCCGGTTGTGATGATTACCCCTGCCGATATCACGATTTGCACCGGTGAAACCGCCCTGTTGACGGCTTCGGGCGGCACGTCTTATCTCTGGAGTCCGGGCGGGGAAACCACAGCCGCTATCAGTGTGGGCGCTGCCGGCACCTATACGGTCGTGGCAACGGACAACAACGGTTGCTCTGCCTCCGCTTCTGCCTCCGTTTCACTCATTCCGGGGCCCGAACTTTCGGAAACACACGGCGGCCCGACCACCTGCGTCGCCAGCGATGGCACGATCGACCTGACGGTCACTGGCGGCGCCGGCCCGTTCACCTACAACTGGTCGACTTCAAACGGAAACGGGCTGGTCAATGGACAACAAGATCAAACCGGCCTGACCATCGGCACCTATAATGTTACTGTTTCAGGCGGCAACGGTTGCAGCGCAACGCTGAACATTTCCTTGTCAGGCCCTGGTGGTTGTGAAAACTGCCCGGCCATCAGCATGTTGGCCGCCAACCCGGGCGGTATGTGTGTAAACACGGCGGTGACGTTAACGGCTTCGGGTCTGGTGGATATGGGCACCACGTACGGGGTCACCTTTAAGTACGCTACCGCTCCCTTGGCGAACCCCTATGTGGGCGGAACCGTGATTGCCACGGTAACCAATGCCAACCTTGGCAATAGCGGCACCACTGCGCAAACCTCCACTTCTTTTGCCACGGGCAATACGTACTTTATCTATGCTATTTTAGATCAAATACCCACCGATCCGGAATGCCGGCCCTTTGCGCAAGCCGCCATTCAAGTGGTTGATATTCCGTCGGTCGACCCGGTGTCGAGCCAAACGCTCTGCGCCGGTTCGCTGACGGCGGCGGTGAATTTCACCGGCCCGGTAGCGGGCACGATATTCAACTGGACCAACGACAACCCATCGATCGGTCTTGCGGCATCGGGTACGGGTAACATAGCCTCGTTTGCGGCGGTAAATGCCGGAACGGCGCCGGCAACGGCGACGATCACGGTTACCCCGGTGACATCGCCCACGACCGGCGCGACGTGCACGGGCACACCGATCCAGTTTACGATCACGGTGAACCCCAACCCGGCGGTAAATGCGGTCAACAACCAGACGTACTGCGTTGGGTCATCGGTGCCGTCGGTGGTGTTTACGAGCAATGTGCCGGGTGCGGTATTCTCGTGGTCGCGGACGAACGAAGCGATCGGCCTGGGTGTGAACAGTGGCACGGGCAACGTTCCTGCGTTCACGGCGGCGAACGCGGGCACGGCTCCGCTGACGAGCACGTTTAGCGTGGTGGCGACGTTTACGAACAACGGGGTGACGTGCACGGGCACGCCGATCCAATTCACGATCACAGTAAACCCGGCGCCTACGGCTATGTCTTCACAGCTGAGCCAGACGGTTTGCAACGGATCGGGGACGACGGCGATCAATTTCACGGGCGGAGTACCGGGTACGGTCTTCAACTGGACGAACAACAACTCAAGCATAGGCCTGGCAGCCTCTGGCACAGGTAATATAGCCTCGTTTACGGCGGTGAACAACGGCGGCACGCCGGTGACGGCGACGATCACGGTGACGCCGACGTTTACGAACAACGGGACGACGTGCACGGGCACACCGGTGGTATCGACGATCACGGTGAACCCCACGGCGCAGGTGAACCAGCCGGCGAACGTGACGACCTGCGGGGGTGCGTTGACGGCAGTGGCATTCACGACGACGACGACGGGCACGACCTACAGTTGGACGAACAACAACACCGCGAT
>JBGARJ010000084.1:0-13787 GCA_044230315.1 Saprospiraceae bacterium
GGATGAGCGCGGGCTTGTCATTTCGCTAAAGGTGATTCCAAATTTTGAGTTAGAGCAACTTATTTTGTCGCATGGGGAGAAGATACAGGTGCTGGCGCCGGAAGCATTTCGGGAAAGAATTAAGAGTAGGTTGAGCGCGGCGTTAGAGCCTTATGGATAATAATTTGTTACCTGCAATAGTATATCCTGCCTCGGCCTCGAAAATGTGTAGGCTTACCGCAAATTTTTATTTTGCAAAAAGTCGCTACCTATACGCGTAAGTGCAGTGATTATTTACAAGACTCAACTGGTTATCTACTACGGATTCCCTCTCGGATTCTCCCCATGCTTCTCCCTGTACGCAGCGATATATTCCTGCTCGATCCGTTCGGCTTCCCGCCGTCCAGGAATATTGAACAACAAAATGCGGGCTACAAATTTAATAAACCCGGCGGCGAGGTTCAGAAAATTGACCTGAGAACGCATGCGTTTAGACATGCTATCTGGACCGATTGGCCCGGCGCTGATACCATATTTGAACAGGTCTTTCGTCTTATCATCGTAAATGCCGTACAGATGGTGCTACCGGTCGTTTTCTTTGGAATTACCGTGTTTGGACATATCAGGAAATCTGGAATTTCCGGCCGGTTTCTGCCCAGCCTTCCTCATTTGCGTAGGTTTCGATGTTATAGGGTGGAACGTAATCCCAATCCCGGCCTGTTTTGCGTTCGTAAGCATTGGCTGCCACGTAGAGCAACGGTTCAAAATCCATGTCCTTCGGCATCTTCTCCGGCTGTTGCAAAACTTGCTCATAGTATTCCCGGCCATTGGCTATGACACAGCAACGCGCGTACAGAAAGACATCCACTGAAAAATAGCTATCCGGCTTGAATGCGCTTTCGCCAGTATGCAGGGCATATTTTAAAGCATCGAGGGCGTACAGCTTTTGAGACAAAATATCGGCAAAGTCGTAAATCTGCCGGATTGGGCCGGCGGCTAATGCGGCGACCAGAGGCTCCACCACGACATCATCATCGCCTTCTTTGCTCCAGTCGAGCAAGGCGATCAAATCCCAGAATTGATCCTCGGTTAACAAGCCATCGGATGCCGGTACGGCGAGCGAAATCTGGACTTCCGCATTCGGGTATTTTTCCTGCAAATCCCGCAGCGCATCCTGGGTGACATTGCGGAGGGGTAGTTTTATGACATTGGTCATCATAGACGCATTTGCTCACAAAAATACGGTTGTGAGGCGAAATAATGGGTTGAAATTCAATGTTGACCGAGATTTTTATTGCAGGGATTTCTTCTGCCCCCTCCAATACCAAGTCAATCCCAGACCGATCATAATCACCACCACCAACCGCTAAAAAACATCAGGTCTCATCCTTCTTTCGTATTTTTAAGGGTTAGCGGATATCGTTTCCAATAATTGCCCAGCGTCAGCGCAAAAAACAGGCTTCGTTTATTCCGCAAGGTCACAGACAATGCAGAAAGGAAGGCCTGTTCCGGTGACACGTCTGGGTACTGCTGCCGGATTTTCCCGCTATACTCCAGCGTTTTGTCGTAGCCGGATGCGCTCAGCCAGCCCGGGCGATGGTCGGTTTGCAGCCGCATTATAGTGTCGCGTTCGGTGGCCAGGCGACGGAGCGCGGTTTGGGGTTCCATCTTTTGTAGTTTGAGTGTGCGGATAACGGTTTCCTGTTGTACTGTGTCGGAGGAAGTGGCCGCGCTTTCAGCCAGATGGCCCGCATTTTGTGCCTCCATTGCTCGAAGTGCATGGTTCTCCGCTTCCAGTTGATATAGCCGCATTTTTAGGTCGTTAACGGCAATGTGGGCGTTATCGCGCCGCATTAGCAGCGATTCGATGTAAGCGGATAGGGGTTGACTTTCCTGCTTGGCTTCGGTTTCCAACTGCACGCGGAGTTCGGTACCCATGCGGCAACCGACGGTGATTTTGGGGGTGTATTCGGGGTACATGTCCGGATTTGCCGTGGGTTTACGTGAACGTTTACAAAAAGATATTTCCGCACTTGCCGTCCGGTACAATCTTTCCGCATTACGGCGGGGTCAACTGTATTGTTCCCGCATTTTCCGGGCAATTTCCGGCGGAAAAACGTGCAGGGTTTTGAAAGTCGCCGCCTGAATACCGAAACGGTCCTGAAATCGCCGGATACTTTCTCGAAGGGAGCGATAGGAGCCGTCGGCAGATTCGATGATCTGGCGTTTTCTTTGGACAGGGGTGTTGCTGCCCGGAAATCCGAGCCGGAGCAGGATGGCCAAGGCCAAATGCGGCGGCAATTTGCGCCGACGGGCATATTGTGTCGGGGTGACCAAATCCGGGCAGAAGATTGCGACCAGCGTTTTGAATCCTGAACCGCGTAGAAATCTCAGATTTTGCTGCGCCAAATCCCGGAAAAGCGCTTCGTTGTCGCTCCAATCCTGGAAAACCGGATCTAGTGGGTCGTCCAGTCCGCTTTGGCCTCCTCCTTTTCCAATACACCGCCTACGAAGTCCTTCATCTTGTAAAGGTTTACCGTGCGGGCTAGGGGAAGTAGGCAGGTCAACAGCCAAACATTTTTACGGCTCCTAAGCCGTAGGTCGTGTACAGATCATCAAATTTGCGTAGATGTGGCGGAAGCATTGACTATCATATCTTTACCAAACACGAAAGGCGGCTTTCGCCACCTTTTTTCAAAAATATCCAGTTGTGTGTCCCGGCACCTAAACCCGCTTCCCCCAATTTCAACCCCAAAAATCGCTCGCTCATCCTTGCTTTTTCAAAATGCAGCGTTGATCCGCTAAAATCCAGCCTTGTTTTTCCAAAAACCAGACCTGAAAACCCAAAAACTAAACCTGATTGTCTCCCGCCCAGACCTGAAAAAGCAAAAATCAAACCCGGCAGCGCGCGCACCAGCCTTGTTTTTCCAAAATCCAAACCTGCTTTTCTCTCACCCAGATCTGAAAAGCCAAAAATCAAACCTGGAAAGCCAAGAATCAAACCTGAAAAACCAAAATCCAAACTTAGAAAACCAAAATCCAAACTTAGAAAACCAAAATCCAAACCTGAAAAACCAAATTCCACACCTGATTTTCCCCCGCAGCGCACACTAAAACCGCTACCCACCCGCATTTTTTCGCTACGTCCGGGTTGCCGGAGTGTTAACTCCATTTATTCTCCTGTTAATATTTTAAGAAGTGGAATATTGGTCTGTTCATGATTGTTAACACCAAAAGGTTATTCTGTTAATTTGAATTGTATTCACTTTAAGTATTGTTAAAGTGTCTTGCGCGGTGATAACGGAGCGCTACAGTTTTGTGTCGCCGGAAAGCGGTCAGCCGCCCCGGCAGTGCAAATCTGATTCGTTAACCTTTAACACTTTAACCAATGAAAGTTTACGCTTTGTTCGACTTCAAGTCGACGCTCAACGACGCCGAACTGGCGCAGTTTGCCGCCAACGTCTGGACCCGCACGACGGACAATCCGCGCTTCACGGCCATCAAGCCATTGATCGACGGCAGCCTCAAGCCGGTGCTCGACCGTTTCGGCACGGTCCTCCAGGAGGCGGCCGACGGCAGCCGGACCAAGATCGCTGAAAAGCGCGCCCGGCGGAGCGAACTGATCAATGCGCTGGAAACCCTCGCCGGACACGTGTCCATCATCGCCGACAGCGAAGAGGCCGTGATGCTGGAAGCCGGCTATTCGGTGCGCGGGAAAACGGCCCGCACCGGCGGCGAGATCGGCCAGGTGCAAGGACTGAAAGTCAGCGCCGGCCCGCAACCGGGTGAAGCCGTTCTGATCTACGAGGCGGTGTCCAAAGCGCTGGTGTATGCCGCCGAATGGAGCGCCGACAACGGTCAGACCTGGAACAATGGCACCTACGCGTCGTCGCGGCGCCTGCTTCTGCAAGGTATTCCCGTACGCACCGATGTGCTGTTCCGGGTCACGGCCATTGGGGCTGCACAGCGCAAAGGCGCTCCGAGCGCGGCAGTGAGTCAGTTTATGGTATGACCTGACCGGGCCCGGCGCAAGGCGGCGCAAGCCGTCCGGGCCCTTTGTCCGCACAAGACAACCAAGCGCCGTCCCGGCATCCCTCTGGGCCGTGCGGCGCATTCAATCCATCCTTTTCGCTGCTGTTGCTGCCACCCAGCCGCCGTTCCCGATTGGCGACGTTGATAAACCCCGTGATCCACCGACTATCGCATATACCTGCACCAATCAAACCTGGGAAGGGGCCACCCCATCCCGCTTCACCAAAACCAAAAGAAACATGCCAGCCTCCCCCTCCAAAAAGGAAGTCTCCGCTGCGCCGCGTTTCGCGGGCCTGGGCTCCATCATCAGCATCGCCGGCGTCCTGATCGCCGGAAAATTCATCTCCGACAAGATCAACGGCATCATCGACCACGTAAACGAAGTGGTGCGCGGCATCCTGGCCCAGATCAAACGGGACCTCGACGACCTCATCAACACCCTGGAAACCAAATACCAGGACAACCTCAACCTGACCCTCGACAAACTGGATGACTTCACCCGCAACAAACTCCTGGAGATCACCGACCTGTTCGGCACCATCAACCAGGGCGTTCAGGACGATATCAACCTGATCACCAGCAACCTGCAAAACACGCTGCAAAAGGCCATCCTCGAACTGGAAGACAGCCTGAAAAAGACCATCCTCATCGCCGGCGAAACGGCGGTGTACGTGGTAGACCGGGCCACCTACCAGATCGTGTTCATCATCGCCCTGGTGGCCCTCGGCGTCGGACTGATCGCTTTCCCCTGGGTGTTGCTGAAAACCGGGCTGCCCGAAGGCTTTACGCGCATCCTCATCCTTTCGCTGATGGGCCTTTTCGTGCTGTTTTTTGGCGCTTTGGCGGCCGTGCCCAAATTCCGGGCCTGGCTCATCCGCTTCACCGGCCTGGGGATCAAAGCCAAAATCGACGCCTCGGGTCTGGGCGCCGGACCGGTGGTGATCAGCGTCGACCCAGCCACGCTGCAAGTGGGGAAGGACACGGAACTCAAGTTGTGGGGCACCAACCTGCTGCCCGACGGCCAGGCGCCGACCGCCACCCTGGCCGGATCGCCGGTACCGCTAAGAGCCAGCAGCCCGGATACGCTCGTGCTCGACGTGAGCCAATTCACCTGGTCGGGCGATTCGGGCAGTTACCCGGTGGTCCTGGCGTATGCCAACGGAAAGAGTGCAACGGCCGTCGTTCACCTGGTCAAACCGGTCCAGCCGGCCAACCTGACCGTTTCGTTGGTCATCAAACCGAACCCGGTACAGAAAGGCAATCCGGTCACGGCCACGATTACCGTGAAAAACGCCGGACCTGGACCGATCGAAAAGCCCTTCAAGGTCTTCTGGTACCCCGACGGCGTGGGCACGTACGAACGCCTGGATATTGCGCGGCTTGATGCCGGGGAATCGAAGGTGCTGGTGCAAACCCGTGCCTATCCCGTTGCAGGCAAGTTTACGTCGTATGCCGTGGTCGATCCCGATCATGAGATCGATGAAACGAACGCGGGCGAGACCGACAACAAGTCGGATGAAATCCTGCTCACAGTATCCGAACCGCCGAAACCGCAGGATCCGGGCATTCGGTTTTACACCGATACGCTGGCGAACAAAGGTCTTCAGGCTTTTCTCACGGAAGACACGCCCGAGACGAAGTTCATATTTCCAGGCGGGGCCGACATGGCGGACACCATCTCGTCGATCGAACTCGTCGGCGACGGCCTGGTGGCGCTGGTCTATGAACACTCGAATTACGGCGGACGGGTGCTGTACGTCGATCACAATATGGATACGCCCGAACTGGCCGGCAAAGCGTTCAACGATATGATCTCTTCGGTCAAACTACTCGCCAAAGGCTCCATCGGGGGGATCACGATTTACGAGGACGCCGGGTACAAAGGAAAATCGAGTTTTCTCCTGCGCGGGCGGAACTACAGCCAATACGACCTGGCCAAGCTCGGCGGGTTCGTGTATCCTTCCTACGGCGGAACGGGCATTACCATCAGCAAAATATCGTCCATTCAGTTTCACGGGATGGATACCGTTACCGCGTATTTGTACCCCAATAAAAAAGTGGTCATACCGGTCTCGGGCGGCGGCATCCCGAACTTGAAGAACGTCAATGGGGTGGATTTGAACGATAAGATCATCGCGTTTGATGTGTAAGAGCAATGATCCGGTGTGTTCTGTTGATGGTGAGGACGCCAACAACGACATTTTGTTGATAATCAAGCCTTAATGCCGTTGTTGGCATCCTCGTGTTGACTGTACGGAATGTTCATCGCCGTTGTTGGCGGGGACGCCAAGAACGGCGAAAAAGTCGACATTAGGTCTTGCCGCTTGCTTTCCTACCGTTCCGCCCGCGTCATCTCCCGCTTCCCCGGCGGCCCGGGCAGGCGTTCCACGTCGAACCCCACTTTTTTCAACGTGCGTTTGACTTCTCCTTTGGCACAATAGGTCACCAGCGCCCCTTCCGGGCGGAGCGCCGCGTACAGGCGGGCGAAGATGGCTTCCGTCCAGAGTTCCGGTTGAGCCTGCGGCGCAAACGCATCGAAGTAGATCAGGTCGAAGGCTGCGGGCGACTCGAAGGCTTCCAGCCGGATGCGGCGCTTGGTGAGGCTGAACGACTCCGAAAGCGCCGTCTCCCGTTCCCAGGCGCAGCGGTGCAACCGGAGAAAGTCGCGCTGACGCTCTGCGGCCTTCAATTGTTCGGCGTAGTTCAGGGTTGCTGCCGCCTTCAGGTCGATCGGATAGGCCTCGATGCCCGTGTAACGCACGCGCAGGTTGCGCCGCTCGGCTTCCAGCCAGGTCATAAAGGCGTTGAGGCCGGTGCCGAAGCCCACTTCCAGCACGGCGAGGTCCGGCTGTACCGCCGCCTTGTAGCGCAAGCCCGCATCGATAAATACGTGGGCCGACTCGGTAACGGCGCCGTACTTGGAATGATACGTAACGCCGTACTGTTCCGCAAAAAGGGAATGCGAACCGTCTGCTGTGACAATAAGGGCCATGATGATCGGCTGGCTGGGAAAAACACCGGTAATGTAAGCCGAAGCGGGAAAAACCCAAAAGGGGGGAATAAAAAACAGCGCAACGGAAACCTCCGCTGCGCTGCCGGTGCGGGAAGCGAGACTCGAACTCGCACGACCGTGAAGTCACTGGTGTTTGAGACCAGCGCGTCTACCATTCCGCCATTCCCGCTGTACTATCCGATGTTGTCAAAGTGGGGCGTCGAACAGATGAGTGCTTGATAATCAAGTCTTTAATTCGGTCGTCTGTCGTTCGCTCCGTTATTGGGTTGCAAACTTAGAGAGATTTTCGCGAATGCGCAACAAGTAGCGTTTTTTCAAAAAATATTCCAGCACCCGTTGCAAATCTTCGGGCGTTCCGCTTTCGGGGGTGTACCGTTCAAGGGTCGGGCGGATACCGGCGTATAAGTCGCGTTCCAACTGGTCTACCTTCTGCGTGGTGGCCTGGTAGCGCTCGGGGTCGAAGTCGAATTCCAGTTCCATCAGGGCCTCGTTGATGTCCATCATCTCCAGCAGAAAGTCCTGCGCCATGGTTTGCTGGCCTTCCTCCTGCAACAAACCATGGAGTTGAAGCACATAGCGCATCCGGCGGTCGGAGTCGGAGAGGGTCTGGAAGGCTTCGTTGTTGAGCGTGGCCAGTTCGAGCATCTCGGCTTGTTGGGCCGGATCCGAAAGCGTATGAAAATCGGGGTGGTAGCGCTTGTTGTTGGCGTAATACGTGCGCCGCAGGGCGGGTTCGTCCACCTGAAAAGAAACGGGTATGCCGTAAAACTCGAAGTAGTTCATGGTTTTATTGCGAAACACCCGGATTGGGAGGGCGGACAGGATGTAAAGGATCACCGGGGTTTATTGATCAGGAGTCCAGCCGGCTTTTGCCAACCGATGAAAAGAAAGTCAGGTGCATGTTGCCGGCGAGGACGCCAGCAACGGCGTTAAGGCTTGATTTTCAACGATATACTGCTGTGGCATCCTCGCCAACTGTAAATCCTGTCCGTCCTTCAAATCCGGGTATTCTGTCAATTGCCGTTTTGGTTTAGAAAAAACGCTGGAAGACGTGCCGCCACAAGTCCAGCCCGAAGGCGTACACCATCAAACCCAGCAGCAGGAAGAACCCGACCGTGACGGCCTTTTCCATGACCTTGTCGCTCACCTTGCGGCCGGTGATCACTTCCCAGATCAGGAACACCACGTAGCCGCCGTCGAGCGCCGGAATAGGCAACAGGTTCATGAATGCCAGCAGGATGCTCAGCGACGCCGTCAGCGACCAAAACCGCTCCCAGTCCCAGGTAGTGCCGTACATCTTGCCGATGCTGATGAGGCTGCCCAGGTTGTCTTTGACCGAGATCTTGCCCCGGAACATCTGCCCGAAGGCCTTGAGTTGGTTGTCCAGGAATTCCAGCCCCATTTTCACGCCGCCGGGTATGGCTTCCAGGGGCGAATAGCGCACCCGCTCCACCGAATACAAGCCTTCCACCCTGGGGCGCACCCCGATCAACCCGTCGGCCGTGAGGGTAAGATGGACCCGTAAGGTGTCGGAGGTATTGCGCAGCAGGGTCAGGTCGACGGCCTGGGCTTTGTGCTGTTGCGCCAGGGGGGTGAATTGGTCGTAAAAGTTGATCGCCTGCCCATTGAATCCGATGATCCGGTCGCCTTTTTGGATGCCTGCGCCTTCGGCGGGTTTGCCGGGAGCGAGTTCGTCAACATAGAACGGGATCCGCGGCGACATCAGGAGCGCCTTCGGCACTTTTTGGCTGGTGAGTTGGGTGGCGGCATTGGCGGGCAGTTGAATGACTTGCTCCCGGCCATTGCGCAGCACCGTCACCTGGCGCACGTCGTTGAGCACCACCTGCTCGATATAGGCGGCGGCGTCTACGTGTTTGATGGGCATATCGCCCAGTTTTACCACGACATCGCCGGGTTGAAGGCCCTGGTCGATGAGCACCTGGTCGAACGCCAGGCCGTATTTGAGTTCGGAATTGGGCACATACGCCTTGCCGAAATACCACAGCATCATGGCGAAGATGGAAAAGCCGAGCAGGAAATTGACGGTTACACCGCCGATCATGATGATCAGCCGTTGCCAGGCCGGTTTCGACCGGAATTCCCAGGGCTGGGGCGGCATTTTGAGGGCCTCGGTGTCCATGCTTTCGTCGATCATGCCGGCGATCTTGACGTAGCCGCCCAGCGGCAGCCAGCCGATCCCGTACTCCGTTTCGCCTTTTTTGGTTTTCCAAAGGGAGTTGAACGGGGCAAAATCAAAAAACAGGTAAAACTTTTCGACCCGCGTCTTGAACCAGCGGGCCGGAAAAAAATGCCCCATCTCGTGCAGGATGATGAGGAACGACAGACTCAGTAAAAACTGACTGATATTGACAAGCGTATCCATTCGCGTGGGAAGGGTGGTTTTAAAAATGCGGGGTGTTGCAGGCGTTGGTCCGCATTTTATATTGGATAATCAAAAACAAACGAGGGCTTCCGAAGTTGGGCAAAACTACGGAAGCCCCCGGTTTTTTTTAGTGTGTCTTCAAAACGGCTTCGGGCGGTGGCCGTCAGGAACCAATTTCCCGGTATCGCTGCCCGTTCGACGGGTCGATCCGGATCATGATCTGCTGCACGCGGTCCCGTTGCTGTTTGGACCCGATTTTCCACATCTCCACCAGTTCGTCCTTTTTGGCGTTGGCGAACATCTGCGTGATCATGGAGTTGAAATAAGCGGTGTTTACCTTGTCCACTTCTTCCAGGGCCTGCAAAATGGCGGTTTTGCCGGCGTTGATATCAGTGGCAAACAAGTCGAGCCCCTTCCGGTGATACGTGTACATCGCGGCGCGGTACGGGCGCACGCGGGGGTTGAGCAGGTTTTCCACGATCCAGTAGCGGTTGCGGTTTTTCCCGCCGTCGGCCGGCCGCCAGCCGCTGGTTTTGTTGGTCGTGGAGTTCTGGATATTGGCCACGATGCGCTGGGCGGCTTGCAGGTACTGCTCGCCCCCGTAAAGCGAAAACGTATCGTAGTCGAGCCCGAGGATCAAATACGCGTAAAAAGCCATGAGCGCCGGCAGGTTCTGGTTGTCGGCGGCGTCAGGCGCGAATTCGATGGGCTGGTTTAGGTCGTATTGAATGGTGATGTCCTTATCCTGGTGCGACAGCAAGGGCGTTTCGTACCCGCTGTTGTACACCGGCCGGATGGCCTGCACGGCCAGTTCGCCTTCGAAGGTGTTGTTGCCCTGCTCCGTCTTGATGGTCAGGATAAAATTGCATTTGATCCGTTCATCCGGTTCGAACTGGTCGTTTGTCCATTTCGTGTTGTTCAAAAAATCGCGGAGGGCAACCTCCAACTGGTCGAACACCTTGCGGTCGGTGCGTTGCAACTGGGGCGTACTGATCCGCACGGTGCAGTTCAACTCGCCCTGGGCGACGGCCTGGAAGGCAGCCATGACGAGCAGGAGGACAGGAATAAGTCGTTTCATATACTTCTCAAAGAGTGATTCGAAAAAGAGTGCCGGGTGTTTGCTTACGCCTTGACGCTTTCGGCGCCGTCCGGGTTGGCTGCCCGGACGATTTCTGCGACAATATCGCGGGCGACGGCCGATTTTTGCTTCAAATCGAATGCCGATTTTGACCCGTCGCGGCGCAAGATCGTGATTTTGTTGGTGTCGTGGCCGAAGCCGGCGCCGCTGTCGCGCAGCGAATTGAGCACGATAAAGTCCAGGTTTTTCTTTTCCAGTTTGGCCAGGGCATGGGCTTCTTCATTGTTGGTTTCGAGGGCAAATCCGATCAACAGTTGCCCCGGCCGTTTTTCCCGGCCCAGCGCGGCGGCGATGTCGACGGTCTTGGCCAGTTCGATCCGCATATCGTCGTCTTTCTTTTTGATCTTGACCGCGGAAAAAACCGCCGGACGGTAATCGGCGACGGCGGCCGCCAACACGGTGATATCGGTGTGCGGAAAGCGCGGTGCGCAGGCTTCGTACATGTCCTGCGCCGTCATGACCGGCACCAGGTGTATGGCGGGATTAGCCGGGCGCACGTCGGTGGGCCCGAGTACCAGAGTGACTTCGGCGCCGAGTTCGGCCAGGGTTTCAGCGATGGCGATGCCCATTTTCCCGGTGGAGTGGTTGCCGATGAAACGCACCGGATCGAGGGGCTCGAAAGTAGGCCCCGCGGTCACCAGCGCTTGTTTTCCGGCGAGGGGCAGGCGGCGGTTGAAATAGGCATCGAGGTACGCCAGGATGGCTTCCGGTTCGGCCATACGGCCGTCGCCGACCAGGCCGCTGGCCAGTTCGCCGTGCCCGACGGGGATGATCTGCACGCCGTGCGCCCGCAACCGCTCCAGGTTGGCCTGGGTGGCGGGGTGGTGCCACATGTCCACATCCATGGCCGGCGCTACAAATACCGGACAGCGCGCCGACAGGTACACGGCGCCCAGGATGTTGTCGCACAGGCCGTTGGCGAGTTTGGCCAGGGTATTGGCGGTGGCCGGCGCGATCAGCAGGGCGTCGGCCCAAAGGCCCATTTCGACGTGGTTGTTCCATGCCGATTCGCTGTGGACATCGGTCAGGACCGGGCGTTTGGAAAGGGTGGAAAGGGTGAGCGGGGCGATAAAGGCCGTAGCCGATCCGGTCATCAATACTTGTACTTCGGCGCCTTGTTTTACCAGCAAACGGGTCAAAAACGCCGATTTGTATGCGGCAATGGAGCCGCTGATCCCCAGGATGACCTTTTTCATAAAAACAACGGACGAGGCTCCCACAAAGAAACGCTAAAAAAATTATTTGCCGATTGGAACGAATTTAGATTCCTCGCTCCGCCCGGCATGACAAGGGTCACGAACAACAAAGGGAGGGGCGATAGATGAAGGAGATTAGACTTTGGACACGCCCCCTCCGCGGCGACGCCAGGTCGCCATTAGAAAGAGGGGCAAATCCGTTATACGATTTCTATTCATTCTGTTGATTTTTGAGATTTCGTATAGATTTTTTAATTTTTTTAATCACTTTGAATCGAGTTCTTTGAGGGAATGTTTGGCCTTTTTGTCTGCCTTTACCTTTTTTGCACTTTAGGGGTAAAAAGGGGGTTGGATCAAAAGTGCAAAAAAGCAGGTGTGCTGCTCTTTGGGTTTGGGCGATGGTTAGTGGCTGATGGGGTTGATCTTGAGCGGCTTTGTTTTTGGGCAAATATTTTTGCCAAACAGGGCAAGATACTTGTCCGATTTCGTCCCTGGCGGTAAAGAGCAGCCAAGAGGAGATTTGAACCATGCGCAGCCAGGGATCGAGGCACTCGGCAATGGGCGTTTGGAGTTTGTCTATCAGGAGTTTGTTTTTGGCAAAGCGGTAGTAGGGCTCCACGTCATATCGCTCTCGGTACTGCTCCTGGGCCAGGGCGCTGTCTACGTGACTTTTGCGTTTTCCGCAGACGGCCACAAATAATGGCCGCGCAAAAATTGTCTGACGGTTTTGGGCATCAAGCACTTGCACACACAGCACATCCAAGGGTTTGTTTTTCATCGAAGCCCCCTCTTTGGTGCGAATCAACAGGTCGTTCCAGCGTCGAATGTCGATGACAACCTTTCGACCATTGCCCAAAACAGCGTTTTGTTCCAAGTGCTCATCGCCCCCCTGCTCACCAAGGGCTTGCTGCCAAACGGCGTAGGAACGTCCTTTTTTGTGGTAGGTTTTCCATTGTGAGGCGTTGGTGAGGTAGAATTTGTCGCCGTAGATGCGCCGGGTGCCGCCCGTGGGATCAGCGTCGGGAGCTCGTGCCCACACTTTCATACCCGCACGCAAGCGCACCACGAGCACCAGATCGTCCAGATCGTACAGGGGAGACAAGAAAATGGCCTTCCCATACGACGTGTCGGCGCGTAAAAGGCATAAATCCTGTCCGAAAGGCAAGGTCTTGTCCTGCAATAAAGACACAATCTGCTCCACGGCCACCGCATTGACATCGTCCTGCGGACCGAGCCGCTGCAGCGCCAAGGGCGGACACCAGCCCCCCTGTCCCGCTCCCAAGTGTAGTGCCGACACCGGATAACCTACCCCCAAGGCCCGGTTCGAAGCAATCACATTGTTCGACGTGGGGACAAACTGACGGCCTTGCAAACACGGCGAGTGCTCTTTGAGCATCTTCGTTACATCGTGCGTCAAGGCATAGTACCCAACCCCCGAGTCCAAAAGCCGCGCAGGTGGTAAAAAACCCCGGATAAAAGCCCTAAAATCAGATTCGTTTACTTGCCAATGCTGCAATACCTTTGTCAGGTTGCTGTAATGGTAGTGGCAAAAAGGGTTGGCAGAAAACTCTACCGGATGGCTAACCGATGGACTGCTTGCCATACTCATTACGAAATTTGTCATCGCCCGACAGCGATTGACCCCATACCGCAAAAGAGCATGGCAGAATCGGAGTGTCTGTTGTTGGTTCTTCACACTCCAAAATCGGCACACGGTTCTGCTTTTTCAATGAACTTCTTCTCAGTGCGGACGCCGCAGGCGTCCAAAGTCTAAAAGGAGACGAAACATGTCGTAGCCCCTCCCTTTGAAGCCAAACTGATCGAGCAAATCCCAAGGGTTAAGTAGGGGGCACCACTATGCAGCCTTTGCCCGAATCTAACGCCCCCAAGTTCTTGCTCAACGCCCTGTCATTCCGAGTGAAACGAGGAATCTGGACTTTACAAATCGTGACTTTATTATTTTATCGTTCCTAAAACGAATAGTCCGGTAGGTTTTTGCAAACCTTTGAACATGAAGCCTGGAGCATGTTGTTGGCGGGGACGCCA
>JBGARJ010000085.1:0-13773 GCA_044230315.1 Saprospiraceae bacterium
ACGGTGGAAGAGGCCGGCAAATTTTGCAAGGCGGGAATGCCCGACAGCGAGGTAGAACCGATCGACGCGCCGCTGGAGGAGGTGCTGGAAAAATTGAGTGAGGTTATTAGTGTATAGGTGCCGCCGTTGATAGAATACTGCAGCGTTCCCGAAGACGGTCCGGTGCCTGAGCGCCGGTAGTCAAAAGGGTTGAGCGAACTCAGTGACAGGACATAGCCACTGTTTGCCTTTACCGTGAAGGTGAAAAATTGATTGCCGGAAATGCCGCCGGCTTCAGTTGAGTTCCAGTTCACGCCGCCCCAGGCCCTGGCCGCAGCCGTCCCGGTAGTGCCAACGCCACTTCCACGGGTGAGGCCACCTACAGTCACGTTGCTCGCCGTGGCGGTGGCAGTATACGGGCTCGGCCCGAAATTATTGGTTCCACCCGGCAACGTGCTCATATCCCAGCCGCCAATCACAACTTGGCTCCATCCCAGCTGAGCCAGGATCATCAGGGTCATGGAAACTAAGATCCGGAGTAGCGCTTGGCTATGGTTCCGGGAGCGCCGCATCAGGGGCTGTACTGAAAATTGGAAGGACGTATTTTGGGCAATTGCACTAACCTGGCCGGCCGGTTGGCCGATACTGAAGTGGAGACTTCTTTTCATGTTGTTTGCGTTGCTTAGCGGGCTGAAATAAACAATGGTGAGGTATTCATGGCCGCAACAAAAGTAAGTTAAACTTAATTGGGTCGGCCTGGAAGCCCCAAAAATTTAATTTTCCTTTAATCCAGCCCCGTAAAATGGTGACAAAGGCCAGGTTGTGACCATGCGATTAGCCCGTTGGCACTATGTTAGATTTTGTATGTTTAACGGTTCGTATCATAAGCGTCTGGCGCTTTTGCTCCAGCGGGAAAACCCGCAACCTACAAAGCATCGCTAAACGGAATGCAACGAACAACCCGTACCCGTGGTTCCGAAAATGAAGTCCGCCTCCTGAGCGTATGTGGCCCGGGAGGCGGACTGGGTCAGGCGCTTTCCGGCAATGCCGGTGCTGCCCGTTCCGGCATTTCAGCCTGCTTTTACAAACGACCCCTGCCAGATGGCGTCGCCTGCTGTGACCACTATGCGGTACAGGCCAGCCGGTAGCTCAACCGGCACCGGAACGCGGATCTGGTTGGCGCCCGCTTGCAGGCGAATGTCCTGCAGCCATTGGAGCCGGCCGAGCGGATCCATGATCTGCAGCCGGGCACGCTGTTCTCCCTTGCCATCCAGCTCGATGGTCAGGTGGTCCGCCACGGGATTCGGGTACAGGCGCAGCGCCGCTGTCCCGGCTGCCGCTTCATATGTTGGCGTTGCCAGCGGTTGGGCAACAAATACCTGGTCGCTGATGCAGGTCACCGGTGCGTTCCGGCGGATAATGTCGGCCAGGCGGGTGCTCTTGATCGCGGCGATCTCTTCGGGCGTAAAACCCGGGTCGTTTTCATAATAAAACCGGTCGCCGTCGCGCAGGGCCTGGAATTGCCGGGTAATGATCGTCATGGCCGTTTTCCCGAACAGCGCGTCGGGCATATGGTCTTCCGACAACATGCCGACCCATGGGTCGATATTGTTCACGTCGGAATAGACCGCCTGAAGGGTCATGTTCATCAGCGGGTCGGCGGTCATCTCGGCGAACGAATTGACCGGTGGCAGCCCGAAATCAGTCCGCACGGCGTTGTAGTCGGGCAGCCCGCGGTCGCGGCCGCGCTGGATATTGATCGCCACCAGGTCGAGCCCGCCGGCGCCGGGGGCGCCGAAAAGGAAATTCCGCAGGTCATCGATCACTTTGCAATCGAAATTCTGTTGCGTGACGGTCGACATGCCGATCAGATAGGGTTCGATGCCGTTCACATCCCGGATAGCAGAAGGGTTGAAATAGGCGTTGCGCAGCAGGATATCGCCCTGCGGTACGTGATTGCCGTCGTTGTCCATCCGGAACAGCAGGCTGTTGATCGTGGTGTGGCCGTAGCGGAAGGCGGCGGCGGAAAACACGTTCAGGATGCCCGGGTCGATGTTTTCGTTGTAACCGCTGTACGCCGGCAAGTGCACACCCATGGCAGGCAGCCATTCTTCGTAAGTGATGGCCTGGATCAGCGCGCCCACGCGGCGCCGGGCTTCGAGAAAGAGATCGTCGTCCGACCATTGAGGATGTGCGGTGTACAGTTCCAGACAGATCCGGTTGTGCTCCCGGACGAAAAGGGTGTGCATGGCGGCCAGGAAGGGATTCTCATTGGCCCGGACATCGCCAGCCACCGCCCATTTCTGGACAAACGGAAACGGCATGGCCATTTCAGGGGCGTTTTGGTCCAGTGGCGCGCTGTATTCTCCGGTGACGGTGTTGTACGGCAGGAGGCGGCCGTCCGACAGTTTCAGCTTGCCTTTGCTGTACATGCGCAGCCAACTGGAGCGGTTAAAATCGGAACCATACACGCCCGAGCCGTCGATAAATGCCGTGATCTTGTTGATGTGCACCCGCGGGTTGCCGACACCCGTTCCCGTGGTCGGATCGAATTGCGACCGCGCCATCGGGATGCTCACCGTCCCGGTGCCGTTGGGGTCGAAAAAGAAGTCGAAGGGCGGTACGGCGATGGGCATTTTTTCGGTAGGGTGATCGGGCACGAGGGTGATATCGTGGTCGATAAATTGCCCCCACACCCAAGTGTAGGCGCTCAGGTTGCGCGGGTCGTTTTCCAGGGTGCTCTGGCTGAAGATCATGTTGCTGATCTGGCGGGGATTGGGCCGGTCGTGGCCGGCCGGCTCCGAAATGCCGTCGGCATAACCGATGGTTCCGGGGGTGAGCACCCGGATATTGGCGGCGCCCCAATACGGATGGGTGGGGTTGTTGAGCGTGCCGTCGAGCGTGCGGAATTCCTGTGCTCCGGCGAAGGGAAGGCAAAACAGAAACCAAGCTGCCGGGAAAGCAATGCGGTAGAAATAGTTCATATGACGGGAAAGTTGGACGGGGGATTAAGTGAAATAATGGATGATGTATTTTGTAACCACGGCTGTCGGAAATTCATGTCCGTAACCGCAGTTTTCCGGAACAAATTAATCCTGCGCACATTCCTGATTTTGTACCTGATAATTAGCGCTTTATCTGGGAAAACAACCTTGAAACAAGGCCTGATAACACCCTGCAATGTTGGCGAGAAAGCGGATGATTCACCGGCCCGGCTTCGGTGATATTCATCAGCTGGATAGCTGATTCACGCCGTCCGGTCACAACCGGCTGGAACGGCCATGGCATGGCGCCGGCGCAGCCGCTTGCACTGCTGCCGTATTGAAGGTATCCGTGTTGAGGGGGAGCTTATTTTTTCTTCTTTTTATCCCGTGCGGCTACGGCTGCAGCCTGTTCCACCCAGGTGGCGAGTTGAGCCTTGTCGGCCAATACCGCGCGGGGAACCGTCCAGTACGGCATCGAACGTTGCATTTTTTCCATGTAAAACGGCTCCATGCCGGCGGCTTCGAAGGCCGCCCGGTTGGTGTCATCCACTTTCAGGCGGAGAGAATCGGCTTCGTTCATAATGGCGCCCCACATGGCATCGCCGCGAAAGAAGTCGATGCCGCCAAACATTTTTTTGTAGGTAAAATCGGGCACCTCCGACAACTGGCCCAATACGTAATCGAGGTAATCTTGCTTGACAGGTGTGGTGATATTTACTTGTTTTGGTCTTTAAATAAGCGATTGACCGTACTTTGCAGCGGGCGCCGACGTGTATTGGCCGTCCGGTGCGATCAAGGCGAACAGTTGCTTAATTTTTGCGTGAACTTAGCCGTAACTATACAGCCGGATGCAGCGGCAAAAATATCTGCCGGATTTACAAAAAATTTGTATTTTTTGGACCTAGAACATGTTTGGATTTTCATGCTGAGGCGAAAATGGAAAAATTTAATTTCAGGCAAGGCAAATTTTGCAGGCGTATGCGGGCAATCCGCCGAAAAATTTAACGCAGTATGAAATAAAATTTTCTATTTGCAGCCCAGCGATGAAATTCCAAACATGTTCTTAGTCTACAATATACTAAAAAACCGGAAATCTATGAAATTATCGATACGTATCGCGCTGGCACCGTTATTCCTGCCGATTCCATTGTTTTACCTCCAGGCTCAAACTGTCAGCACCCAAACTTTCGCTAACAGCGCTGCGATCAGTGTGATCAGCATGGGGGCGGCCAATGTATACCCCTCCAACATACCGGTGTCGGGCATGCCGGCGTTTCTGCACGGGTTCAACGTGAAAGTGCCGTATCTTTTTCACACAGTAAATTTTAACGAGGTTGACCTGCTGCTGGAAGCGCCGAATGGGCAGCGACTTATGTTGCTGTCCGACCTCAATAGTTCTTCTGGCCCGGTGGCGATATTCGATGTGGGGTTTGGCACCGAGAGCGAAATCGTTGCGGCGCCGAACACAGTGACGAACGGCGCTAATTTCTTACCGGCCAACTTCGGTGGCGTACCGGACACTTTTCCCGTGTTGGGGCCTGTCAATCAGCCTAATCCCGACCCCTTTGCCTGGCAGGACATCAACCCCAACGGCACCTGGAAACTGTATGTGATCGACGATACGCCCGGCGGTAATGCCAACCTCCAAAATGGCTGGTCGATCACCATCCGGGCAGGCGACGGACCCGCGTGCAGGCGCCCGGGCGTCCCGGAGTTGGTGCAAACGGCCGATTTTTCGGCTCAGGTTCGTTGGGATGCCGGACCGGGGAATAACCATTGGGACCTGTTGCTGGGTAATAACCTGACGCCAGCGCCGGATTACAACACGACGCCCACGCTCCAAAACCTGGACGTGCATGAGAATGTAACGCTCGATGACCTGCAACCCGGTGCCCAGTATTATGTGTGGGTACGGGCCGATTGCGGCGGGCAGGCCCTCAGCCGCTGGCGCGGCCCCTTGGTTTTTACCACCACCTACAATCCGTGCAGCAACACGACGCCCGTGGCCATGTGCCAACTGGTGAACGATCCCGTGCGTCCATACTATACCAACTATTTA
This sequence comes from Saprospiraceae bacterium, assembly GCA_044230315.1. Taxonomy (GTDB): domain Bacteria; phylum Bacteroidota; class Bacteroidia; order Chitinophagales; family Saprospiraceae; genus M3007. Next base: position 5,023 of record JBGARJ010000085.1, read on the forward strand.
TCGCCCTTTTTTCGATGCTGGATATTCCCCTTTGTACCACCGGCCAACGGCGACTACTATATCCACTACCCAGGCGCCAGCTCGTTTGCTTATCCGTTTTACCGCCTGGCTGACAACTGCGATCAGACCGGCTGGGTTCAGGCGGATTCGTTGGTGCAGGGTACGAATTTTTCATTGGTTATGCGTAACTTACAAGGCGGCCAAACCTACTGGATGGCGCACCTGGGCAGCGGAAATGCCCCCATGCCGTTTTATTGGTCGGCATGCCCGGTGTACCAATTGTCGTTCAACTCAGTTGATGCGTACACCGATTCGATCCGCATCCTTCTGAACAACCCAGTGCCGCCTGATACTATCGAGTTTTACACAGCGACGGCCCCGGCAGCCCCGCCCGATGAATCTACACCGCCCACAGCCCTCCTCCTGCCCGGCCAAACGGCGGTGGCCTTGCAAGGGCTTCAACCTGCAACCAACTACCAGTATTACTACCGCACCCGCTGCACGTCCGAACGGGCATCCTGCTGGCAGGGCCCATACGCCAAGTCCACGGACGCGATATGTTCCGTCCCGCAATTGCTGCGTATCGACACCGTGACCGCGAAAACGGTGAAAATCACCTTCACCTGGACGCCCAACGCCGCTCTGGTTCATTGGGAGGTCGCGCTTTGCTCGCCCAATCAGAAACCCTGGCTGAATCAGTATCAGGCAAAAGAAAGCGCCAATCCGCTCATCCACGGCGACACGGCGACGCTGACATTCACGAACGTGGCGCCGTATTTTCCGTTGGTCCTGTATTTTCACTGCAATTGCGGCGGCAGCGATACCCAACCCTGGTATGGCCCATTCGCCGTTCCGAAGAGCGATGCCTTGCCCTATGCTGTACAACCGGTCCTGTGCCAGGAGCAAGTGTCGGCATCGGTGGTCGCCAACGGGCCGGCCTGGCTGAAGCCGGGCGCCCCCTGCTTTTCATCCGATTCGTCGCGACAGGAACGCGTTTTCCGTTTTCCCTCGGGCGTCACGGGGCCGGTCACTTTGCATTGCGTCAACTGGTTTGGCCCGACGGCGGCAAAAAAGGCTGCATTTTATTATAAATCGGCGAGCAAACCCCTGGATGAATTCGATTGGCAATATCTAGGTTGCTGGTCGGTAAACGGCACCATGGCCGACACGATGCCCCTGACCCTCCCGATGGAACAGGATACGGCGTATTACATCTTGCTGGATTACAATATCAGCAACGGCGGGTTCGGGTTTGTAGCCCAGAACTGCAACGTCGTATGCCCGGGCATTGATTCCGTGTATTTTCAGATGGCGGGCATGGATAGTCTGATCCTGTCCTGGCCATCCTCAGGTTCTGGCTTGCGCTATCACGTGCGGTACCAGGCCGACGGAGAGGCCGACGCCGTAGAATGGCTAAGTTATCCGGATACTTTTTTAGTGATCACCGGTGCGGTTGTGCCGTGGTTTTACGAAGTTTCGGTACGCACGACATGCTCGGGCGGTTTTTACAGTCCCTGGCGATCCCGGCGCTTCCTGACCGGCAGCCATCCGGTGTATGTCGAGTCGCTTTTCAGCTACGACTGCAATCCCCGTTTCCAGCGACCGTTCGGAAGCGCTTCGGGCGGCTATCCATACGAGGTGTTGCCCTTCGAGGCGCCGTTGGACGGCGATTACTACCTGAAATCGCGTGCCGGGTTGTTCGGAGTGAACGGCAGCGCCTTCGCCGTGTATGTCGATACCTTCAACCCTGCCGATCCGTATAAGGGCTTGCTGGCGTTTGTGCCGAACGAGCCGGGTGAGCCGTTCGACCCTGACCGGGCCGACACGGTGCTGAGCCTGGAAGCCGGGCGAGCTTATTTTTTGGTCACTACCCGGATGGCGGCAAACGAGGAATATTTTGCCGTTCATGTAACCAACACCTGGTTCGATGGCCCGGCTGCCGTACTGCCCGACAACCCAGTATTTTGGGCAAAAGACGCCGCGGCTCATGGCCGGGTACCGAATTTTACCGGTGAATTGCAGCCCGATTTTTCCTGTGTCGATACCGCCGGCTGGCGACATTTTTACAAGTATGGAGACGATCCATATGACCGCACCCAAGACTATCTCCTGTTGTCCATACAGGATTATCCCGGTTTGGATTTCAATGCGAATTTCGGCACATTAACCTTATACGATCTGGCCGGGGCTGCGCGCATTACCAATCCGCCGGCTTCCTATTTGCAAAATACCAGCGGATGGTTTGTCATGTACCGGTTCTGGAACACGGAAGGCTACCTGCAACCGCCGGCGCCGATTAAAATCCGAAACTATTTCACAGAATCCGATTTTACGCAATTGCGGGATTCTGTCGTGGCCAACGGCGGCACGCTCGATACATATGATCAGCTGATTTTCTACAAAATAAACGGCATACATAACCCGTCGGTGCTGGATCCGTACAACAGTCATCCCGGCGTGCCCGCCGCCCAAGCGTTCGATACGCCGCTAGGTTACTGGGAGTACCAATACGGCGTCTCGGCCGGGCCGACTACCTGGCATTACGGGACGCAAGGCACGGCGCATTACGCCGAAATGCTCATCCGGTGGCTGAGCGGAGGTGGCGGCGGGCGCACGGTGAACGGCAAGGGCGCCCTGATGCCGACCGTTTCGGCCCCCGATGCAGCCGGTGATTCGGGCATATCGGTGTATCCGAATCCGTTTGGCGACATCATCCATGTGCAAACGGCCGGCGCCCTTCTGGAAAACATCGAATTGTGTGATCTGACGGGCCGGCGGGTGTGCGCTGTCGCCGGTTCGGACGTTCAACTGGACCTATCCGTCGCCAATCTGCCGGCCGGTATGTACACCCTGTGGGTGATGATTGCAGGGGGAAAGGTTTGCACGTACTGCGTTTCAAAAATGAGCGAATAGACAGCCTCTAGGATAGGTACTAACCATTTGCACAAAATCGTTCGCCGCGTACTTTCTAAACACGCCGAACCATGCATTTTATCAACCTGCACACGCACCATCCAACCGGCGCGCCGGATGTGTTTGAAGTGGAAAGTTTGCACTACGGCCAGCCGGCCAGCGGAAAGACCAGCCTGGTTTCGGTTGGGCTGCATCCCTGGCATCTGCGCGATATCGACTTCCCGGCAGCCGCGAGCTGGCTGCGGCAGCAAGCCGCCAAACCCGATACCGTGGCTATCGGCGAAGCGGGGCTGGACAAGGTGATCGAAACGCCCTGGGAAAAGCAGGTCCAGGCGTTCAAATTGTGCTTGCAGGTGGCCGCCGAATTCGACAAGCCCCTGATTATTCACTGCGTAAAAGCGCACGGCGAAGTGCTTCAACTACTCCACCGCCCGCCATTTGCCCGCCGGAAAGGGGCCTTTGCTATTTTTCACGGGTTCGACAAGCACCCGCAAACGGCGCAAATGCTACTCGCCGCAGGTTGCTATTTGTCGTTTGGCGCTGCGCTTTTTCGGGAGAACAGCCCCGCCGCTGCGGCGCTGGAACAAACCCCCGCCGATCGGTTTTTTTTGGAAACGGACGATAAAATATTTGATATCAAAGCCGTATATGCAAAAGCTGCTGAAATCCGGGGCGTACTGGCCGACCAGGTGAAAGTCCAGGTTTGGGATAATTTCCATGCGGCTTTTGAGTAAATCCGGTGTGTACGGCGTATTACTTTTCGTCCGGATATTCAGCGTATCGCTATTTTTGCCGCCCAAACAGATCCTTATTTTTCCCGTGGAGCAGACCAATACCGCACCTGGTTCACCGCCTGCCTGGCTTCAGCGCACCGAATTGCTCGTTGGCCCCGAAGCCCTGGAACAACTCGGGCGCCTGCACGTCCTGGTTATCGGCCTGGGCGGCGTGGGCAGCTATGCCGCCGAATTCCTGGCCCGCGCCGGCGTGGGCCGTATGACCATCGTAGATGGCGACACGGTAGACCTGACCAACACCAACCGCCAGTTGCCGGCGCTGCACAGCACGGTGGGACAATCGAAAGCCGCTATCATGGCCGCCCGGATGAAGGATATCAACCCCGGCCTTGATCTGAAGGTGGAAACCGATTTTCTGACCCCCGAGCGGATCAAGACCATGCCGTTGACAGAATACGATTATGTGTTCGATTGCATCGACTCTGTTCAACCCAAGCAATACGTGATCGTAGCCTGCAAGCAAAAAGGCGTGCGCGTGATCAGCAGCATGGGAGCCGGCGGCCGGGTCGACCCTTCCAAGGTACAAGTGGCCGATATTTCACAAACATACAACTGCCCTTTCGCCCAGCAGGTGCGAAAAGGCCTCAAGCGAAAAGGCGTGCGCCGCGGCGTGACGGTCGTGTTTTCGTCCGAGCCGGTAGACCGCGACACCTGTATGATGACCGACGGCAGCCGGTTCAAAAAATCCTTCTACGGCACCATCTCCTATATCCCGGCGTTGTTTGGTCTGCATATGGCCAGCGTGGTGGTGCGCGATGTGGTCGGGAAATGACCTCGAAGTTTGCCGTGGGCCCCCGGGGAACGGTAGTTTCCGGGTTTAGCATAAAAAAGGCAGCATGAAAAAAATTGCGGCAATGGTGATTTTGCGGGCCGGCGGGCAATACCTGCTCCTGAAACGCGCCAAAGCGCCCAACGCCGGCAAATATGTGCCGGTGGGTGGCAAACTGGAAGCGATGGAGCGTCCGCTGGAAGCCGCCGTGCGCGAAACGCGCGAAGAAACGGGCCTGTCGATCGAAGCGCCGCAATTTTGCGGTATCCTGTGCGAAACCGCGCCAATCGACTACAATTGGCTGTGCTACATTTACCTGGCAGACATCGATTTTCAACCGCCGCCGCCCTGCGACGAAGGCCAACTGGAGTGGATTTCCGCGGAACGGCTTGCTGAGATTCCCACGCCACCGACCGATCTGGCAATCTACGACTATGTACGCCGTGGCGAAAAATTTGTGATCGAGGCGGTGTACGATAGCGGCTTGCGGTTGCTCTATTTGCAGGAGGAATTATCGGGCCGCGATTTAATGGGTTTCCTCCCATGATCAACCTGGACGGGCCGGATACGCAAAGGCAAGCCGCCTGCATGGGGCAAAATCATACTGGTTGCTGATACCAATTAGCGGGTTTTGTGTATCGACGCATGTGAAATTCTCCCGAATTTGGAGGCCTCAGTGTTTGCGAACACCCATTTTTAAAACGTGTAATCAGCTCTTTTTCGACAGGCGGCCAGTTCCGGACCGCCTGTTTTGCATCAGGCAGCAGCGGCAAGAGAATTCTTCGATTAAATGTGGCTCCGGCTTTTTTCTTTCCAGTCCGATATTGTATGTTTGCTCATCGCCCTTGGCATTCCTTCCCGCCGGTTTTTTTGATCAAAAAACGATTACTTAGCCTGAATTTTTCCCATGAAAATAACGGACTCTCCCGCTGTTGAGCGGGCGTCAGATGTCACCGACCGGCGAACCTGGTCGCACGAAGAAGCCTTGGCCGCCGCCACCGAATATTTTGAAGGCGATACCCTTGCGGCCGGCGTTTGGTTGAACAAATACGCGCTGAAAGACTCCTTCGGCAATATTTATGAGCGCACGCCCGACGAAATGCACCGCCGCATTGCGGCCGAAATTGCCCGGATCGACCAGCTGTATCCCAACCCCGTTCCGGAAGAAGCGATCTACCAACTCCTGCGGCGCTTCCGGTACCTGGTACCGCAGGGCAGTCCGATGGCCGGCATCGGCAATCCCTTCCAGGTTGTTTCGCTGTCCAACTGTTTTGTGATCGGCGTGGAAGGCAGCGCCGATTCATACGGCGCCATCCTGAAAATGGACGAAGAGCAGGTGCAACTGATGAAACGCCGCGGCGGGGTGGGGCACGACCTGTCGCACCTGCGGCCTACGGGCACGCCCGTCATGAACAGCGCGCTCACCAGCACCGGAATTTTGCCCTTCATGGAGCGGTACTCGAACTCCACCCGCGAAGTCGCCCAGGACGGCCGCCGGGGCGCCCTCATGCTCACCCTGGCGGTGCAGCACCCCGACGCTCCGCAATTCGTGGACGCCAAACTGGATAACACCAAGGTGACCGGCGCCAACATCTCGCTGCGCATCGACGACGCTTTTATGAAAGCCGCCCTGAGTGGGGAGCCCTACACCCTGCGGTTTCCGGTGGGGGCCAAAAATCCGGTCTTCACCAAAACGATCGACGCTGCCGACTTGTGGAAAAAAATCGTACACAATGCCTGGAAAAGCGCCGAACCGGGCGTCTTGTTCTGGGACACGGTATTGCGCGAATCCGTCCCCGATTGCTATGCCGACCTCGGCTTCCGCACGGTATCGACCAACCCCTGCGGCGAAATCCCGCTCTGCCCGTACGACAGCTGCCGGTTGCTGGCGATCAACCTTTTTAGTTATGTGGAGCGCCCGTTCACCCCGGAAGCGCGGTTTGATTTCGAGTTGTTCCAGCAACACGCTCAACTGGCGCAGCGGGTGATGGACAATATCATCGACCTGGAGTTGGAGAAGATCGAAAGCATTCTCGATAAGATCGATCGCGACCCCGAACCCGAACCGATCAAGGCCACCGAACGCGATCTTTGGCTGAAAATACGCGAGAAATGCCGGCAGGGCCGGCGCACCGGGATCGGCATTACGGCCGAAGGCGATATGCTCGCTGCGCTCAATATCCGCTACGGCTCCGAAGCTTCGCTGGATTATTGCGAAAACCTGCACCGCACGCTTGCCCTGGCTGTGTACCGCGGCTCGGTACAACTGGCCCGCCAGCGCGGCGCCTTCCCGATCTATGACGCGGGCCGCGAAGCGCAAAATCCGTTTATCAAACGCCTGTGCGCCGCCGATCCCGGGTTGGGCGCCGACATGACCAAATACGGCCGCCGCAATATCGCCCTGCTCACGATCGCCCCAACCGGCACGACCAGCCTCATGACGCAAACCACCTCCGGCCTGGAGCCGGTGTTCCGGATCTCGTACAAACGCAGGCGGAAAGTGAATCCCAACGACAAGAATGCCCGGGTGACCTTTACCGATGCCGTGGGCGACAGCTGGGAAGATTATCACGTGTTCCATGTGCCGTTCAAGCAATGGCTGAAAAACAACGGATACGACCCCGACGAGGTCGATAAACTGCCCGAAGCGGCGCTCAATGAGATTATTGCCCGCTCGCCCTGGCACCTGGCTACGGCCGAAGACGTCGATTGGGTCAGTAAAGTCCAATTGCAGGGCCGGGTGCAAAAATGGGTGGACCACAGCATCAGCGTGACCGTAAATGTACCCGAAGACGCCACGGAAGAACTCATTGAAAACATATACCTGACCGGTTGGGAAGCCGGCTGCAAGGGCATGACGGTGTACCGGGAAGGCTCCCGCAGCGGCGTGCTCGTGAGCGATAAAAAACCGGAACAAAAAGAAGCCTTTACCGAAACGGCGGCGCCCAAACGCCCCAAAGTGCTCGACGCGCTGGTGTTCACCTTTATGAACAACGACGAGCGCTGGGTGGCCGTTGTAGGTCTTTATGAGGACCATCCCTATGAAATTTTCACCGGCCGCGCCACCGATTCCTTTTCTATTTTGACACAGGTGTCGGAAGGCAAAGTGATCAAAGTCAAGGAAAACGGCAAAAACCGCTACGATTTCCAGTATGTCGACAAAGGCGGTTACAAGGTCACCATTGAAGGCCTGTCGCGCACATTTGACAAAGAATACTGGAATTATGCCCGGCTGATCTCCGGCGTGCTGCGGCATGGCATGCCCCTGCACTATGTGGTGGCTATGGTGGAAAACCTGCACCTCGAGACCGCCTCGCTCAACAACTGGAAAAACGGCGTGGTGCGCGCCCTGCGTCGGTTTATCCCCGACGGCACCGCGCCTGCGCACAATACCTGCCCCTCGTGCAAGACCGATAGCCTGGTGTACCAGGAGGGCTGTTTGCATTGCAAAAACTGCGGACATTCGGAGTGCAATTAGCCGGAACGGAGCGGTTCTGCTGCGGCTTACCAGTTCCGGTGATTGTTCCGTATTTTTGCGCCCACTATGGAGTTTTTGAAACAACACGTCGAAGCGCTCATCTTCGTTTCGTCACAGGCCATCACCCTGGCCGACCTGCATTCGGTGCTGGCCGAGGTGTTTCAGGCCGAGGTGCCGGAGGAAGCACTCCTGGACGCGATCGCTGCGATAGAAGCGCAATACCGGCAGGACCAATATGCCTTCGAACTGATTGAAATTGCCGGCGGTTACCAGTTTATGACCAAAGGCGCCTACCACAACACGGTGGCCGTACACCTCAAGCAGACGACCAAGAAACGCCTGTCGCAGGCCGCCCTCGAAACCCTGGCGATCGTAGCCTACAAACAGCCCGTGAGCAAATCCGACGTGGAAGCCATTCGCGGCGTCAATTGCGACTATGCACTGCAGAAACTTTTGGAAAAAGAACTTGTTATGATTGCCGGACGCAGTGAAGGCCCCGGCCGGCCCTTGTTGTACGCGACCTCCGAAAAATTCATGGACTATATGGGCATCAAAACGCTCACCGATTTGCCCCGACCCAAAGATTTTAAAGAGATCGAGAATATGGTCGGCGAGGCGCCCGCACTGGAGGAGTGAAAAACGGAGAGGGGGGCAGGGTTTCAGGAGGTTTCAAGGTTTCAGGAGGTTTCAGGGTTTCAGGAGGTTTCAGGGTTTCAAGAGGTTTCAGGGTTTCAAAAGGTTTCAAGAGGTTTCAGAGGGTTTCAGGAGGTTTCAAGGTTTCAAGAAAATAACAACTA
>JBGARJ010000020.1:0-91976 GCA_044230315.1 Saprospiraceae bacterium
ACCCCCGTGACAGCCGCGGATAAATTTCAAAAAAAGACCGGCAAGCCTTCGCAGTACGTAATGTGTTTCTAACGTGCGGTTTCTAAAAACAATAGTCCGGTACATTTTGCTGTTGGCAAGGACGCCGACAGCGGCATTTCGTTGAAAAGCAAGCCTTAACGCCGTTGTTGGCGCTCTTCCCAACAACATGTTCCATGCTTCATTTTCAACGGTTTGCAAAAACCTACCGGGCTATTCTAAAAATCTACGTGCGTATCACAAATAAGTATTTCGCGCTGCGGCGAAAACGGAAAAATTATCCCCCTTAGCTGGAAAAATGGCTTTTTATCCGCGCAGGATTGCTACCCCATCAAGTCGCCCGGTGGTTATTTCCCATATTGGTTAGATTTGCTGCCTCAAGCATTCACAAGGTATCCACACATGAAGAATTTTGTTTGTTGCGCATTGTTGCTCATCCTGATCGCGCCTCCCCTTTTACACGCCCAATCCACCCTCCGCCACCTCGCCTCCCCCGGCCGCCTGACCAGCGTCAGCGTCGGACTGAACAAAACCGGCGAGCCGTTTTATAAGATCAACTACCGCGGCAGCACGGCCGTCGACTGGTCGGCCCTCGGCCTGACCACCAAAGAATTCGACCTCAAAGACGGCTTCAAACTCGTCAGCGCCAAAAACATCACCCACGACGAGACCTGGGAACCGGTCTGGGGCGAAACGGCCCATATCCGCGACCACTACAACGAGCTGGCCTACGCGCTCGAAGACAAAGCCGGCCGGCAAATGATCATCCGCTTCCGCGCCTACGACGAAGGCGTGGGCTTCCGCTACGAATTTCCGCAACAGGACGGCTTCGGCACGGTGCACGTCACCGACGAACTGACCGCCTTCCAGATGACCGGCGACCATACCGCCTGGTGGATCCCCGGCGACTACGATTCCAACGAGCACCAGTACACCACCAGCACGATCAGCGCCATCGACTGCGCCAAGTACAACAACGAGCACGCGATCTACACCCAGCACATCGTCAAACTGAAGAACGTGCAAACGCCGCTCACTATGCGCATGGCCAACGGCTACCACATTACCATCGCCGAGGCGGCGCTGGTCGATTTCGCAGCCATGCACCTGGAAACCGACGTGCAACACCTCAAATTCAAGGCCTTCCTTATCCCTTCGGCCGACTCGACGGTGCGCTCCATCAATACCGCGCCGTTCCATACCCCCTGGCGTGCCGTGCTGCTGAGCAAAGACGCCGCAGGCATCCTGACGTCGCGCCTGATCCTCAACCTCAACGAGCCCTGCAAACTGCCCGACGTGTCGTGGATCAAACCGCAGAAGTTCGTCGGCGTGTGGTGGGAAATGCACGTCGGCAAAAGCACCTGGGACTACGCCGGCAGCCAGGACGCGGGTTCCGCACAGGGCCTCAAACCCACGGGCCGCCACGGCGCCACCACCGAAAACACCAAGCGCTACATCGACTTCGCCGCCAAATACGGCTTCGACGGGGTGCTGGTGGAAGGCTGGAACGTCGGCTGGGAAAACTGGTTCGGCCACTGGAAAGACGAAGTGTTCGATTTCGCCAAACCCTACCCCGACTACGACATCGAGGAACTGAGCCGCTACGCCAAATCGAAAGGCGTGCGGATCATCGCCCACCACGAAACCTCCTCGGCCGTGCCCAGCTACGAGCGCCAGATGGACGACGCCTACGCATTCATGAACAAATACGGCATGAACACCGTGAAAACGGGCTACGTGGGCAAGATCATCCCCCGCGGCGAGTGGCACGACGGCCAGTGGATGGTCAACCACTACGTGCGCGTGGCCGAACGCACCGCCAAATACCACATCATGGTCGACATGCACGAGCCCGTGCGCCCCAGCGGCCTGCAGCGCACGTACCCCAACTGGATGGCCTGCGAGGCAGCCCGCGGCCAGGAATTCAACGCCTGGAGCCTCGGCAACCCGCCCGAACACGAGTGCATCCTGCCCTTTACCCGCATCCTCGGTGGACCGATGGACTACACGCCCGGCGTGTTCGAGGTGCGGATGAACACCTACGATCCCAAAAAGACCGAAGTGGTGCACACCACGGTAGCCAAACAACTGGCGCTATACGTCACGCTCTACTCGCCCCTGCAAATGGCCGCCGACCTGCCCGAAAACTATGAAAAACGGCTGGATGTGTTCCAGTTCATCCGCGACGTGCCGGTGGACTGGGACGACACCCGCGTGCTCAACGCCGCCGTGGGCGACTACATCACCATGGCCCGCAAGCAAAAAGGCAAGCCCAACTGGTTCCTCGGCAGTATCACCGACGAGCAGGCGCGTACCTTCAACGTGAAACTGGATTTCCTGACCGCCGGCAAAACCTACCAGGCCACCATTTACGCCGACGGCCCCGACGCCGACTGGGAGAAAAATCCCTACCCGGTCAGCATCAGCCGCCGGACGCTGCGCAAGGGCGACACCCTGCAGATCAAACTGGCCGCAGGAGGCGGTTGCGCGGTATCGCTGATGGAGCAGTAAAAACCTGCCGGTCAGTTCCGGACTTCGTACACCTGGAACAGCACCTTGGAAATCAGCAATTGCCGGAGCACCTCCGGCAGTTGCTGGTAATACACGGGGAGCGTTATCTTGCGTTTTTCTTTGGCTATAAGCGGGCCCGAACGCTCCATGAGCAGGGCCGTGCCCTGGTCTTCCGGATCAACGGCCTGTACGAAATACAATTTTTCGTCCTTCCCGTAGATCAGCACCACCAGGTTGAAATGCGGCGCCATTACGTCCAGCGGATTTTCCACCGTGCCGGAGGCCTGAAAGACCGTTTCGATGTTCTTCTTGGGGTTAAGGGTGTCCGGATAGGAAATACGGACGCCGCCGGTTTCATAACAGATCAAAATAGGCCCGGGCGACTGCTCCAGACCGCCGGCCCCGCTCAACCGGCAGCCCGCGGGGGTTCCGGAGATTTGGGTCAGCGGCGCCGAAAAAAACATCGAGCTGGCGCCCAGCGGGGGTACGGCATCGGCCATAGCCCGCACAACGGCGCCGGACGTGTCGCCATTAATAGCCAGTACCTTTCCGGCTTCATCGAGCAGTTGCACCCGTACCCAAATGCGTTGCCAGGTCAGCGCTTTGCTGTCGACAATAGCCGCCACGCAGTACATGCCATTGCTGGAATAGGCATTCTGGTCGCGAAACCCGACGCTTATCGTATCGGCATTCGGCGGCAGGGCATATTTTGAAAGGCCGGCGTCGGCCTGTTTCTGGTCGGCCGGCACGGTTGCCGGGTTGTTGCAGGATGCATCGAAAAGGCCAACCGAAACGGCCGTGGATAACATCAGTAATACAAAATATCGCATACGAGGAAAATGTGTAAACAGCGTTTTTACCCGGCTTAGAACATGTGCTGAACCAGGGCTTGAAAAGAGCGGGCAAAGTTCTGGAAAAAGCGAGAGCTGTTTCAGTATTTCGGCAGGCTTTCCGTTCGCATGGTCCTTCGATTTTTGAACCCTGGCGGAAAATTCGGGGAGGCCCTTACCTTTGCGCCACATTTGCACCGCATTTTTTGCCATGAAATATCTGATTACCGGCTTGGGCAACATCGGGCACGAATACCGGGACACCCGGCACAACATCGGTTTCGAGGCCGTCGATTTTCTGTGCCGCCAACTGGAAGGCGCCTGGCGTGACGATCACCACGGTGAACTGGCCGAAGTGAAGTACAAAGGGCGCACCCTGATCCTGCTCAAACCCAACACGTATATGAACCTGAGCGGCAAAGCCGTCCGCTATTGGATGCAAAAAGAAAAGATCGCCCAGGAAAATTGCCTGGTCGTGTGCGACGACCTTAACCTGGATTTTGGCAAACAGCGCCTGCGCGCGAAGGGGTCGGACGGCGGACACAACGGCTTGCGCAGCATCCAGGAAGTACTGGGCACCGACGCCTATCCGCGCCTGCGCATCGGCATCGGCAACAATTTTGCCAAAGGCCGCCAGGTCAACTATGTGCTCGGCAAATGGAGCAACGACGAGGCCGCCGAGCTCCCCATCCTGCTCGAAAAAATTGCCGAAACCATCAAGGCCTTTGCCACCATCGGCATCGAACGCGCCATGAACGTGGCCGCGAAGTAAGCGCGCAGGTAAATTTCGGCGCCGGGCGGCAAAGCGGCCCGTACGGCTTTTCAACAGGGTGCAGCCGGCGCTATGGCCCGACTTCCTCTTCCAGCCATTTTTTTAAAACAGGCTCGAAAGCGTCGGTCTGAAAGGTCCCGACCCGCAGGCCCGAAGTGCGGCTGAGCTGGCGGATGCCGGCGTCGAGGTCGATATCGTCCTGTCGCTGGGTAATGAACAGGTGTTGTTGCGCCAGCAGATCGGCCAGGTATTCCTGTTCGGTTTGGCCGGGGGTGGGCACCAGGATCGCTTTCTTTCCCAATCCGGCCAAATCCATGATGCTGCTATACCCCGAACGGGTAACGATCACCTTGCTGGCCATCAGCACATCGTTGAGTTCCCTGGAGGTCAGGTAAGACACCACTTCCACATTATCGGCGGCGTAGTAGTGTTTCCGGGTTTGGGTTTGGCCCTGCACCAGGATGAACTTGTGCGGCATGGAAATGGCCTGTTCGAGCAAGCGCTGTTCGAGCAGGCTGCGCTGCGGTTCCGGCCCCGACAATACTACGGCGACGTCGTATTCCGGCTCGCGTTCGTAGGCGTGCATCCGGGTCAGGATACCGACGTACTGCGTATGCGGGTGCACCGGCGTGCCATGGGAGAGTTCGCCCGACAGCCCGGGCGCTTCCGCTACATCGGGCGCCCACAGACCGTCAAACTTCCCGAAGGCCAGGCGGAGCGCCTGGTTGGCCGGCCAGGCCAGGCCAAATCCGCGCACCCGGAGGTGCAACTGGTGGCTGAGCATCACGCTGTTGGCGCGGGTGCTGAAACACCCGTAGCGGTTGTCGGAAAGGATCCCGTGGATGCCGTGCGCACGTACCAGGCGTTCGGTTTCCCACTGCTCGCTGCGCACCGCCCAGAAAATGCGCGGCAGTTGGCGGCCGATGTTCCAGACCATATTGGCTGTTTGGTAGCGGATGCGGTACGAGGGCAATTCGAAAGCCGGCAAGTGGGGGAATTCGGCTTTTAGCAAGTGCAGCGCCACACCATCGGACGCCAGCAACACCTCTGTACCGAGGCGTTCCAGCGCCTGAATGAGGGGAATACACCGGGTAACGTGACCGAGGCCCCAGTTCAATGGTGCGACAAGAATGCGTTTCAAAACCTGAAGTTGCTCAATTGGGTTAGGAGGGCGGCATTAAAATTTTCTGCGAAGTCGGGCGTTTTGGCTACATTCGCCTTTGTAAAAGTAAACAGGATTTCGGCTATGAAAAAAATAAATTGGTGGCGCATCGCTTTTCTCTTGATCGTATTTGGCATGGTAATTCTGGAGAGTTGCCGGCTCTTTAAACCCAAATGCGACTGCCCGCATTTTTAAACGCGACGTAATTCCTGCCGCCGCCAACGGGCCTTTTCCTTTTATACCGGTCATTTCCTATTGATCAAAGTCACCGCCTTGCATGCGCCGGCCTCATTGGCGCAGGCGGGTGTCAGGTCTACTTTCGCTGCACTTATGCGCGAACTGCTTTCCCATCTAAAAATGGCGCTGGAGCAAATCCGGCAAAATATGCGCGCTGCTGAGCTGGAGCAGGCGCAATATGTCAACCGCGTTCACCCGCGGCAGGCATCCAGCGCCGTCAACCTGCTGCATTACCTGGCCTTGCGCTGCGAGGATCTGCGCGACTTGCAGGACGATATGCACAACGCCGGACTTTCGTCGCTGGCCAGTTCTGAAAGCCATGCCTTGCGGCAGGTGCAGGCTGTCCTCCAGCGCCTGGGCGTCGACATCCCCGAAGACGAGATCGCCCCCTGCGATTACCCTGCCGCCACCCGCCTGCTGCATCAGCGGGCCGCCACGTTGTTTGGCCCCAAGGTAAACCCCTACATCCCCCACCTGATGGTCACCCTCGATACGTCGATGGCCGACGATTATGCGGCGGTGAAGGCCCTGGTACAGGCCGGCATGAATCTGGCGCGGGTCAATTGCGCGCACGACGGACCCGATCTGTGGCAGCGCATGGTTGCCAATGTGCATAAAGCCTCCCGGGCGACCGGACACCCCTGCAAAATTTACCTTGATCTGGCGGGTCCTAAAATACGATCCACGCTGTTGGGAAAAGGCAGTAAAAAAGGCCGCTTGAAGTTGAAGGAAAAAGAGTGTTTCTGGTTGGCCGAACCAGGCGCCGACATCGACAAACGCAAGAAAGTGGTGGGCTGCACACTCCCAGGCGTGGTAAAGGACTTGCGGCCGGGCGACCGGGTATTGTTTGACGACGGGCTCCTGGAGGCCATTGTTAAAACGACCGACGGTATGCAAGCCGAGTTGTGCCTGAGTCGGGCCTCGGGCCCCAAACCCCGATTAAAGCCGGAAAAAGGCATCAATTTTCCGGATACGGAGCTGTCGGTGCGATGCCTGACGGAGTTCGACAAATCGGTGATCCCTTTTGCGCGCGCCAATGCCGACCTGATCGGCTTTTCGTTTGTCCGCCAACCGGAAGAAGTGGCTGAACTGCAGGCGTTGCTCCGCCCCGACGACGGCCGGACCCTCCCGATCGTATTAAAGATCGAAACCTTCGAAGCCGTGCAAAACCTGCCGGCGCTGTTGTTGCAGGGCATGGCCGAACCGGCCTTTGGGGTGATGATCGCGCGCGGCGATCTGGCCGTGGAAATCGGGTTCGAACGCCTGAGCGAGATCCAGGAAGAGATCCTCTGGATTTGCGAAGCGGCCCATGTCCCGGTAATTTGGGCCACCCAGGTACTGGAGACGCTAAACAAAAGCGGCATCGCCACCCGTTCGGAGGTGACCGATGCCGTTCTTGCCGCACACGCCGAGTGCGTGATGCTGAACAAAGGGAAACACCTGCTGGCCGTGCTGGCTACGCTGCGCGATATTCTGCACCGGAGCGGCGGCCACCACCTGAAAAAACGGTATGTCTTCCGGCCGCTGAACATTGCCGAGCGTTTTTTGCAAAAACAACAGGCGGTGCCTGCCCTGCCCGGCAACGACCCACAGGTCAGTTCAAACGGATCTCGTCGTCGTTCCCCTCGTAAAAGCGGTACTCCGTGAGCTGGTAGTCGGAATGGGGCAGTATGCGCACCCATTTGTTGTATTTCCAGAACCAGCGCATTTGAATGCTGTTCCAGCCCTTGCGGAGGTACGCGTCCACGTAAGGGTGCACGCGCAGGTAGAGCGGCGCCTTGGGTCTTGACTGCATGACGAACTCCAGGTCGCGTTCGATATCGTCGGTCAGCAGGATGGTGGCATTCACTTTGCCGGTGCCGCCGCAGGTTGGGCACACTTCCGCCGTGTCGACGGCCACTTCGGGCCGGGCGCGTTCGCGGGTAATCTGCATCAACCCAAATTTCGACAAGGGGAGGATGGTGTGTTGCGAGCGGTCCTTGCGCATGTACTCTTCCATCGACTTGAACAGCTGGCGTTTGTGGTCGGCATTTTTCATGTCGATAAAGTCCACAATGATCAGCCCGCCGATGTCGCGCAGGCGGATCTGCCGGGCCGTTTCTTCGGCTGCCTCCAGGTTTACTTTCAGGATGGTCTGATCGACATCGCCGGTGGTCATTTTGTGGCCGCTGTTGACATCGATCACGTGCATGGCCTCCGTTTTTTCGATGACTACGTAGGCGCCGCTGGGCATCGTGGCGGTTTTGCCAAACGAGGCTTTGATCTGCCGGGTCACGCCGTACTGGTCAAAAATAGGCTTGTTGCTGTTGTACAACTGAACGATCCCGACCTGGTCGGGGCTGATGGTCTGGAGGTAGGTTTTAATATCGGCGTACAAATCTTTTTCGTTGACCACGATCCGCGCGAAGGAGTCGGTGAGCAAATCGCGCAACACGCTGGCGGGCTTGTCCAATTCGCTCAGGAGTTTGGCCGGCGGGATCACGGTGCGGAGCTGGCGGTAGATATCTTCCCATTTGCCCAGCAAGTGCATGAGCTCTTCGTGGAGTTCCTGCACTTTTTTGCCCTCGGCGGCGGTCCGGATGATGATGCCGAAGTTTTTGGGCCGGATGCTTTCGGCCAGGGTGTGCAGCCGTTTGCGTTCTTCGTTGCTGGCGATCTTTTTAGACACCGTCACCGTATCCGAGAAGGGCGACAACACCATGTACCGCCCAGGCAGGTTCAGTTCGCACGACAGGCGCGGGCCTTTCGTCGAGATCGGCTCTTTCAGGATCTGCACCAGCACCGGGTAGCGCTTGTTCAGCACCACGTCTACCTTGCCCGTTTTGACAATTTCTTCTTCGTACTTGAAATTGTCGAGTTTGTGGGTGTTGATGCTGCCGTTCATCACGCCGTTGGTCCATTTGACGAGGGAGCGCAATTTCGGGCCGAGGTCGGTGTAATGCAGGAAGGCGTCCTTCCGGTGGCCGATGTCGATAAATGCCGCGTTGAGGCCGGGCATCATTTTACGGATCTTACCAATGAGGATATCGCCAACGGTAAAATTGTTATTGGTTTTCTGATGGTGGAGTTCGACCAGTTTGTCGTTTTCCAGCAACGCCATCTCCACGCCCGTGGCAGTGGCATTGATAATGAGTTCTTTTTCCACGATGGATGATGTGGTTTTCGACAGGCCCGGCGCCCGGAGACGGAAGAGGGTTGGGTACATAAACGCCCCTGGCCCTCCGGCTACCGGAATCGGTGCGGGCGTCAAAAAGAACCGTCGAAACGGTAAGCAGGCAGCCGTCAGAAAAGCGGCGACAGCACAAAAGGATTGGCAAGGAGGCACTCGGTTTTGTTACAGTGCAGGGCAAAAACAGCGCTGGGCTGAAAGATTCCTTTGGTTTGCGGAGCGGATAAATGGCTTGCCAATGTTGGTACGCTGCCTGGTAAAAGAGGACCCCGGGGGTCCGTTGACGGGCAGGCGGTCGCTTCGGTAAAAGAAAATAACAGGGGCTGGAATAAGGCTGTAGTAGCGCCTTGTTATGTTCTTTTCAAGGAGAAGCGCGCCTGCACCGTCAAAATAAGGAAGCTGCATCAACAGGGTTCGTTTGATACAGCTTCTTGGCTCGACGGTGCGTTCGGCGCTGACTCCGGCAGTGCGGTTTCCTATAAAAAGGGCGCCGATGCCTGTAGTTCAGGCACTAGCGGTTCTTCTTCTTATGTCGATTCTTGCGCAGGCGCTTTTTGCGCTTATGCGTGGCAATTTTGTGACGTTTGCGTTTTCTTCCGCAAGGCATACTCTACGAAATTATAAGTGATCAATTATTGTTCATTTTGCCTGCCGACGGGCAGGCTTTTCTTTATTGCTACCGGCCACAAAGGGCCTTAAATTCAGCGGCTTTATCCGCCTTGCCGGCGCCTTCATAGGCTTTTGCCAGCAGGCAGGGGGTATTCGGATTGGTTTTATCGAGCGACCAGGCCTTTTCCAGGCGTTCGACTGCGCGCGTCCATTGGGCGGTCTTAATCGCCAAACGGCCGAGCGCGTTGTACACCGAAGCGTTCTCCGGGTGTTTTTGTTCGAGGTCGCGCAACAGGAGCACGGCCTGCATGGGATTATCAGCCGGTGGCACTTCGGCGTACACCAGGGCCAGGTTGACCCGGTGTTCCACACGCTCCGGCTGAAGCGAAATCGCGCTTTCAAACGCTTTTACCGCATGCGCGCCGCAGTATTGGCGCAACTGGGGGTCCAGCGTACCGCCGGTCAGGGCCAGGTAATAGGTGGCCCCGGCGACCGACCACGCCGAATCGGTGTTTTCCAGTTCGGCTACTTGTTCGGCATATCCGCCGGCCACCGGCACATTGCCCTGAGCGTACCACCAGCCCGACAATTTTTTGAGGGCCGCTGCGCGGTCGGGGTCGGTTGTTGCCTGCTCGGCCTGCTGTTCCAGCGTTTGCAACCGGGTTGCCGTGTCGCCGGCGAGTCGGGCTTTAGCCTGCTCCAACAGCGTAGCAAAACCGGTGCTTTCTCCCTGGATAGCGCGCGAACGTTCCACGATCTGCTGGGTTTTAGGGGTGGTGTTGAAACCCAGGTAGAGAACCAAAAAAACGGCAACGGCTGCAGCTAAGGCCAGGTATTGTGCTTTGTTCATACTGTAGCGGCGCGCGATACGCCACGGGCTAAAATTAAGTCATCCGATCGCCCAACTAACCCCGAAAATCGCCCCGAAACGGGTTTAGAATATATTTGGGTTTTCATGCTGCGGCAAAAACGCGAAAGTTTTGGTTCAGATCAGGTAATTTTTGCAGGCGTGTGCGGACAATCCGGCAAAAACTTAACCCTGTATGAAATAAACCTTTCCGTTTGCAGCCCGGCGATGAAAATCCAAACATGTTCTTAATCTTCACCTTCGTCGTTCGGCAGCGTCGTAACGTTTTTCTTCACTTGTTCCACAAACACTTTGGCTGGTTTGAACGACGGGATAAAGTGCTCTGGAATTTCGATGGCTTTTCCTTTTTTGATGTGACGACCGATTTTTTTTGCGCGTTTTTTGATAATAAAACTTCCAAAGCCGCGAATGTAGACGTTTTCGCCGCTCTGCAGGGTCGTCTTAATTTCTTTGAATAGCGCTTCGAGCGAAACTAACACGTCAACTTTTGCGACGCCAGTCTTCTCGGAAATGGCATTCACAAGGTCAGCCTTTCTCATGTTTTATTTTGTTGATTTTGAACAAGTTATAGAAAAAATGAGGGCGCTTCGGAAAACGAGACGCAAAGATCGCACAATTTTTTACCCACACAAATATTTGCCGCACTTTTTCCGTCCCGTATTCGGTTGAAAATCAAAAAACAATCCCTTTGTTTCCTATCGGACCGAATTTGACTGTTCGTTGCAAACTTACTCTAAATCAGAACTTTACAATACATTTCCGCGAAAATAGTTTTCAACAATTCCTACGGCCCTTTTTGTCTACCTTTGCCGACTGCCCCGACCTTTCACCCAATTTCAGCAAGATATGCTCCTCTCTATGACCGGCTACGGCCGCGCTTCCGGCACCTTTGGCGGTAAAACGATCTCCGTCGAAGTCCGCACCCTGAACTCGAAACTGACCGACCTGAAGTTGCGGGTGCCCGCCGACTATAAAGAAAAGGAAATCGAACTGCGCAAACTCGTGACCGACCACGCCGAGCGGGGCAAAATCGATTTGCTGGTGGAAGTCCAAAACGCCGACGGCGCCGCGCTCGTCAGCCTCAATGAGGGCCTCTTTCGCGGCTACCACCGCGAGCTGACCCGCCTGGCGAGCGAACTCAACATCCCCCAACACGACTTGTTGCAGGCTATTCTCCGCATTCCCAACGTGGTGGCGGCCTCCTCCGGCGATCTGGACGAAGATGAATGGGAAGCGGTATGCGGCGTGGTTACCCACGCCCTCGATCATTTGAAAAACTTCCGCCGGCAGGAAGGCCACGCCCTGGAATCCGACCTGCGGCTCCGGGTAGCCAATATCCTGATCTACCTGAGCGACATCGCGCCCTTCGAACAGGAGCGCTTCGCCCGCATGCGCGAACGCTTGCGCAACAACATGGAAGAGGCTTACGGCAAAGACAACCTCGACACCAACCGCTTCGAACAGGAGATCCTCTACTACCTCGAAAAAATGGATATCACCGAGGAAAAAGTACGGCTTGAACAACACTGCAAGTATTTCCTCGAACAGATCGAGAACAAAAACCAGTCGGCGGGCCGCACGCTCAATTTTATCAGCCAGGAAATGGGCCGCGAAATCAACACCCTGGGCGCCAAAGCCTACGATGCCGAAATCCAGCGGCTGGTGGTGCAGATGAAAGACGAACTGGAAAAGATCAAGGAACAACTGGCCAACGTGCTGTAGTTTGAAGTTTGCGGTTATTTCCCCACCCGGCACAACAGCGGAAACCGGATTTCCCGCTCCGCCACCCCACCCCAGGCTGCCTGCGCCGCCTGCGCAAGCTGATCAACCGGGTTTTCACCCCGCTCGCGCTGATAATGCTGCACCGCCGACCAGGTGCTGAGGTAACCCAACATGGCGTCGAACGACCAATGGTAGTTCATGGCAAATGGCGGAAGGTCCAACTCCTCAAACGGAAACGGGATCGTCCGGTAGCCATCGTCGATATAGCGCCGCTCGGGGTCCCAGAATGGGCCTACGGTTTCGCCGTAAAACCGGCGGACAACGGCATCCAGCGCCGGGCTGTCGGTCTCAAACAGGCCATACCCGATCACCGCCAGCACTCCGCCCGGCTTCAGCACCCGCCGCACTTCGGCATAAAAGCGTTCAAAGTCGAACCAATGGATGGCCTGCGCCACCACAACCAGGTCGAAACTCCCGGCCGGCGCGGAACACTGCTCGGCGGGTTCGACGGCATAGCGGATGTTCGGCAAGGCCGGCGCTTCGCGCAGCTGCTTTTCGCTG
Organism: Saprospiraceae bacterium; assembly: GCA_044230315.1. GTDB lineage: Bacteria > Bacteroidota > Bacteroidia > Chitinophagales > Saprospiraceae > M3007. Next base: position 12,460 of record JBGARJ010000020.1, read on the forward strand.
ATATCCGTGGCGAGTATCCGGTCAAAATGCCCGGCCAGCAGCGCCGCCACCTGGCCGTTTCCGGTGCCGCAATCCCAGGCGCCGGAGCGCGCAGGCGCCAGCGCAGCCAGCCGGGCAATGAGTGCAGGCGGGTAGCCGGGCGGAACCGGGCATAACCGGCAGATTTGTGTGGAAAATTGTCTTTCATGCCGCAAATTAACGGATAATACACACGGTCCCCGTAAAAGCGACCCGCTCGCATAATTCCGTTTTCAAGGTAAGAACATAGGTATATACACCGGCCGCACAATCGCGCCCGCGGTGTCTGCCATCCCAACCCGCGGAAGGTTCGTTTGTGCTGAACAGCAGGCTCCCCCAGCGGTCGTACACCTCAAAATGGTACGCTTGAAAATCAAGCGCCGGAAAGGCCGGCACAAAAAAGTCATTTACCCCGTCATCGTTGGGGCTGAATACATTGGGGAGGTAGCAATATGCCGAATCGCCGGTCCATTCCCGGTTTTGCAAAAATTGAAGGTCCAAAACGACGATACTGTCGCAACCGTATACCGAGGAAAGGGTGTCGGTGTACCGGCCGGTCGCGGTAAGCGCACGGCCGTTAAAATCGAACGCCACGCCCTGGCAAAGGGCTACTTGTTGTTCGACACGAAAAAGCTCGTGGACATACAGGAATAGGGTCCGGACACTGTCGCAGCCGTCGACCGAGAATAAGGTGTCGGTATACACACCCGGTGCGGAGTAGCCCGCATAAGACGCGCCGGCGCAAAGGTGAACGGTATCGGTGGTGGCATACTCCGGCGACGCTTCGATTTCCGCAACCGCGCTGGCAACCGCGCACAGCAAGTTGCCGGCGTTGCCCGCAGCGCCGCCTACCAGGCGGTAAAAGCCCGCATCGGCGGGCGTGGGTGCGGCGATCCGGTAAACGGAGTCGGTAGCGCCGGGGATATTCGCCCAGGCGCCGGTAGCGGGGTCGAACTTTTGCCATTGAAATTGCGGCGGGGCAAATCCCTGCAAATCGGCCGTTAAAAGTATGGGCATACCCGGCGATTCGCCGCAAAACTGGAAATAAGGGTCACTGGTCAGCACCGCGCCGCCGCAAATCCCGAAGAACACGTCGTCGATGGCCACGTCGTTGGCGATGCAACCCGGTTGGTCGTTGATCAATTCGATGAGCACGTTCCCATTCACCGTTCCGGAATTCCAGAGGGCGGCCGTCTGCACCCAGAAACAATCGGGGTAACTCGTCGGCGGGTCGATCGGCACGCCGCCCACTTCAAAATGAAAAAGCGGAGCGGGTTTGCCGCAGCCGGGTTCGACGTTGCGCACCCACACGGAAAATACATAGTTGGTGTTGGGGCATACCGTGACCGTCTGTTTCCAGTAGGCCCGTCCGGCGACGGCGTCGGGGTCGATGGTCAGAAAAAAGCCCTTGCCCGTCGTATGGTCATCGAGCGGATTATTGCACACCGCCAGCGTCACCACCGACGTGTTGCTGGGGTCGGTCGGATCACTGCTGGTCGGCGTGTTGGGGGGGCCGTATTGAGCCGACAGCGCAGGCGGATAAATCTGGCAAGCCGGGCTTACATGCGGGTTGGTCTGGGTGACCAGTATCCAGCCCTGCGTGGCGCACCCGCCTTTGGTAGCATTGTTGAGGCCACGGCCGAAGTCGGAGGTAAAGCCGTAGTACCCTTGTTCGAAGTTGCCGTTGACGATGAGGTTCGGGCCAAGGAGCGGGCAGGCGCCCGGTTGTGCGGATGCCGGTTGCACAGCGGCGCAGAGCAGGAGGGCGGTCAAGGTGGTTATATATCGCATGGACACCAGGCGCAGGTTAATTGCCGGTTTTGGAGCACACTGCTATTGATGACGGACAAAATATGGAAAAGGTTGGATTGGAAGGCGTTTTAAGAATTCCTGCTCGGGCAGCCCGGTTTTGCGCAGCAAGCAATGCGCCGGAATGGCCGGCCGGCCTTCACACCGGGTCCACGTCCACCCCCACCCGCACCTGTCCCCAACGGGGCTTGCTGGTCACGGTTTCCGTCGCTTGCCGGATCAGGTCTTTGGCTGCCTGGATCAGCGGCGCCGACTTTTCGAGTTTGACCATGATCTGCTGGCCGTAGTAGCCCCGGATACGGGGTATATGCGGCTGGACCGGCCCCAGTACGCGGTCGCCGAGGCGTTGGCGCAAGAGACTGCCGAACAGGGTGGCTGCCTGTAGCGCGATCTTGTCGTCTTTGTGTTGCAGGCTTATGTGGATAAGGCGGAAAAACGGCGGGTAACGGAATTCCTGCCGTTCGTGCAGCTCGCGCTTGAAAAATCCCTGAAAATCGCCGAGCAGCACCTCCTGCAGCACCGGGTGCGCCGGGTTCCAGGCTTGTACGAGCACCTTGCCGCGCTTGTGTTTGCGGCCCGCGCGGCCGGCCACCTGGGTGAGGAGTTGGTAAGCGCGTTCGCCGGCCCGGAAATCGGGGAAGCGGATCAGTTGGTCGGCGCCCAGTACGCCCACGATCCCCACATTGTCGAAGTCGAGGCCTTTGGTGACCATTTGGGTGCCCACCAGGATGTCGAGCCGTTTTTCTTCGAAATCATTGAGAATATTGATCAGGTTGGTTTTGGTGCCGGCGGTATCGAGGTCCATGCGGCCGATGCGGGCGTCGGGCAGAAAGAGCCGGAGTTCGTCTTCAATTTTTTCAGTGCCAAAGCCGAGCAGGGTGATCTTGCCGCTGCCACAGGCGGGGCACAGGGTGGGTGTTTCCTCCTGGTAGCCGCAGTAGTGGCAACGCAGGCGGTGGCTGTGCTTGTGGTAAGTGAGGCTCACGTCGCAGTGGCGGCATTGTGCCGTCCAGCCGCATACGGGGCATTCGAGGATCGGCGAATAGCCCCGGCGATTTTGGAAGAGGATAGCCTGTTCGCCGTTTGCCAGAGCGGCTTGCAGCGCTTCGAGCAGGGCCGGCGAAAAGAGGCTGTGCATTTGCTTGGCCTTGTGTTGCTGGCGCAGGTCAACGGTGAGCATTTCGGGCAGTTCGAGCCCGCCGAACCGCGCGGGCATTTCCACCAGGCCGTATTTGCCCGTTTGGGCGTTGTAATAGGTCTCTACTGCCGGCGTAGCCGTGCCGAGCAACACCTTGGCGCCGTACAGGCCGGCCAGGAAAATGGCCGTATCGCGGGCGTTGTAGCGCGGGGCCGGGTCGTATTGTTTGAACGAGGGATCGTGTTCTTCGTCGACGATGATCAGTTGAAGGTTTTGGAAGGGTAAAAACAGCCCCGAGCGGGCCGACAACAGCACCGGTTTGCCGGAGGCGGCGGCGCGCCACACTTCCACCCGTTCGTTGTAGTTGATCTTCGAATGGTACACGGCTACGTCGGCGCCGAACACGCGTTGCAAACGGTTGATGATCTGCGTAGTGAGGGCGATTTCGGGTAAAAGGTACAGCACCTGACCGCCCTGGAGCAACACTTCGCGCATCAGTTCGAGGTATACCCGGGTCTTGCCGCTGCCGGTGACGCCGTGCAGGAGTACGGTGTTTTTGTCGCGGAACCGGGCATGGATTTCGGTCAGTGCACGGCGCTGCTGATCCGACAGTTCGCCGGCCGCCATGATCTCGTCTTCGAAGCCGGCCATGCGGCTGATCTCGCGCTCATACAGTTCAAGCACTTCTTTTTTCACCAGCGCCCGCAGGGTGGCTTCGGAAGTGCCGGCTTTGTCGAGTACTTCCTGGCGGCGTACATAGGGCCGGCTGCGGCTGATGTGCAAAAACGCCAGCAGGGTTTCGAGTTGTCGTTCGGCTTTCGCCAGTTCGTCGAAGACCGGCCGGAGCAGATCGGAATCGGAGCGGAAGGGTTCGGCCAGGCGTACGGCCCACACTTTTTTGGGGCGGAATTTTTCCTGCAGGTCTTCGCGCAGGGAGAGCACGCCTTTCAGCAACAGGCGCTGCACGACCGGGAACACGGTTTTTTTGTTGAGGATCTTCCGCACGTCGTCGATGCTGATCTCGTTTTGCAGGTGCAGGGCTTCGGCGATGAGGTATTCGTCGTTGTCGAGTTCGGAAAAATCGTCGCCGTAAGCGGTGGTAAACACCAATTTGGTTTCGCTGGTCAGTTTGAGGTGGCCCGGCAGGGCGGCGATCATGACCTCGCCGAGGGTGCAGCAGTAATACCCGGCCAGCCAGTCCCACAATTGCAGCTGGTATGGCGTCACTACGGCAATATCGTCGAGTATGGCCGTCAGGGCCTTCACCCGGTACGGCGGTTGTTCGGAGTGAACCCGTTCCACGATCCCGCTGTACAGTTTGCTTTTGCCAAACGGCACTTCCACGCGTACACCGGGCTGGATCGCGGACGCCAGCTCGTCGGGTACGGCGTAGGTGTAGGTGCGTTTGGGCAGCGCCAGTGGCAGGATGATATCGGCGAATGTCATGGATGGGGACAGGATTTGAGGGGAAGAACGGATAGAACAGCAATTGGCGACTTGGCGATGAAGCCTCCGCAAACCTAAAACAAAAAATTTTTTTACCGGGCCGGAAACAGTGATTCTGCAAATTATGTTTACTTTTGTGCACGTAACAAATAATGGCGCTGGGTATTCGGTCGCGATTCCGGGTATCCATTTTTTTTACCCTGCGCCGGCCAGTACCCGGATCGGATTTATTCACAAAACATTATTTTTAGTTGGCATTAAAACCTTCCTCTCCTAAACCCGGCGGCGGCGGACAAAATCGCCCCGGTGGCGGCAGTGGCCCAAATCGCCCTGGCGGCGGCAGCGGCCCAAATCGCCCCGGCGGCCCATATCGCCCCGGTGGCGGCGGCACAAGTGGTGGAGGCCCGCGCCCCCCGCAGGGCCGGCGCCCGTTCCCTCCCCGGCAACAACAAGCCGAACACCGCATCAACGAATTTATTCGCGTACCCGAGCTTCGCTTAGTTGGCGACAACCTGGAAGAAATCAGCCAGGCCGTCGGCCAAACCGTCGAACCCGGCATTTATCCGACCCCCAAACTCCAGAGTTGGGCGGAAGAACTGGGGCTCGACCTGGTGGAAATCTCCCCGAACGCCGATCCGCCCGTCGCGCGAATCGTCGACTACAACAAATTCCTGTATCAGAAAAAGAAACGGGAAAAAGAAATGAAGGCCAATGCGGTCAAGCAACAACTCAAAGAGATCCGCTTCGGCCCGGAAACAGGCGATCACGATTTTGAGTTCAAACTGCGCCACGCCAAAAACTTCCTCTCTGAAGGCAATAAAGTAAAGGCCTACGTCCAGTTTCGCGGCCGGGCCATCGTATTCAAAGACCGCGGCGAGCTGCTGCTGCTGCGCTTTCTGAAAGAACTCGAAGAATTCGGCGCCCCCGAACAATTGCCCCGCATGGACGGCAAACGGATGATGGTAATCATCGCACCGAAAAAAACGGCGGGGAAGAAATGATATAATGTGGGTAATGTGATCAATGGGGTCAATGTGGTCAATGGGGGCAATAGGTTGAGATGGAAAAAAATTGCCCCCATTGACCACATTTATTCATTGACCGCATTACCTTTGCGCTCCATTTTTACAAAAACACATTTTTGCTATGCCGAAAATGAAAACCCACTCCGGCGCCAAGAAGCGTTTCAAGGTGACCGGTTCGGGGAAAATCAAACGCAATCGGGCCAAAATGCGCCACCTGATGCGTAAAAAAACGACGAAAGCGAAACGCCACCTGCGCGATACCATTATCGTGGACCGTTCGGAACACGCGCGCATCGAGCGCCTGCTGGCGATCTGATTCCGCTGCCACCGCAGCAGGCCGCAGGCCGGCCGCTCCGGTTCACCAAGTGCGCAAGCCAGCCAACGGGCTGGTTTTTCACCCATTTTTTAACGAGGACTCCGGTTTAAAGTATTTGTGACCCGCCCGCCATTCTGCCTTACCGGCAAGCCCGGCAGCGCCCGAATCCCGGAGTTGTACTAAAAAAGAACACACATGCCAAGAGCAACCAACAACCCGGCCAGCCGCGCCCGCCGGAGAAAAATCATGAAAGCCGCCCGCGGCTATTTCGGCGCGCGTTCCAAAGTCTATACCGTTGCCAAAAACACGCTTGAAAAAGGCTGGCAATATGCTTTCCGCGACCGGAAATTCAAAAAACGCGTGTACCGCCGGCTCTGGATCGCCCGTATCAATGCGGCTACCCGCATGGAAGGACTGAGCTACAGCCGCTTTATCCACGCCCTCGGCCAAAAAGGCATCAGCCTCAACCGCAAAGCCCTGGCCGACCTGGCGCTCAACCACCCGGCTACCTTCAAAGCCATCGTGGACGCGGCAAAACGCTGAATTTTGCCTTTTTCCGCCGGTGGGCAACCGGTTGCCTTTTACACTACTGCTGAACAAAACGAGGAACTGGCTTTCGGGCCGTTCCTCGTTTTTTTTTCGCAGGCGCGTTTTCGATAAATTCCTTTTTGTCAAAATATATTGAATCTTCCGATAATTGCCGGAACTTCCGCCCCGCATCGGATAAAGAACCAACGCACCACACGTTTAACCGATTCTCTTATTAACAAATTGAACCTATGAAAAAAGGGCTACTTCTGTTCGTTGCCGTCAGTATCGCAACGCTTTCCTATGCACAACCCTGCATGCGCGATTCCAACCTGTTGCAAACCACCGCTTTGCTGTCGCCGGCGCCGTACACTCCCGATTCGCCGTTCTATAACCTGAATACAGCCTGTATCAACGAACTGTACAACCAATCGGTCACCGTTCATATCCCGATGGATTTTAGCGGATTCCCGATCGACAGCGTGAACATTCCGGTGACGGGCGGCATCTCCAATTTACCGGTCGGTATTTCCTATGTGTGCGATCCGCCGAATTGCCGCTTCCTGCCCAACACCCTGGGTTGTATCCTGCTGACGGGTACGCCTACTTCCGCCAACACCGCGCCCGATACCCTGGATTTGGGAATTACCGCGCTCGTGGCCACCCCGCTTTTCACCCTGCCGGTCACCTTCCCGGGCACGGTTGCACCGGGCAGCCACTATTATCTGATCCTCAATCCGACCGGACAATGCGCCTCGGCCGCTGCCGAACCCGGCAGCCCCTTCAGCCTGGTGCGTGCGCGCCCCAACCCATTCTCCGACGGGACGATGATAGAAGTGCAATCGACCGAAACGGGCCGTTTCCAGTTTGAGGTATTCGACCTGCTGGGCCACCGCCTCCACACCGAAACAGTGCAACTTTTCGAAGGCGCCAACCAAATCCCCTTCGACAGCGCAAACCTTCCCACCGGGACGTATCTCTACACCATCGGCAACCCAACCGGAAAATCGGTCCGCCGCATGGTCAAAAATTAATTCGAAGTTCGGGCGTTTGGAGTTTGAAGGTTGATCTTCAAACTCCAAACTTCAATCGCTTTTAGGGTAATAATCGGTCTCCTGAAAAGTAGTTGCCGCCTTAGGTTTCTAATCCGCTTACCTGCCGCGCAACACATTTTTTCACGCTTAAAACCGGTTGTTATGCGACAACTCTACCTCACTCTTTTGCTGCTGACGTTCGCCCTGTACTGCCTTCCGGCACAAACCGGTTGTCCGGGCTGTGTAGTCATGGTGCCGGCCGGCCTGCCCGACGACACGTTGTACCTGCCGCTTTTCCCAAATGGTGAAAAAGGGACCCCTTACAACGAAGACATTTCGTTCCGTGTGCCCAAAACCAGTACGCCTGTTCATGCCGTCGACACCACCACCCCTCCGGGGCTTCCGATTTCCAAAATTGAGATCGTAGGCATTGAAAACATGCCGCCCGGACTGCATTGGGAAGCCAACCAAACCGTGTTTGAAACGGCCACCCAAACCGACGGCTGCATCAAGATTTGCGGCATCCCAACGAAAGTCGACACTTTCGTGATGACGGTCAAATTGAAAGCCACCGTGCTCATTTTTACGCAGGAAGCCTCCTTCCCCATTCGCTTGTACATTGCGCCGAAGGTGAGTACCACCGACGGCTTTGCCATGGCCAATTATACCGGATGCGGGTCTACTACGGTCAGCTTTTCCAACAATATCCCTTCCGGAGGGGACCCGGGGTTCAGTTATGAATGGGATTTTGGCGACAGCACCACCTTTACCGGCGAAAACCCGCCGCCCCATACCTATACCAAACCCGGATTGTACCCGGTGCACTACAAAGCGGTTATCGATACCGCGGGCTACCGGCTGCTCAGCGCCACTGTGCTGAGTGTGGATGGCTGTACCGACCAGTTTGGCCTGGGCTCCCCCGACCTCTATCTCTTTATCCTCAACCCCAGCGGTAGCCAGGTTTACAATTCGTCGCCGGCGCTCAACAACACTTCTTTGCCGCACACCTTTCAACCCGACCTGCTCCTGGAAAAACAGGGCAGTTACCGCCTCGAAGTGTGGGATGAAGACTCGGGTATCGAGGGCTCCGACGACCCCTGCGGGACGATCTATTTCGACCACCTCAACGACGGCGACACCCTGGTATCGGGGTCGTTTCGGGTGGTATTGAGCATCGATCACCCGGTAGACTCGGTTCTTTCAGCAGATACCGTTCTGGTGTATAACCAACCCGTAAAACCCAAGATCAGCGCCAATATTTTCTCGGCTTGTGTAGGCGCCGACACTATCGTGCTTGAGTCTTCCTACGGAGCCGGCAACCAGTGGTGGTATAACGGACAGCCCATCTCGGGCGCTACCGATTTCCTGTACATGCCCGAAAGCAGCGGTTACTACCAGGTGCAGGTCAACACGATTTACGGGTGTTCGGCCATTTCCGACAGTGCGGCGGTGAACCTGATCCCCTTGCCGGCAGCGCCGGTATATGAGAACGACCGCAACAACCTGGAATTGCTGGATACGGCGGCACTTCCGGCCAATTATGCCCTGCAATGGTACCTGTTCGCGGGGCCGATTGCCGGCGCTACGGGCTTCAGCTACTGCGCCACCATGAGCGGCGACTACAGCCTCCTGGTCACCGACCTGACGACGGGCTGCACCAATACCTTCCAGTCGAGCGTGGTATTTGATCCAAACTTCGATTGCACGGTGGGCACCGGGCAGGCCCAGGCAGGCGATCTGCGGATCTATCCGAATCCGGCCCGGGATCTGGTGACGATTCAATTGGCCAGTCCGCTCCAGGCCAACGGCCAACTGGCGGTATGGGACGTGGCCGGGCGCTTGATGACCCGGATGACCATCGGAACCGGCATAGAGCAAATGCAACTGGATGCCGGCAGCCTGCCGCAAGGACTTTATTTCCTGGAGTTGAACGCCGGGGAACAACGCTTGCTGGGGCAATTGGTCATCGTTCGATAACCGTTCTCTTTTTCGTTTTAGCCAATAAAAAATGGTCGGCTGGGATCCCAGCCGACCATTTTTTATTGGCTAAACATGAGTCATCTCGAATTTTGAGTCCACCAGAAGAAGAGGCAATTAGCGATGGCCATCCTGAGTCTGTAGAGCGGTATCGAGGCTTCTCGGTACCGCTTTCCAGTACGATGAGCCCAATTTCGCAGAAATATTGGGACCCAATCCTTCCAATTTCGCACTATGGTGAGCAGGAAGTCATATACCAATGAGACGATAGCCATTAATTTCATTCTGTTGTCCCAGAACCAAAGTCTTGGTGATTCCAAACCCATCTCAGATTTTAAGAATCGGAAGCCTTGTTCGGCTTCCCAACGATGCATATAACTGAAGAGGATTTCCCAGGCTTGGCTTGCCTTTTCGATGGGCAAGGAGGTGATTAAATACATGGGGCTATTGTAGTTGTGTTTATCCCTTACGATGACCAAAAAGAGTTGGCTGTGCGGATATTCCGAGTGGTTTACCGGTGTCCAATCAATGGAGATTCGTTTGTCTTTTTGGCGGGCTTTATCCCGTACTATTTTAGTTGCTCTGCCTTTAAAAGATCGGGCTAACAAATGGGTTTTCTTACAGCCTTTTTCTTGATGAAGCAGCAAATGATTTTGCTTCCAGCGAAGGATAAATGCTTGTTTGAATTTAAATAAGTAGCGAAGCATCTTTTCGTTGGCATATCCCCGATCCAGCACATGAACTAGTGGCTGAGCAATGTGTTGGTGCAATTTCCTCAGTAGCCGATAAATAATATTGTCGGGGTCTTCCTTGAATTTACCCCGAGTGGTCCACCAACTCATTTGGCATACACTTGGCACCCCGCCCAAATGCGATAAGAATACCCCCGTCCATTGAAAACCCGGCACGCAAATACGACCCAAAGGAGAATTGAAAAAACCTGGGCGAACTCTGGTTAGTCGTTGGCCTTTGCTGCTAAATACGCTGCAAAGCCCTTCGGCTACCCAACTTTCATGCTTCTCCACCCGACTATCATCCCACAGCATCAATGGACGTTTGCCCTGCCGGCAAATCTGTTCAATGCGCTCTTTAGCACGTGTAAACAAATGAGCGTCAATCAACTCCGATGTCCATTTTTTCGATCTGAGCAGATTACTAATTCGCTTGGTGCCCGCCGGCGCATGCTCGAAACCAACCACGTAACCCCCTAACTCAGTCAGTAACAAACCCATAGCACGGTTTCTAAACATCAATATGATGCTAAACAAATTCAAAAAAGTGCTGACCAGCCGTCTATCAATTTGAGCATCTAAGTCTCGACGAATCTCCTTGGTGTACTGTTCTGCACGCCGAAGAAGAAAGGTCCCTGCATTTGCTTCAGTGCCAGAAGTTGAGTTATTTTGCCCTACTATTTTAAACATTTGACCTCCTGTCTTTTTGGTGTGGTGAGATACCCAAATTTACAGGAGGTTTCTTTTTATCCATAAAAAATCCCGAATCCTGGATCTCGCCAAAATTCGGGATGACTCATGTTTAGCCAATAAAAAATGGTCGGCTGGGATCCCAGCCGACCATTTTTTATTGGCTAAATTGCCTTACCGCAATAGAAATACCAGCGTAATCTGTGTCGCTTGGCATTTCGACTATGCGCTTATTCGAACGTCACCAGCTTGGTCACAAAACCCGTTTTGAAACTGAGTTTTACCACATACAGACCGGCATTCAGGCCGCTGCGCTGCAGGGTGTAGCCGGTATTGTTCACCTCGGGGATATGACCCACCAGACGACCGGTGCGGTCGTAGATCTGAATGGCCAGGATATCCTCTTTTTCGCTGCTGAAACGGATTTCATCCGTAGCCGGGTTGGGCGCTGCAAGCACGTTGATGTCGTGCGCCAAAGGCTCTTTTGCACTCAATACCTGGTCCACACATTTCTGCAGGCCGAGCGCGAAGCAAGCGCGGGGAGCGTAGAAGCGCATGATCGTATCCCAGTACAACAGGGCCGCCTGTTTATTGGTGCTGCAGGTCGGGTTGTTCGGCACGGGCGCCGACCATTCCCAGGGGGCAGTAGTAGCCGGTACCTGGTTGCCGCCCAGGCTGATGAACGGCTGTACGAGCGGATAGAGGCCGGGGGTCGGGTCAGACCAGTTGTTGCCGCCGACCATCGGCGTATTGGCAAATGCCGCCAGCCGCTGGGTTTCCAGATCGGAAATGGGTTTTCCGATAAATACATTGTTATTTCCCTGGGCCTCCATCATCTGCTGCACCACATAGCTGCCCTGCACCTGCACCACCTGAAGGTTGGTACCCGGCACGTTGACGATACCTCCAGCATAGGGGGCGAATTGGTCATAGGGCACATGGAAGGAAAGCAGCGGCGTTTGTCCGGGATCGATCCAGGCCGAGTCGGCACAGGCGCCGGCCATATTTACGGCCAGTTGGAAATTGGAGTTGGGGCCCGGCGTGTTGATACGGGAGAGCGTATCGCCGGTAAGCGGGTTGATCCCCACGCTGGTGCCGTTGATGTTGCCATTCACCGATTCAATGATCATCGGAATAGGCGGCGTGCTCGTATTTTGATCGTGGTCCCACAGGAATTTACCGCCGGTCGACAGGGGGATCTTGGCATAACTATCCAAAAATATCGAGTTCATCGACAGGTAACCGCCGGTGCCCTGGCCCCAAACGACAATTTTAGAAGTGTCGATATTCAACGGATTCCCGCCGGTTGCTACGGATTGTTTGAGGAAGCGAATACAGCTGCGCACATCCTGAATGCCCCGGTAAGCGGCATTGATGATGCCGTAACGCCGGTCGACGTCGGAGGCAGCAAGGGGGTTCCAGCCGAGGCGATAATCGACCGACAAGGCCACATAGCCCATTTTGGCGAGGCGCCGGCAGGCTTCCACGGCCGCAGAGTCGCGCGTAGTGCCGCCGCATGCGCCATTGAAACCGGGCGTCCCGTCGGAAGGGTTGAGGAACGGCAGGAAGTTGCCGGTATGCAGGTACAGTACCACCGGGCGATGGGTTTCGGTGTCGCTGGCCGGTTGATACACGTCCATGATCAACGGTTGCTTGATCAGCGTGGGGTAAGCCAATACGGTAGTGTTGAAGCCGTAAACCTGATTGTACTGGGTACTGATTTGGCTGTCATCGAATACCTGCTGCAGGTACCGGGTTTGAGCGTTCAAACCGGCCAGCATAATACTACTCAAAAACAAAAGCGATACATACAATTTTTTCATTGTCAACGATTTAGGAATTATTATTGGTTGTGTTTTAAAAATACGATAGCGCAACAAATATACATCAGTGTTTTTCGAAATTGTACACGAGCGAAACATAGGCCATGCGGCCGATCCGCGGGCCGCCGTAGGTCTGGAACTGACGGTTGTTGAACATGGCGTCGATCTTGGAACGGCCGCCGTTTTCGGCTTCGGTGCGGAATAGCGGAGCGATGCCGAAGATATTGGTTGCGCCGATCTTGAGCGTCGTGTGAATTTTATCCAAGGTGCAATTCCATTGCGCATCCACCATGTCGTAGGTCGGGATCAGCCCGGTGAATTGCGGCGAGCCCTCAAACAAAAATCCTTTTATCCACTTGTAGGTAATATTGAATCCGGTGCGTTTCAGGCGGCCGATCGGCAGGTCGCGCGCCGATAATCCGAGGTTAAATTTGTGCTCCGGCGTGTTGAAGGCCGGTATGATCGGGTCGTCCACGCTCAATTTGTTGAGTTTGTTCCACGAATAGTTGCCGTTCCACTGGAAGTAGGTGCCAAAGTAATAATTCAGGCCGATGTTAAATCCCTGGGTGGTCACCTGGTTGATCGAGTTGGCCGACACCCGGTACACCTGCAAGGTGTTCAGGTCGATAAAATTGCCGGTCACTTTGGCCGTAAGGCCCAGGTTGTAGCCGATAAACTGGTTGTAAATATTGAAATAGTACCCGGCGTCGACGTATAACTTGTTCCACAGCGTGGTGCGGTAGCCCAGTTCGAAGGTTTTGACCTTTTCCGGTTGTATGGGCGCGATCGTATCGTAACGCAGTTTGGAAACGTCGATGCCGGATGGGTTGCTGATGGCGTCCTTGAAGGACTCGATCGTGATCAGGCCGTTGAAGCCGTTCAGGTTGCCGAGCAGGATGGCCGGGCCCACGTTGAGGTTCAGGTACTGGTCGGTCAGCGTGGGGTTCCGGATGGCGGACGAGAAGGAAAACCGCAGGTAATTCTTTTGATTGGGTGCGTAAACCGCCGAAGCCGCCGGGGTAAACAACCAGTCGAAATTCTGGTTCTTGTCGGCGCGCAGGGTACCCGACAGAATAATGCGGTCGGCCATGATCTTCTTTTCAATGCCGGCGTAATAGCCCATCTCCCAGTTGGTAATGCGCTTGTAGGAAGAGTCGGTGGCCACGCCGTTCACGTCGCGTGTGTACTGCAGCGTATCGGAGAAAATGGTGCCTTCGGAAACCGGGCGGTAGAACCGGACATTGGCCCCCACGGTGATGTGGTTGGTCCATTTCGGCGAAAAGATGTACTCGCCGTGTCCGTGGTAGAGGGCCGACTTATCAAAAAACAGGGTGCCGCCGGAAGTGCCCGATTTGGTGCTCACGATCCGGTTGAATTCCTTTTCAAACTCCGGCGTGCCGGGTTGATAGAAATTATGGGTGCCATCGCCGTTTTGCTGGTTGGCATAATTCATCGATGCGAGGTGCCAAACGGACAGGGTGTCCCGGAAATCGTGGAACCACTGGGTGGCGGCGTCGTAATCAAAACTGGCTTCAAAAGTCACCGGATCTACCTTCAATTGCGGATAGCCCAGTTGTTTCATGCGGTTGTTGTATTGGGCGACGTTGGTCCAGAAATAGGAGTAGTCGCTCCCCCACTGGAAGTCCGACTTGGCGTTGTTCTGGAGCCGGAGCGCTGTGAAATACGGGTCGTATGATTTGCCGGCGTCTTCGTTGGTGGCGTAAAAGCGCAGGAAGAATTTGTCTTTTTTGCGCAACTCGAGGCGGTTTTGAAAGAACAGGATATCGCGCAGGCTGAAGCGGTTGTCGCCCTGGTACACGGTGGTGCCGCTGCCAAAACTGGACGACAGGATCAATTCGGGCGATTCGAAATCTTTGGCCGGGTTTAGCCGGAAATGGAACGCCGCGTTGGCCTTGTAGTTGCGGGTGTTGTAGTCCACCAGGTCAACTTCGTTGTATCCGGGGCGGTGGAATTGTTGCATCCCGTAAAACGCCGCCCAGGCCGATTCGCGGGTCAGGTCGAAGCGCGCCTGGTAACCGTCGCCGTACCGGTTGACGGCGTCGTAGCGGCCGGGATTTTCCAGGGGCGTAAAATACTGCCCGGTTTCGCTTTGATACACCGGGTCATAGTTGTCGGCCACCCAATCGTAGGCGCGGAGGTAGAAAAAATTGAGTTTGAAGGCAAAAAAATCGCTGCCGGCCTTGTTCTTAACCGCCGCTGCATAGCGGATGGCGGCTTCGAACAGATCGCGTTCGCCGCCCTTGACGGAGGCGGCAAGGCCTTTTTGGATAAATGGGTCTTTGGTTTTGATGCTGATGACCCCATTGAAGGCGTTGGGCCCGTAAAACGGCCCGCTCGCGCCGGCCACCAGTTCGACGCCTTGCACGTCGAGTTCGGAAGAACCCAGGAAGTTGCCCAGTGAAAAGTTCAGCCCCGGCGCCTGGTTGTCGACGCCGTCGATGATCTGCAGCGAGCGTACCGGGCTGGTGGAGTTGAAGCCGCGGGTGTTGATAATCGTAAACCCGAGAGAAGCAGTGGTGAGGTCCACACCTTTCAGATTGCCCAGGCCGTTGTAGAAACTGACAGCGGGCGTTTCTTTGATGGCGATGGCATCCAGGTTTTCCACCGTGAGCGGCGCCGCTTTTTGTTTTTCATCGATCCGTTGACCGCGCACCACCGTTTCTTCAATAATAATCGAATTGGGTTGCAGGCGGATGACGAGTTTTTCATCAGCGTTGGTTACTTGTACATCCTGGGTCGTATAACCCGTGTATGAAACCCGCAGCTGGATCGGCACCGCCGTCACCTTTAGCAAAAACTCGCCTTCATAATTGGTGATCGTGCCGCCTTCCCCACCTGGAATTGCTATGGCGGCCCCGATCAACTCCTCTCCTGAATCGGCATCCTGCACGCGCCCGCGCAGCGTAATTTGGGCTTGCGCCAGCACACTGTCCAGGAGGATGCACAACAGACTGAGCATCAAAATTTTGTTGAGTTGCTTCATACACATAAGTGATTAATTTTCAGATAATACTTCTCGAAACAGCGCATTTTCTAAAACCCTGTTTGCCTTGCAAAAAAAGAAAGAAAATTTGATTCCAAATCAAAAAACCTGGCGGTATGCCTGAACTTGTAATTCTTCCAATGGAGCTGCCGGCAAATGGCGACTGTTTGCCGGGCCCGGCCGGTTTGGGGAAGTAAGCCCGGGTCGTCGCAGCGTTCATACCCCCATGAGAAAGTCCACCAGGTTTTCGTCGTTGTCCAGGTTGAGTTTTCGCCGCAGGCGGTACCGGCTGCCCTCCACGCCGCGCACGGAGATGTTGAGCAGGTGGGCGATCTCTTTGGTGTTCAGGTTCATGCGCAGATAGGCGCAAAGGCGGTAATCGTTTGGGCTGAGTTGCGGAAAATGTTCCCGCAGCCGCTTGAGGAAATCGCCGTATACCTGGTCGAAATGCACGGCGAATTGTTCCCAATCCTGATCGGTGCGGGTATCGAGTTGGAGCAAGCGCAGCACGCGGCGGAGTTCGTTGCGCAATTCATGGGTCGAGTGCTCCCGTTGCAACACGCGCTCGAGGGCTTCCTGGATGCTGGCGAGCATTTCGCCTTTTTGAACCAGGTGCATGGTGGCCAATGCCAGTTCTTCGTTTTTGTGCTGTACTTCCGCTTCGAGTTTTTCGTTCTGCACCCGCACCAGTTCCTGTTCGGTTTGTTCGGCGCGTTGACGCTGCTGGGCTTCTTTTTTGAGGTGTTCCTGGGTGAGTTCGGCCTTTTCCCGCTCGAATCGCCGGCGTTGCGCCAGCGCCAGGGTCAGCAGCACTGTTCCGGCCAGCAGCCCGATTCTGTGTTCGGAATCGGGCACACCAAAGCATTCAATACCATGAACGGCAACCAGGCGGTACAGGCGCATTTCCTGCCCGATGCTGCCGGCCGTTTTTACGAGTACGCCATCGAATGGACCCCCGAACGGATGACATTCATAATCGACAACCTGGTGTATCATACCTTTGTCAACCGGGGTGCCAGTTTTGCGGCCTGGCCCTTCGACCAGCGATTTTACCTGTTGCTCAACCTGGCCGTCGGCGGTAATTGGGGCGGTAAAATGAGGGTCGACGATTCCATTTGGCCCCAACGCCTCGAAGTCGATTATGTCCGGGTGTATCAATAGCCGTAAATGATCCAAAAACTGTACAATATGTTGAAAATCAAAAAATTTGCTGTCCTGGCTGTGTTTGCCGCCGGCTTGCTGGCCTGCTCGAAATGGACCAATACGCCATCCGATCCGGTAAAGCCCGTCGTATCCATTTCGGATGTCAGCCAGGCCGAAGGAAAGGGCCACAACACGATCCAGTTTGCCGTGAAATTGACCGCGGCCACCACCACAAACGTCCTCGTGAACTACTCCACCCTCGACGGCACCGCGAAAGCCGGCGCCGATTATGTGGCCGTGGCGAACGCCGAACTGATCTTCGCCCCGGGCGAAACCGAAAAGAGCATTTCAGTGGCGGTGCTGGGCGATACGAATAAAGAAGGCGACGAATCCTTCGAGGTGCTGCTGCTCAACCCGGTGAATGCCACCCTCGGTCAGGCCCGCGGCAAGGCCACCTTGCTCAACGACGACGGCTCCAACCCACTGGTCATCCCGACCGGCGGCTACAGCACCCCGCTGAGCTACCCGGGCAAGTCGCTGGTTTGGCACGATGAGTTCGACGGCAATGCGCTGGACGCCGTGGTGTGGATGCCCGAGATCGGCACCGGCCAAGGTGGTTGGGGAAATAACGAATTGCAGTATTACCGACCGGATAACACGTATTTTCAGGATGGAAACCTGATCATAGAAACCCGTGAGGAAAACTTCAATGGCAGTCCGTATACGTCTTCCCGCCTGATCACCAAGGGCAAAAAAGAGTTTCAATACGGCAGGATCGACATCCGGGCGGTTCTGCCCGAGGGCCAGGGTTTGTGGCCGGCGCTGTGGTTGCTCGGCGCCAACATCGACCAGGCCGGCTGGCCTGCCTGCGGCGAGATCGATCTCATGGAACTGATCGGCAGTCAGCCCGACCGGGTGTACGGCACTATTCACTATGGCGCAAGCGTAAATGAGCACCAGCAAAAAGGCGCTTCCAAAGCGCTGAACGGCAACGCCAAATTCGCAGAAGCCTTCCATGTCTTTTCGCTGGATTGGGAGCAGAACCGCATCCGCTGGTACGTCGACGACGTGTTGTACCACGAAGTGACGCCGGCTTCGCTGGTCGCCGGCCAACCCTGGCCGTTCAACCAGAAGATGTTCTTCATTTTCAACGTAGCAGTAGGCGGCAACTGGCCCGGTAGCCCCGACGGTTCCACCGTTTTCCCCCAACGGATGATCGTGGATTACATCCGGGTGTTTCAGTGAGCCGGTTGATGCCTGGTGATTGAGGCACTAGATATATTTGCTTTTGATACAATTATGGTTGGTTGCCGGTCACTGCGCGCAGTGGCCGGCATTTTTTCAGGGAAAACTTGTGATTTTGTTTCAGCGCGCCCTATTTTTGTCGCCCCAATTCCCCGGAGCATAGCTCAGCTGGTTTAGAGCGTGCGCTTCACACGCGCAAGGTCACTGGTTCGAATCCAGTTGTTCCGACGGCAAGGTCACCCACGGGTGGCCTTTTTTTGTTTCTGCCGGACGGCCCGCTCGTGATTGAGGCACTAAGTTATGGACAGTTTGAACAGGCTCTTTTGGGCTGAGACAAGGCGCGACGAGGGAGTGTAGCGGGCTCTCCATGACCGAGGAGCAACGAAGTATCAGTCAAAAAGGGGCGTTCAAACTGTCTAAAACTTAGTACCTCAATCACTAGTGATTGAGGTATGTTCCAGCGGTGGCGTTCCAGCGGAATACGATCTCCACTCCGTCCCCGTTCCGAAACTTGCTGTTGTTATGGCCGCCGGACCGCCGGCGAAACCAGGGCAAGCAAGCTGTCGTCGGCATCGAGCATATCCAGGTAAAACTGCTTGAAGGCCTGAAAATTGGCATGTTGGATAAAACGCTGGCGGAGCGTGACGTCGCGCCTGATCCGCAGGCCGCCCGGAATTTCCTCGAACGTAAGCGAATAAAAACCAAAAGGCGTGTCGATGACCTTGGGCTTGGGCGTTTCGGCCAGGCGATAACCGGCCGGTAATTCAAGGTCGACGGTTTCGCGGACGGGCGACAGTTCCAGCAAAACTTCTGCATCGAGGTCGTTGTAACGTTTGGCGGCAAAAAGCGCTTTATGCGTAGGCGTGCTCAGCGGTAGCGGCAGCGGCAAGATGGAAAGCCCTGCTACCTGGTCCATTTGATGAAAGGCCGTCAGGCGGGTGTGCGAGCGGAGCGGGGCATTGATGCTGTCCAGGTTTTGAAATTCTGTTTTCTCGACATCCAGATGGCTGAGTACGCCGCCGCCGTAATAATCGGTGAGTTTTTTGTAGCGCTCCGCTTCCGTAGCGCGCAGCAGCACTTCCCGCCAATGGCCGGCAGCGGCGCCATAGCGCACGACCTGTGCATCGAGATGCAGGTTGCCCAGCGTGTCGATCGTGGCCTGGGCATGAATATCCACGTGGGTAATATCCGGGTCGAGGGTATGGTTGGGTAGGCGGCGAATTTTGGTCTCGCCGTCGCGGATCACCAGCCCCCAGGCGTCGGAGTCGCTGTTGGGCAACACACCGCACGGAAAGTAATCGGTCGTCAGGTCGTCGAAGTGCAATTGGCCGTCGCTGGTTTGGTACGCCACGATGGCGTGGTTGAACACAAAGGCGGTAGGTCGTGGCTCTTCATTGCTGAAATTATGGGTGCTCACCAGGGTATACCAGGCCGGAATCCCCTGTTCGCGCAGCATGGTGATCATCAGGGTCGCCACGTCTTTGCAATCGCCGACCTTGGCCGACAGCGTGGCGCCCGGTTTTTTAGGCACATAGTTGCTGTTCAGAAACGGTACATAGGAGTAATTGATATCTTTGGTGATGAAGGTATGCAGGGCCTGCACGATTTCCGTCTCCGACATACCGGGTTGAAGCAGGGCGCGCGCCTGTTGCAGCACCTCATAGTTGGGTTCCGTGCGGCAGTAGGTTTTGCGTTGGTACCATTTTGCCACCCCGCTCCAATCCGGTGCGTCGCCCAGCATGAACCAGGCCATGGCATCGATATTGTCGGGCATCGCTTCTTCTTCCTCCAGTTTCGGGATATGGCGCCATTCCCAACGGCGGAGGTTGAAGGCGCCGGTATCGCGCTGGGTATGGGTTTTGTCCAGTCGGTTGTAAGCAAAGTAGACCTGCTGATCTTTGGGTAAGAGCAGTTCGAGTGTGGCCTTCACCACCGGCGCGGGCCAGGATGCAAAGCCCAGTTCGAGCATTTCGCCGGAGAATTCGTCCGGCATTCCGCGCTCGCTGGCGCCTTCAAGCAGGATCACGTCGCCAGGTTGAAGGTTTTTGAACACCGCCATTCCGCCCCACCCCATGTCGGGCGAAGTGATCGATCCGTCCTTTTTCATGACCCGGGCGTTGGTCACATTGCCCAACAGGCTGAGGTCGGCCTCCGTCCAGCGCTTGGCGCCGGCTTCGTTGCGAATAGCGATCACACACTTGGTGGTCGATTGGAATTTCCGCTCTGCGGGAAGGTATACCAACTGCTGGACAAACAGCGGGATAACCGCCTCTTCATCGGGGTAGTCGGTCAACCAGGACCGGTCTTTGGCCACATCTTCCAGTTTGACCGGGGCGAAGTAGCCCGAAAAATTGGGTTTGTTTTCCAGCCGTTCGATTTTACTACCCAGGTCGTAATTGCTGCCCGATTTGAGTTTTTCCGCCCGGCGGTACCACTTCAGCGCTTCGGCTTCCTCCTTTTTTTCAATATAAATATCGCCGGCCAATTCGCACAGGCTGGCATCGTAGGGTTGTTCGCCGATCTGCTGCCGCACCAATTCGAGCGCCTCATCCACGCGCTCCTTTTCAAAAAGATAGGCGGCTTTTTGCTTACGGTATTGCGACAGGTAGGGCGCAATGGCCAGTACCTCGTCGTAGGCTTTCAGCACGTCGTCTACCTTTTCTTTTTGCTTGTAAAAGCGGATCACTTTGGCATAATCGGTCAGGTCGAAGGTGGTCTTCAGGCGTTTTTGCGCTTCGCGAAAACTTTTCTCGCGGTCTTTGTCTGTTTCCGCCTTGTACGATTCCGGTTTATAGCTGTCGTCTTTCAAATAATCGAAGAGACGGGACTTCCATTTCGGACTGTCGTGTACCGCCAAAAACTGCTGGACGAGGCCCTTCACCGAGTCTTGTTTGCCTTTTTCCTTCAAAAACGTCAGGTACCGGTTGAGCACCGACCAATTGGTAGGCGAAAGCGCCAGCATATCTTCCAGGGCGGCCTGATAACGGGGTTCCTCCTGCTCGCGGTTGATCTTGAGCAGCCGGATATAGTGCTCGGCAAAGGTGGGTGTCCGGGTGGTATCCATTTCGCTCAGCAGCGCTTCGGCCCGCTCGGATTTGTCGTCGGCGTCGTAAAATTTAGCCAGCAAAAAGCGCAGGAAGGCCGAACCGGGTTCCTGGGCGAGCAGGCCGGCAAAAAAGGCTTCGCCGTCTTCCCAGGCTTCGTATTTGGCGTAGGCCTTAGCCACGAGGTATAACCTCCAGGTATCCGGGCGATGGGCCTGCCAGTTGGCCAAAAGGGTTTGCAAATAGGGTTGTTCCTTGAAATCAGGCAACCAGTTGCGGGTTGCCGGGATATAGGAACCGGTATAATCCGAACGGATATCCGTATACAGTTGACCTGTAGCAGGGTCGGTAAACCGCAGGACAAAACGCGTGGGTGGCGTCCAGGACGCTCCTGAATAATCAGCGGTATCGTCGAATTCGTGCGTTTCATCCTGGTCGCCGTCGTTATCCAAATCGTTGAATTCCAGCCGGATGCGACCCGCTGCAGGCTCCTGCGGAAATTCGGCAACCTTGACCAGCAGGCGGTGTTTCCCGGCAGGCAGATCAAAGAATAGCGTTTCGCTGTCCCATTCCCCGCCGGCGGTTGGGCGTGGGCGTTCGATCAGGATCTGGTCGTCGAGCCAGATCTTGATCGGTTCGCCGCGGGTTACTTCCAGCGCCACAAGGCGATCGGAAGGCACCGACAAAAAGGTATTGGCGTAAAAGGTGGCGAGGTCGTGCGACTCCGGGAGTTGGTCGAAGTCGACTGGCGCGCCCGGGCGTCGTACGTTGCGGCGGAGCCAATGGAAACGAACGCCGGCTTCATTTTCAAACGAATCGGCGGGGCTGTACGGTTCATTTTCAACCGGGCTGGTTTCGGCAAACCCGCTTCCGCTGATATTGGTGAACGGTCCGCAAATCGCCCAGTTCCAATCGGGCAGCACCGTAGCCCGCAAAGCGGCGCTTTCGGCAAAATGGCGGGTATGAAACAGCGTATCCGCTTGCTGCAATACAAACGGCAGGCGGTAGTTTCCGCGAGAAGGCAAGCGTTTGAGTACGGTTTCAGGGCTTTCGGAGCACAGCTGTTGGAACAGCCATACATAGTCGGGTTGCCAGCCGAGGTTCAGGAGCTGGTTGGCATATTTTTCATAGCTCTCATGATCACGTATGGTTTCGGCCAGGAAAAGCAGGCCGGTCAATGTGGCCTCATCTCGGGGGTTTTGCACCAATGCGGCCTGAAAAGCGACCCCCGCCTGCGTAAAATCGTTGCCCCGGATATAATCCCAACCGGATTTTTGGGCCCGTACCATACCGGGAAACAGGCAAATAAACAACAGCGTCCGCTTCAGAAAAGCCATTATAACAAGTGCAATTTTAGACAGTAAAACAAGATGGGGCGCATCCAAACCTGAGTGCGATCAAAACCGAAGGGCAAAATTAACCGTAAGGGTGAGTTATTTTCGAAAATGGAAGGCGCGCCTTGCGGACAAACCCGGCATTTGCCAGGTTGGAGCTCCGTCTTTGTTGCCGGAAGCATAACCCTTGATCCGGTAATGCCGCGCATTTGCTTTGGCGGTACGCCTTAACGCGCATGGCACGGTTCAAAGTATTGGCAGCATGCCAGGAAACAGGCGCATGCAACAATACGCGCCAATCGCCTGGGAGTTGGTCGTTTTATCATACTGGGCTCCTCACGATGCCTGGAGCGAAATTGAAAGCGACGTGCCTAATAGCAGGCCGGACAGGCACTGCCCTGCTTACGTCAGCGAAGGCTGCTGCATCTTGAATTTCCCTTTGCTCTTGCGTATCCGCACAGCTACCACTTTGTATTCCGGGCACAGTGCATCGCTGTCCCGTTCGTCCGAGGTGACAATATTCAACATCAAATCCGGAAAGTGGAACGTGGTGCTCAGGATACCGGGTTTGACCTCGTCGCTCACCCGCGCTTTCACGTCCACTTTCCCCCGCGGCGATTCGATGCAAACCAGGTCGCCGTCGGCGATGGCGTTTTTAGCGGCATCGTCCGGGTGAATGAGCAGCACGTCTTCGGTCAGAATCTGGGCATTCCGGGTGCGGCGGGTCATGGTGCCGGCATTGTAATGTTCCAGTTCGCGGTTGGTCGTCAGGATATAGGGGTATTCCTTCGCGTTATGCTGCAATTCGCGCGATTCGGTGAATTGATCGTACTGTAGTTTGCCCAGGCCGCGCTTGAACGTTTCGGTATGGAGGATATCCGTATCGGTGCCGTCGGGTTTCACCGGCCATTGCTTTCCATTGTCGCCCAATTCATTCCATTTGACCCCGGCAAAGAAAGGCACGATCTGGGCAATTTCCTGCAACAGGGTGTCCGGGTCGTACTCGGGCTGTGCATAACCCAGGCGGTTCATGATGTCGACCACAATCTGGCCGTCGCTTTTCACGCCGGGCAAGGGTTCCACCACCTGGTTGACCCGTTGAATGCGGCGTTCGCCATTGGTGAACGTACCGCTTTTTTCCAGAAATGAAGCGCCGGGCAGCACCACCGTGGCGTATTTGCAGGTTTCGGTCATGAATATTTCCTGCACCACAAGGAGATCGAGTTTTTCCAGCGCCGCAATCACTTTATTGGTATTCGGATCGGTTTGTACCAAATCTTCGCCCATCACCCAGAGGGCTTTCAGTTTGTCGTCGAGCGAAGCGTCGTACATCTGGGGGATCTTATAGCCGATGTGCATCGGCAATTGCGTGCCGTAGAACAGTTCGTACTTCTGGTGATTCGCCGGATCCGTCACGTCGAGATAACCCGCGCCCTGGTGGGGCTGGCAGCCCATGTCGGCGGCGCCCTGCACGTTGTTTTGGCCGCGCAAGGGGTTCACACCCACACCGCGGCGGCCGATATTGCCGGTTACCATGGCCAGGTCGGCGATAAGCATGACCGCCAGTGTGCCCTGAGAATGTTCGGTGACCCCCAAGCCATGGAACGACATGGCGGCTTCTGCCTTTGCATAGGCGAGCGCGGCTTCCCGGACCAGGTTGCGGTCCACCCCGCTCACGCGTTCGAGTTCGTCGATATTGAGGCCCAGAATTTGTTGGCGGAAGCCATCATAGCCTTCCGTTCGGGCTGCGATAAAGGTTGAATCCTCCTGCCCTTCCTTCAGGATATAGTAGAGCATCATCTGGAGTACCGGCACGTTGGTACCCGGGCGCAACTGCAGGTGGTAGGTGGCGTATTTGGCCAATTCGGTACGCCGCGGGTCGATCACGATCGACGGAATCCCCTTCATGGCCACCTGTTTCAATTTGGCGCCGGTCACCGGGTGTGCGTCGGTCGGGTTGGCGCCGATCACCATGATGCACTTGGTGTATTTCAGGTCTTCGATCGAGTTGGTGGCGGCGCCGGTGCCGAACGTGCGTTGCATACCCAATGCTGTGGGAGAGTGGCAAACCCGCGCGCAGCTGTCGATATTGTTGGTGCCCACCACGGCGCGCATGAATTTCTGCATCAGGTAGTTCTCTTCGTTGGTGCAGCGCGCCGAGGAGATGCCGGCGATGAAATCGGGGCCGTTCTCGCGTTTGATTTCGGTCAGCTTTTCGGCGATAAAGTCGTAGGCTTCCTCCCAGGAAACGGGCACGAGCGCGCCATTCTTGCGCAGCAAGGGGGTGCGGATTCGGTCGGGGTGGTTGTAAAACGAAAAAGCATAACGCCCTTTCAGACAGGTGTGGCCCTGGTTGACTTCCGCGTCGTAGGGCGCCTGGATGGATTTCACCTGTCCGCCGTCGATGGCCACTTCAAGGTTGCAACCCACGCCGCAATAGGTACAAACGGTACGGACTTTCTGGTCCACGGCCACCGATTTGGATTCGAACACGTCGGAAATGGCTGAAGTCGGGCAAGCCTGTGCGCAGGCGCCGCAACTTACGCAATCGGAGTCGAAAAAGCTGGTATTCAGCCCTTTCACAATATGGCTGTCAAAACCGCGACCGGCCATGCTGAGCACGAATTGCCCCTGCACCTCGTCGCAGGCGCGCACGCAGCGGGAGCAATTGATGCACTTGCTCAGGTCGGAGGTCATGTAGGGGTGGCTGAGGTCTTTTGCGCGGTCGAGGTGCGTTTTGCCTTCCGGGTACCGCACTTTTCGGATTCCGACCTGTGCGGCTACATCCTGCAACTCGCAATTGCCATTGACCTCGCAGGTAAGGCAATCGAGGGGGTGGTCGGTCAAAACGAGTTCAATGATGTTGCGCCGCAGTTTCTGGATGCGCGGCGTATCCGGAAAAATATGATAGCCCGGCAGCATGGGGGTATGGCAGGACGCCATCGCCTTCGCGGGGCCATCGGCGGCAAGCGCCACATCGACGCTGCACACCCGGCAGGCGCCGAAGGGATCGAGATTGGGGGCGTCGCAGAGGGTGGGCACAGCGGTGGCGCCCATGTGCCGGCGGAGAAAAGCCAGGATGGTTTCGCCGTCGCGAATATCGAAGGGTTTGTTGTCGATGTAGGCAAATTTTCCGGAACCCATGATACAGTGTAGTTGAGTGATCGAGTGGAGGGTTTCAGGGTTTCAAGGTTTCAGGAGGTTGCAGGGTTTCAGGAGGTTTCAAGGTTGCAGGAGGTTTCAGGGTTTCAAATGGTTGCAGGGTTTCAAGGTTTCAAATGGTTGCAGGTTTGCAGGAGGTTGCAGGGTTTCTGGAAGTTATGGGGCCTGAAGGGGTTATTTGAAATAGGGCGAAAGTTCGTCTTTGAAATAGTGCAGCGCGTTTTTCACTGGCAGTGGCAGGCCGCCGCCGAGAGCGCACAGGGAGCCGAGCTCGAGGGTTTCCACCAGGTCGTCGAACAGGGTGCGGTCGATTTGGTAATTGCCCGAACGCGCCCGTTGCAGCATTTCTTTGCCCCGGGTGGAACCGATGCGGCAGGGGAAACACTTGCCGCAACTTTCGTGTGCAGTGAATTCAAACAAGTGCTCCAGGTATTGGATCAGGGGAAAACCAGCCGGAATACACACCACGGAGGCATGTCCGAGCAGGAATCCGTTTTGGGCAAACGATTCAAAATCGACGGTCAGGTCATCCATTTTGTACACAGGCACCAGGCCGCCCAAAGGCCCGCCGATATGCATGGCCTTGACCGGGTGCCGGAAACCGCCGCCCAGTTCATACAGCGCTACGGCCAGCGGCGTCCCCATGTCCACTTCATACAACCCGGGGCGCTGGAAATGCCCGTCGAGCGATAAAAGTTTGGTGCCGGTGGAGCGGCCGCGGCCGATCGCCGCAAAATGCGCGCCGCCGTGTTGCAGAATAAACGGCACATTGGCCAACGTCTCCACATTATTCACCACCGTCGGCTGGTTGAACAAGCCTTGCTGGGTCGGATACGGCGGCCGCACCCGCACCTCGGGGCGCTGCCCTTCCAGCGAGGAGAGCAGGGCCGTTTCTTCCCCGCAGATATAAGCGCCCTGCGCTTTGATCAGCTTAAAATCGAACGAAAAACCGGAGCCCAGGATGTTTTTACCCACATAACCTGCGGCCCGGATCGCGGAAAGAGCCGATTCCATAGCCGCAATGGATTCGGGGTATTCGCCCCGGATGTACAGCACGCCCGTATCGGCGCCGATGATGTAACCGCTCAGGATCATGCCAAGCAGGAGGCTGTGCGGGCGTTCTTCCAGGATGTAGCGGTCGGAGTAGGCGCCGGGGTCGCCTTCGTCGGCATTGCAGACCAGGTATTTCTGCTGGCCCGGGGTGTTTTTGCAGGATTCGAGTTTGAGCCCCATCGGGAAGCCTGCGCCGCCGCGACCGCGCAAGCCGGAGGTTTTGATCGCTTCGAGCAGCTCGTCGGGTGTTTTCTTCAGGCTATCGGCCAGCAGGCGGTAATAGGGCTCGACACCGGGAAATGGAGCCGTCAGCACAGGCGTCCCATAGGTCGCCACGGCATACCGGTCCGGGCGATCCCCGGGCTTGGCCTTGATTGTAGCCAGGTGTTCGATAGCATCGCCTGAGTAGTTGTGGCCGGCATAATGGAACGCGTTGTTCTCGTGGCAGCGGCCGAGACAGCACATGGCACCAATCGCGTCGGCATCGAAATGCTCGCCGAGTTTTTGGCGGAGGCCCTCCTGCGTTCCGGCCGTGAGGCAGGCGCTGCCGTTGCACACATACACTTCCTTGCCCTGGTTTTCAGGCCGCAGAAAATCGTAGAAGGTGACGCTGCCGTACACATTGGCGTCGCCGACGAGAAAATCGGCGGCCAGTTGCTCCATCGTGGCGGCATCGACGGTGCCGTTTTCTTCGGCCGCAAGGCCCAAATTTTCAAAGAGGTTTTCAGCTAGGCCTTTCCGGCCGGAGAGATAACCGATATTTTTAGACATGGCCCTGGTTGGGCGGGGCAACGAATCGGATGGTGTAACCGCGTTGTTCCGCGCTGTTTTGGTTAGGCAAATTCAGAACATCCGGTTGAAGGGGGTTCGCAAGGCCAAATTTCCGATTATTTTTTGTAAAACGGGTTATCGAATTCGGCCTTTGTCCGTTTGGATCGTTCTGAAAAAATCGATCAACCAGACGGGCTTTACCCGGTGGCGCGCGGGCAGATTTCTTCATTTCCCGACAAATCGGGCATTCGGGACTCGCCTTCCAACCCAATTCCTCGTATTTTCGGCCATTCATTCCACCCAGGCCGTTCCGCCCAAAAACGCGATTGGCCCGAAATTTTTACCTTTTCGCCTTCAAAACCATAATCCAACCACCATGACATATCTTACTTCGATCACACGTCTGACCGGCCGGGCTGCCGGTTTTTGTCTCCTGCTGACCCTCCCGACTACGCTGTTGTCCGCCTCCGGCGCTTCGGGCGTCGACCCGAACAAATGCCGCCCCGCGCCCGCAGTCACCTGCGACCGCCCCGAATTGCTGCAGGTCGATATGGTCACCGATTCCACCGCGCGGCTAACCTGGTCGGATGTGGGCGACAAATACGAAGTGGAACTTGTGGCCGGTACCAATCCGTTTACCGGCGTCCCTACCTATGTGGTCAACGCCGACCCGCCATTTGACGTAGCCGGGCTTACCCCCGGCCGTAATTACCGTTTCCAGGTGCGTACCGTTTGCGACGATACCACGTCGAGCGTCTGGTCGGCCCCGCGCAGTTTTACCACCGATCTGAACAATGCGCGCCCCTGCCCGCTCAACCTCGACCTGCGCGACACTTCCTGCAACAGCATTCAGGTTTTCCGGCTCTACGTCGACGAAGCGCCGGGTGCGGCGTTGGGTACCGATGTGTTGCTTCAGGGTGTCAGGATGATGATCGAGCACCCCTGGCGATCGGACCTGAGCATCTGGCTGGTTGCACCCGACAGTACCCGCATCCAACTGATCGGCGGCCTGAACGCCGGGGATCAAAATATCGGCGATCCGCAGGGTGCTATCTGCCCGCAATTTGTAGAACTGACTGACGATGCTACCGTGGCGCAGCCGTTAAGCGCAGCCGCCGAAAAAGATAACATTACCGGCTATTACCTCCCGGTACAAGCGTTGAGCGGCATGCATACCGGGCAAAACCCGGTGGGTATCTGGCAAATTGAGATCTGCGACAACAAAGCCGTACACAAAGGGAAACTGCGCTTGTTTGAACTGGTCTTTGCCCGGGCCGACTGCCCGGGGGTGGCCGGCTTGTCGGTCAGTAACGTCACTGAAAATTCAGCCACAGTGCATTGGCAAGCCGATGCGCTCGGCGACAGCCTGTTGATCGAATACGGGCCCTCCGGTTTCATCCCCGGCCTGGATGGTGCTGCGGGAACAGGCGGGTCGGTAATCAGGCTGTTGCAACCGGCTGCGACGCCGTATCCGTTGAATGGCTTACAAACGCTGCAAGGATACCAGGTGTATATGCGCCGGCAATGCGCGCCCGGCCTATGGGGCCCCAACACTGCGTATGCGGCATTTTTTACCAATTGCCCGCCCACGCTGCTGGAAACCGTGGACACCCTGCCCATCTGTTCGACCGGCTGTCCCGACCCCTGCCCGCTGCCCGGCATCTGGCAGAATGTGCCCGACGACGATTACGAATGGAAAGTGTACACCGGACCCGGGCTGACCTACCCGGTAGCGGGGCCGGCCGCCGCGCCCGGTGACGCCGGAAATTACCTGTATTTCCGGAACGGTTGTTCGCCAACCGGCGCCTATGGCAAAACGGCTATACTCCGATCCCTGTGCATTGATGTGGTAGCGCCCGCCGCTCAAGTCTGCCATTTTTCATTTGACTTGTATATGAACACCCGGCTGGGGCAAATGAGTACCCTGGCACTCCAGGCCTCTACCAACGGGGGCCAAAGCTGGACTACCGTGCAAACCTGGAGCGGCAACCGGGGTAAACTCTGGCGCCGCGAATATGTCAACCTCAACGCTTACGACGGGCAAATCACCCTGTTTCAATTTGTGGCCACCGGTACCTTCGGCGCTTACGGCGATATCGCGATGGACAACCTGGCCTTTTACGGTTCGCAGGAAGCCGGCACTCCTGATTATGTCTTTTACCGCGACGCCGACGGCGATACCTACGGTAATCCGGATATTCGGGTCATTTCTTGTTTCCCGGTGGCGCCGCCGGGTTATGTGTCGATCGATAGCGATTGCGACGACAGCGATCCGACCGTCTACCCCGGAGCGCCCGAAATACGCTGCAATCAGAAAGACGAAAACTGCAACGGCATGGACGACGACGCCATCATCCCGGCGCCGGCCACACCCGCCAGCGTGGCGATCTGCCTCGGCAGCCCTGCCGTACTTGCAGCACCCGGAACGCCCCTGGGGCAGTATTATTGGTACGATCAGCCGGCCGGCGGCACACCCGTCGGCTCCGGCCAAACACTGATCCTTAACAACCTGACGACAACCAAAACATTTTACCTAGCCGATTCGCTGACCGGGCCGGACGAAGGTTGCCGCAGCAACTGGGTGGCAGCCACCGTGACCGTGCACCCCAACCCCGTGCTCACCCTGGCTGTCACGCCTTCGGTATGTGCGGGCGGCGCCTTTGACCTGGCCACCCTGCCCGTAAGCGATACAGCACACACCGGCGGTACGCTTACTTACCACAGCGCCGCTCCTCCGGGCCCGGGCAATCAGTTGCCATCGAGCGTTGTGGCGCCGGGTTTTACCACGATATACCGGATTTTGAGCACAACCACTTTCGGATGTAAAGGGTCGATCCCGGTAACGCTCACGGTCTTGCCAAGCCCGGAAGTACAAATAATACAAGGTGACTCGGTCAATGTATGCCGCGGGCGCTCCCTGCAACTCCAGGCTATGGAGGCTGGAGTCGGCGTACCGCCGATTACGTATGCCTGGAGTACCGGGCTCAATTTCCCCAACATTCCGGTGCAGGCCGGTAATGCGCCCAATGTTACCAATACGTATACCGTAACCGCTACCGACGCCAACGGGTGTACCGGCACCGACGAGATTAAGGTGCACACCCTGAACAACGTGACGCAAACCGCTATCGTGTCCATACAAAATGTTACAACCTGCGGCGGCCACGACGGCAGCATCACCCTTGACCCCCTGAATGGCACGCCACCCTACCAATTTGCCTGGGCCGGCGGAACGCTGGGTGGAATAGCCGATGCAGGTACCATAAACGGGCTTTCGCAGGGCAGTTACCGCATCACCGTTACCGATGCCACGAATGCGGGCTGCTCCATGGTCATGCCGCAAATTGTGCTCAATGCCCCTGGCCTGGATGTATCGCTCGACACCATCATTCACCCCGCCTGCCCCGATGCGCTGACCGGTTCCATTGTGCTGAACGTGAATGGCATAAATCCGGAATTTCACTGGAGCAATCAACAGACGGGTTCCACGGCAGCCTTCCTTGGCGCAGGCGTATATAGCGTGACCATCACAGATGGAAACTGCAGTCAGGTGCTGTCCAACCTGGAGGTTGTGTCGCCTCCGCCAATAGAGATCATTCGGAATACCCTGCAAAACGCCCTTTGCTTCGGCGATTCCAACGGTGTCATCGACCTGGCCGTTTTCGGCGCCACACCACCCTACGGCTTTTTGTGGAATACCGGTGCAACCACGCAGACCCTGCAAAACCTGCCAGCAGGGCAATACAAATGCACCATCACCGATGCCAACGGCTGTTCGTTTACCGCACCGACCGAAACCATCGCACAACCCATGTTGCTGTCGGTTCAACCGGATACGCTGATCGTGCCCGCGCGATGTTTTGGTGAAAAAAGCGGCTTCCTTCGCGTAAAAGCGACCGGTGGCACTGCGCCCTACCAATACCATTGGAATACCGGCGCATCCACTGCCAGTTTGGGCGCCGTTGTGGCGGGCGTGTACGCCGTGACGGTCACCGATGCCAACGGGTGTACAGCCATCTGGCTCGGGGTGGTACCCCAACCCAGCCCTTTAATCATCGACAGTACAAAGGTGATCAATCCTACCTGTGTAGGGCCAACCGACGGGAGCATTCAGTTGTTCCCGAGCGGAGGCGTCGGCCCCTATCTGTTCCATTGGAACAACAACGCCAGCACGCCCAAGATCCAAAACCTGGGTGTCGGGCAATATAAAGCCACGATTACCGATGGCAACGGCTGTACACTGGTTACGCCGGATATTCAAATGACCGCGCCGCAATTGTTGATCGTTAAACTGGATACACTCGTGCCGGTGGGCTGTCGGGGCCAGCTTACCGGTTTGATCGCGGTGCATGTCAACGGCGCCGTAGGTACGATTGCCGCAAGCTGGAACGGTATCCCCGACGATCTGACGCTGAGCAATGCACCAGCGGGGCAGTATATTTTGCAGGTAATCGACAGCCGGGGATGTTCCCGGCGCGACACTTTTTACATCACTCAACCCGATGCCGTGGTAGCGGTCATTGACCCCGTTGTGAAAAACGCTTTATGCGCCGGCGAGCCGACCGGCAGTGTAACGGTGCGCGTTACCGGGGGTACCCTGCCCTATCAATTTTTGTGGAGCAATGGCGCCACTTCGCAAAACCTGCCCGCCGTACCAGCCGGAACCTACCAGCTGACCGTCACTGACGGTAAGGGCTGCACTGCGATCTCACCGCTCATCACCGTAGGCCAGCCACCGGCCCTGCTGGCTACCGCAACGGTGCACGATATCCCCTGCTTCGGAATTACAACCGGCGATATTCAACTCGCGGTGCAGGGTGGCATACCGCCCTACCATTACCGGTGGAACACCAACGATTCGACCAAAAATGTCTTCAACCTGATGGCAGGCGCATACCAGGTGACTATACTCGATGCCATCGGTTGCGCGCAGGTGCTTTCCGAATTGGAAGTCATCGACCGGGCGGTCAATTTCACCCTGCAAAACCTGGTTGTTGAGCCCGTAACCTGCAGCGGTGCGGCCGATGGGAAACTTGCCGTTCAGGTAATGAGCGGCACACCGCCATACCAGTTCGCCTGGTCGCCCCCCATTGGCGTCCATGCTAATGTGCAAACACCCCTGGACACTGCATCCGGGTTATCGGGCGGCGATTACTGGGTAACCGTTACCGATGCAGCGGGCTGCTCGGTCACTTCGGCGGCATTCAACATTGAAGAAGCCCCGCCGTTGCAACTCAGTATTACCCAAATAAAAGATATCATTTGCAAAGGCGACTCCTCGGGGCGAATAACGGTCGATGTGTCGGGCGGGGTGCCGCCGTATTCCTATTTGTGGAGCCACGGCGCCACACAAGACACGCTCATGCAATTACCCGCAGGCACTTACATCCTGACGGTCACCGACGTTCGGGGTTGCTCGGTGGTTTCGGCGCCGGCAGTGGTGCACGAGCCCGCGGGCGCGCTAACGATCGTTTTGGATAGTGTAAAACCCGACAAATGCGGCAAAAACCAGGGCGCCATCCAGTTGCATATCACCGGCGGAGTGCCGCCAAATACCTATTTGTGGAACAATGGGGCTATTACCGCCGCGATTTCCAATTTGCCACCCGGCAATTACCAGTTGACCGTGACCGATAACCTGGGGTGCATGCGGGAATCGCCCGTATATGAAGTGCTGCAAGGCGCGCCCCCCTTGCAACTCGCATCGGGGCAATTGGTGCACGTACCCTGCTTTGGCGACAGCACCGGTGCGGTAGTGCCAAGTATAATCGGCGGTACCCTGCCGTTCACCTATGCCTGGAGTAATGGGGCCGTTGGGGCCAACCTGACCGGCGTTCCTGCCGGCAACTACACCCTGACCGTGTCGGATGCTGCCGGCTGTTTCGAATACTGGACGTTCACGATCAACGGACCAACAACTCCATTGGCAAGCCCCTGGACCAGTGATTCTACCAGCGGCGGCTGGTCCATACATTTAAGTCCTGCCGGCGGTACACCGCCATACGACGTCGTGTGGGATGCCAAAACGGGCAACCAGACGGGCCCTGTCGCAACAGGGCTGAGCGCTGGCCAATATTCCGCAACCGTCAGCGATGCCAATGGCTGCATGCTGGTGCTGAACATTCCGGTCGGTACGTTTGTAGGAACATTGCCGGCGCCGGATGGATTGCTCCGGGCGGTTTTGGCGCCCAACCCGGCAAGCGGATACACCCGGTTGCTCGTTGACCTGCGGGAACCGGCAGCGCTGGAAATCCGGATCTTTTCAAATCTCGGCCAACAGATGGAGACACCGGTGATCGCAACCGGGGCGTCGCACTACGCTATTTCACTGGATACCGGGCGCTGGCCGCCGGGCCTGTATTGGTTGACGATCCGGTTACCCGACGGGCGAGTGAAAACCTTGCGACTTATCCATGTGGACCCGGAATAGGCATAACGAAAGAATACCCCTGCGGTTCTGGCGCGATGTTTTGCCCTTTGCCGGGTTTTATTGAACTTCGCCACTCTTTAGACACCTGTATTTGTGTTAGCCTTATTCCGCAACAATCAATCCACCACGGCGCTGCTCCTGGCCGCCTATGTCATCCTCTTGCACTTGCCGGCCACACTTGGTTGGGTTGAGCCACCTGCGTCGGGCGCCGCAACAGGTGGCGGCATATTGTTTCAGGATTTGTTCGGATGGATCGCAGCCACACCCCGGTCTTCAGCGCTGGCAGCGACTATTTTGGTATTGCTTCAAGCGTTTTTAGTGAACAGTTTAGCCGATGGATTTCGGCTGATGGAAGACCGCAGTTGGTACCCCGGCGTGTTGTATGCAGCGGCCGTTTCAAGTTTGCCCGATTTTCAGTATTTATCGCCCGCATTGATTGCCGTCACTTTTTTGCCCATTGCCCTTAGGCGTATATTTAGCGTATACAAACAAACCCAGGCCTACAGCCCCATTTTCGACGCCGCCTTCTGGATCTGCCTGGCGACCATTTTTCACCCTTCGGCAGTCTGGTGCCTGCCGGCGGCCTATTTTGCCTTGTTTAATCTGCGTTCGTTCAATGCCCGGGAGCAATTGGTTTTTTTCACCGGTGTTTTTGCTCCTTTCTTTTTGG
Organism: Saprospiraceae bacterium; assembly: GCA_044230315.1. GTDB lineage: Bacteria > Bacteroidota > Bacteroidia > Chitinophagales > Saprospiraceae > M3007. The sequence goes on from JBGARJ010000020.1 coordinate 46,851, forward strand.
CCCTGACCGGTTACTTTTGGTATGACCGCGCCGGCGAATTTTTGCAGGTCCAATTCACCCAATGGATCGCCTTTCCTACTTTTGTGTTCCCTTCCGGGTATGCCGGCATGAAAACCGGGCTATTGGTGTCAATGCTAGTGGTGGGGCTATTGGGCTTCAATGTTTATTATCATAAGAAGTTGATTCAGGCACAAAAATACATTACCATTTTTTACTGGTTTATGTTTGCAGGTCTGGTTTCCATGCTCTGCCACCCGGAAATGCGGCTTGAATTTGCCTTGCTTACTATGCCTTCGTTAGGCATCTTTTTGGCCTATTTATTTCAATCCATCCGGAATGGCCTGATTGCCGAGCTGTTGCATCTGGTGCTATTGGCAGCCATCTTCCAGATTCAATTTTATCCAAAATAACCGCACCATCTTTTCCCGCCGGGCTCTTTTGACCGGAATCGCTAAAACTAAATCAACGGTAACGCGCATACTATGAAATTCGGTGTCATTGTTTTCCCAGGTTCCAATTGCGATGATGATATGGTACACGTACTGGGCGACGTCATGGGGCAGGAAGTCGTCAAATTATGGCATAAAAACACGGATCTGCCCGAGGTGGATTGCGTCGTACTTCCCGGTGGGTTTTCGTACGGTGATTACGTCCGCGCGGGAGCCATCGCACAATTTTCGCCCATAATGAAGGCGGTACAGGCATTCGCTGCCGCCGGCGGGTACGTATTTGGAGTGTGCAATGGCTTTCAGATTTTGTGTGAGGCCCACCTCCTACCCGGCATATTGCTGCGCAATGCCAACCAGCAGTTTATTTGCAGCAATGTGTGGCTGAAACCGGCGACCAACCATTCGCCTATCACCGAAGGGCTCGACCTGAACCAGGCGCTGAAAATCCCGATTGCACACGCCGAAGGACGTTTCTTTGCCGACGAGCGGACGCTGGACCAGTTGGAAGCCAACGACCAGGTTTTGTTCCGTTATTGTACACCTGACGGGGCAGTAACAGCCGAAGGTAACCCGAACGGTGCAGCCCGCAATATTGCAGGTATCTGCAATGCCGGCCGCAATGTCTTTGGCATGATGCCACACCCGGAACGCGCTGCGGAAGCGGTATTGGGCAACACCGACGGCCGCGGCTTATTTGAGTCGCTCGTGGCGACGGTCGCAGTTTGATGCGCCCAGTTATGGAAAAAGCGCCGGAGTTGGAGATCCAATGTCTCCAACTCCGGCGTTTATAATGGATCATTTGTGATCCGGTTCTTACCCTGCAATGCTGGCTGGACGCAGCGTACTACTCCGCTTTTTTCACTTCGAACAAGGCCAGAATAATATTGCCCATATACACACCCAAAGCGGATTCGACCAGGGTGAGAAACATGGTCATATCCTGAAAATTGAGCACATTGGGCGCCAGCGCTTTTAAGGAAATCAGCAGCAAAACTGTAAAAAAGTGCCCGTGTACCAGCCATTTGACCAGGCCGTTGATCGGGCCGCCATTTTTCCCGTTCACATTGGGTTCGGTGATACTGCGGCCAATGTAGCGGAAAACCGCGCCGCCGTACAGCGCCGTAATGGGCGCCAAAATCCCCATCAGGGAAGTGAATTCTTCAAAATCAAACCCGCGCAGCAAATAATAAACGCAGGAAATCCCTATGAGGATGAAGTGGTAAATCAGGATGAGCCGCGCAATTCTCGCGCGTGGCGAGAGCGGAGTCGCAGTTGGCTTACTGGCTTCGGTGGATGTGCTTGTCGTGGCCTGACCTGCTGCCATAGCGTGAGATCTTGTCGTTGTCATTGGCGAAGGTAATCCAATAATTTTTTAAAAAGTCGTCTCTGGTAATCCTCCAGATTATTCTTGTAACGCAAATCCATGTCTTTATAGTCGTTTTTGCGGGGAGGAAAAATGATTCCGCTGCCATATTTCCCCTGAAATTCCCAGGAAATCTCCACATCATCCCCTTTTTGCGCTCCTTTTATGTAGATCCGGTGGTATTCAAAATAACCATCGGGGCAGATTTCATAGCTCAGATGGGTGACCTCCAGCACAAATTCATCGATAGTGGCGTAGGAACTGTCTACCCGCGCCTTCCAGAGGATCGGCGTGCCTTTGGGTTTGTAAAAACCAATCAAATAACGCCGCGCCTTGGTGCACACGGTATTCAGGTCCTTCCCCCGGATCATGGCCGTATTGTCGCCGGTATTCACCCCGTCCAACGAACCGGGCAGGTTGACATCCAGTACGGCGGCTGAACGGATATTGCGCCCATCGACGGGCATGTGACCATTGCGGCTACTGACCCGGGCCAGGAAGTGAGCCGGTTCATGGCAACGCACCACGACCTCGGCTTGTTCTTCGTGTATTTCGGCCAGAAACGCCCATTTGTGCAGGAGGCGCTCGTGAAAGTACTGTCCGTTGATTTGACGGTTGTTCTTTTCGAGGCGGTCCCAGGCACATTGGAGCGAGTCGCATACTCGCGCGCCACGGTAAGCTGCACGCAAAAAAAGCGTCACCTTACGCGGCGTAACGTCCACACTGTCGGCATAAAAAATACCGTCAAGATGGTTTTGGCGGAGCCAGGTCTGGAATTCGGGGAGTTTTGCTTGGAAAAAGGCTTTGTCCTGCCGCAGGTCGACGGGCTGGGCCCGTAAATGGGCCAATTGACCGAAAAAGGCCAGCAGACATGTCATCAGGTAGCCTACAGAAAGGCTTGCTTGCATTGCAGGGAGTTTTGTAGCATAAATAAGCAGCGCAACAAAAGACGGCGGATACACAATGCTTATTTTCAGCGTTTTTCACTTTAACGTTTTCACAAAATCTACTCCGGTAAAGATGCGGGTTCTTCCCCGCCACGATCCAAAATACGGCGACAAGCGAGCAGAATTTTTCGATGAGCGGCATCTGTGGCGGCAAAGAGATACCACTCGCCTCCGTCAGCCAGACCCAGTTTTTGCCGAATCCTGGCCACCGGGTCCGGAAAATTCCGGACGGTGATGTTTGCGCGCCCATCCGGAATAAAGGCCCGGATTGCTTTCCGGTCGTACCGGAGTACTGCCTCGATCCGGAAACTACGCCCGGGAACCTGAGGCTGAAATACCTCCGATGTGTACAAATGGGTGTTGGGATGCAATTTAGCCAGCTCGAAACGCCGGGCAAACGCCTGAAATGCCCCGGCTTTGAGCAACGCGGCTTCCGGCTCATATAAAAACCGCTTTGGAGCGGAATAGACAGCCGCCGCGGCAGCTTCCTCCCGCCAGGTAAACCGGAAAGTATAATCGCCCGACCCGCCCAAGCCAACAGCTTCGATCGGAATATCATCCGGCAAGGGGTGCTGATGTTCAAGCAGGTACAAGACCTCTTTGCATTCGTTCCCAACCGAAACCACCCAAATATGCGACACGGCGCCCAACTGCTTTACTGCGCGGTGTAAATCAAACAGCGGTGCTGTTTTAAGCAATACCCGCTTTGCTGCAGCGAGCAAGCGAGCCTTCATTTCCAACACATTCGGCTGGCAATCTTCCAATTGGAACACGCGCCCATGCCGTCCGTCGCGCCGGGCCGGATCCAGGTAAATGAGGTCGAGCATACCCGAAGTTGCCTGTAAAAAAGCATCGGCGGTGTCGTTCATGCACTGGATCGTGGTAGCGCCCAACCGGGCAAAATTGTGGCGCGCAGCTTCCACCAGTTCGGGTTGTTGTTCCACATAGATCACCTTTCGAAACTGCCGGGTGAAAAAAAAAGCATCCACACCCATGCCGCCGGTCAGATCGGCCATGATTTGCCCCGCAAACAAACCCGCCTTGAAGCGGGCGGCGGGTTCGGAGGATGCCTGCTCCACCGAAACTACCGGAGGCATGATCAGATCGGTCCGGTACCATCCCGGAATTTTGGTGCGCACCTTGCGCAATGCCTGGAGTTGGGCAACTGCCAAGGGCACCTGCACACCGGGGTACCGGTGCGCCGCCAGCAACAAACGCGCCGGATCATCATCCAGGTGCGCCTGAATAAATTGACGATCGGCGACAGTCAGCATGGTACAAACATCTGAAAATTGGCTCTATATTTGTCCTTTGGCTTGAAAAGAGTCGATAAGTTAAAAAATGAAAACAACTGTCGTGTTACTTACCGCCCTGTTCGGGGTCGTGTTTTCTTACCGTACTTTAGCCCAAAACACTGAAATCCAGCAACTAGAATCGGAATTGGTATCGGCTTCCGGCGCAATGCGCGTGGAAAAGTTTGTAGCCCTGGCCGATGCCTACCTGGATGCCGGTGATTTGAGCAAGGCGGGCGATTATGCCCAAAAAGCATCCGATCTAGCCCACCGGATCGGCAGACCCGATCTGCAGGCCATTGGATTGAACAGGGAAGGCAAAGTGTTGGTTACCAATGGAAAACGTGGTCTGTTTGGCAAAGATCTGGCCTCGGGTAAGTTCAAAGAAAGCAATCAGATCCTGCGCACGAAAACCCGGCCGAACAAGGCCTTGTTGCTCGACAACCTCATGCAACTCCGCTCCATCGCCGAACGGAATAAGCGCCCCGAGGATATGGCCGATATCGATGGGCAGATTGCCCGGGTGCAGAACATGGTCGAGAATTTGCCCATGCCCGCCTCAGTTGAAGTTGGCAAACAACCTATTACCTTGCAGGAGTTCAAAGAAGAAATGGGCGCCTTGTCGGAGCAGATCAACAAACAGCAATCTTCGCAACAATCGGCTGTGCTGCAACGGCTGAATTTTGAAAAGCAATATGCCGCCTTACAGGCGGAACAAGCGGCCTACAAAGCGCAAATTGACAAGATGAATGAAGACCAGGCTAAAGCGGCCCTGGCCTTTATGCAACAGCGGTTTGTAATGGATTCGCTTAAGAATGAGGCCAATGTGAGCGCGCTTAAAGTGACCAACGCCGAGTTGGAATTGCATCAGTCGGAAAATAAACGCAACTTTTACCTGGCCGCCTTTGTCGCCATGCTCTTGCTGGCCGGCGGCGCGACGTACAGTTTTTTGCGCGCCCGTCAGAATGCCCGCGTACTGGAGGAGAAGAACAAAATTATTCGATCGGAGCAGGAGCGTTCGGAAAACCTACTGCTCAATATCCTGCCGGCGCTGGTAGCCGATGAATTAAAAAAGCAGGGACGCACAAGCGCCCGTTATTTTGAAGACGTCAGCGTGTTGTTCGCCGATTTTGTGGGATTCAGCACCATTGCGGAAAAACTGACGCCCCAACAACTGGTCAGCGAACTGGATACCTGCTTTCAGGCCTTCGACGAGATCATCGCCAAATTCAACCTGGAAAAGATCAAAACGATTGGCGATGCCTATATGGTGGCCGGCGGGTTGCCCAACGGTGGCGGCAGCCAACTCCGGGATATGATCGGTGCTGCGCGCGAAATGCAATCCTGGCTGATGAAATGGAACACCGAACGCAGCAAGCAAAAACTGCCGGCTTTTGAAGCGCGCATCGGGATACACCGCGGGCCCGTGGTGGCCGGCGTGGTGGGATCAAAGAAGTTTGCGTTTGACATCTGGGGCGACACCGTCAATATTGCCGCGCGGATCGAGGCGGCCGGCGAGGGCGGAAAAATCAACGTTTCAGGCGAGGTGTACGAAGTGATTAAACAAAATTTCCCTTGCCAGTACCGGGGAAAGATACCGGCAAAGAATAAAGGTGAAATAGACATGTATTTTGTTGAAAATTGAACAATCGGTTGTTCAATCGCGTGTAAACCATGCGGATAACCTATCCTAACCAACCGGCCGTTGCCGGGGTCGCGCATCAAATTGGCTTCATCTGAAAATCGGGCAATCAAAAAACAAATGCTGTACCTGCCCCAGAGTGGAACGAAGCCAACCACAGGTAGACGCCAATGACCTGTTTTCAGGCGCCCGGCCGCTGACGCAGCCGGGCGCCTATTGTTAGTGGACCGTAGGCTGAAAAATAAGACCGATATTCGCTGCCGGTCCACTTTGCTTTTTTCGCCATGCTCAACCGTCCTACCCTCCCGCCTGTTTTTTGGCCCGGCATACTCGGTGTAGCCGGTGTTAAGTTGCTCCTGCACCTCTTCGTCAATACGATTTACGGGTTTCACCGCGATGAGTTGCTGTACCTGGCTTTGGGACGTCATCCGGATTGGGGATACTGGTCGAACCCGCCGCTTATCGGCTGGCTGGGCTGGATAATCGAACACACCGGCGATGGGCCGCTTTGGGCCGTCCGGCTGTTGCCTACGCTGGCCAGTTGCATGTTGGTCGGGTTGGCCGGCGTCATGGCGCGCGAATTGGGCGGCAAGCGGTATGCTCAATTTCTCGCCGCAGCGGCGGTGGCCGTAGCGCCGGCTTACCTGCGCACCGGGATGCTGTATCAGCCCGTGGTGTTCGATGTTTTAGGATGGGCCGCACTATGCTACCTGTTGTTGCGGTATCTCAACACCGAAAACCGGCGGTACCTGTGGTATTTCGGCCTGGTATTTGGCCTGGCCTTTCTGAACAAATACATGGTGGGATTTTTGCTGCTCGCCCTCGTGCCGGCACTCCTGCTCACGCCGGCCCGGAACGTGCTGTGGAAAAAGGACACCCTGATCGCCGCCGGCCTGGCCCTGCTCGTTATTTCGCCCAATCTCCTCTGGCAATACGTGCATCATTTCCCCGTCGTCAACCACATGCAGGCCTTGCGCGCCAACCAACTCGTACATGTTGAGCCCGGAAGTTTTTTAAAAGACCAGGTTCTCATGCTGTTCACAGCAAGTCTGGTGTGGGTGCCCGGACTGTGGGCGCTCGCATCGTTGCGCAGGGGCGCCTACCGCCCGCTGCTCCTCCTGTTTATCGGTGTGATCGTCCTATTGTTGGCCTTTCAGGGCAAAGCGTATTATACACTGGGGATTTACCCGGTAGCGCTCGCCGGCGGCGGTGTTTTTTGGGAAAAAAACATGCGAAATCGCACCATGCGTGCCGCCCTTCCGCTTGCTATGCTCGCGTTGTTGCTGCCTTTGCTGCCATTGGCCATCCCCTTGTACCCGCCGGCGAAAATGGCCGCATATTGCCAGTGGGTCGGCCAAAACCTGGGATTGACCGATGTAAACCGCTGGGAAGACGGGCGTACCTATCCCCTGCCGCAGGATTACGCCGACATGCTGGGCTGGCCCGAATTGGGCCGGGCCGCCATTGCTGCCTACCGCCAATTGCCCCCCGGCACACCTGTACTGGTCTACGGTGAAAATTACGGGCAGGCGGGCGCGGTAGACTATTTCGGGCGGCTGCAAGGCCTGCCGCCGGCAGTCAGCTTTTCCGATACGTACCGGCTTTGGATTCCCGACAGCATATCGGCCCAGGCCCTTATTTACATCAACGACGATCTCGGACGGGATGTCCACAACCTGTTTGCCGACATCCGGCCCATCGGCAGCATTACCGATTCGCTGGCGCGGGAATTTGGCACCACGGTTTACCTGTGCCGGCAACCCCGGCAGGATCTGGATCAGTTTTGGCGCGAACGGGTCAAAATCGTGCGCAGCCAATAGCATTTGCAGCAAAACCGCTTGCGGCAAACCTGCCTGTGCACAACGCCGATCCCCGGCTCCTGAATCAATCGCAAAGCAACAACCAGCCCGGTTTCATTTTTAACGGTTTGCAAAAACCAACCGAGCTACTGTCCCCGGTTATAAGGCCACCGGCCGTAAGACGTAGCCGTACGCGTATTGCTGCGCGGTCAACCGGTACGGCGCATGCGGCTGCGCGCCCCACGAATTATCCCCGCCCACTCCGCGCTGGATCAGGTCGATATGCAGGCTGGTGAAAGGGCGTTTCACCAGGTCTGACGGGTGCCGGTTTTTTTTGACCGTGCCTTCATCCAGGTCTTCGGCCAGGTATGGCAATGCGCTGAAGCAAATCGGTTGCAGCCCCTGCACTTCCAGACCAATACCATCGGCGCCGCTGAGCCGCAACCAGCGGGTAGCGGTATGGTACCCATTCTCCTGCGGACGCACGTATGTCTGGGTAAACTGACTACTGACATTTGCGTCGTACACGCCGAGCAAACTCGCCGTGTTGCGGTCCGGATAGTTTTCACCCGGGCCCCGACCGTACCACGTCAAGCGGTCCCGGCTTTGGTCGACCCGGCAACGCATCCCGAAGCGCGGCAACTCGGGAAGTTCACTCCCGGCGCCGAGGTCGATCGATGCTTCGACGCGAATGGCGCCGTCGTTTTGGATCAAATACCGTTCAATAAAATCTGCCCGGACATCACTCAACCGGTATGCTACGGTGATCGGCAACCCGTCGGCCGTCTGGTTTTCCACCGATACTTTCTTCACCTGCCGGTTCGAATGGGCGCTGCGCCAGACGCCTGCCGAATTTTGAAAATTGCAACCGAAGTCGTTATCGGTTGGCGCCCGCCAGAAATAGGGTTCCGGGAACCCCTCCAATACCGGCTTACCCCGGAAACTGTAGTCGGTGAACCGGCCGGTTTTGGTATCGAATGCGCCTTTGATCTCCCCGCTACTGAACAACAATTGATCTTCCCGGCGTTCGGTTTGCAATTGGCCGCTTCCAGCGGGTTTTTGCGCAAAGAAATCGCCCTTGAGTCCGAATTGTTCGCGTGCCAGCTCGAACCCGGCGGGAATGGCAGCCGTGGCGCTGCGCTGGCTGGCAAATACGTTCAGGGCGACTTCCACACCGGGGCTTAATTTGAGCATGGGTACCGGTAGCTGCACAGTCTGTTGCTGCCCGGGTGCGCATTCGACCTGGAAGTCGCCCTGGAAGGTTCTTTTGCCGTTTTGGAGCAATTCCCAGTGGAAATCGAAATCGGTCAGGTTGGTAAAGCAAAATTCGTTTTTGATGCGTATGCGGCCGGCGGCCCAGTCTTCGTCTTGAAAAAGGATATTTTGATACACTTTCTTGACCTCTGCCAGACCGGGGTGCGGCACGCGATCGGCATCGACCAGACCATTGCAAACAAAATTGGCGTCGTTGTACAAATCCTGGCTGCCCAGGTCGCCGCCGTAGGCAAAATAGGTGCGGCCGAATTCATCAGTATGCCGGATACCCTGATCCACCCAATCCCAGATACATCCGCCCTGCATCTTGTTGCTGCTGCGGATGATATCCCAGTATTCCTGAAAATTGCCGGTAGAGTTTCCCATGGCGTGGGCGTATTCCACCATGATAAAGGGGCGGAGCTTGGAAGGATCCTGAGCATAAGCCTTCATGCGTTCCACTGCCGGGTACATCGGGCATACGATGTCGGTGTTGGCGGCCTCGCCGGCTTGTTCGAACATAACGAAACGCGTTGGGTCCTGATCTTTGAGCCACTGATACATCTGTTCGAACAACGGCCCGTTGCCGCATTCGTTCCCCATCGACCAGAGGATAACACTCGGGTGGTTCTTGTCGCGTTCCCACATGCTTTGAATGCGTTCTTCCATGGCCGGAAACCACTGCCGGTCGTAGGCCGGATGCCGTTCTTTACCCAGGGGAAACCACCCAAAGGCGCCCAGCCCGTGGGTTTCGATGCAGGCTTCGTCGATAAGGTAGATACCGTATTCGTCGCACAGGTTCAGCCATTCCGGATCGTTCGGATAGTGGGAGCTGCGCACGGTGTTGATGTTGTGCTGTTTCATCAGGACAATATCGCGCTGCATCCAATACCGGCTGGGCACGTGGCCCCGGTCGGGGTCGTGCTCGTGGCGGTCGACGCCTTTGACGAGGATGCGCTGTCCGTTGACAAACAAGGCGCCTTTTTTAATTTCGATCCGCCGGAATCCCACCCGGCTGCCGGTCGCTTCGAGTACCGCGCCGCGTTCATTTTTGATCGTAACGACCGCCGTATACAGGTTGGGGTGTTCGGCGCTCCACTGGGCCGGTTGTTCAACGGTCCCATCGAATGTTAGCGATGCTACGGGTATGCCTTTGCTGAGCGTCACTTTTTTTTCCTGGTAAAACACCCGGGTTTGGGCGGCATCATAGAGCGACAGACCGACGCTGAAACCGGTTCCGGTAGCCTCCGGGCCGTTGTGCAGGAATACGCTGGCGGATACCGTTCCGTTGCGGTATTGGTCGTCGAGACCGGTTTTCACCCAAGAATCGCCCACCGAAGGCGCCCCACGGGCATAAAGGTACACGCTGCGCTCGATGCCGGAGAGGCGCCACATGTCCTGATCTTCGAGGTAGGAGCCGTCGTGCCAGCGAAATACCTGGCAGGCCAGCAGGTTATCGCCGGGGCGCAGGTAGGGCGTAATGTTGAATTCGGCGGGCGTCTTGGCGGCTTTGCTGAGTCCTACCGGCTGTCCGTTCAGCCAAACATAGATCGCGCCGCTTACCGAACCAAAATGCAGGATCACCTCGCGGCCTTGCCAATGGCCGGGGACGGTGAAGCGGGTGCGATACGACCCTACCGGGGCATAAGCATGGTCGATTTTCGGCGGGTTCAGTGGAAAAGGATACTGTATGTTGGTGTAGATCGGAATACCGAACCCTTCGAGTTCCCAATTGCCGGGTACGGCCAGGGTATGCCAATTGAAATCGTTAAAGTCGTCGCGCATGAATGCCGTTGGGCGTTCCTCCGGCCTGTTGACGTAATAAAACCGCCAATTGCCGTCGAGGCTTTGATACCAGGGCGACCGGGCATAATCACCGGTACATGCATCCGTCTCGTTGGCAAACGGCAGCACCGCGGCATGCGGCGGCTCCTTGCCGATGGAAGGGACGGTGGGGTCTTCCCATTCGGTAAAGGTGAAACGGACCTGTGCATGGGCGATAACCGGGAGCAAAAAAAGCAGGTAACCTATGAATTTCATATACAGCGATTTAGACAAAATATCGAGTCAATCATTTATAAACCAATATTTTACATGCATATGTCATTTCAAAAAAATGGATTAAACCCAGCCTGAATGAGGTATATTATTTCCACGTTGGACATTTGCGGTTTAATGGCTATCCGCACCAAACACTGACCCGCAAAATTATTCCAGCCCTGGATGATATGTACAACCAATTAGGTTTGGGTTTCCCGGAAAAAGTACAGAAATGGCATTGTACGTGGAATTGTCGCTGGCCGGGTTGCCGGTACAGGCGCAACAATTGATCAACGTGTATGATAAGCATCAGATCGTCGGTAATTGTTTCGCTGATCTACCAGTGAACGGAGCGGTTCCCATTGAATTAATAACGGTTGATGCCCTGATCCTGAACCATCACAAATACGCGTAAAATGACCGTAAGGTTATGGCTGTTGAGGTCGGGCTGTTGTTAAACTTCGGCCCGCAACCACAGGCGCTACGGAAGATTTTTACGAATGACCGGGGTGCGTTGCCCTCAATCCACTTTCACCAGCACCGCGCCATGCCGGAATATAGTCGAGCTAAACATCCGGTTCGGTTTGTCCAAATCCCGCTGCCGCCAAACATCCCTTACCCGATTGAACCCCGACAGCCCCAATTCCTTCCAATCCACCCGGATCTCTTGATCCTGATCCGACAGATTAAAGATTCCCACGGCCCGGCCGCCGTCGGCCAGATCTTTCACCCACACCTGATACCCATCGCGGTCGATGACTAAAGCGGCCTGTTTGCCGGCTATATCCTGATCAATAGCCAGCACTTCATCGTTGGCCAGCAGGTTGTACGTAAACGCGTCGATTTGCGACAGGTCGCAGCCAATGAGCAACGGCGCTGAAAGCAATGCCCACAAGCTCATGTGGGTATACTGTTCTGAAGGGGTGAGCCGGGTAGGGTGCAGGTCGTCGCCCCAGCCTACCTTGCCCACGATCAGCATATCCGGGTCGTTCCAATGGCCTGGATGGGCGTAGGGGCCGCATTTTGTTTGGCTGAACCCGATACTGTGCATGCTCTCCCAGGTATCGATGATGTCGCCGGTAGTGCGCCAGAGGTTGCCGCCGGTGCCCGCATCGGCGCCCCATTTCCATACTTCACCCATTCCGTATTGGCAGAGGCTGTACACGATATCGCGGTGCGTGCTGTCGAGGGCTGCGCGCATGATGCGATACGGTTTTTGCAGGTCTTCCTGCGTCCAATCCTGCACGGCCTTCCGCGTGACGCCGGAATAGGAGCACCAGTCGTATTTTAAAAAATCAACGTCCCACTTCCCCCAGGTCAGCGCGTCCTGTAGTTCGTGTTGATAGCTGCCCGTGTGAAAGCCGCAGGTGCGCGGCCCCGGGGAGGAGTAAATCCCGAATTTGAGCCCCTGGCCATGCAGGTAAGCCGCCAGGCCTTTCATGTCCGGGAATTTGCTGTTGGGGAGAATCTCACCCGTAACCGAATCGCGCCCGGCCTCCCAGCCGTCGTCGATATTGATGTAGGTCCAGCCATGGTTGGCCAGCCCCTTGCGGACCAAGGCATCGGCTGAGGCGCGTACTTTAGCATCGCTGACGCTCAGTCCCCAGCAGTTCCACGAACTCCAGCCCATCGGCGGGGTCAGGCAGATGTTGTCGCCAATAACAAAATTGACCACTTTGGTACTGTTTCCAAGGCTGTTAGCAACTTCCAGGGTTACGCTGAAGATGCCCCGGTCGGCGACGGCGCCGCTGATGATGCCACTGCGCTCGTCGATTTGCAATCCCGCCGGCAGTCCGTTTGCGCTGAAACGCATCGGCCGCTGGCCAGTGGCGGCGATGGTGAATAAAAACGGCGCGCCGGGTCGGGCGCCGTACGCTTCAGCGTTGTTGATCCGGGGTTTGGGCGATTCGGGTGGCGTGAGGATATAGGGCGTTTCCACATCGGTCCGGATCGATTTTCCGGATGATTTTTCCACAAACACCAGGCTAACCCGGGTGGGCTCGGCCAGCGATTCGCGTAAAGTGAATGCGGCTTCCTGTCCGGGGGAAATCACCACCGCTTCCGATCTATTGCCCCCTTTTTTGCCTTGCCCCCGGTCAATATTGATCGATCCCTGTACCGGTCGGTTGTACCGGTTTGTGAGGGCAAACCGGATCTCAGCAGAATCGCCGGTGGCGGGCGACAACAGTTTTGCTTGTCCGGAAAGGCCGACGAAATCAATGATTTCCGCCATTACCAGTTGTCGCGGTGTAGTGCCAAAGAAACCGCCGGGGCCGCCGTCGTCAAACACGCGCACTGCGAGCACATTATCGGCATCCCAATGGAGCCGTGGCTCTTCCTGGCCTTCGCCGCAAGCCACGAGGTAACGGCGCGGGATGTCCCAGGCCGTTGCATAACCATCGTCGTCCGACTGGAAACGGCCGGTTTGGCCTATTTGCTGGCCGTTCAAGTACACCGCATCCACGTCGTCTATGGTACCCAGGTCGATGCGGATGGCATTGGGCAGCGTCGCAGCATCGCGCATGGATGCCGGCGCCTTGAAATGGAGGCGGTACCAGGCAAACCCGTCGTAATCGGGGTGGCCCTGGTCTTCCCAGTTTTTTTGTACAGAAAGCGTATCCCAGTCGCGGTCGTCAAGGGCAGCGCGCGCAAAAGCCGGGTCGTCGCCAGTCTTGAATTTCCAGGCGTAGTTCAGGTCAATTTGGGCATCCAGGAGTACAGGGGTCAGGAGAAGGAAGCGGAATAAAAAGAACAGTTGTTTCATGGCAGCGATGGCAGGATTGCTAAGGATCGCTGCAAAAGTCAGGTTCCGCACGGGTATTTTAATGCCCATAGAGAAAAAACTGTATCGCTGCCCGGTTGCGGAATGCGGCCAAGCAGGGTAAATCAGGCGAATTGCCGGTTAGGCGGCCCGTTCCTGCGCAGTACGGAACACAGACAACTGGCCCCGCAGCACGCCGTTGCGGTACTGGAACCAGATCGCTCCGTCGCTTCCGGGCAAATGCCCCCACACAAACTGGACCAGGATGGCCAATGTGGTGAGATTCGGATTGATCCGGGCCGGTTGGTTATCCAGCACGGCATTAGCATAATTGGCCAAGGTCTTGTAACTGAGCAACTGCCCTGTCGCCTCTTCAATAAACCAGCTCAGGGCATGGGCTTTACCGTGCGGCAGGTTGGTGAGGGTTTCTGCGAAGGCTTTGGCATGCACTTCTTCGAGGAGCGTTCGGAAAATGGTAAATTCATTGGTCTGCATGGACAATCAGCTTAGGGTGAGTGCTTCCGTCGGCGAGGATTAATTTACTTTTTGCGTCGCAGGGCAACACAAAAAGCGATATAAAAGGATAGTCGCAATTCTCAAACAATTCTCAACCATTTCCAGCTCATTTCCAAAACAAAGACGGCGCTTCCCTAAAAATTTGCGGCATACTTCACCCAATTCATCCACCACAAAAATCATTACCAATGAAAAAGATCCAAACCCCTTTCCTGTACACGCTTCTCCTGTGCCTCTTTGCGCTGTCTTTTGCATCAACTGCCTTTGCCCAAGCCGGCGGTACCAAACCCGAACTGGTGCTGTACCGGTACAACAGCGGCCCGAACGGCGCCGAACCGGTTCTCCAGGGCGATATGCTCGGCGATATCAAATTCAGCGGGCTGCTCGGCCTGAACAACATCCGCACCGGCGCCTCCATCCGCTCCTTTATCACGGGGCCCGTTGATGCCGGGCACCTCCCCGCCAACCTGCTGTTTCGGACCGGAAGCGACGGGCCCTACGACCGAATGGTGATCACCGCCGAAGGCCTCGTGGGCATCGGCACGGTAACTCCGGGCTTCAACCTCGATGTGATAGGCGACACCCATACATCTGGCGACTTTTTCGGCCGTATCCACATGGATGCCAACACCGGCAACCCGGGGCCCGACACCTACGTAGCGGAAGCCTATTTCGAAAACAAATCCGGCGCCGAAATCGCCGCTCCCGACGTCTCCCGCGGAGGCCTGTTGACCCTCGCGCCAACCAATAACACGGGCGGCACCACCGACCACCAGTTGTTCTTCAATGCAGGCGGGATCTACCACCGCCGCGAAGCCGCCAACGCCGGCGCCTGGACGAATGCATGGGAAAAACTGCTGACCAGCGGCGATATTGCCGGAACGCCCAACCGGGTAGCCAAATTTACCGACCCGAGCAAACTCGGCGACAGCCAGCTCTGGGACGACGGCACCAACGTCGGTATCGCCACGACCACGCCAACGGCTAAACTCGATGTCAACGGCACCACCCGGCTCGGCGGCAACACCACCGTAGCCGGCAACGTGGGCACCAGCGGCAATGTAGCCGTCGGTAATTCCCTGGTCGTATCGAGCAATGCCAACGTAGGCGGCGACCTGGCGGTAAACAATTCGGCGCACATCGGCACCGATGCCCGCGTCGACGGCCGCGTGATCGTCGGCAACCCGCCGTCCACTCCCGGCAGTTACATGCTGTATGTCAATGGTAGTGTGATCGCCACTGAAGTAAAGGTCGCCCTGCAGTCCAATTGGCCCGACTATGTTTTCGAACCGAACTACGCCACGCCCGACCTCTGTGCCTGGGAACAATATATTGCAGAAAACAAACACTTACCGGGTGTGCCCGCGGCGGCCACGGTGGAACAAAATGGCGGCATCGAACTCGGTGAAATGAACCGCGTTTTGCTCCAAAAAGTGGAAGAACTGACCCTGTTGCTCATTGCCCAGCAAAAACAAATCGATGCACTCCGCACCGACCTGCAAGCAGCAAAACGCTAACCTATCCTTCACCGCAAAAATCAAACGCCATGAAAAAATGGATCTTCTTGCTCGCGCTGTGCGCAGCCGGGCAGCAAGCCGCGGTGTACGGCCAGGTCAGCGACATCGCCCGCCGGCAGGCTTGGGCGGCCCTGGCACAGCCGGGTTGCTCCCCGCGCTGGCTCAAAGTGCGCGACGATGTGCAACTTTCCGCCCGCAATTTTTTTGAAACCGCTCAAACCGCCCTCGGTCTTAATCCGCGCGATGAATTTCGGCTGCTGCGCACCAATACCGACCAATTGGGCATGACCCACTATCGATACCAGCAGTACCACAAAGGATATCCGGTGGAGGGCACTGTTTATATCCTGCACGAGCGCGAAGGCCGCGTCGTCACCGCCAACGGCCAATTGATCGCCGGTCTGGAAGCGGTCGAACCGCCGGTGATCGTCGAAGCAACCAAAGCCCTCGAATATGCCCTGGCCCTGCTGCCCAGCCAAAACTACCTGTGGCTTGATAAAAAAGCCGAGCTTGCGCTGCAGGCCCGTAAAAACGACCCCAATGCCACGTACTTTCCAAGCGGCGAACTGGTATGGATACACCTCGACGAGACGCCAACCCTGCGTCTGGCCTGGCGTTTCGATCTGAATACCACCGACGGGTTGTCGGAACGCCTGTACCTCGACGCCACCACGATGGGCCTCCTTCGCCGGGTACCGCTTGTGATCGACTGCGACCCTGGTTCCGGCGTCACCACCTGGAACGGTACGGTTAACTTCTCTACCAGCCAGTCGGGCCCGAACTATATCTTGCTCGACGATTGCCAATCGCCCAATATTCATGTGTTCAATGCCCAGGACTCTTCCTCTACGGCATTCTCCACCGAATATACCGATGCCGATAACAACTGGACCGGCCAAACCTCTGCGATCCAAACCTATTTTGGCCTGCACCAGTCCTGGCAGTTCTACCTGAACCGTTACGGTCGCGACAGTTACGACAACGGCGGAGCAGACATTAACGGTTACAACCAGGCCGGTTTTATCCGCGCCAATGGAACCCGGTACTGGAGCAACGCCAGTTGGAGCCCCAGCGAGCAGATCTGGCGTTTTGGCGACAACGGCACCGACGGCACTACCACCGACGACTGGAACACCATAGATGTCGTGGGCCACGAATTCACCCATGCAGTAACCTCTAATGAAGCCGATCTGACCTATTCCGGCGAATCGGGCGCCCTCAACGAATCATTCAGCGATATCTTCGGTGAAATGGTGCAATTGTTTACCGAAGGCTCGATAGACTTCCTGGTGGGCGCCCAACGCGGCTACATCCGCAACATGACCAACCCGAACGACAAAAGCGACCCGGACACGTACCTGGGTACCAACTGGGTGGCCATTTCTTCGCCTTGCGACGGCACCAACGACAACTGTGGCGTGCATACCAACAGCGGCGTTCAAAACTTTTGGTTCTACCTCCTCTCCCAGGGCGGCAGCGGCACCAACGACAACGGCGATTATTTCGACGTGCAGGGTATCAGCGCCAATAGCGCCGCCGATATCGCTTACCGAAGCCTGACCACCTACCTGACCAGTTCGTCGGACTACAGCGATGCCAAACAAGGTGCCATCCAGGCCGCGATCGACCTGTTTGGCAACTGCTCCAACGAAGTGCTGCAATGCGCACGCGCCTGGAATGCCGTAGGCGTGAACAGCACCGACGGTTTCGGCTACGATGTGGAAGTAGACTGCCCCCTGCTCGATCTGGTGCACGGACTACTGCTGCCTTATGGCCTTGATGTGTCGAACGACATCCGTTCCGATTGCGACATGGTGGCCAATGGCGCCCCGGTGGTCTTTAAAGCCGGCCACGCCGTATTGCTCAAGCCCGGTTTTACCAGCGGCGACAATTTCCACGCCTTTATCGACCCCTGCGCGGCACCCATCGTGGCTCCGCTCTATTCCGGGG
This sequence comes from Saprospiraceae bacterium, assembly GCA_044230315.1. Taxonomy (GTDB): domain Bacteria; phylum Bacteroidota; class Bacteroidia; order Chitinophagales; family Saprospiraceae; genus M3007. The sequence continues at coordinate 64,381 of JBGARJ010000020.1, forward strand.
GTGCGGAAAGCCGTAACCAAACCGTGCATGCTGCAAGCAGTACCGGACAACTGGAACTCTACCCCAACCCGTTCCGCTCCAAAATGCGGGTGCAATTCAACCTCCTCGACAAAACGCCCGTTTCGCTGCGCGTACTCGACGCATATGGCCACCAGGTTCAAGCCTGGTACACGGGCGAATTGCTGGATGCCGGCGAGCACAGCATTTTGTGGCAAGACTCGAAACTACCCAATGGCTTGTACAGCGTCGAATTGCAGGCAGGCGGCAAGCACTGGGCAAAAAAGATCGTCAAAGTCGGCGATTGAAATTGACGCTGCCCCGGGATCATAGGGTTGTGTCAAAAGATCGAAGGCAAAATTTTACCCACCGCAAATGATGTTATTCCACCCCGGAGGCGCAGAAAAACCGCTGCGCCTCCGGGGTGGATAATTTTGGAACGATGAAATAACAAAGGCACGATTTGTAAAGTCCAGTGGGCTCGGGAGAGAAATCTTAATTCGTTCCGATCGGGACGTCATTTTTCGAGCGTTTCTTATCGCGTCTTTTGCGGAAGCAGCCTTTTGGCACAAGCTCCCGCACTCGAGAAGGGAGTTATTGCTGTTCTGTTCGCCGTGAAATATCAGGGTATTCGTATTGGATGCACAGCATTAACCGCATCTTTGTGCTCCATTCATGCCGTTGCTTTTCACCCGTCATATTACCCTCTTGCAGGACACGCCGGACGAGCAATCGTTCACGTTCGGGGTTTGGCAAATTGCCGAAAATGAGGCCTATTTCCGGGAGGACCTCCCGCTTCGACCCGACGAGGAAAACGACCTGGCCCGCTACAAAGGCATCCGGCGGCTGGAATGGCTGGCCGGGCGCTGGTTACTACACAAACTCACCGGATCGGTGGAGCGTTTGCCGTTGGGCAAAAATGCGTTCGCCAAACCTTTTTTTCTCGACCGGCCGGAATTACATTGTTCGCTCAGCCATTCGCATGGCATCGTGGGGGCCATGCTGGCCGATTGCGTGTGTGGTTGTGATCTGCAAGTACTGGTGGAAAAAATGCCGCGTTTGGCCGCCAAATTCCTGCATGTGGAGGAGGAAGCCTTTTTGCAGCCGTTCAGCAGCGCTGATCAGTTCGACCTCATGCATGTATTTTGGACGGCCAAGGAGAGCCTGTACAAAGCATATGGCCTGAAAGAACTCGATTTCCGCGGCCACCTGCGCCTGGAGCCCTTCCCATGGTCGGGTTTCACCGCTGAAACGAACGGATGGATACAAAAAGACACCTTCCGGCAGTCCTACCGTATGTATTTCGAAAAAACAGAACTCCCCAGCGCATCCGGCGCTTTTGTTTGGACGGCATGTACCAGTATCACGAAGGATCCGCCCCTCAGTTCTCCATTTTCGCCCGTGCTTTGATGGTCGAAGGCGAAACGCCTAAATCTTTTTCTGCCTGCACCTGCGGGAAATGGCAGACCAGCCCAATCTTGATAATGGCGAGGTGGTGGATGGCGTGGTCGTAGACAAACAGGAGTTCACGCCCCACGGTGCTGTCGTAACAGGGCCGGTCGTCGCTCCCGAATTCTGCACGCACCTGAATATTTTGCGCCAGATTGAAGGTGGGCAAAACATGCGAAAAGGCCTCGAACGCAGCGGCGGAAATATCCGGATTGTTCTCATAGATGGGGTTGCGGTTGCGTGCGGCATAATCCACAACGCCGGAACGGACGCCATCTTCCAGGCATTGAAAAAACTCCAGAATATGGCGGAAATGCTGCCCTAAACTGCCGCCTTCAAATTCCGGCAGTGCCAGCCGGTAATCTTCAGGGGTCATTTGAGCAATTACCTGATTGATTTGATGAACGGTTGTGAGCAAGGCGTTGTTTGCATTCATGGTTATGCTGTCCGTTAATATCGGAAAAAAGTGTTTTCGATGAGGTAAAAATAGATACGATTTTCAGGTTTTTCCGGATTTCAAAGATTTTTGCGGAGGCAATGTCTGACCAGGGACAATCCGGCCGGTATACTGCCCAATTCCATCTTACCCCCCATGAACCGGTTATCGATGCATCCAAGCTTACCGCCGCCGTTCGAACGGCAAATGCAGCGCATCCTGGGGGATGAATACCCGGCGTTTGCGGCCGCGCTCCAGGAACCGCCGCCCGTAAGTATCCGGTACAATCCGCTGAAAGCGCCGGCAAGTTCGCGCGAAGCCGCAAGCGGGAAACCGGTGCCCTGGCACCCCGACGCGTGGTATTTGCCGGAGCGCCCCGTTTTTACACTCGATCCGGTGTTTCACGCCGGCGCCTACTACGTGCAGGAGGCCTCCTCGATGTTTTTGTACGAAGCCCTCCGGCAAACGGTGGATTGGTCTCAACCCCGCCGCGTGCTGGATTTATGCGCGTCTCCCGGAGGAAAAAGCACCCTGCTGGCATCGATGATGAACCCGCAAAGCCTGCTGGTGGCCAATGAGGTCATCCGTCAACGCGTAGGAGTGTTGCGGGAAAACCTGGAAAAATGGGGGTATCCGAATGTGGCGGTTTGCAGCGCCGAAGCGGAGGCGTTCTCCGAACTGGAAGGCTGGTTCGACGTGGTCGTGGCCGATGCCCCCTGCAGCGGGGAGGGGCTTTTCCGCAAAGACCCCGAGGCCGTGCGCGAATGGTCGCCCGCGCACGTGGACCACTGCGCCCTGCGACAACGCCGCATCCTTGCAGCGGCAGTAGCAACCCTGCGACCCGGCGGTGTGCTGGCCTATTCCACCTGCACCTACAACCGACAGGAAGATGAAGACAACGCGGCCTGGCTGATCACAGCATTCGACCTGGAGCCCCTGACGTTGAGCCTGCCCGAACACTGGGGTATAACTGCCGCCAATCCGGGATACCATTTTTTCCCGCACCGCCTCGCCGGCGAAGGCTTTTTTATCAGCGTGTTTCGAAAAGCAAATGGGCCGGCGCCGCGACTACCGGAACCGCCCGGCTTCCGGAATATCAAGCCCCTCTCCAAACAGGGAGCTGCCGAAGCAGCCACCTGGCTGCACCCGGACGCCGGGCAACAATTTTTTCAAACACCTGCCGGCGATGTGCTGGCGCTGCCACGCCAGCTGGAATCCGCTTATCGAACACTGGACAAAGTGCTGAAAAACAAATGGTTTGGTACTAATATCGGTCAGTTCAAAGGCCATGACTTTATACCGTCGCACGCCCTTGCGCTCAGCACAGGGGTAGCCCCTACCCTGCCGGCCATCGAATTCAGCCGGGAGCAAGCGCTCCTTTTCCTGAAGAAAGAGGTGTTCGATCTGCCCGCATCGGCTCCCGCAAAAGGCTGGGCCTTGGCGCAATATGCCGGTTTGAACCTGGGTTGGCTCAAGGCGTTGCCCAATCGCTGGAACAACTACCTCCCAAATGAGCGGCGCATCCGGATGGATTTACCCACCTGAGAAACCGCAACTACAACCGCACCAATTTGCCCGAACGGGTCGTTTGACCGGCTCGCACCCGCCAGGTGTACACGCCGGCCGGCCCCAGGGCGCTGGCCGGCACGTCGATCCATTGCAGGCCGGCGGGTTGTTCGCTTTCCTGCCGGAGCAGCAACCGCCCGGCCATATCGTACAGCTCCAGCCGAACCGGTTGCTCTACCGCCAAATGTACCGGAATACGGGCGGCGCCAGTAGTGGGATTGGGCTGTGGCGCGAAGATGGTTGCAGCGTCGGTTGGGTTGGCCGGATCCACAAAAAGCAACTGCAGATTTGGGGCGCGTTCGTCTGCCGTATAGGCCTCGGCCCGCAATTGTTGCGGCAAAAAGCGAACCGCCTCGGCCAGGCGCACGGTCGATTTTGCCCGGACGCGAAAGGTCATCAGCGCCTGATCCGGCGCGATATGCTGCGGCCACGCATCAAACCAACTGGCGGTAACGACACCGGGCCGTGGTTGGCCGTAGGATTGCCCGTCGAGTCCGGACAGATTACCCGGCGCTATGTTTTCAATCCCGATCTTGTCGGCATCGAACTGAAGGGCGAACTGAAAACCCAGCCATTCGGCGCCTGCCGGAATGCCCAACGGTATATCGAGCGATTGACCGGCCGACAGCGCTAAATCGGGCAGGGTAAGCGCTGCGAGGGTCCGGTCTTCTGCCGGCGGGGCAAAATTATTCAGCGATGCATTGCAGTTCACATCGCCCACCTTGATTCCCAAAAATTCCACCGATTGCCCCGAGTAAACGACATTGGCGGGCACCGGTGTTTGAAACGGATTGGACACATTGGGGAATACGAAATCCTTGGGCACAAAGCGCCAGGAGGGGCTGTTCGGCAGATCCGTGTAAAAGCCGAGAATAAGTTTGCGCAATTCGATGACGTCGAAGGTGGTAATCGACCGGCTGTCGTTGGCATCCGCAGCCAAGATTTTATACGGGTTGTTCAAAGGCTCGACCCCCAGAATGTGTTTATTGATCAGAACGAGGTCGAACGTGGAAACCCCATTGAGCGGGTCGGTATCCAGGTAAGGGACGATGGAGTAATCCTTCGAAAGCGGAAAAGCCGTAGCATGGATGCACCCGTCCGGCCCCGTATTGGCGCTTAAAAGAAAGGGCGGTAAAGCGGGACTTGCGCCCTGGACCTCCACCGCAACCCCTTCCATCGGCATGTTGCTGCACGCCGAAGTAACACAGGCGAAGTTATCGCCGGGATCGCCGGTGACGCAATTGCTCAAATTGTCCGTTACAATGACATACGTCTCGCAGTAATCGGTATTGCCGGCCAGGTCCATGGCCCACAACTCCACCAGGTTTGTGCCGAGATCGTCGCAGGTGAAAACTACGTAGTGTTGCGGCGTCCCGTCCGGATTGAGTGGGAAGCCGGAACCCGTACCCGAACGCCGGACGCCGATCTTGATTTGTTGGCTGGGCGTCGCATTGTCCACGGCGTATTGCAGGAAATCGGTGTCCCACAGAAGCACCATTGCAGTCGGCATGATGTTAACGCTCAGGCTGTTGAAACATACCACCTCCGGTTTCGCGCAGTCGGCTACGGTAAACGTATCGCTACAGATCTGTACGGCAGAGCCGTTTTGTAAAACCGTCCAGACGATTCGGTGGGCGCCGTAAGGCAGTTCCGGAACCACATAACCGCCCGGCGCCTGTTCCGTATTCCAGCGTACGCAGGCCCGAAGGGTATCGCCGTTGGTGATGGTTTGCAGGGCGAATCCGTATTTCTGCTCCGGCGATACCGGGCGTTCGTCAAACGGACGCAGCGTGCCGCCGTTGAGGCTGTCGGCGGCAGCGTTGTTGTAGAAAATCGCGTTCCAGCCGGGCAGGCTGTCGCTGTCGACGATGGTTTCGGGTGTGCCGTCGAGGTCGAGATCGAGGAAAAGCGTGTACTTGAGGGTAAAATTGCCGGCCGCACAGGTATCCAACACCGTCAGGCAAAGGTTGGCCGGCCCTTCGGCGAGGTTATGCGTGCCGGTGAGGGGGTCCCACCAACCGGAATCATTCCAGAGCTGGGTATTGTTATCGGTAGAATCGCAGATCGATTGCGGGGCGGCGGGGCAGTTCAGTATCTGTGGCGGGCATTGAGCGGCGGCGGCAAGCGCCAGCAGCAGGCAGGCGGGAAGGAGCAGATTTTTCATGCGTTACACGGGATAAGGTTGGGTTAAAATCTCCTGCAATTTAAGTCGCAGCAGCCGGCCGGGCAAAAAGAATCCGGCGTTTTGCCGTTACACCGCCAGAAACAGCGCCCACTTTCCGGCATCCGCATCACAGCCGAAGCAATTTACCCGAACGCGGGTCAGACCCGCCCAGGTACACGCCTGCACGGGCAAGGGCTTGCAGGCAGTCGCTGCCGCAACAACCGGACCTCATCCAACAGGTGAAGAGCGAGTTTTGCCGGCCTGCGGAAGGTCACTGCTTTTCACGAAACCTGCGCGGTTAAAGGCTTAAGGTGAAAGCAAAGCGATCCTTAACGGCCTGACAAACAAGAGAGTAGATGGGGCAATACGAACGCGGCCAACACCATTGCGCCGCAATGCGCGGAGGCACGGTCAACGCCATTCGAACAGAGCGTTTTACCGTGCCTCCGGATAAGGGTGCGCCTCAAAACACAGGTTTCGGCGCGCTGAAAGACCAATTACTACTATAGCGTGAATGGGGCCGGGCCTTAGCCGCCCATTACTTTTTTCACCGTGGCCCCGATCTGTGCCGGGGAATTAACGACAGTAATACCGTTCTCGGCCAGGATGCGCATTTTGGCTTCGGCAGTATCGTCGGCGCTGCCGACAATGGCGCCGGCGTGGCCCATTTTACGGCCTTTCGGCGCCGTTTGGCCGGCGATGAAGCCGATGACTGGCTTTTGGTTGCCGTTGGCCCGGATCCAGCGGGCAGCTTCGGCTTCGAGGGCGCCGCCTATTTCGCCGATCATTACGATTCCTTCCGTTTCGGGGTCGTTCATAAACAATTCGATGGCGTCGAGCGTGGTGGTTCCGATGATCGGATCGCCGCCGATCCCGATGGCCGTGGTGATGCCCAGGCCCGCTTTCGCCACCTGATCGGCGGCCTCATAGGTCAGCGTTCCGGATTTGGATACCAACCCGATGGGGCCGCGTTTGAACACGAAACCGGGCATGATCCCCACTTTGGCTTCGCCGGGCGTAATGATACCGGGACAGTTGGGGCCGATCAGGCGGCAGTTTTTGCCGTTGATATAGGCTTTGGCGCGCACCATATCCTGCACCGGGATGCCTTCGGTGATGGCGACAATGACTTTAATACCCGATTGTGCGGCTTCGATAACGGCATCGGCTGCGAATGCGGGCGGTACGAAAATAATGGTGGTATCGGCGCCGGTTGCTTTTACGGCGTGCTCTACTGTGTTGAACACGGGGCGATCGAGGTGGGTTTGGCCGCCTTTGCCCGGGGTAACGCCACCCACGACGTTGGTGCCGTAGGCAATCATTTGTTCGGCATGGAACGTGCCTTCCTTTCCGGTAAAACCTTGTACAATAATCCGGGAGTGTTTATTGACTAAAACAGACATGAAAAACGATTATTTATCTTCTTTAATAATGTAGACATCCTCATTGGAACGCTTCATGAAGTAGTGTTCCCGGGCATATTTTTCTTTGGTGAGGTCAAAATCTTCCGCTTCCTCCTGGGCCTCCTGAATTTTTTGCTCGTAGTAGGCCCGGTCGGCTTCCAGCCGTTGCTGCGCGCGGTGCAGGCGCCATTGGGTCCAAAAACTGTGTTTATCCAGGAAAATGAGGATAAAAAAGAAAATCAGGAGCGTCAGGTAGTACCGATTCTGCAGCGGCGCCGGAAGCCGTTGCATCAATGCTTGCCAGGGATTGGATGGGAGCGCCATATACGGTAGACTTTGATTTGCCAGCAAAAGTAGTACCTTTTAGCATAACAACAGCGCTTCGCGTGGGAACGATATCGGTGCGGAAGGGAAGGGTATTAAACGGTAACCGCCCTTTTGGGGTTGAGCATATCGATAACGGCGCACAACCGGTTGAAGATTTCGTCGATATCGCCCATTCCGTTGATGGTGTGGCTCTTATGGTACCCGGCAAAAAAATCGAATACCGGGGTCGTTTCGTTTTTATATACTTCGATGCGGTTCCGGATGATGTTTTCGTCCGAATCGTCGGCGCGCCCGGAGGTCATGCCCCGCAATTTGATCCTATGCACGATCTCTTCGTCGGCCACCTCCAGGGCCAGCAAGGCATGCACCATGGTCCCTTCCGACTCCAGAAGTGCCTGCAGGGCTTCTGCCTGGGGGATGGTGCGCGGGAAGCCGTCAAAAATAAAACCGTTGGCATCCGGGTGCGCTTCCACCTTGTTGCGCAACATGCCGATGGTGACCTCGTCGGGTACCAGTTCGCCTTTGGAAATATAGGATTTAGCCTTTAGCCCGAGTGGAGTGTTGTTGCTCATTTCAAATCGAAACAAATCCCCTGTACTAATGTGCACCAAATTATACTTATCCACTAAACGCACCGCCTGCGTTCCCTTGCCGGAACCTGGCGGGCCAAAAAGAATCAAGTTGATCATAACGAACAGCGAAAGAATATCAAGCCGGCAAAAATAGGCATCGGTATTTATTATTGGAACTTTAGGGTTTTAAAAATCGGTAATCTTATAGCGTTCGCCGTAGGTATTGATCCATTGTTCGAGGCGCCAAACATCTTCGGGATGAAACAGTTCCGTTCCGGGGTTCATCGTGGCGGCCGTTCCACAGGCCACGCCAAGCCGCGCCATCTCCGGAAGCGAGCGGCCGACACTCAGCGCCCACACCATGCCCGCCACCATACTGTCGCCTGCGCCCACCGTACTGCGTTTTTGAACCGGCGGAGCCGGAATGTGCTCAAAACCGTCGCGGGTGACCAACAGCGCTCCTTGCGGGCCAAGGGAAACCACCACGATCTCGCACTTGCCCTGGTGAATAATGCTGAGCGCCGCGTCGTCGACGTGGTTCAATTCCAGTTTCCGAACGCCGGCCAGGGCGCTGAGTTCGGCCAGGTTGGGTTTCAGGAGGTACAATCCTTCATCGGCCGCCGCCTGGAGCGCGGCGCCCGATGTATCGAGGATGAGTTTGGCGTTGATCTTTTTGGCAAAGGCAGCCACCTTTTCATAAAATGTTTCCGGCAGGCCGGGCGGCAGGCTTCCACTGGCCACCAGCACGTCGGGTTGCAGCCGCCTAACCAGTTCGAGGCAGGCTTCCGCGTCCTGTTCGCGCATGTCCAGCCCAGGCATGGTAAAGCGGTACTGTACGTTGGTGGACGATTCGGTCACCGAAAAGTTTTCCCGGGTCTCCCCCTGGAGTTCCAGTACCTGGGTGTCAATGCCGGTCGTTTGAAGAATACGCAGCAGCCGGGTGCCGTTCATCCCGCCCACGGGGAAAACGGCCGTGCTGGAGCCGCCCAGTTTGTGAATACCTTTGGAAACATTGATCCCGCCGCCGCCGGCATCCTCCTGGGGAGCGGTACAGCGCAGCTTTTGTTCCGGGGTCAGCCGCTCCGTAGCGGTGCTTTTGTCCAAAGCGGGGTTTAAAGTAAGCGTTGCGATTTTCACGTTGCGCCGTAGATTTGTTATTTCGTAGCAATGATACTGAAACTCGACGAAAACAACCTCAAAGAAGCGACGCACTGGCTGGCAGCGCGCGATTTGGCCCTGGCCAGGGTGTTCGACCGCTACGGCTACCCGCCGCTCTGGGCCCGCACCCCGGGGTTTTCCACCCTTATCCATATCATTTTAGAACAGCAAGTGTCCCTGGCCTCGGCCAACGCGGCCTTCCGGCGCCTGCAAGAGCGGCTGGGGGAGGTTACGGCTGCAGGTCTGCTCGACCTCGACGACGAAACACTGCGCCAGATCGGATTCAGCCGGCAGAAAACCGCTTATGCACGGTCCCTCGCCCTCGAGGTCAAATTGGAACGCCTTCACCTCGACAAGTTGCCCGTTTTACCCGACGACGATGTGCGCGCCGTCCTGAAACAGCAAAAAGGCATCGGCGACTGGACGGTGGATATTTACCTGTCCGAGTGCCTGCTCCGGACGGATATCCTCCCCAAAGGCGACATTGCCATGCAGGAAGCCTTCCGGGTGCTGAAGGCGCTGGAAAAACGCCCCGAGCACGCTGTTCTGGAGGAACAAACCCGGCATTGGCAGCCCTGGCGGAGCGTGGGAACGCGCTTACTGTGGCATTTTTACCTGTGCGAACGCCAACGCACAGGATGAGCGGTTTAAAGTTATCAGCGGTTTCGCTACCTTCGCTTCCGCCTATGTCCGACTTTTTTTACCATAAACGCATTTGGATCACCGGCGCATCGTCGGGGATCGGCGAGGCCCTGGCCTATGCCTGCGCAGCATCCGGCGCGAACCTCATTCTGTCGGCCCGCAACGAGGCGGAATTGCGGCGGGTAGCCACTGCCGCTACCGAAAAGGGCGCAGCCTCAGCGCTCGTTCAACCCCTCGACCTGGCCCAACACGACAACATTCCCGGCATCGCCGCTTCCGTGTTGCGGCAGGTGGGCAAGATCGATATCCTGATCAATTGCGGGGGGCTCTCCCAGCGCGGCCGCGCGCTCGATACCCCGCTGGCGGTGGATAAACGCCTCATGGACATCAATTTCTTCGGAACCGTGGCGCTCACGAAGGCCGTGTTGCCCAGCATGCTGACGCACCACCTGGGGCATATCGTTGTGGTGACCAGCCTGACCGGGAAATTCGGCTCGCCCGTGCGCACCGCGTATGCCGCTTCCAAACACGCCTTGCACGGCTTTTTCGACAGCCTGCGCGCCGAACTCGGCGACGCCCCGGTAAAAATCACGCTGGTTTGCCCGGGCTTTGTCCGCACCAATATCAGCATCAATGCCGTAACCGGCTCCGGGCAGCCGCAAGGCACCATGGACGACGCCACAGGCAATGGCATATCGGCCGAGGCTGCGGCCAACCGTATTCTCCGGGCCATAAAAAACGGAAAGGAAGAGATCTGGTTTGGCGGGAAGGAAGTATTGGGCGTTTACCTGAAACGCTTTTTTCCGGCCTATTTCTCCAAAATCATCCGTCGGGCGAAAGTCACCTAGTGCGTATCGGGTGAAGACAATAATTCCAGTAGTCCGGCAGGTGTTGACAAACCTTTGAAAATGAAGCCTGGCGCATGTTGCTGGCGGAAATGCAGCAATCTGTTTCGAACTATTGTAATGAAGCGCCACGGGCAATACGTGCCCGCGCTGCCAAAAACAACTCCGTTTTTTGATCGCTGGCGCCGCTATACCCGCGTTGTGGCCAGCAGGCGCTTGATGCTGTACCGCCCGCTTCCCTTACCCGCGAGCATCAGCAACCCGCCAATGATAGCGATATCCTTCATAAACAGAATACTCTGCAGGCGTACCTGGTCTTTGGGATACATCCAGAAATCATGCACGATGAACGTCACCGGTACCCAGTACATAAGCAGCATAATGGCTCCAAGGGTCGACCGGTAGCCCAACAATACCATCAGCCCGCCGGTCACCAGCATGAATATGGCGCCGTAGAGCAGGAGGTCCTGGCTCCACGTGAGGCCATATTGGGTCATGGTTTGTTTGGTTTTATCAAAAAAAAGTGTGGAATCGACGGCTTCGAAAAGAAATATAGCCGATAGAAAAATTCTGCCGATTAAGTCGGTTATGTCGCGCATGTAGAAGCAGGGAACAAACTCATGCACCCGGGCGCCCCGAAATGCCGGTTGTTCCACGAGCGCGAAGGTAGGTATCGCTGCGCGTAAATCGCACAAGGCAAATAAAAAAAGCCCCCCTCCATCATTTGGAGAGAGGCCATCCCAAAAACCGATTTTAAAGTATGTTAAAATCGGGCTTTAGTGACAAACGGCAGGCTCGATTGCCGCGATATTTTATATGAAGTACATGCCGGAGTGAAGTACGGCTTTTGTTGAGCGAGTAGGTTGAGGATGGTTTGATTTTTTATCATCAAACCCTCCTCAACCGTTCTCAACTAAAGACTATTACTTCGTCTGGATCATCTTCTTCGTTGCACTGTTGTTAGCCGTTTCGAGCTTGTAGTACAGCACACCGGTAGCATTCAGCATATTGCGATTCACCGTGATGGCGTTGTTGCCTTTGGCGAAGTCACCCGTTTGCGTGAAGATCGTGCGGCCCGACTCGTCGAAGATCGTCAGGGTAGCTTCAGCTGCTTCAGGCAGGTAGAAGCCGATCTGCGTCTTGCTCACGAATGGGTTCGGCGTGTTTTGATACAGTTCGAAGCCGAGGCCGGAGATGGTCGAGCCATTCTGGCCGTTGAAGCGGAAGGCCACTTGCAAGCGATCGGAGTTTGCGTTGTAGGCTTCAGCGCGGGTGATCCGGCTGGACACACCCAGCATTTGGCTCAACATGCCGCCTGCTTTGGCGCGGAAGGTTACTGCAAATTCGGCTTGGCTGTCGCCATCCCAGCTGGTCGTCAGTGCATGTTCGTTGCTGAACACTGCGAAGTTGTCGAGTTTCATGTTGGCGCCCGGTGCCACGTCAACTACATCCAGGTTGTTGTAGTTCATCGTGAACTGGTAGCCTTGTACTTTCTCGTCAGCCTTGAAGTTCACCGTGAAGGTTTCGCCGGCATTCACCATGCGATCTTCAACGTCGAACAACAGCGTGCCGGCGGTACGGTCATCAACATTCACCAGGCTGTTCGTTACGGCATTGCCGTTCACGTCACCCACTTTCACCGATACGAAATCTTCAGCAGCCATGCTTGCCGTCATGTTGGCAATCTGCTTCGTTTCCGGGAAGATTTCCGCAAACGGATTGGTCGGCGTCGGGAAGCCATAGGCTTTGTCGACAAAACGCCACGAGGTGTTGTTCGGCAACTCGGTGTAGATACCCAGGATCAGTTTGCGCAACTCAACGATGTCGAACGTCGTGATCGAACGGCTGTTGTTAGCGTCCGCAGCGATCATTTTGTACGGCGTGTTGAGCGGCTCCAGACCCAGGATGTGCTTGTTGATCAGCACCAGGTCAAAGGTCGATACGCCGTTGAGCGGATCGTTGTCTTTGCTCGGCGTGAGCGTGAAGTCACCCAGGTACGGAATGCCGTTCAGTTCGTATTTACCGGCGTTGTCCGTGATATCGAACACGCTGCCACCGGGCAGAGCCGGGTGGTTACCCGTCAGGGTTACCGTAGCGTCTTCCAGACCGTTGGTCATTTCCGTTTTCAGCGTACCGGCAACCGTACCGGCGCCAGCGCCCGTGCAGTTGTTCATGTTGTCTTGTACGATCACGTAGGTCTGGCAGAAGTCAGCGTTGCTGGCTTTGTCCATGCCCCACAGTTCAACCAGGCGCGTGCCCAGTTCCGTGCAGTCGAAGGTAACGCTCGTTTGCGGCGTGCCATCCGGGTTGGTCGGGAAGCCCGTGCCAGCGCCGGCTTTGCGGATACCGATCTTGATCTGGTCGGCAGGCGTGCAGTTGTCTTCCGTGTATTTCAGGAAGTCGGAAGCCCACAGGGTGATCATCTTCGTCGGCATGATATTCACGCTCAGGCCGTTGATGCATACCACCGTCGGTTTCTTGCCGTCTTTCACTACGACCGTGTACTCGCATACTTGTTCGTTGCCGCAACCGTCGGATACGATCCACTTGATCTTGTGCGTGCCATAGGGCAGCTCAGGCGTCACGTAGGTGTTCGGCGCTTGTTGCGTATTCCATTTCACGCAAGCGGTCTTGTTCTTACCGCTCACCGTCGTCTGGATCGTAAAGCCGTACTTCTGGTTGGGCGCCACAGGACGCTCGTCGAATTGACGCGGCGTGCCGCCGCTGAAGTTCGAGTTGTGCGCGTTGCCATAGAATACGTTGTTGTAACCCGGCAGGTTCGTGCTCGAGATCACCGTCTCCATGTCCCCGTCGTTGTCCAAATCCAGGAACAACAGGTAGCGGATGTTGATGTCGGAGCCCGAGCAAGCGTCGGTAGCGGTGACGCACAAATCAGCGGGGCCTTCGCAAAGGTTGTGGCTGCCGATCGTGTTATCCCACCAGTACGACTCGTTCCACAGATTGGCGTCGTTAGGCGTCAGGTCGTTGTACGTCTGCGGGCTCGGCGGGCAGTCGATCGTCGGAGCCTGATTGTCGATGATCTTGATGATCTGTTTGTACTTGTAGCAGTTGGCATTCGCATCCCAGAACGTGCAGTAGTTGGTCGACGTCGGATCTGTCGGGTTGATCTTCGTAATCGTCGGAGCCCACGGCGCCGGCGTACCACAAGCCGATACCGTCGGGCCTGTGTTATTGGTCGGGCTGTTCAACGTCGCGCTCGGGTTCGGGTTCGGTATGTAGATGCAAGGCAGGTTCGGGTTGTACGTGCACCAGTTGATGATCGTCCACGTACGCTCGATCTTGTAGCAAGCATCCGGTACCACCGTGAAGATCTCGTCTTCGAACGATACGCCCAAAAGTTCGCAGTCTTCGCCGTAGAAACTCGGCTCTCCGTAGTTACCCGTACCGTCGCAAGTCGTTACGATCCGGTCGTCCGGGAACTTCACGTAGTAGTCCTGTTCGTAGTTCACAATGATCCGCTGCGAACACTGGCTCTGCTGGCCGTGGCAGTCGAAGGCCCGGAAGTTCCGAATGATCGTGCCCTTGTTACATACGGTGTCAAACTGACCGTAGTTCACCGTGTGCGACAAACCGCACTGGCCTTGATATACTTGAGCAGTGTCGAGGCAGCAGTTGTCCACCACCGTAGCTTTGCCATAAGCCCAGAGGCTCGGGTCAAAGTTTTCGCAGGATACCGTTACGTTAGCCGGCGATTGGCATACCGGTTTGATCTTGTCTTGTACTTCTACCTGAATCATGCAGGAGTTGGACACCGGCGTTCCATCGGGACCAACGGTGATGTTGCCGTTCGCGTCAAGTTGGTACACACGGAGGATAACCGTTTGCGGCGGCAGGCCAACTTCGCAGCAGTAGAACTTGATCGAGTCGTATTCCGACGTGGCACGCTCAAATTCGCTCGGGAAATCCGGGAACGGATCCAGCGTTTTGTCGCACTCGGGGTGACCGTTGATGTCGTTCAGCGCCAGGATGCATGGGCTGTAGGGTTGCATGCGCTGTATGGTGAAGTGGATGTCGCCGCAGTTGTCGTACGAACCGTCGTCGAACGTCGTGGCTTTTACCCAGGTAACACCGGCACCGGTGCAAGCGTCGGTGGGCAGGTAGCAGTCGTACGGATCGTCAACACCGATGCTAACAATCGTGTACTCGTCGCAAGCAGCCACCGGCGGGGTGTAGTCGCGAACCGTCAGGCGGAACGAGCAGGTGCTCGTGTTGCCGCAGTCGTCTTTCACCGTGTACACCACCGTGTGCGTGCCCAGGGGCAGGCAAGGCGTGGTGCCCAGTACGGCCATCGTGTCAGGATTCCACTTGTTGTTGCCATTGAAATCGGAGAAGGAGCCGAAGATCTGGTGCATGGCAATCTGTTGGCCCGTTTGCGGGTCGATTACCATTACCATAGCGTCTACGCTGTTCAAGCGCGAGCAGTTGTCCGTCACGATAAAGTCGGGCAGGTCGGCAGAAGCGCAGCAGGTAAACGGATCGGTCGTCACCGTCAGGTTGGCCGGGCAGGTGAAGCTCGGGCCAGTGGTGTCGAGTACTTTCACGATTTGCGTCGGCTCGAACGTCGTGCCGGTGCACCAGTTGATCACCGTCCAGTGACGGGCGATTTTGTATGTACCGTCGCACACTTTGATCACCTGGTCAACATAAGCGTAGTTGACCGAGCAGCCGGTGGTATCACCGAAGATGTGCGGTTTGCCCTGCAGGCCCTGGCCTTCGATCCAGTCGGGGGTCGGGTAGGCGCCGGCGCACTGGAAGGCAGGAGCAGTGATGTCGTCGTAGTTCGGCGGCAACGTGATGTCGCCGTCGGTCGGACGGTTCAGGCGGATCTGCTGGATGCAGGTAGCGGTGTTGCCGCTGGCATCCGTAGCCGTCCATTTCCGGTTGATGATAGAGGTCAGGCCGGAAGCGCAGTTTTGCGGCACTTCGGTGTCGATGTAGGTCAGGTTAACAGCGCTGCAGTTGTCCATTTGCGGAGTACCTGCGCCCGGATTAACCGTGTAATTTTTGTTGCTGCCGGTCACGTCGGTCGGATAAACCAATGCATTCGGGAAACCGGTGGTAAACGTGTAGTTCGAAGTGATGAAGAGAGCGGTTTCTTCCACCAGGTTGACATCGCCAAAACCATCTACGTCGGAGAAGCTGGCCGTCCAGGTACCATTCGGGTTTTCACCATCGAAGGTCGACAAGGTGCCGAAACCGAACGGAATGAAGGCATTCACACCCGTAGAGTAGTCGGCGCAGGTCAAGGCCTGGCTGCCTTCATCGTCGAAGCGCACCCAGATCGGGGCCGTTCCGCAACCGCCGACTCCTTGCCAAGCGGTAAGAACCGTGCCGGAGGGGCTCGTCAATCGGATCGTGATGTTGCCGAACCACAGGGCGTTGCCCGTCAGTTTCACATAGAAATCCACGTCTTGAATCGTACCCGTAGCGCCGCTGACTTCGATCGGAGAATTGATCGTTTGGAAGTCAAGCAGGGTCTGCGGCAGGCCGGTGCCGGTGAATTTCGCCGTGTAGTTGTTCAGCACCTGCTGATATTCCGGAGCCAGGCTCGGGAAGTTGCAAGGCACGGAAGCAGTCTGGCAGTCGAGCACCGGAGGCAGTTTGTCTTCTACTTTGATATTGCCCCAGCATTTGTTGCCGGTTTTCGGATCGGTCACGCGCACGCCATAGGTATGGCCTACGTCGTTCGGGCCGAGTACGCCGGGCGTCCAGGGGCCGTTGCCGTAGGGTGCGACGCGGTCGAGTTCAACAATATAGTTGTC
This sequence comes from Saprospiraceae bacterium, assembly GCA_044230315.1. Taxonomy (GTDB): domain Bacteria; phylum Bacteroidota; class Bacteroidia; order Chitinophagales; family Saprospiraceae; genus M3007. Next base: position 80,723 of record JBGARJ010000020.1, read on the forward strand.
GTAGCAACCGTACGGGCCGCCTTCCAGGATCTGGTCGGCGTTCAGCACGACGCTGCAGTCTTCGTCCATCGAAACTTGCACCAGGTCGTTGCAAACCAGGGCCGTGATGGCGTTCGGGTATTCGTTGATCGTTACGCAGAACGAGCAGGTGTTGGTGTTGCCCGCGAGGTCCGTCACAGTAAACGAGTTGCAGGTGGTACCAATCGGGAATTCGGCGCCCGTAGGCAGACCGGCCGTTTGCACGAGCGGTGGGCCAGGCAGCGTGGTCTGGTAGGTCACCGAACCGATGAATACGCGCGGGTTGTTGGCGTTGATAAACGGATACTGACCGCCCGAGTGGCCCTGGCTGATGATCTGCAGGGTGCCGTCGTTGGTGTTCAGCGCGCCGTTGGCGTAGCCAAATTCACCGCCGTCGGTTACCGCCAGGTAGATCCCTTTGCGTTGGCCGGGATTCAGTTGGAGGCCGCCGATGGGGATCGTGGTGAAGGTGGGCCAGTTCGGGAAACCGCCTACGCCCGTTACCGTAGCGTTGCCCATGAGGGTCCATGCAGCGGCATTTTGGGCATTACCGACAGCGGTCGTAGCTGTCGTGGTATAGTAAGCGACCACCGGGTGTACGCCGGCCGAGATCGGAGCGGTGAAGCTGTTGATCAGGATCGGCTGCGTGCCCACGTTCTGGATGTCGAACGTGATCCCGTTAAAGGCGTTGTTGGCCGTCTGCGACGAAGTCGGCAGTTTGACCAGCGGGCCAAAGAACGGGCAGTTGTCGGTAGCCGTCACCGTGTACGAATACAGTTGGCTGCATTCGCCCGGGCTCAGGTTGAACGTGACGTTAGCCGGGCAGGTGATCGTCGGCTTGGTCAGGTCGTTCACCGTGATCGTTTGCGTGGCGCTCGACACGAGCTGGCCGCCGCAAGCGACGCGCAGTTGCCACACGACCGTATTCGTGCCTTTCGGGATGCCCGCGAGTGTGATCGAGGCCGGGAACGGCGCAGCGATGGTGACCGGGGTACCGCCGTTCAGGCTGTACGTGAGGGCAAGGCCGGAGGCGCAGCCGCCGGGCGAAAACGACGGCAGGGCCGTGGTCACGTCCGCCGTACAGTTCACGGTACCCGTGCTGGCCGCAATGTTGGCAGGAGCCGTCATGGCGCAGGTCGGGATATTGGCAAATTCCAATACCGTGGCTTGCCAGCCGGCGCAGGACACCGAACCGTCGGAGTCGAACGCGAAGGTCAGGGCGCCGCTGGTGTTGGCAGCGGTGGCGCGCACGACGTTGGCAGCTACGTTATTGGGCGCGATGTTGTTCCACCAGCCACCCGCGCCGGCATTACCGAACGGGTTGGGCGCGCCAGCCGGTGCGCCGTTGGGAGAAGCAATCAGGGTAGCCACGTTGGTGATATCGGGAGCGTCATATACATACAGGGCGTCCCAGCCGCTTTCCGTTTGGAAAGAAGCGAAGGTAGCCTGGATTTTCTGACCTGCCGTAGCCGGAGCAAAGGTCACTTGAGAACCGACACCCGAGTTGTTGGAATAGTTGGCTGCCGAACCACCGTTGTCAAAGAAGTTGAAAAAACAGGTGCCGGGAGGTGCGATGGTAAACGTCGCCGGACCGTTATTATAAGGCATGTTAACGTTCGTCTGGGCAAATGCCTGCGCTCCGAACAGCGCGCCCAAAAACGTTAAGGCCCAAAGTGTAATGTTTCTCTTTTTCATGAGATTGAAAATTTGTTAGACTTGTTTCGAAAAAGGGGAAACTAAATGATTGAGTTAAGAAATCACTGTTTCAATAAGCTGTACGTATAGTCGTACACACTGTTCAAAAAAGTACGATTGATGAACGGCGAGGAATACTGGTCGTGTCTGAACACCAGTTGGGTTTCGCGCAGTGCATCGCTAAGCGCTACGGTGACGGATGCGCCGTCGCTGATCTTCACGATCATCTGTTTCCAGTAGTAGGCGCGGGCCGACCATTCGTCGTATGCCTGGGTGCCGGGTTGCGAAATCGCGAGTTGTGGATGTGCCGCATTTTCAATCTGATACTTCAGGATAGTAACCGCAGCGTCAGCGTTGACCAGGTTGGACAACTGCGCACTGGAAGAGGTCGTCTTCACCGTTTGAGCAGTAGCTTGGCGAGATGTGAAAACCATCGCCCCAACCAGGAGGAACATCGCTACGATCGACTGGAGCCCTCGTTTTGCGAACGTTCTGTTCATGTTGTGAGTTAATTTAAGTGAAAAAATAGGTGACGAAATAAATCTTTACGTATCGGAAAAAAATCTAATGCTATTCAAATATCCCGGTTTTCAGGGCCATAAAAAAAGTATTGAGAACGGGGTCGCACCACCGTTTTCAATACTTATTTTCCTTGAAGGAAGGAACCGTCTGGCGAAAAAGCTTGTGTACAGTTTACTTTCATGAGATTAAATACCATTTAGGCAGTGCTACTGCCAAAATACAAAAGAAATCGGTTGAATGCTGTTTCAGGCTTATACGGGAAACCGGACTGTTTAGCCTGAATACAAAACATAACCTGCAGGGGTGGCCTGCACAATCGGAGTGGGATGTTGGTTGGGAGAGCGAGGAAGGAACTGCCGAAAACTGGGCGGGACTTCCGGCGCCAACTTGGGAGGACGTTGGATCGCCTGGTCGCTCATGAGATCATTCGGATTAAAACAACGGATTAAGATTTATTTCCAGGGACAAATATATTTCCTGTTTCTTAGAATTTCCCCTACCCGGGTTAAATATTTTTTTCATTTAAAAATTCTGTGCTCTACCATTTCAGTGTCTGGTGCGAAAATGCAACCCGAAACACATCTTGTTTGCAACAAAAATAGGGCCAAAAAATGAAATGCGGGCATTGGTGAAAAAATAAATTGGGGAGCCCGGAAGCCGGATGTGGCTGCCCGATGCCCTAATATAATATAGGTGTGGCTACCCACAGCCGGGCGGCGCCTTACCAACGGAAACGGCGCCCTGCGCCAGGATTACAGGCCCGCACGCCCGGGCCTTTCTCCTCTACGCTTTACCGGAACAAGAGTAGATTAAATAATTGAAAATAAGCAGATTATCCTGGTCTCATCGGGATAGTTCATCTGTTCGGCGCATGCCGGAAACCATCAGCAGGGAACATCCGGCAACTATTTCAGGTCAATTGTACCCCGCATCCGACGGTCAGGTGAATGGCATTAACCGATTCTCGCTACCTTTGTCTTTCCGTAAATTTGACTAAATCAGCAATGATGCACTTTTTCCCACTCGTAAAAAAACACCCTTTTGCCGCCATTTCCTTATTGCTTAGCCTGGGCGTCCCATTCCTGGCCTGCAACAACGGCCAGCCGGCCGGCACACAACCGGTCAAGGATCAGGAAGAAGCCACGCTGGTGGCCGACAACCCCCTGATGCGCCTGCGCAGCGCGGAAGAAACCGGACTCGACTTTGTCAACGAGGTGCTGGAAACCCATGAAAACAACCCCACCAACAACATCAACATCTACAACGGCGGCGGCGTGGCCGTGGCCGATATCAACAACGACTCGCTGCCCGACCTCTATTTTATCAACTGTAGCGGCAAAAACAAGATCTTCCTCAACCTCGGCCACCTGAAGTTCAAAGACATTACCGACGGCTCGGGGCTCGAATCGGAGGCCGGCTTCGAAACATCGGCCACCGCCGTCGATATCAACGCCGACGGATGGATGGATTTTTACGTGGGCCGCAGCGGCCCGTTCAGCGACAGCCTCTGCCGCAACCGGCTGTTTATCAACAACGGCAACCTGACGTTTAGCGAGCGGGCCGCCGAATACGGGCTCGACCTGCCCACCCAAACGCCCGGCGCCAATTTTTTTGACTTTGACCTCGACGGCGACCTCGACGCCTACATCCTCAATTACCCCAAAAACCTCGAGTATGCCAATAAACTGGAAGCCCGCCTGGACCCCAAAACCCAGAAATATAAACCCGTGCTCGAACCGAAAACGCCATTCGACTCCGACCGGCTCTACCGCAACGACGGCAACGGGAAGTTCACCGATATCTCCAAACAAGCCGGCATCCAGAATTTCTCCTATGGCTGGAGCGCGACTGTCTCCGATTTTAACGGCGACCACTACCCCGATATCTATGTCGGTAACGACTTTATCCAACCGGACAACCTCTACATCAACAACCGGAACGGCACGTTCACCAATCAACTCGACCGCTACTTCAGCCATACCTCCAACCACACGATGGGGGTGGATATCTCCGACTTCGACAACGACGGGCTGGTGGATGTGATCGGGCTGGACATGCTGCCCGACAAACACCAGCGGCAGAAAATGACGATGAGCACCATGTCGCAAAGCAAACGCAACTCCCTGGTGCAACATGGCTATCCCGACGGCGAAGTGCGCAATGTGCTGCAGCATAATTCGGGCGGCGGCCGTTTCAGCGACGTGGCCTGCATCGCCGGCGTGTTTAAGACCGACTGGAGCTGGAGCAGCCTCTTGTTCGACATCGACAACGACGGGTTCAAAGATCTCGCGATCACCAACGGCTACCGACGGGATGTTACCGACCTGGATTTCATGAATTTTACATATGCCGATATCCGCAAAACCGGAAACATCCGGAAACACTTTCCCAATATTCAGGACTTCCTCAAACTCATACCGACCTACAAATCGCGAAACTATGTGTTCCGCAACCGCGGCGACTGGACCTTTGAAGACGAGGCGGGTAAATGGCTGACCATACCGCCCTCGTGGTCGAACGGCGCCGTATACGCGGATTTCGACCGCGACGGCGACCTCGATTGGGTGGTGAACAACCTGGTAGACAAGCCTTTTTTCTATGAAAACCTCGCCAGTTCCAAGCCCAACGGTCATTTTCTGGAAATCAAATTGTTTGGCGCCGGGAAGAACACCATGGCCGTAGGCGCCACCGCCACGATCCACACCGGCGATCAGATCCAGTACCAGGAACTCAACCCGAGCCGAGGGATTTTCTCTTCGGTGGAGCATATCCTGCATTTTGGCCTGGGCAGCGCCGGCAAAGTGGACAAATTGGTGGTCCGTTGGCCGACCGGCAAAACCACCACGCTCACCGATGTGCCCGCCAACCAGATCCTGTACCTCCATGAAACCGACGCCAACGGCCGCGATACCGGCACTCAGCCGGTTGCACGGGGGCTGATGCAGGAAACTACCGCCGCGTCCGGCATCGATTTCAAACACGTGGAAAACGAATACCTCGACTTCGACACGTATTTCCTGTTGCCCTGGCAGGAATCGGACCTCGGCCCCCTCATTACAAAGGGCGACGTCAACGGCGACGGCCTGGAAGATTTTTATATCGGCAATGCGTTCGGGCAGGCTTCCGCTTTGTACGTTCAAACTCCCGACGGCCGGTTCCGGTCCGCATCGGCGGACACCTGGAAGCAGGACATCGCATACGAAGACCACGGGGCGCTCTTTTTCGACGCCGACCGCGACGGCGACCTCGACCTGCTGGTGATCAGCGGCGGGGCGGAAGCCGATCCTAAGTTTGCCAGCATTGCCTGGCAAAACCGGCTTTATATCAATATGGACGGCAAAGGCACCTTTGCCAAAGCGGCCAACGCTTTTCCGCAAACACAGGACCTCGGCGAGCGTGCCGTGGCGTACGACTACGACCAGGACGGCGACCTCGACCTGTTTGTCGGCGGGCGTGTCATCCCCACTCAATGGCCGCTGGCGCCGCGCAGTTACGTGTGGCGCAACGACGGCGGCCATTTCACCGATGTAACGGCCGAGGTGGCACCGGAATTCGAACATTGCGGGATGGTCGCCGATCTGGTTTGGGCTAACGTGGACGGCGATGCCCAGCCCGAATTGATCGTGACAGGAGAATGGATGCCCATCATGGTCTTTAAACTGGAACAAGGCAAACTGAAAAACCGTACCGCCGCCCTGGGACTGAGCCAGTCGAACGGTCTGTGGAACCGCCTGGCGGTCAGCGACCTGGACGGCGACGGCGATCTTGATATCCTTGGCGGTAATTTTGGCCTGAACACCCGCCTCACCGCCTCCGCGCAGGAGCCCCTGCGATGCTATGCCAAAGACTTTGACGGGAATGGGAGTATCGATCCGATCTTCGCCTCTTTTGAAGACGGCAAGGAGTACCCCCTCATGCGGCAGGACGCATTGCTGAAACAAATGCCGGTGTTGAAAAAGCGGTTCATTTATGCCCGGGACTACGCCAGAGTCACCGTCGACCAGATCTTCCCGCGCAAAGAATTGGAGTCGGGGCAGGTGGTCAGCGCACACACCCTCGCCACCACCTGGTGGGAGAATAAAGGCGGCACGTTTGTACCGCATGCACTGCCCATCCAGGCACAATTGTCGCCCGTTTACGGCATGATCGTCCAGGATTTTAACGGCGACGGCCTGGTCGACATCTTGTTGGCCGGAAATAAGATCGGGATAGAGGTGGAAACGGGCCGTTGCGATTCGGGCATCGGCAGTTTATTCCTGGGCGACGGTCACGGCGGCTTCCGCTGGATGCCCAATATGCTGGCCGGCTTTTGGGCGCCGGGCGATGTGCGCGACCTGGCAGCGTTGCGCGGAGCCGGAGGCCGTACCACCGTGGTGGTGGCGAATAACAACGCCCCGGCACAGACGTTTACGCTGCGGCAAGCCAAAGTGGTGCAGTGAGGGAATGTGATTAATGTGGTTAATGTGGTCAATGGGGTCAATGGACGGGAATTTAACGGGAAGTTAAATTATGATGACCGTTAAATTCCCGTTTCGTATTTATTATTGGGTTTGTTTTTTCTCTGTGGAAAAACGGATTGGCTTCAGCGCCAGCACTTTAGGGCTTGGGTTACCCTCCTCCAATTGTACAAACTGATCCATGGGGACGTTGGTAAACACCGCGGTGGGCAAGCCTGCTTTGGGCCAGCGCACCTCTACCGAGTCGATGGCCGCAGCCTGGCCAAGCCCCATTTCGACGCGCATGCTGCTGGCTCCGAAACTACCGCCGGTACCGCAAGTGGCATAGATCGAGCGGGGCTGGCCGTTTTTTTGCCGGACGTGCACGACTACCCTGGCTCCACGGGCGTCGCGGTTGCAGGTTTTGCCGACCAGGAAAAATTGTACCCAGTGGTTATCGGTGCCGGAATTTTCAAAAAGCACATTACTGGCGAAATCGCCCTCGTAAGCGCCGCCCATTACTTCGTAAATATCCTCGTCGCCGTCATTGTCCAGGTCGCCGAAGGCTACGCCATGTCCTTTCTGGATGTGGGCAAAGCCGTTCATGGTGATCTCTTCAAAACGGGTACCTTCCACATTCCGGAACATGCGGTTGGGCACCAGAGCCCGGAGGTCGGGCTTGCCTGTGCCCAGGTAAAAATCGAGCCAGCCGTCGTTGTCGAGGTCGCCGAAATTGCAGCCCATGGCATAGGTGAGTTTGTGCAGGCCGGCTTCACGGCTCACATCGGTGAAGGTTTCGTTCCGGTTGTTGTGATAGAGCCGCAGCCAGTCGCCTTCCGGCGGTTTGCCCATCATTTCGAGGAGCATATCGCCGGCGGCTTGTTGGTTGGCGTCAAAATTGTAGCCGGTGACCAGGATATCGTCCCAGCCGTCGTTGTCGTAATCAAAGATCATGGTCGGAAAACTGAGCAGCGGGTATTGCACGCCGGCTTTGGCGGCAATATCCTGGAAGATCCAGTTTTCGGCTGACGGACCGCCGCGGTTGACCAGCAGGCGATTGAGCCCTGCGATGTCGCTCAGGTACAGGTCGGGGCGCTGGTCGTTGTTGATATCGCCCCAAACGGCGGCTTTGAAAAACCCGATCAGGTTGAGGCCGGTTTGGGGCGCCACATTGGTAAACGTGCCGTTTTTGTTGTTGTGATACAATTCATTAGGGTGCTTCGTGCTGGCATTGCCGAGTCGCGTTTCGTTGGCAATATAGAGGTCGAGCCAGCCGTCGCCGTCAAAATCGGCCCAGTCGGCCGCCTGGGTGGGATGGAACGACAGCAGGCCGGCGTCGATCGTAACATCGGTAAAGGTGCCGTCGCCATTGTTGCGGAGCAACGAATTGGGGTGGGTGCCGCCTTCCAGCCAGCCGCCGCGGAGGATCAGGATATCGCGGTCGCCGTCGTTGTCATAGTCGGCCTGGATGGTGTTCAGCCCGCTGACAATACCCGTCAGGTTGGCTTCGTGGGTGCGTTCGCTGAAGGTGCCGTCGCCGTTGTTGCGGAAGTACTGGCACTGATCGCGCATGCCATAGGAGGTCATAAACAAATCGAGGTCGCCGTCGTTGTCAAAATCATCGATGCATACGCCGCCGGAAATGCCCCGGACGCCGAGGCCGAGTTGGGGCGCGATATTGCGAAAATGCAGGTTGCCGCGTTCCTGAAACAGCGTAGTCGGGATAAGCCATTCCTTCGGCACTTCCGCAGGCCATTTGCCGAGGTTCATATAGGCGATGTTCAACAGCCAGCGCGACTGCATATCGTTGGGAAACTCCTTTAGGATACGTTGATAGATCTTGATCGCCTGTTCCGGTCCGCTTTTGAGGGTGTAATACCCGCCTGGTTGGATCGGGACGATACAGGATTCGGAGGTATTGTTCTCCACGCAATTTTGCACTTCGCCCAGCCGGAGGTACGACAACGCCAAAAATTCGTACACCACTTTCGTATCGGGGGTCATTTTGTCGTGGATACGTTGAATTACTTCTGACAGTTCGGTAGTGGCGTTTTCCGTTTTCCCGGCATAGAGCAATTGCTCGGCGTGTTTGAACAAGGCGAAAACCTGTTGTTGCGGCGGCAGCGTGGGCATTTGCTGCTCGATCCATTCCGCTTTCTTTGGATTCAGGTTATAACAATCATCCGGACTGGCATGCTCGGCAATGCTGTCGAGGATAGCGATCATCCGGGTGTGGCCGGCCATTCCGAAGGCTTCGTACGATTGACCGCCCCGGCAGGCCGAAACGGCGGCGCCAAGGCCGATGACGAAGAAATACAATAAGTTACGGGTGTTTATCATGCTGAGTGTGGGTAAGAGGGGTCAAAAGTAGCGGTTCCGAAGGGGTATTTTGCAGCGGAAATGGAAAATTCACCCCGGAAACCCGGCAGCAGCGAACCGCTGAATTGGAACCCTGTTTTTACAACGGTTGCTTAACCCCGCGACCCGATTGGAGTCTAAGAGCATCCTTGTCCTTGCATTACTGCGTTCCAAACGGAAAATTTGCCCGTTCTGAACCAAATTTTCCCCGTTTTTACCGCAACATGAAAATCCAAACCGGCTATGGCAAGTCGACAAGACCACACCATTTTTCAAGTTAATGATCTGCCCGTGAGAACGTTATTTATCCTTTCCCTGCTCCTTTCAGCCGCGTCTGCCGCGCTGCGCGCTCAAAACCAGAATATTTCCGGAGGCTTGGTTTTTGAAGGCGAACCCTACCTGGTCGTCAACCCCGACAACCCGCAACACCTGGTGGTGGCCTGGATGGGGTTCGTCTTTGGCCAGCCGCTGTCTATCAAAACCAAGGTGAGCTTCAATGGGGGCGCCACCTGGAGCACGGCGGCTACACTGCCGCATTTCGGCCCGGCCTGGCATTCCGCCGACCCCTCGCTTGCCTTTGGCCCCGATGGCAGTGTGTTTGCCTGTTATATCGACTACCGGGAATCACCCGATAGCGGCGCCGTTTATGTCGCCAAGTCGACCGACGGCGGCCTGCACTGGGCCAATCCGGCAGCGGCCATAGGCGCCTACGACGACGGCGACAAACGGCCGGTCGACCGGCCCTGGCTGGCCATCGACCGTTCGGCAGGGCCTTACCGCGGCTATCAGTACATCACTACCAAGCCGGCCCCCTGGATACCAGCCCCCAACCGGCCCTATTTCGTGCGATCGGCGGACGGCGGCGTCAGCTGGACGCCCTTCCGGTACGTGGATACCGCGGGTTACCTGGTCGGGAATTTCATTCAGGCGCCGATGGCGGTGCCGGCCGTGGCATCCGACGGGACCCTGCACATTGCCTATCCGAGTTGGGTGCTCGCCCAAAATCTGCTGCCGGGCTTCTACCTCGCCAGTTCGGCCAATGGCGGCCAGTCGTTTCAATACCAACCGCTGCGCTTTTCTACCACGGGCGCGGCCGATACCCTGGCCAAACTCGGTTACCGGCTCCTGGCCGACCCCTCCGACGCCAAGCACCTGGCTCTTGTGTACCCCTTCAAGGGGGGCACGGACCTGGATGTTTATCTCCTCGAGACAAAAAACGGCGGTCAAACCTGGGGCGATCCGGTCCGCGTCAACGACGACGCGCAAGGCAACGGCAAAATGCAGGATCTGGTTTGGGGTGATTTCAATGCCGGTGGCGATCTGGTTGTAGCCTGGCGCGACCGCCGCAACGACCCGGGCAGCGGTTACGCCGCCGCGACGGAGATCTGGGCTGCCGTGCGCTGGAAGGACTCTACGGCCTTCGCGCCCAATGTCCGGCTGTCCGATGCGGCGGCCCCGCACAGCGCCGTTCTGGAGGAATCTGGCAACGATTTCATGGGCGTGGCGCTCGCACAGGATACGCTGCTGGCGGTTTGGGGCGACGTACGCAACGGGCGGCTGAATATCTGGTTTGAAAAACGGTCGGCGCGCAGCAATACCTCCACCGGTGTGCAAAACCTGGTCAGCGAACCGGTGCCGGAAATCGGCATCTGGCCCAATCCTGCCGGCGACCAGTTGAGCGTTCGGGGGGAGGGTATTGAAGAAATTGCGGTTTTCGATGCCACAGGGCACGCGATCATCCGGCAGAAAGGACTGCAACTGGATCTGCGCAGCGCCGCACCCGGCGCTTATTTCCTTTGGGTGCGGACCCGGCAGGGCGACGTCTGGAAAAAAATCCTTCGCCAATAACGCGTGTAGCGGCGGAGGGCCGGTTGAGGAAGCAGCGCCATACGCGGGGCAGGCAATACTTCTGGCCGGTGAGGCCAGGGTTGTGCCAACCGATCGAAGGCAATACCCATATCATTGTATTACACCATGCAGACACGGAGGCACGGAGAATTTTTCCACCGTGCCTCCGCAGAATAGCTCGGCACGTTATTGCAAACCGTTGAAAATGAAGCGTGGAGCATGTTGTTGGCGAGGATGCATCAATTTCTACTGTAACGTGAGTTTTAGATAGCGCCAAACTTCAATTGAGCAGGATTGGTCAATAAGCGTCGATTTTGGGGGCCTCGGAGAGGCCTAACATTGGTAGAAACAATCCGTTATCAGCGTTGCGGGGCCTC
>JBGARJ010000021.1:0-88967 GCA_044230315.1 Saprospiraceae bacterium
CCGCCGAATACGATGGTCTGCATCGGACAGCCGCCCATCCCGCTGACGGGTGGCACGCCCGGCGGCGGCGCCTTTAGCGGTCCCGGGGTGAGCAACAATATGTTCAACCCCGGAGCGGCGGGACTGGGCGCCCGCGTGATCACTTATACTGCAGAGGACGTAAACGGCTGTTTGGGCAATTGTACCTTCACCATTACGGTTGACAGCGGTGTGCCGATCCACATCATTTCGAACAGCGCCTATTGCCCCGGCGATCCGGGCCCCCTTATCGGGGTAGATCCCGCCTTTGCCGGCATCCAATACCAGCTCCAGACGGGCGGCGGCGCCAACCTCGGCGCCCCGGTGGCCGGCACGGGTGGTCCGATATATTTTGGCGCATACCCCAACGGTACTTATCGGGTAGTGGCAACAAGCGCACAATGCACCGGCAGTGCCACGGCCACGGTGCAGGCGACGGTAACGAACTGTCGAATCGACGTGCCCTACTTCTGTACGTGCAATGACCCGACCGGCTTTACGGAGGTGACCGTAGAAGTCAGCGCCCCGGCGGGTATGACCTGGACCGTCAAGGACCGTATCGGCTTCTATGCGGCACAAGCACCCAATCTCCCCATGCCCATCGGCACACCTATGACCTATGTAGGCAACAATACCTATCAACTCACAGGAGCGCGCACGGTCAATGGATTCTGGGTACAGGTGACGAACGGGACTTCGGATTTCGATGTGATGGTGGGGAATGCTTCGTGGTGAGTTTTCTGCAACAGTACCTGCTGCTGAAACATAGATAACCCACTTATTGATGGATCTGGCAGGTTTTACTTACCGTCAGACATATCGCTGCATGGGCATGGGCTATTTAAATTCTAATCCGGGAACGTGGCCGGATCTCTGTAATTTACCTTAACGTGAGTTCCCGCTTAAATCAAACGGGGACTCACGTTATAATGATAATTCCCCACAGTCGTATCCCCTGGTTTGTAGTTGTGCATGCATCCCAAGATTTTGCATGATGCCCTTTAAAGCAGGCAGGCGCTGCCGACCATTCCCTTAGTTCGACTTTAGCCATTTCATAAACACAAAAAGCGTTTCTCGGGTATGCAGGTCGTATTTTGAAAACAATATGTCACCCTCCGGCATTCTCCAGATGTCTCCCTCCGGGCGACATGACAATCGTATGATAATCAATTATTTCCAACGGATTTCTCGCGTTGCTCGAAATTTCCCCGCGCCCTGCCGGAATTTCGAGCAACGCGAGAAATCTGATAAATGTGGCTGATTATCAACGTGTTGTCATGTCGATCCGCCGAAGGCGGGAGAGACATCCGGCGCATGACCTTTCACAAAACTTCCATATCGCGATAGGTCAATGAGGTGTTTAAATCTAATCAGATCGCCTGATACAGCCTGGTAATCGCTTTTTTAGCCATCTCATTTGGCTAAAGTCGAACTTAGTTCGAAATACCATGGCTGCAATACCGGCTGGTATCGCCTTCGGCCGGGCACCCATCCGCTGGCTCGCACCTGCACCCCCGGATGCTGCCATCAGCATTTCTCACGAAAACACAACACGAACAGTGAACGCCCACGCAGCGATGACGGATCGGAGCCGCCATGGTCAGCGTATCCCCGGAGCGGCCGTTGAACGCGAATACGGCTCCCAGGGGCAGGCGCGCTCCATGGAGATCGGTGGCTATGCCGGTAAGCGTCCCTTTGGTGTAATCCGGTGAAAATTCAACCAAAACATCCCGAATACCGCCCTGACGTTGTTGCTTGAAGTCATCTGCGACCAATGCCAGATAATGCTCCGCAGCCCCCCCGGAGACGACCCAGTTGTTTCCGTTGCGGGTGCATTGCAGCGAGGTATTCAAACGGGCATCTGCCAATATGACAAGCGACGGATCGGAATTGTGGCGCCGGGGTGCCGGTGCGGTCGCGCAGGTGTAGCAGAGGAGGGCGAGAAAGGCCGGTGCGGCCAACCGGCAGAAAACGGATAGCAGGTTCATGAGTTATATTATTTGGGTTACAGCAGGAATGTTTGATCAAGCAAATATAACCCAACCCTGTACAATGACAACGCCGCCGTCCCGAATCTCCGGAACGGCGGCGCCTGTATCATATCGTCTCAATTGCAATCGCGTCTTTATTCTTCGTCTTCCACCAGGACTTCCTCACTGGGTTGATCGCGGAAGGGGCGGCCGGAGCCGGTCACTTGCAAACGATCGTATTGCCGCATACCGGTACCCGCCGGGATTTTCTTGCCCACGATAACGTTCTCTTTCAAGCCCATCAGGTGGTCTTTTTTCGCGGCGATGGCGGCAGTGCTCAGCACTTTGGTGGTTTCCTGGAACGATGCCGCGGAAATCCACGATTCGGTGCCCAGCGAAGCCTTCGTGATCCCGAGCAGCATCGAAACGGCCGTAGCCGGCAATGCGTCGCGGTATTCGATCAGCTTCTTGTCGTTGCGCTTCAGGAAGGAATTTTCTTCCCGTACCTGCCGCAAGGACACCAGCGCGCCGGCGCGCAGTTTGCCGCTTTCGCCCGGATCGGTGATGAACTTCTTGTCGAAGATCCAGTCGTTGTAATCGATAAACTCGTTGCGCTCTACCGGTTCGCCTTCGAGGAAGTGGGTATCGCCCGGGTCGACGATTTCGAGGCGGCGCAGCATTTGCCGTACGATCACCTCGATGTGCTTGTCGTTGATGTTGATCCCTTGCGAGCGGTACACCTCTTGTACGCCGTTGACCAGGTACGACGAAGCGGCAAACGGCCCGGCGATTGCCAGGATGTCTTTCACCGCAATCGTGCCTTCGGTCAGCGCCGTGCCGGCCCGTACAAAGTCGCCTTCCTGTACCAGGATGTGCTTCGTCAGGGCGATCAGGTATTTGCGTTTCTGGCCGTCTTTCGCTTCGATCATGCACTCGCGGTTGCCGCGTTTGATGGAACCGAAGGAAATGATGCCGTCGATTTCGGCCACAACGGCCGGGTTCGACGGGTTACGGGCCTCGAACAGTTCGGTTACGCGCGGCAGACCGCCGGTGATGTCGGCGATTTTACCCAGTTTACGCGGAATTTTCACGATTTGCTCGCCGATTTTCACCTCTTCGCCGTCGTCCACCGAAATGTAGGCTCCAATTGGCATGGAGTAGTTTTTGCGCTCCTCGCCGGTCTTGGCATCTACAATCGAGATGGATGGGATCTTCCGTTTGTTCTTACTTTCGATCACCACCTTTTCGGCAAAGCCCGTCTGGTCGTCGCGTTCCATGCGGTAGTTCACGCCTTCTTCCAGGTTGTGGTAGCGGACGATACCGGCAAATTCGCTCACGATCACGGCGTTGAAGGGGTCCCAAGAGCAGATCTTCACGCCCTTGTCTACTTCCTGGCCGTCTTTCACAAACAGGAAAGCGCCGTATGGGATGTGGCTTTGCGAAAACACGCGGCCCGTTTTCGGATCGACGACGCGCAATTCCCCGGTCCGGGAAACGACCACTTGTACCGGATCGCCTTCGGCGTTCGAGCCCGTGACGGTTTTGATCGAATCGAATTCGAGTTTGCCGGCGTTCCGGGTCACGATTTCATTTTCTGTTTGCCCGATCATGGCCGTACCGCCGGTGTGGAAGGTACGGAGGGTGAGCTGGGTACCGGGCTCGCCGATCGACTGTGCGGCGATGATGCCCACGGCATCGCCCATTTCGGCAACGCGGCCGGTCGCGAGGTTCTTGCCGTAACATTTGGCACATACCCCGTGACGGCTTTCGCAAGTGAGCACGGAACGGATGGTAACCAATTCCACGTCGGCAGCCTCGATCTCGAGCGCGATTTTCTCCGAAATATATTCACCCGCTGCAACGAGCAATTGCTCGGTTTCGGGGTGGTAAATATCGTACAGGCTGAACCGGCCCTTGATCCGGTCGGCCAGGTGCTGAATGATTTTATCACCTTCTTTCAGGGCTGCGGTATCGATGCCCCGCAGCGTGCTGCAATCTTCTTCGCGGATAACGACATCCTGCGCAACGTCCACCAGACGACGGGTCAGGTAACCGGCGTCGGCGGTTTTCAGCGCCGTATCGGCCAAACCCTTGCGGGCGCCGTGCGTGGAGATAAAGTATTCCTGCACGGAAAGGCCTTCGAGGAAGTTGGACAGGATCGGGTTTTCGATAATGGCGCCGCCGGTGTCGCCCGATTTACGCGGTTTGGCCATCAGACCCCGCAAGCCGCACAGCTGCTTGATCTGTTGTTTGGAGCCGCGGGCGCCGGAGTCAAGCATCATGAATACGGAGTTGAAGCCTTGTTTGTGGTGGCTCAATTCCTGCATGAGGCGGTCGGTAATGCGGTTATCCGCATACGTCCATTTATCGATGATCTGGTTGTACCGTTCGTTGTAGGTGATCAGACCCATGTTGTAGTTCTCCCAAACTTCATCCACTTCATCCTGGGCCGATTCGAGCACGGTTTTCTTCATTTCCGGGATGATCAGGTCACCCAGGTTAAACGAAAGTCCGGCTTTGAAGGCCCAGCCGAAGCCCATTTCCTTGATGGCATCGAGGAACTCGGCGGTCAATTTGAAATTGGTCCGCTGGATGATTTCACCGATGATGATTTTCAGGTTGCGCTTGGTCAACAATTCGTTGATGAATGGCACCCCATTCGGCACCGATTGATTGAACAACACACGACCTACCGTCGTTTTCAGGCGCTTTTGCACCACCTGGCCGTCAATTTCTTCCGTCACCCGGCATTCGATGCCGGCGTGCAGGTCGAGTTGGCCTTCGTTGTAGGCAATAAGTACTTCTTCGGGCGAATAAAACCGGCGGCCTTCGCCTTTCACCGGATTCTCCGGTATGGATTTGCGTTCTTTCGTCAGATAATACAGGCCCAACACCATGTCTTGCGACGGCAGGGTGATCGGCGAACCGTCCTGCGGGTTGAGCATGTTGTGGCTGGACAGCATCAATACCTGGGCTTCCAGGATAGCTGCATGGCTCAGCGGCACGTGCACGGCCATCTGGTCGCCGTCGAAGTCGGCGTTAAAGGCCGTACAAACGAGCGGGTGCAACTGAATGGCCTTCCCTTCGATCAGCCGCGGTTGGAAGGCCTGGATCGAAAGCCGGTGCAGGGTCGGGGCACGGTTGAGGAGCACCGGGTGACCGCGGAGGATGTTCTCCAGGATCTCCCAGATGACCTGGTCTTTGCGGTCAACCAGTTTTTTGGCCGATTTTACCGTTTTGACAATACCGCGCTCGATGAGTTTGCGGATGATAAAGGGTTTGAACAATTCCGCCGCCATCGCCTTCGGCAAACCGCACTCATGCAGTTTGAGCGTCGGGCCCACCACGATAACCGAACGGCCGGAATAGTCGACGCGCTTACCGAGCAGGTTTTGGCGGAAACGTCCTTGTTTGCCTTTGAGGATATCGGACAGTGATTTCAGCGCACGGCCACCTTCGGCTTTCACGGCGTTGGATTTCCGCGAGTTGTCGAACAACGAGTCGACCGCTTCCTGCAGCATGCGTTTCTCGTTCCGCAGGATCACCTCCGGCGCTTTGATTTCGAGCAGGCGCTTGAGGCGGTTGTTGCGAATGATGACGCGGCGGTACAGGTCGTTCAAATCGGACGATGCGAAACGACCGCCGTCGAGCGGCACCAGGGGGCGCAACTCCGGCGGCACTACCGGCAGGTAATGAATAACGGCCCATTCGGGGCGCTGGCCGGCCGATTCCAGACCCGAACGGAAGGCTTCCACCACGCGCAGGCGTTTGTTGGCTTCGGCCTTTTTCTGCTGGCTGGCTTCGGTATTGGCATCGTGCCGCAATTGGGCGGCCAGGTCGTCGAGGTTTAGCGTGCTCAACAACTGGTGGATGGCCTCGGCGCCCATTTTGGCCACGAACTTATCCGGATGGCTGTCGTCGAGCAGCTGGTTGTCTTTCGGCAGCGTTTCGAGGATCTCGAGGTATTCTTCCTCGGTCAGCAAATCCATTTTGCTGATCCCTTCTTCGCCTTTAACACCGGGATTGATCACCACATAACGCTCGTAATAAACGATGGCCTCCAGTTTCTTGGAAGATACGCCGAGGATATAACCGATCTTATTGGGCAGGCTTTTGAAAAACCAGATATGCACCACCGGAACAACGAGCCGGATATGACCCATCCGTTCGCGGCGTACTTTTTTCTCCGTCACCTCTACCCCGCAGCGGTCGCACACGATGCCTTTGTAGCGGATCCTTTTGTACTTGCCGCAGTAGCATTCGTAGTCCTTGACCGGGCCGAAAATGCGTTCGCAAAACAGGCCGTCGCGTTCGGGCTTGTACGAGCGGTAGTTGATGGTTTCCGGCTTCAGCACTTCACCATAGCTGCGCTCCAGAATTTCATCCGGGCTGGCCAGGCTGATCGTTATGCTGTCGAAGTTTTGGTCGGTTTTATTGCTTTTCTTTTTGAAAGGCATATAGTATAGTGGTTGAAAAGTCCGACTAATTAAAAACTTGGAGTTTGGGGCCCGAAGTTTGCCGCGATCAAAAAGGAGGTTTAATACATGGATAAGTATCTTTTAAACCAACTTCGAACGCCTGGCTTCGAACCAAAATCCATTATTCAAATTTCACATCCAGCGCGAGACCCCGGAGTTCGTGTACGAGTACGTTGAACGATTCGGGAATGTTGGCGTCTGGCAAGTTGTCGCCTTTGACAATGGCCTCGTAGGCTTTGGCGCGGCCCTGGATATCGTCCGACTTGAAGGTCAGCAATTCCTGCAGGATGTTGGATGCGCCGTAGGCTTCGAGCGCCCACACTTCCATCTCACCGAAACGCTGGCCGCCGAACTGGGCTTTGCCGCCGAGCGGCTGCTGGGTGATCAGCGAGTACGGGCCGATAGAGCGGGCGTGCATCTTGTCGTCGACCATGTGGCTCAGTTTGAGCATGTAAATCACACCTACCGTAGCCTTCTGGTGGAACCGGTCGCCCGTTTCCCCGTCGTGGAGGAAGGTTTGGCCGAGTTCGGGCAGGCTGGCTTTTTCGATCCAGGCTTCCACCTCGTCGGTTTTCGCGCCGTCGAAGATCGGTGTGGCGAATTTGAGCCCGAGGCGCTCTCCTGCCCATCCGAGTACCGTTTCGAAGATCTGGCCCAGGTTCATCCGGGAAGGCACACCCAGGGGGTTGAGTACCACGTCGACCGGCGTGCCGTCGGCGAGGAAAGGCATGTCTTCGATCCGTACGATACGGCTCACGATACCTTTGTTGCCGTGGCGGCCGGCGAGCTTGTCGCCCACCTTGAGTTTGCGCTTCTTCGCCAGGTAAACTTTGGCGAGTTTCAACACGCCGGCGGGCAATTCATCCCCGATGCTGATGTTGAACTTCTCGCGCTTGTAGCGGCCTACTTCTTCGTTGACTTTGATGCTGTAGTTGTGCAACAAGCGGGCAATCAGCAGGTTGGTGTTTTTCTCACCGGTCCAGTTGGTGTAATCCACCTGGCTGTAGTCGATCTGGTCGCGCAGCACCTGGATGCTGAGTTTGGTTCCTTTCGGCACCATTTCTTCTCCGTAGATACTGCGGATCCCGTTGGTGATCTTGTCCTTTACCAACACCTGAAGTTTGTCGACCAGGATGGTCTTCAGGTTGTTGACTGCTACGGCGTGTTCGTCGTCGAGTTTATCGAGCAGGGCTTTTTCCTGCTCTTTCTGAATTTTATCCTTTTTGGCGCGGGCAAACAATTGCTTGTCGATCACCACGCCGTTGATGCTCGGCGGCACTTTTAGCGAGGCGTCTTTTACGTCGCCGGCCTTATCGCCGAAAATGGCGCGCAGCAGTTTCTCCTCGGGAGTCGGGTCGGTTTCGCCTTTGGGCGTGATCTTGCCGATGAGGATATCGCCTTCTTTCGCCCAGGCGCCGATGCGGATAATGCCGTTTTCGTCGAGGTCCTTGGTAGCGTCTTCGCTGACGTTCGGGATATCGGCCGTGAGTTCTTCTTCGCCGAGTTTGGTGTCGCGCACATCCAGTTCAAAGTGTTCGATGTGGATCGACGTGAACACGTCTTCCTGCACCACGCGCTCCGACAATACGATGGCATCCTCGAAGTTGTAGCCTTTCCAGGGCATGAACGCCACTTTCAGGTTTTGGCCCAGGGCCAGTTCGCCGTTTTCAGTGGCGTAGCCTTCGCAAAGAATATCGCCTTCTTCCACACGCTGACCGCGGCGGACGATCGGCTTCAGGTTGATGCAAGTGCCTTGGTTGGTGCGCATAAACTTGGTCAGTTTATACGTTTTGCGCGCGTCTTCGAACGACACCAGCTGGTCTTCCTCCGTGCGGTCGTAGTGGATGATAATTTCGTTGGCGTCCACGTATTCCACCACACCCGAACCTTCGGCGTTGATCAACATACGGCTGTCGCGCGCCACTTTGGCTTCCAGCCCGGTACCCACCACCGGCGAATGCGGGCGGATGAGTGGCACTGCCTGCCGTTGCATGTTGGAACCCATGAGCGCGCGGTTGGCGTCGTCGTTTTCCAGGAACGGGATCAGCGAAGCCGACACCCCTACGATCTGGTTGGGCGCCACGTCGATGTATTCCACTTCGTCCGGGGTCAGGATCGGGAAGTCGCCGTGTTCACGGGCTTTGATACGATCTTCCAGGAAAGCGCCGGTTTCGTTGACCGGCGTATTGGCCTGGGCGATTTTCATATAGTCTTCCGCTTCTGCAGAGAGGTATTCAACGTCGCCGGCCATGACCACTTTGCCGCTGGCTACCCGGCGGTAGGGCGTTTCCAAAAAGCCCATTTTGTTGATCTTGGCATGGGTGCACAGCGTGGAGATCAGGCCGATATTGGGGCCCTCCGGCGTTTCGATCGTGCACAAGCGGCCATAGTGCGAATAGTGTACGTCGCGCACCTCAAAACCGGCGCGTTCGCGGCTCAAACCACCGGGGCCAAGGGCCGAAATACGACGCTTGTGCGTGATTTCGGACAAGGGGTTGGTTTGATCGAGGAACTGCGACAGCTGGCTGGTGCCGAAGAACGAATTAATCACCGACGACAGGGTACGCGCATTGATCAGATCGACCGGCGTGAACACCTCGTTGTCGCGCACGTTCATCCGCTCGCGGATCGTACGGGCCATACGGGCCAGGCCAACCCCGAACTGAGCATACAACTGCTCGCCTACGGTGCGGACCCGGCGGTTCGACAGGTGGTCGATATCGTCGATCTCGGCCTTGTTGTTGATCAGGCTCACGATATACCGGACGATGGCGATGATGTCTTCCTTGGTGAGCACCAGGTTGTTCTCATCGATATCCAGTTCCAGCTTGCGGTTGATCTTGAAACGCCCCACTTCGCCAAGGTTGTAGCGCTTGTCGGAGAAGAACAGTTTCTCAATGATCCCGCGAGCCGTCTCGTCGTCCGGGGGATCGGAGCCGCGCAACTGGCGGTAGATATAGGTCACCGCTTCGAGTTCGCTCGAAGTCGGATCTTTTTGCAGGGTATTGTAAATGATCGAGAAGTCCTCATCGATGTCGGTGCGCTGCAGAATGACGGTAGTGGCGCTGGCATCGAGGATTTGTTCGATATTTTCTTCGTCGAGCATCGTGTCGCGCTCGAGGATTACCTCGTTCCGCGGGATGGTGACCACCTCGCCGGTGTCTTCGTCGACGAAATCTTCCGTCCAGCTTTTCAGCACGCGGGCGGCCAGTTTGCGTCCGACGGAAGCTTCGAGGTTTTCCCGGGTGCAGGCGATTTCATCGGCGAGGTTGAACAGGTCGAGGATAGCCTTGTCGGTATCGAAGCCGATAGCGCGAAGCAACGTGGTGACGGGGAATTTTTTCTTCCGGTCGATATACGCATACATGACCAGGTTGATATCGGTGGCGAACTCCATCCAGGCGCCTTTGAACGGAATAACCCGGGCACTGTAGATCTTGGTGCCGTTGGGGTGGAAACTCTGTCCGAAAAATACGCCGGGCGAGCGGTGCAGTTGGGAAACGATCACCCGTTCGGCGCCATTGATCACAAACGTGCCTTTAGGCGTCATGTACGGGATATTGCCGAGAAACACATCCTGTACAATCGTTTGGAAGTCAATATGCTCTTCGTCGTTGCAGGACAAACGCAATTTGGCTTTCAACGGAACGGAATAGGTGAGTCCGCGCTGCATACACTCGTCGATCGAGTAACGGGGCGGGTCAACGAAATAGTCCAGAAATTCAAGATTGAAGATATTCCGGGCGTCGGTGATCGGGAAGTTCTCTTTAAACACCTTATAGAGGCCTTCCGCGGCGCGATTTTCCGGAGTCGTTTCCAACTGGAAAAATTCCTGGAATGATTTAAGTTGAATTTCTAGGAGATCGGGGTAATGCCCGGCGAGACGAATTTTGCCAAAATTTACACGCTCTTGAACGCCGGTTTTGGGTGCAGCCCCGTTAGTGATGCCGTTATTGGTCATTTTATGCAAAGTATGCTGGTGTGCTGATTTGCAGATTGGCCAGAACTTTTTTGGCCAGAGGAAAGGCGAGAGGGAAGGATGCAGTCACTTAAACGCATTTCAATGCGAAAAGTTTTCCCAAACCACGCCGGTAGAGACGACGATAGGCTTAACGCGCTCCCTGCTGGGGGAGACGCGTTAAGCCCAATCGTTTATGCAATATAGAATTGAATAGAAGTGCCGAACATAGGGTCGTGATCGTAAGTCAGTGTGTATGGCCTGAGCGATTCAGGCCCATGAAAGTCCGCCAAATGCGGGCTCAACACGCCAGCTTACTTCACTTCCACTACAGCGCCGGCGCCTTCCAGCGTCGTTTTGATCGACTCAGCTTCGGCTTTGCTCACGCCGGCTTTCAGCTGGCTCGGAGCGCCGTCCACCAGGTCTTTTGCCTCTTTCAGGCCCAGACCAAGCAGGTTTTTCACTTCTTTTACTACGTTGAGTTTGTTGGCGCCTGCATCTTTCAGGATCACGTCGAACTCCGTCTTCTCAGCCGGAGCAGCTTCGCCGCCGCCGCCTGCAGCGGGAGCAGCAGCCACTGCAACAGCGGAGGCAGCCGGTTCGATGCCGTAGTCTTCCTTCAAAATATTAGCCAGTTCGTTGGCCTCTTTAATGGTCAGGCTTACCAGTTGTTCGGCAAGTGCTTTCAAATCTGCCATTGTGATAACAATTTAAGAATGGTTTGCGTAAATGATGTGTGAAGGTTCCGGGGTTTTGAGGTCAATTCAGGGTTGATCGCAGTATGGTGCGTACTTGGAAGCCAATGTAATTTGGGCAGTGCGGGTTAAGACTGCCGTTCTTCGAGCGCTTTGACGATGCCGGCCAGTTTGCCGCCCGTAGCCGTAATTTGGCTGGACAGGCGCCGCGCGGGCGATTGAAGCAAGCCGATGATCTCGCCGACCATCTCATCCTTCGTTTTCAGTTTCGTCAGCGTCTTCAATTGATCGTCGCCGATGAACACAGCCGAATCGATATAGGCCGCTTTCAGCAGCGGGCGCTCTTCGGTTCTGCGGAACTCATCGATCAGCAAGGCCGGAGCCTTGGGGTTCGACGAGATCATGATCGTCGTCGGGCCGTGCAGGATTTCAAACAAACCCTGGTACCCTTTCGATTCCGGTGCGCCCTCGAGTGCTTTCTGGATCAGGGTGTTTTTAGCCACCTTGACCGAAATGCCTTGCTCAAAGCACATGCGCCGGAGTTTGTTGACTTTGGCGACCGACAGGGTCGAGGAATCCGCGAGGTAGAAAAACGAAGCGTTTTCCAGTTCCTCCCGGAGTTCGGCGATTGCTGCGGTTTTATCTTCTCTGGTCATTTCTTTTCGCTTGAAATGGTGAGTTGTAAAGTTGAATGTTGGCATTTCCCCGCGCCTGTACGCCCTTGATCAAAGGCGGGCGGGTAACACCTGGCGTTTATACTTTGATAGATTTCGGATCGACCGGAATACCGGGGCTCATGGTGCTGGCGATGGAAACGGATTTCATGTACACCCCTTTGGCGCTGGAAGGTTTCATCCGGACCAGCGTGGCAATGAGCTCATGCGCATTATCGGTCAGCTGTTCGGGATTGAACGAGACGCGTCCGATCGAGGCATGCACGATCCCGAATTTGTCTACCCGGAAAGCGATTTTACCTTTTTTTACTTCCTGTACTGCTGAGGCAATGTCGTTCGTCACGGTGCCGGTTTTGGGGTTAGGCATCAGGCCGCGGGGGCCAAGGATACGGGCAACTTTACCCAATTGGGCCATAACATTGGGGGTGGCGATAATGACATCGATGTCCATCCATCCTTCGGAGACCTTCTGGATGTATTCGTCGAGCCCAACATAATCTGCGCCGGCCTCTTTGGCTTCGGCTTCTTTTTCCGGTGTGCAAAACACCAGGACACGTTTGGTTTTGCCCGTACCGTGCGGCAGGGAAACGGTACCGCGCAAGGCTTGGTCGGCCTTACGGGGATCCAGCCCCAAGCGCACATGTACGTCAACCGAAGCGTCGAATTTCGTCGTGTTGACTTCCTTGACCAAACCCATGGCCTCGCCCAGCGAGTACAGTTTGTCTTTGTCAACTTTTGAATCGACGGCTTTGCGCTTTTTCGTCAATTGTGCCATTCAAAAAATGTGTTTAAGGTTAAACGTTTCGGGTTGGGCCGAAACTCCCTTGGTGAATGTGGTCAATTGGATCAATGTGGTCAATGTGGGTAATGTGGGTAATGTGGGTAATGTGGGTAATGAGATTAAATTGATTTGAGTGGATTAATATTGATCACATTGGTCACATTAACCACACTGACCACATTAATCTCATTGACCACATTAATCTCATTGACCACATTAAATTAATTTCCCCATGGTGGTGTGCCATCTACAGTCAGCCCCATACTGCGTGCCGTACCGGCCACCATTTTCATGGCGGATTCGACGGTGAAGCAGTTGAGGTCGGGCATTTTACTTTCGGCAATAGCCCGAACCTGTTCCCAAGTAACGGAGCCTACCTTTTTGCGGTTGGGTTCGGCAGAACCTTGACCGGGTTGCAATTTGGCCGCTTCAAATAGTTGGATGGCAGCCGGCGGAGTCTTGATGACAAAGTCAAAGGTCTTGTCTTTGTACACCGAAATAATCACCGGAAGCACCTTGCCCGTCTGCTCCTGCGTCTGGGCGTTGAAGCGCTTGCAAAACTCCATAATGTTAACCCCTTTCGAACCGAGCGCCGGGCCAATCGGGGGCGCCGGGTTGGCTTGACCGCCTTTTACCTGGAGTTTAATATAAACATCAACTTCTTTTGCCATTAGATCAGCATGTTAAAGAATCAGAATACTGATTTTGAATCGTTTATAAAACCGCTAATTCGTTTTCGATGGAAGCGTGTCCGGGAGAAGCGGACATCAGAAACCGGCTTAGCTGATTTTTTCTACCTGCATAAAATTTAGTTCCACCTCTGTGCCCCGCCCGAAGATTTTGACAATCACTTTGAGCTTTTTCTTCTCTTCGTTGACTTCCTGGATATCGCCGATAAAATCGGTGAACGGACCGTCGATGATCTTCACCGTTTCGCCTATCAGGAAGGGTTCCACCATCGTTTCACCGGCTTCGCTGCTGTCGTCTACTTTGCCGAGCAGCCGGTTGGCTTCCACCTGGGTCATGGGTATGGGGGTCTCTTTTCCCAAAAAGTGGATTACGTTGGGGATATCGCTGATGATCTTGGCCACATCGCCGTTCAACCGGTGTCCGTAGGCTTCGATCAGAATATAGCCGGGCAGCAGGTTTCGCTCCTGTACCACCTTTTTGCCGTTTCGGATCTTGTACACTTTTTCAGTAGGCACAATGACTTGAAAGACAAAATCCTTCCACCCTGAACGATCGATCTCCAGGTCGATGCGTTCTTTAATCTTCTTCTCCTTGCCACTAATGACCCGGAGCGAGTACCATTTTTTTTCTTCAACGCTCGAGCTGAGTGTTGTTGCTTTTTCTTTACTCATAACAGTCGGGAAGGAAGGTGCGGGAAAAACCGTCAATATTAGTTACCCCAAACCCCGTAAATATTTTTAAACACTACACTGCACACCACATCCATCACAAAAACGAGCAGGGCAAGCATACCGGACGTAATCAGTACGACGATAGTGCTTTCCTGCAGTTGAGCCACCGTAGGCCAAGCAACATTCTTGACCAACTCGTGGTAACTTTCTTTCAAGTAAAGAGTCAACTTTTCCATTGCGGAATATTGTACACGGGTTAATTATTCGCGCCTTCGGTTTTCGGCAGTTGTTTTGCGAAAAAAGTCCGTTGTCACGAAGTACGGACAACGAACGCCGGAGAACGAACAACGTATGTTTGCTGAGCAGGGGCAGCAGGGCTCGAACCCGCAGCCTGCGGTTTTGGAGACCGCCACTCTACCAATTGAGCTATGCCCCTTTGATATGAAAAATAAGCCGCAAGTCGTAAGCCCCAAGTTTTGCACTTGCGACTTACGACTTGTAACTTACGATTACTGGTATATTAATCCATGATCTCCGTTACCTGACCGGCACCTACCGTACGGCCACCTTCGCGGATAGCGAAACGCAGGCCTTTTTCGAGTGCGATCGTGTTGTGGAGCACCACTTCAAATTCAATGTTGTCGCCCGGCATCACCATTTCAACGTTGGCCGGAAGTTTCACGTCGCCGGTAACGTCCGTCGTACGGAAGTAGAATTGCGGGCGGTAGCCGTTGAAGAACGGCGTGTGACGGCCGCCTTCTTCTTTCGACAGTACGTAAACCGAGCACTTGAATTTTTTGTGCGGTTTCACGCTGCCGGGTTTGCAGATAACCATGCCACGGCGGATTTGCTCTTTATCGATACCGCGGAGCAGCAGGCCGGCGTTGTCGCCAGCTTCGCCGCGGTCGAGGATCTTACGGAACATTTCCACACCCGTGATCGTGGAAGTCAGCGGCTTTTCACCGTCTTTCATCATACCGATGATTTCAACCGGGTCGCCCACGTTGATCACACCGCGCTCGATACGGCCGGTAGCCACCGTGCCGCGGCCGGTAATGGTGAATACGTCTTCCACCGGCATCAGGAACGGTTTGTCCGTTTCGCGGGTCGGTTCCGGAATATCGCTGTCGCAGGCATCCATCAGTTCCTGTACTTTGGCCACCCATGCGGCATCGCCTTCGAGGGCTTTCAGCGCGGAGCCTTTGATTACGCTGGCATTGTCGCCATCGAAACCATAGGAGCTCAGCAACTCGCGCACTTCCATGTCGACGAGTTCCAACATTTCCTCGTCGTCAACGAGGTCAACTTTGTTCATGAAAACGACGATCTGGGGTACACCCACCTGACGAGCCAACAGGATGTGTTCGCGCGTTTGCGGCATCGGGCCGTCGGTCGCAGCAACAACCAGGATGGCGCCATCCATCTGAGCGGCGCCAGTGATCATGTTTTTAACGTAGTCGGCGTGACCCGGGCAATCCACGTGCGCGTAGTGACGCTTTTCCGTTTCATATTCTACGTGAGCCGTGTTGATCGTAATACCACGCTCTTTTTCTTCCGGAGCGGCGTCGATAGAAGCATAATCCGTTTTCTTAGCCAGACCTTTGTTAGAAAGAACATAGGTGATGGCAGCAGTCAGGGTAGTCTTACCGTGGTCTACGTGGCCGATCGTACCAATATTTACGTGCGGCTTTGTGCGTGCAAATGTCTCTTTTGCCATTGGTTTAGACTAAAAAATTTGTTGAAGTGATAATGTGTTAATGTGATAATGTGATAATCGAAAATTTGACCTGGCGAAAACCGCATTATCAAATTACCATATTACCACACCGATTGAACCGTTGATGAGATTTGAACTCACGACCTTCCCGACTCCACGCCGGGGTGCTCTGCCGCCGAGCTACAACGCCTAAATTTTTACTTACTTCGAGCCGTTGATGAGATTTGAACTCACGACCTCTTCCTTACCAAGGAAGTGCTCTACCCCTGAGCTACAACGGCGGATTCGTTGGCTGCTCGTTGTAGCTCAACGAAACAGAGCGGCGGACGAGATTCGAACTCGCGACTTTCAGCTTGGAAGGCTGACGCTCTACCAACTGAGCTACCACCGCGATTGTAATCACAAGCCATCCGTTGAAAAAATTTCAAAACTTGCGATCAGAAAAGTGGGGGTGGTGGGATTCGAACCTACTCAGCGGTCAAGCACCAGATTTACAGTCTGGCCCGGCTCTCCAACTCCGGGGCACCCCCTTTACTTTCAAGCATAGCGCAATCGCTCCTCCCTAACCACATCAGTGAACAACAACGCGCTGATACTTTTTAAACAGAATGAGCCAGTAGAGGGACTCGAACCCCCGACCAGCTGATTACAAATCAGCTGCTCTACCAACTGAGCTACACTGGCCTAACGTCCTTGCTCCACAGGCTACTCTTTGAAAAAAAACCTTCAAACAACGTGCTTTTTTGCCGGGAATTTACCCCCCTTTCGAAAAGCGTGTGCAAAGGTAACGTGTTTCAGCAAAAGAGAAAAAGAAAATTTAAAAAAAACTGCAATCCGGATGGAATGTGCGTTTTTTGCAAGTCAGGCTATTGCACTTCCGGCCCATAACACCCTTTTTCAATGCAAGCTGACGATAAAATCCTGCAATACTGCCTCCATCATACCAGTTCCGCCGGGCCGGTCCTCCAGGCGCTCGAACGCGAAACCTATTTATCCACCCTGCAGCCACAGATGATGTCGGGCCCCTTTCAGGGGATGTTCCTCCAATTGGTGAGCCGAATGATCGCCCCACGGCGCGTTCTGGAAATAGGAACCTTTACCGGTTA
The DNA here is from genome assembly GCA_044230315.1 of Saprospiraceae bacterium. Classification (GTDB taxonomy): domain Bacteria; phylum Bacteroidota; class Bacteroidia; order Chitinophagales; family Saprospiraceae; genus M3007. The sequence continues at coordinate 16,759 of JBGARJ010000021.1, forward strand.
TGGGGCCATTTGCCTGGCACAGGGATTACAGCCCGACGGGTGCCTGCATACCATTGAAGCCAACGATGAACGGGCGCCGCTTATCCTCAAATATATCCGTTTGGCGGGTCTGGAAAACAAAATATCCCTCCACATCGGCGATGCCACGGAAATTCTGCCGACGCTGACGGAAGATTTTGACCTCGTGCTGCTCGATGCCGGTAAAATGGATTATTGGCAGCATTTCGAACTGGCACTGCCCAAAACCAGACCCGGCGGCTTTTTATTGGCCGACAACGTCCTTTGGGGCGGTAAGATCCTGTCGGATCAAAAAGACCCCACGGCCGAAGCCCTGCGAACGTTCAACGACCGGATTCAGGCCGATCCGCGGGTCGAAAATCTGCTCCTGCCGCTGCGCGACGGGTTGATGATGATTCGAAAAGTTTAGCGCTATTCCCTCCCTTCCTTCACGGCAGGGAGCATCAAGGCCGCTTATTTGTAGCGGTTTGCCGGCGGATACATTTACAATTCCAGCAACTTGTGTTAAGTTTGCCCGCAACCGAACAAACCTGCCCTACCCAAACACACAAATTTCAGGCACCCATGGCCGAGACAAAAGCACATCTGTTTTACGTAGAAGATGACGAAAGCCTGAGCTACGTCACCCGCGACAACCTTGAATTTAACGACTATCAGGTCACCTATTGCGAAGACGGCCAGAAAGCGCTCGATATAATCCGGTCGGGTGAAAAGTTCGACCTGTGCATCCTCGATGTCATGCTGCCGGAAGTAGACGGCTTCACCCTCGCCGAGGAAATACGAAAGCGCGACGAGCAGGTTCCGATCATTTTCCTGACCGCCAAAAGCATGAAACAGGACAAAATCCATGGCCTGACCATCGGGGCGGACGATTACATCACCAAACCCTTCAGCATCGAAGAATTGCTGCTGAAAATCGACATCTTCCTGCGCCGGTCCACGTATACCGGTATTCTTAAATCCAATACCCCGGTGAGCATCGGCCATTACCGGTTCGATTATAAAAACTTAAACCTGGCTTTTGGCGAGGAAGAGGGTGAAACGCTGACGCAAAAGGAAGCCGACCTGCTCAAACTGCTCAATGAAAACCGGAACCAGGTTGTCAAACGGTCGTATATCCTGGAAACTATCTGGGGCAAAGACGATTATTTTTTGGGGCGCAGCCTCGATGTGTTCATTTCCCGGCTGCGTAAATACCTCAGCCAGGACGAACGGATCAAAGTGGAAAACATACACGGCGTAGGGTTCAAATTCCGGGTGGACGACTGATACCCGACATCCGGCTTGAGGCCGGATGGGTTCCCTTTTCCCGCCGGTTTATTTATTCGGGATGCATAGTTTTTACCTAGATCACAACAATGCCCGGATACATTGCCTGCAATTCGGGCAGGGCGAACGCCTGCTGGTAGCCCTGCATGGCTTTGGCGACCGGGCCCGGTTGTTTGCGATCCTGGAAGCGGCGCTTTCTGAACGATACACGGTGGTGGCCATCGACCTTCCTTTCCACGGGCAAACCACCTGGCCGTACCGCAGTTTTTCAAAAGCCGATCTGCTGGCAGTTGTTCGCCAGATCATGGCCCGGCAGGGCCGTGACCGCCTCTCGTTGATGGGCTATAGTTTCGGCGCCCGGCTTGTCCAGGCCATGTTGCCCGACTTGCTGCCGCAACTCGATAAACTGTACCTGCTTGCTCCCGACGGTATCCAGACAAAAGGCATGTCAATTGCCGTGCGCACCCCGATATGGGTTCGGCAGTTATTGTTCCGCATGTTGCAAAAGCCACAATGGTTTTTGCATGTGCTGAATGCCGGCCGCCGGATGAAGTTGGTTCCCCCGCTTATTGTGCATTTTCTGTCGTTCAACCTTACCCGAACGGAGCGTTTTAACCGCACCTTCGGTTGTTGGTTTGCACTCGATTCTTTTTACCTGCCGCGCCACCGCATCAAGGCCATCTGGCGGGAGTCGGGCCTGCCGGTCGATATTTATTTTGGCACGAAAGACGAAATGATCCAGTACAAAACAGTAAAGAAAATGGTAGAAGGTGTCCGTACGGTGCGCATCTACCTGATGGATGCCGGCCACCGCCTTATCGGAGAAGACCTGCGCGACCGGATGCGCCAGCCCAAATAGTCATTGCAACCAATTGCTGACCGCTTTCCCTTGGTTTTCAAAAAACCGCAGTTCGAGGTCCTCCCCGTCGAAGACGGCATAGGAGCAATACGACATCCAGTCGCCCAGGTTGATGTAGCGGCTGTGGCCGTTTTTCAAACGCCAATCCACCACGAGGTGCCGGTGACCGAAAACAAAATAATCCGCCTCGATACCCTGATCAATTTTCCGGTTGGCATATTGAACCAGCCATTCGCGCTCCTCACCCAGCCACGAGCGCTCTTCCTCCGGCATGGCCTCCCGGCTTGCCTGGGAAGAAAAGCCAGCCAGCCGCATGCCCAGATCGGGGTGAAACCAACGAAACAGCCACTGATTCACCCGGCTGGTAAATACCTTTTTCATCATTTTGTAACCCCTGTCATTGGGGCCCAGACCGTCGCCATGGCCAATGAGAAACTGCTTGCCGAGCAGGGTCTCGCGGATCGGGTTCCGGTGCACCGGAATGCCCAGTTCCGCTTCAAAATACCCGAACATCCAAAGATCATGGTTGCCGGTGAAAATATAGATCGGCAGCCCGCCATCGCGCAGTTCTGCCAGTTTGCCCAGGAACCGGTTGAAGCCTTTCGGTACGACGGTTCGGTATTCAAACCAAAATTCGAACAAATCGCCCACAAGGTAAATGGCCTCCGCTTCCGAAGCCACCGAATCCAACCACCGGACGATCTGCCGTTCGCGATCGAGGGAACGCAGACGGGCATCGGCTCCCAAGTGAAAATCAGATGCAAAAAAGATTTTTTTCATGGACGGATACGGGGCGGATGCTCGGTGCGCTGCCCTGGACGGTTTGGCCGGCAAAAATAGGACCTTCCGGCCAAAACTAAATTGTACATGCAACGCTATGCGTTTCCGGAGTATCGGCGCATACCCGTACTTTTGCGGCTGCACACCAGACATGCCGTATTCAGCGGACCCAAAAATCCGCTTTTAACATCCTGCTTATGATTGTTGTTACCGGTGCCGCCGGATTTATCGGGTCCTGCCTTGTTCGCCGGCTGCTCGACGCCGGCTACTCCGATATTCTGATTGTAGACGATTTCAGCCGTCCCGACAAAATGCGGAACCTCGAAGGCAAAACCGTTCAAGGCGAAGTGCACCGCAACAACTTCGTCCGTTGGCTGGAGCGCAACCACACCGATGTGGACGCCGTTTTCCACATCGGCGCGCGGACGGACACCACGGAAATGAACACGGCCATTTTTGACGACCTCAACCTGGAATATTCCAAGGCACTGTGGATGCTTTGCAGCGGCTTCACTATTCCGTTTTTTTACGCCAGCAGCGCCGCCACCTATGGCCTGGGCGAACTCGGCTACTCCGACGACCATGCCACTATTCCCGCACTTCACCCCCTGAATCCGTACGGCCAAAGCAAACAGGATTTTGACGTCTGGGTATTGCAGCAGATCGGTTCGTCGAACGGGGGCGCGCCGTCATCATGGGCCGGATTTAAGTTTTTTAACGTGTACGGACCAAATGAATACCACAAGGGCCGGATGGCTTCCGTGATCTTCCACACCGCGAGGCAAATCAAAGCCACAGGCGGCATGAAACTGTTCCGTTCGCACCGGCCCGATTACAAGGACGGCGAACAAAGCCGCGATTTTATTTATGTTAAAGACGTGGTGGATGTGCTGTTATTCTTTCTCGAAAACCGCCCGCCCAGTGCCATTTATAACCTCGGCACCGGCAAAGCCCGCACCTTCTTCGATTTGGCCTCCAGCACGTTTCATGCCCTTGCCCTGGAACCGAATATTTCATTTATCGACACGCCAGCCGATATCCGCGATACCTACCAGTATTACACGCAGGCCGATATGCACAAACTGCGCAGTATGGCAGGTTATCAGCAACCGTTCTATGACCTGGAATCCGGTATCGAAGATTACGTGCAACGCTACCTCAAACAGGAAACCATCTGGTAAACGACCTCAGGCTAAAAGATCCGAAAAGGCAACCGTTTTAATTGGCAAAGATCATTTGTCGCGTCTCCACAGTGCGCCCGTCGATCAGCAAGGCATAAACCAGGGTGCCGCGCACACCATAACCATGGGTGTAGAGCACTTCATTTACCCCCTGTTGCAACTGTACGGGGATCTGTTCGATCACTTTCCCTTCCATCGTCGCAATCTGGATCGCAGCCTGGTGATAATTGGGCACCACCTTAACCCAAAAAGATATCCAGGTAGCTTCGTCGAAAGGGTTGGGACGGTTTTGGAACAGTTGAATATTGCGCTCCTGTTCTGCCGTGCCGGGAGCCGATGTGCCGGTGACCAACACCAGTTTTTCGTTGGTAAACAAACTCTCGCCGCCTTGCGCGTCAACCGCGGCTACACTTACAAACAAGGGGCCCGCCGATGGAGCAGGGAACGTGCCTAATGTGGCGCCATTGAGTGTGTATACGGTATCCCAGTCTGTGCCGATCGTGCGTAGGGCAACCCGGTAGTCCCCGATCTGGGCCGGATCGATGATATTCACATCGATCAGCCCGGCGTTGGAGCGCAGTGCAATGAAGTCCTGCGGTGTGGACACATTCCGGGCGGCAATGGCTGCGGCATTCCCGTTAATTACAGTATTGCGGGCGAGGTAATTGAATTGCACAAAAAAGGAATCGATTGTCCCGTTGCCGTCTGTATCCACTCCCAGCACGTCGCCGGATGTATGCTGGCGATCCATATAATCGGGTCCGTTGGATGCGTCGCCGTGTTCATTGGCCGATGTAAACCGCATGGAAGGGTAATCTTTTTGCCGAAACGGGATATGATCGCCGCCCCTTCCGGACCGGTCTTCGGGGCTCATGATCAGCACCTCCATCGGCACAACCGCAGAGGGCCGGATGTTTTCCTGGTATTCCAGTTTGATAAAGCGCGCGAGTTGTTTGTGCAGCGAATAAAAATCACCGGCCGAGAACAAGCGTACATGGGTGGAATCGACATCATTCAGACCGGGGCAGGACGGGGGCGAAGAGGTTTTCCCGCAAATGACCCCGCCGACAATGTCGTTGTTCAGCACCGCTCGAAGGGGAATGTTTTTATTCTTGATGTATTGGGCGAAAGCCTCGGCGCCCAGCAAACCCTGTTCCTCGCCGATAGTGGCCACAAATACAATCGTATTTTCAAAGGTGTAGTGAGCCATCACACGCGCCAGTTCCATGACCAGGGCCGTACCGGAGGCGTTGTCTTCTACACCCTCAGCCAGGCAATTTTCATCGCAAACCAATGCACAGCGGCTGTCAAGGTGCCCCTCGATAAGCACCACTCCATTGCGGCCCGGATTGGAACCGGGCAGTATGGCCATCACGTTGCGGTGCTGGCCATTGCCGCAAATGTCTTGATTGAATTGCAGGTACGATACCACCAAGCGGTTTTCGTTGCGGGCGCTGAAATCGGTAAACTTGTCAAACACCCAACGCCGCGCAGCGCCGATACCCATTGTAGTGGAAACCGTATCGGAACCCGAGTTTCGCGTGCCAAAGTCACTGAGTTGAAGGATGTATGCTTTCAGGCTATCCGAAGACACTGCCGCGTGAATGCCACTTGTTACGGGCCCCAGGTCAGAAATAACGGAAGAAGCAGAATAATCCGCCGGATTATAATTGCCCAACAGGATTTGTTCGGCTACCGGATTGGTGGTCATAATACCAGTTTGGGCCGGTAAGCCGTTGAGGTTGAACAGGGCTAAAACGACGACAGGCAATGAGTAGCGCAGTTGCATAAGCCAGGGTAGTTGGAATGAACATAAAACATTTAAGACCGGATGAATTGAGTCCAGGACATCATCCCTTGCCGATCCGCAGGAAACGGCGTTTCGCAAAACTGGGAATTTGGGCGCACATTTTTCCGGATCAGCCCACAGGATTATGGCTTAAATCCGACGTTGACAGGATATCTCAACTGTTGTATCGGAATGTGATGCGCGTTTTCCCCTGAGATAACAGGCATTTTTTGATGAACGTGAATACGGCTACCGGTAATGCGGCATTGGTTAGTGCACCCCCTGGCCAATGGTGGCATTGGAATGAGCCATAGAAAATAAGGGTAACATCGAAACAAATCTACTCACCTCCTGTGATCCCCCCAAAATGGCAACGCCTTGTCTTTTTCAGAAACCAGTACTTCTGCAAGATCAAATTCCCAGTTGATGGCCAAGGCGGGGTCGTCATACCGGATACCGCCTTCCTGAGCCTTGGAATAAAAATTATCACATTGGTAGACAAATTCGGCCGTATCACTCAACACCAAATAGCCATGAGCAAAACCACGGGGCACAAAAAGTTGACGCTTGTTTTCAGCGCTAAGCCGGACGCTATACCAACGCCCGTACGTTGCCGATCCTTCCCGGATATCCACTACCACATCCAGCACTTCGCCCTCCACTACGCGGACCAGTTTTGCTTGCGCCATGGATCCTGCCTGGTAATGCAGCCCGCGCAACACCCCCATCATACTTCGGGCTTGGTTAGCCTGCACAAAATTGGCATCGATTCCCGCATTTGCCCATACGCGTTGGTTGTAACTTTCGAAAAAATAACCTCGCTCGTCATAGTACACCGTCGGCTCGAAAATGACCAGTCCAGGAATGGGTGTTTCAATGAATGCCATAAAAAAGTCCGTTTTGGCGCGCAAAGATGGGGTTCCTCCTGCAAAACAGGAAGGATGCGGAAAGAATAGCCACATAAATACAACACCCGGTGCACAATGCTCTGCAATCCGGGGCGGATAAACGCCACCCTGATTAACAAAGCACACTGCACCGGGTGAGCTACAGTTTAATTTTGATCCAGGCTCAAAACTTGAACCCGACCGTCAGCAAGAAATCGGTTGAGTTGTTTTTGGTAGATACCACTGGCGCCCCCTCGTACGGATAAACAAAACTTTTTCCGGTCCGGAAGCGACAACCCAGGTCGAGGTAAAATGATTCGCCTCGTACCCCCAAACCGGCAGTATAGGCCATGTTAAAGTTGCTGTTGTCTGTCGGGTCAGGATTATTTTCATACGGTTTTCCTAAGAGGTTGACACCCGCGCGCAGCCTGAAGTTGTCCAGCGCAGCTTCGCCGCCGAGGCGTACATTCATGGTTTGCTTGAAAAGAGTCTGGATTTCACTGTTCACGATGGTCTCCTCCAACTGATTGTTGATATTGGCAACATCAGATGTGAAGTTGTATTTATTGGCGCTGTAATCCACGATTTCCACTTCTGCGCTCAAAAAACCGTATTTTTTAAATACGAACGCGCCGCTCAAACCAGCCCGCCAGGGCGTAGCTAGCTTGTAATCCGACTTGCCGCTGGGCGAGTAGGATTGATCGCTGTAGCTGACACCGGAAACCGTGTACCCGTACGAAAAACTGTTGCTGTAGTCGTCGGTCAAACCCAACCAAGTTGGCGAATGAAAAGAAACGCCCAATCGCACGGCCTGGCTGGCGCGATAAATCAGGCCAAATTTGAAATTGACCCCTACGCCATCGGTCTGCAAGCTTTCCGTATAGGTCAGGTCATCGAAGTAGGCGACATTACCCCCCGTGTCCATTTCGCGATACTCGCCATTGAGCCTGTATTTAACAATTGGTACGCCAACGGTAGCGCCAATGAGCAATTTCTCTTCATAATTGCCGGCAAAAGAAAGCACCATTTCGTTCATCGTACCCGATTGGGTCAAAAACTGCGTTCGCTCCACGTTCGCATTGGGGTCTCCCGAAAAATCATATTTCCAAACGTTATCTTCGTAGTAAATGGCGTTCACATCCGATGCCAGCCGGGATGTGAATGGATCCAGGTCGTCTTCCGTTCCGGTCGGGGCGTCCCGTTGTGCGCTGGTAAACCAGTTGTTCAGGATAGTTCCACCTGCATTTCCGGAGTAATTAACCCCCTGATTATAATTAGCCAATTGGTTATAGCCCAGCCCGACATTAAAGGTTTTCCAATGCCCGCCGCGGGGTGTGGTGTTAAATATGATACCGACGTTATCAAAATGGAAATGGCTTTTACTTTCGGAAAGGGTCCTGTTGCCCGCTCCGGAAAGCGTCGCATCGGTGTTGGAAAAACGCAATGCCGGGGTAAGCATCAATTCGTCGGTACGATACATGGCCAAGCCTGCAGGGTTTTGGCTTAAGGTGCTGAATTCCGCTCCCAAAGCACCAAAAGCACCACCGGCGCCCAAAAAACGCGCCGTGCCGCCGGGCGTCAGGTACGAATATTTGAGTACGTCAGTAGCCGTCTGGCTAAACGAAGCCGCCGAAAAGAGCATCAAAAAAAGCGGCAAAAGATGTCGTTTCATAGTCTCAAGGTATTATCCATGAATAATTTAGTGTGCAAAGGTATTGGTTTGACTGGGGCAAATAAAAATGGGTGGACGGTGGTGACAGGACCAGATTCCACCCATTCTCAAATTGACTTGACAAAAATGGATATTCCGATTTTTACATCTTAGCGGTTTAAATTTCGACACCGGTAGGAAAGGGCGCAAATTTTGATTCAACCCAAGCAAAATTTGCAGGTACAGCCCGGCGATCGAAGATTAAACACCTTGATCACTTATCCGCGGCCGCGCCGGCCACTGCTGCTCTCCGATGAGCCGCTGCTCCGCCCGCTACTGCTACCACTACTACTCCCACTGCGGGTACTACTACCTGGCGATGACGAACGGCCACTGTCGTTGCTCCGGCTGGGTTGGTAGCTGCGTTGTTCGGTGTTATTGTTGTTCGAGCGCGACGGCCGTTCATACACCGGCTCGGCTGCGCGACGGCTCGGCCGCTCTACATTGCCGCGATCCGGGGTGGAGCGGTTGGGACTGGACTCCCGGTTGGGCATTGCTTCACGACTGGGGCGGGTTTCACGGTTCGGCGAAACCTCCCGACTCGGACGGCTTTCCCGGTTGGGGGTCACGTCGCGACTAGGTCGGTTGGGCGTCACATCGCGATCGGGTTGCGGGGCCCGTGCCGGGCTCGTTTCGCGATTGGGGCGTGTAGACTCCGGATAATCTGCCTGACGGCCGCCAGGGTTGGACCGCTCATCTGTTCTGGCACGGCTTGGTGTGGTGGTAGTCGGGCGGGTGGCGCCGGAACGGTCACCAGGTTCTAAGCCTTTAGCGTTTCCGGTGACGGGGCGACTGTTGGGGCGTTGCTCCAACTGAATCACCGGGGCATTCCGGTCGGTAAGGGTCAGGCGGCTCGGTTTTGTGGTGTTGTTTTCGCTGCTCACAATGCGAGCATACCCGGGATTGACCGTAGTACCGGTACGGCGTACGCCGGTATAGGTTTTTTGCGAATAGCCACCATTGCCATTGTTGTAACCGCCCTTGTTGTCCCAATAATAGTTGTTATTTACCCAAACATTATTGGGGCAGTAGTACGGGTTGTAGCCATTCCAGGTCCAGTATGGATCGTAATAATAATTGTTCCATACATACACGTTGTTCCAGGAATTCCAGCCCCACGGGCGATTCCAGCCAAAGCCCCAACTATTGAAGCCCGATCCCCAGTACGGATCGTATGAGGACCACGTATTCCATCTGTGCCAACGATTCCAACGGCGCCAGCGCCAGTAGTCGTTATACCCTCCGATATAAATGGAAGCACCCGGCAGGTAAAACGGATCATAATTCCAGAGGTCTACAAAAAACGGGTCGTAATAATCAACCTCTTGTACGGGGCGGTGAAAACGTCGTATCCGCGATGAATATTCATAGGCATATTCATCCTCGTCGTAGTAATCATCGTCGCGGTACTGCTTGGTCACCTTGTTGTCTTCCTGGTAGGAATTATCATTGTAGGCCGGCGCAGTAGACCCGTCTGTTGCCGGGTCGTAATATAAGTCGTCCTGAGCGAACAAAGACTGGCTGAAAAAAGCAACCGTCAGGAACAGGAGACTCCACATCATCGATTTATTTCTTTTCATGGCGTTGAGTTAGATATTTACAATGTTGCGCAACTCGCGTTTAGCAGGCTCAAAAATATTACCTTTGCGCGCTTTTTTTGGTTAAAAGCCCTTTAAATCAACAATTTGGCACCGTTAAAGTTGGCTTAAACCGCACTTCCAGGCACCATAAAGTGTTAAATTTTTTTTCGTTAGACCAATATAGCCGGATGAGGTAACATTTCGGGCCGGATTTAACCCGGCTTTAACGAAGTACCCGCCGCGTTGCTTTTTGTGCATTATTCTTATTGACTCAACCCGTTCAAGCATCTTATTTTTCAAATGGCAAAGGAAATTACACCTCGTTCAGAAGACTACTCCCAATGGTACCTCGATATTGTACGCAAGGCCCGCCTGGCTGATAACTCACCGGTACGCGGTTGCATGGTGATCAAACCCCACGGATTTGCTATCTGGGAAAAAATGCGCGACACGCTCGACGCCATGTTCAAGGAAACCGGTCATGTGAACGCTTATTTTCCGTTGTTTATCCCCAAGAGCTTTCTCAGCAAGGAAGCCGCACATGTAGAAGGATTTGCCAAAGAGTGCGCAGTGGTCACCCATTACCGCTTGAAAAACGATCCGCATGGTGGCGGCGTGGTGGTAGATCCGGAGGCGAAACTGGAGGAAGAACTGATCGTGCGGCCGACTTCCGAAACGATCATCTGGAATACGTACAAAGACTGGATTCAGAGTTACCGCGACCTGCCGCTGCTCATCAACCAATGGGCGAATGTGGTGCGCTGGGAAATGCGGACGCGGCCGTTTTTGCGGACAGCAGAGTTTCTTTGGCAGGAAGGGCACACCGCACACGCCAGTGCGGAGGAGGCCATGGCGGAGACCCGCAGTATTTTGGATATATACGCCCGTTTTGCAGAGGAGTATATGGCCATGCCCGTGATAAAAGGCATTAAAACGCCCAATGAACGTTTTGCCGGAGCCGATGAAACCTTTTGCATCGAAGCCCTGATGCAAGATGGGAAAGCCCTTCAAGCGGGCACTTCGCACTTTTTGGGGCAGAACTTTGCAAAAGCATTCGATGTCCTCTTCCTGAATAAAGAAAACCAGCAGGAATATGTGTGGGCCACATCCTGGGGGGTATCGACCCGTTTGGTCGGCGGCCTTATCATGACCCATTCCGACGACGACGGACTGGTATTGCCCCCAAAACTGGCTCCTATTCAGGTAGTGATCGTGCCCATTCCCAAGCCCGCACCCGAACTGCTGGATGCCGCGGGAAAGATCGCCATAGCATTACGCGCCAAGGGCGTATCGGTCAAAATTGATGCCGATGATCAAAACCGCCCGGGATTCAAATTTGCCGAATACGAAATGATCGGCGTACCCGTGCGATTGGGTCTCGGCCAACGCGACCTGGATGCCGGGCAGGTAGAAGTGGCACGCCGCGATACCAAGGAAAAATCCAACGTTCCCCTGGATACCGTGGTAGAACACGTAGCGCAGTTGCTCGAAGACATTCAGGCCAACCTGTTCAACCGCGCCAAGGCTTTCCGCGATTCACACATTACCAAGGTGGATTCATGGGCAGCGTTCGAAGATGTTTTGGAAAATAAAGGCGGGTTTGCATCTGCCCATTGGGACGGCACAACAGAAACTGAACTGGAAATCAAAGAGCGGTCGAAAGCAACCATTCGCTGTATCCCTCTCGACGGGGAGACGGAAAACGGTTCCTGCATCCTGACCGGCAAACCAAGCGCACGCCGGGTCCTGTTTGCGCGGGCGTATTAACGGGTCGAAAGACCTCTTGACCCAAACCATGTTTGTTTTTTAAGAAGAATTGATTTAAATATAAAAATTTAATTTTGATAACATGACAAACAGGTGGTTTTTCGTCAAGCACAGGCTATAAACTTTATTTACCTTTGCAGGACACATTTCCTAACCAAAATTTAAGGAAAATTATGGAAGCCAACGGCACCGCCACTGCTCATACGCCCCGCACAGCCCGTGAAGACCGCTATCAACACCACGACTATTATGGGATGGACGAACTGCTTTCCCCGGAACACTTGCTTGCCCGCGAGGCGATACGGGAATGGGTAAAAGCGGAAGTCAGCCCCATCATTGAAGACTATGCCAACAGGGCCGAGTGCCCTACGCATTTGTTCAAGGGATTGGCGGAAATCGGCGCTTTTGGCCCTTCGCTTCCGGCCGAATATGGCTGCGGCGGAATGGATGAGATCGCCTATGGCGTGATCATGCAGGAGTTGGAACGCGGCGATTCGGGGGTGCGCTCCATGGCGTCGGTACAAGGCTCGCTGGTCATGTACCCGATTTATAAGTTTGGATCCGAAGAACACCGTCAGTATTATCTTCCCAAACTGGCCAAAGGCGAACTCATCGGGTGTTTCGGCCTCACAGAGCCCGACCACGGCTCCAACCCGAGCGGGATGGTTACCAATGTAAAAGATGACGGCGACGCCTATATCCTTAACGGCGCCAAAATGTGGATCACCAATTCCCCGGTAGCCGACATCGCTGTTGTATGGGCAAAAAGGGAAGACGGTAAGGTACTGGGCATGATTGTAGAGAAAGGCATGAAAGGTTTTTCAGCACCTGAGATCCACGGCAAATGGTCGTTGCGCGCCAGCATTACCGGCGAGTTGGTTTTTGAAGATGTACGGGTACCCAAGAAAAACGTATTGCCAGGAGTTGTGGGCATGCGCGGCCCGTTGAGTTGCCTGACCAAGGCCCGGTTTGGCATTGCGTGGGGCGCTATTGGAGCTGCCCTCGATTGCTATGATTCTGCTTTGCGGTATTCGAAAGAGCGTATCCAGTTTGGCAAACCAATCGGCGCTTTTCAGCTCACGCAGAAGAAACTGGCCGAAATGATCACTGAGATCACCAAAGCCCAGTTGTTGACCTGGCGGCTCGGTACGCTCGCCAATGCCGGCAAAATGACCGCCGCACAAGTATCGATGGCGAAACGCAACAACGTCCATATGGCCCTGGAGGTAGCCCGGGAAGCCCGCCAAATTCACGGCGGTATGGGGATTACCAATGAATACCCTTGTATGCGCCACCTGATGAATCTGGAAACCGTGCTTACCTATGAAGGCACACACGATATCCACCTGCTTATTACCGGGCATGACGTGACTGGACTGGAAGCCTTTAAATAATACGGAATGCGGAATATTTACATCGCGCAAATGAGACCCTTTCCAATTCGCGATGAAAATATTCCGCATTCCACATTCCACATTCCGCATTCCACCCGCCCCAGCTCCTTTTTCATCTAAAAGGGGCCATAAAAGGTTTGTTTTGGCGTTTACTTGGGTGTCGGCAGCGGCATATTAAGCGCCGGGCAGTAGGATTTGGTCATAAATCCGACAATTTCGGCACGATTTTTCGACTACCCAACTGCCATGCCTATCCATCAAAAAACATCTGCGTATGTCTTTATCAAGTAAACAATGTTGGCTATTGGGTCTTTTGATTGTCCCTTTTTTGGCATCTGCCCAACAAAAGGAAGATCTGATCTATTTCGTCAACCCCTCTTTTGAGGACCTGCCTAAATGTTGTGAAGCGCCCACAGGGTGGTATAACTGCGGCAAGCAAGAAGAAAGTCCCCCGGATATCCAACCCGGCAGTTTTCAGGTAACCAAAACACCCAGCCACGGTGAAACGTATTTAGGGCTTGTCGTTCGCGACAATGAAACCTGGGAAGCTGTAGGACAACGGATCAACCGCCCGTTGGAAATCAATGATTGTTATGAATTCACGCTTGACCTTTGCCGCGCCGAGCTTTACCTGAGCCTGAGCCGTACCACCGGCGAGGAGGTCAACTATGCGACCCCGGCCAAAATCCGGATCTGGGGCGGAACCGGGTATTGCGATAAACGCGAAATGCTTTACGAAACCCCGCTGATTACCACGACGCGGTGGTTGACATACACCTTCCGCATCAGCCCCAAAAAAGGGTCGTATACCTACCTGATGATCGAAGCGTATTTTAAAACGCCGACCCTTTTCCCTTACAATGGCAATATTCTGGTGGACAATGCGTCGCCGATCAAAAAAATTGATTGCAGCATTTTGAAAATGCCGGATAGCCTGCCCAACACCCCTCCGGTAGCGGAAGTGACCAAACCGGCAGTTCGGCCCACCCCCAAAGCACCGCCGGCCACCCCCAAACCGACGACGCCAAAACCGTCTGCGCCCGTGGCTGCTGCTACGAAAATAAGCCGTTCCGGCCTAAAAACCGGCAGTGTTATCCGGCTGGATAAGGTTTATTTCGATGCTGATAAGTATATTATTAAGACCGAAAGTGTGCCTGCACTGATGGAAGTCTATGATTTTATGGTGGATAACCCCGATGTCGTGCTCGAGATCGGCGGCCACACCAACAACCGGCCTTCCGAAGAATTCGCACAAACGCTTTCCACCAGCCGGGCCAAATCGGTAGCCGAATGGCTGATCGGGAAAGGCATCGCTTCTGACCGGGTACAATACAAAGGGTATGGCAAAAAGTATCCGATCGATACCAACGCCACTCCGGAAGGCCGCCGCCGTAACCAACGCGTAGAGATAAAAATTCTCAATATAAACGGTTAATCAGCCCGCTCAGGGATTTTTCCGGTTACAGCAGAGAGACAGCAGCCCGGGTCTTTGAAAGACCCGGGCTGCTGTCATTTAAAGCAGAAATAAAAACAGCGGATGTGCATCCAGGATCATCTTCCTTTCTGTTTGTTCGGATAAAAAAATTGCCGGGCTTGCGCCGCCCGGCAACCTCCATCTGTAAAACAATCGCCCGAGGAGATGGGCGATTTTCGCGTGGTATGGGTAAGGGAAAAGGAGACTTTAATTCAATTTGTCCATATCCCGGATCAGAATGGAATTCCGGTTGAAGTGGATCAGGTTTGATTTGCGCAATTCATTTAGAATAGCCGTCACAGTTTGACGGCTGGCGCCCACCAAGTTGGCGATATCCTGCTGCGTCAGGCCGTGTTTCACCAGCGTTTCGAATCCTACCTGACGGCCGCGTTCGCCGGCGCTCTCTTTCAGGAACTCGACAATGCGGGTGCGTACGTCTTTCAGGATGAGCGACTCCCATTGGCGCTCGGCCTTGCGCAAGCGTTCGCCCAAATACAACATGACCGCCTGGGCAAGTTGAAAATTTTGCTGAATAAGCCGTTTGAAATCATCCACCCGCACCACGCAGTATTTCACCTCCTGGTTCATGGCGCAGGCAAACTCCGCCCGGCGGCATTCGCCCGTCAGCCCTAATTCTCCAAACATGGTGAATGGATGCTGAATGCTTTTAATGATTTCCCGGCCATCGTGCGAGTAAATGCCGATTTTGATCGTGCCCTGTATGAGCAAGCACAAGTATTCGCTTGGCTCGTCAGCGAGGTAAATAAAGCCGTGTTTATACGCTGTTCGCAGCTCGGTAACCTGGGCCAGTTCGGTTAACTCTGCCGGTGAAAGCGATGCCAACAGCGGGAAACGTTGAAGTACAGTTAAGACATCCATTAGCGTGTTTCCGGTTTCGATGATTGTTTGGTTTGCAGGATCAAAATCTACCAAAACTGTGCCAAGGCCGTTATTGCCTGGGCGCCAAAGTGTTTCTTTTACTATTTATTCCGGAAATTGACCATTCAGGTTTTACATTTACCTGGCGGAAAACGGGCGCATCTTGTTTGAACGGCCCTTTGCTACCCAAATCGTGTTACCATGCAAACAGTTAAACCTTTTTCACTGCTCACGGATTTTGATATAGCCCTTTTTCAAAGCGGCAAACATTTCCGGATGTATCAAAAACTGGGCAGCCATGTGGTAGAAGTGGACGGCGTCGCCGGGGTGTACTTCGCAGTGTGGGCGCCTCACGCGCGCCGGGTATCCGTCACTGGAAATTTTAATGCCTGGAATGCCGAAAGTCATATTTTGCTGCCCCGGTGGGACAAAAGTGGTATCTGGGAAGGTTTTATCCCAACCCTTGAAAAAGGCACCCTGTACAAATACCATATCACCATGCACAATGGTCGGGGACTCGATAAAGGCGACCCCTATGCCTTGCGCTGGGAGACGCCGCCCAGCACCGCCTCGATCGTTTGGGCGCCCGAATACCATTGGAGCGATGCATCCTGGCTCGAAAAACGGTTGGATCAGGCCGGTCAACCCAAGCCCTGGTCGGTTTATGAAATCCACCCCGGTTCCTGGAAAAAACGCGCCGAAGACGGCAATCGCTCACTGAGTTTCCGCGAACTGGCCGACGAGCTGGTGCCATACGTCAAAGACATGGGCTTTTCGCACGTCGAGTTCATGCCGGTAATGGAGCATCCTTACTTCCCGTCCTGGGGGTACCAAATCACGGGGTTTTACGCACCAACGGCGCGTTCCGGAACGCCGGAAGACCTGATGTTCCTCATCGATGCCTTCCACGACGCAGGTATCGGCGTGATCCTCGATTGGGTGCCCTCCCACTTTCCGGGCGATATCCATGGTCTGTACCTGTTTGACGGTTCGCATTTGTACGAGTACGCCGATATGCGCCGCGGTTACCACCCCGATTGGAACAGTTATGTGTTTGACTACGGGCGCAACGAAGTACGCTCTTTTCTGATCTCCAATGCGTTGTTTTGGCTCGACCAATACCATGTAGACGGCCTGCGGGTGGATGCAGTGGCATCTATGCTTTATCACGATTATTCCCGCAACGAAGGCGAGTGGATACCCAACATCCACGGCGGGCGGGAAAACCTGGAAGCCATCAGTTTCCTGCGCGATTTCAACGAGGCGGTCTACAAAAACTATCCCGGTACCGAGACCATCGCCGAAGAAAGTACCGCCTTTCCCGGGGTCAGCAAGCCGGTGTGGGACGGTGGATTGGGGTTTGGTCAGAAATGGATGATGGGCTGGATGCACGATTCGCTCAACTATTTCAAGCGACCGCCCGTCTATCGCCGCTGGCACCAAAGCGAAATCACCTTTTCGATGGTGTACGCTTTCTCAGAACGGTTTATGCTGCCGCTCAGCCACGATGAAGTCGTGCACATGAAAGCCTCGCTCCTCTACAAAATGCCCGGCAATGAGTGGCAGAAATTTGCCAACCTGCGCGCCCTGTTCGGCTACCAATGGACGCACCCCGGCACGCAAATTCTGTTTATGGGCGGTGAATTTGGTCAAACGACCGAGTGGAGCCATGACCGCGGCGTAGTGTGGGAACTCCTTCAATACGACCTTCATAAAGGCTGCCAGGAATGGGTGCGCGCACTCAACCACCTCTACACCGATCATCCGGCCCTCTGGTGGCACGCCTTCACACCCGATGGCTATGAATGGATCGGCGGCGACGATACCGAAAATTGCGTACTCGCCTACCTGCGAAAAGGCCGTCCGGGCGATAAAGTACTTTTGGTTATCTGTCATTTTAATCCCAATGTCATGGAATCCTATACCGTGGGCGTGCCATACGGCGGCACCTGGCGTGAGCTGCTCAACAGCGACGACAAACGCTTCGGCGGCAGCGGTGTGACCAATACCGATCTGAAAGCCAGAAAAGAGCCCTCCCATGGGCAAAATTACGCCTTGACGTTCCGCCTGGCGCCCTTAGCCGTTCAGATTTTCGAAGGGCAAAATGTGCCGAAAAGCAAAGACCAGCTACCGGCAAAAGATAAAGTACTGCCTGCTAAGCCTGAACGAAAAGGAGCAACAGGGAAAGGACCGGCGACAAAGAAAAAGGGTCGGTAAACAAAACCAATCCAACCGGGATATGAACACTTGCCGGTTTTCGCCCTGTACGATTCCTTCAGATCCGGCAAGATTAAAACGGCATTTTGAGTCATTCCTCCCGGACATGCCGTTGTCAGGGCTTGTTCAGCCACTCCAGTGCCATCCGGATCGTCTCGTCCTTTTCAATCGGCGTGTCGGGCACGAATTCAGAAGACTCATCTACATCGATATATTCTTTGTACACCCGTCCCTGCCGGTCGGCAAAAAAGCTAACGGCGATCGACATTTGCACTCCCGCCGGTAATTGCTGCCAACTCAGTTCGGTAGTGAACCCGGCCGTGTGTTCGCCAAAGAAGCGGGTGTTGGGCCGGCCCTTGAACGCCACGGCCACGATCTCGCCCGAGCTCACCGTGTACCGGCTGGTGAGCACCGCCACCTTGGGTTTGTCGGGCATGGGGCACTTGTTTTCCACATCGGCCGTTAGGCGGCCGCTGTAGTACACATCGGCGTCTTTGATCGTCCAGGTTGAAAATTGTTGCCCGGTAAATTCCATCGAACCGCCCACTTCGCCGTCGCCCAGAATATTGGAAATTCCGGCCAGCATCGGGAACATATTGCCGCCTCCGTTGTACCGCAAGTCGATGACCCATTGGCGGGCGCCCTGTTCAAGCAGGAAGCAAACCGCTTTGCGGATCGGCTCAGCGAGCTGTGCGTTGTCGCCCATCGGCATGCCGGGCAGGCGCAGATAACCGGTGTTGCCGGGCAGCATGGCATACTGAAACGGGTATTTGCCCGACTGGATCACGCCCCACACCCGGGGGTCGATGTTTTGTTGGTAGGGTTCCACTTCTCCCTGGTACCAAGCAATGGGTTGGTTGTGAAAGAAAAAGCGGCCGTGCGAATCGTGCAATTGCTCCAGCAAATACTGAAATACCGGGCGCAATTCCATGATATCTGTAGCAAACCCCGCCCGCCAGAATACCTCCTCCTCCACCCGGTCCCAGGGGATACTCAGGCGGTACAACCCAACTGCTTTGGCGTGGGTGATGGCGCTATCGAGA
Organism: Saprospiraceae bacterium; assembly: GCA_044230315.1. Taxonomy (GTDB): domain Bacteria; phylum Bacteroidota; class Bacteroidia; order Chitinophagales; family Saprospiraceae; genus M3007. The sequence continues at coordinate 35,607 of JBGARJ010000021.1, forward strand.
CAGGCTTTGAGGCTGTCAGGCAATTGGGCCTGCGTTGGCGAGGCAAACCACAACAGGAGAAAGGGGAAAAACAGCAGTACTTTTTTCATGATGCTACTAACGTCAGAATTTGCGCCAAAGATGCATCATCCGGCGCGAACGTTGTCTGAACGCTATCCGCCCAGCCACGTTTTAAACGCGCCTGCCCGTTCGCGGCTCACAAATACCTCCTCCGGTGCGGCCGGTTCGGTGTCGAGTTTCAGCCGGCCGTTCAGGTGCGGGTGGATTTTACGGATCGCATCGGCGCGCAGGGTGACGGCGCGGCTGACGCGGAAAAATTGCCGGGGGTCGAGCAGGCGGTCGAGCTCGTCGAGGGTATGTTCCACGAAATATTTTTTGCCCGTAAAAAGATGCGCCTGCGTCAGGCCGTCAGAGGAGCGGAAAAACGCCACATCGGCGGCGGCGATGAACGTCATGTGCTGGCCGGCTTTTACCAAAAACCGGTCTTTGTACGCTGCCGGCTGAAAATGCCGCACAAGAGCCTGGATATCGAAACCCGGCGCGGCGGTCATACGGTCCTGCAGGCGATCGAGCGCTTTCTGCAATTCCTCCGGGTCTACGGGTTTGAGGAGATAATCTACGGCATTAACTTTGAAGGCCTGTACAGCATACTGGTCGAACGCAGTGGTAAAGATGACCGGCGCTTTCACCTCCACTTGCCGGAAGATGTCGAAACTAAGTCCGTCGGCGATCTGAATGTCCATGAAGATCAGGTCGGGAGCGGGGAAGGCGCGCAACCAGCGGGTGGCGTGGTCCACGCTGTCGAGTGTTTCCAGCACCGTACAATCCGGCCTTTGTGTCTGTAGCAGTTTGGTCAGTTGGCGCGCCGCCGGCAGTTCGTCTTCGATGATCAGGATTTTCATAACACTTGATGCTTCAATTCTACCATTGGCAGCAACACGGTGAAATACTCGCGCGACACGATCACATCCACCTCCCGGTCAGTGAGCATCCGGTAACGCGTTTGGATGTTGTCCAGCCCTACGCCGGTGGAGTCCATGACCTGGTTTTTGCGCTGCAAATTGTTGCGCACCACGAGGTGTCCGTTTTCGGCGAATACTTCGATGGTCAGCGGTTTGCCGGTGGAGATCACATTGTGTTTGATAGCGTTTTCAAAAAGCATCTGCAGGGTGAGCGGCACGATGGCCGCCTCGGCGGCAGATTCGAGATCGTGCAGCACGATACGCAGGCTTTCTCCAAAACGCTCTTTCAACAGAAAAATGTAACTGTGCAGGAATTCAAGTTCTTCGCGCAAGGGGATAATTTTTGCCTCCCGGCTTTCCAAGACGTAGCGGTACACTTTGCTGAGTTGCTGCACAAACCGCACCGCCTTGTCGGCGTCTTCCGGGATCAGGTATACCAGGGTGTTGAGGCTGTTGAACAGAAAATGCGGGTTGACCTGGTTGCGCAGGCCTTCGAGTTGCGACTCTACATTCTGACGCTGAAGGTGTTCTTTTTCCGCAAACGCGCGCTGCAACTGCAGGTAAAACGACAAGGCTTCGTAAATGGAAAAAACCAGCGCCGAAACCAGCAAGGCCGAAATAAACTTCACGATCGGATTCGGATCACTGACGTGGTTGGGAAACAACCAGGTAAAAAACACACCCAACACGATGTTTACTGCAAAGAAAATCACCACAAAGGCGATCATCATCCCGATCAGGCGTTTCCCGATGTCGCGAATGGCCGGATGGCGCAGTTTCATCTGGTAATACGTCCAACGCAGGGAAAACCAGAAAGCGGCCGTATACACAAATGACATCGGAATGCACACGCTCAAAAATCGCCAGTTGCCCTGCTCGTAAAAATCGTTGAAGAGTAACAACGAGATCAACATGCTGGACAAGGGCAACCCCACCAGGATCACCCAGCGGTCGTCAAAACCCGTTGCATCGCGAAAGCATTTTCTGGCCATAACCTGTGTTTAGTGCATTTGAACGGCGCCCAACCGGGCGTCATTGCCGTTTGCATTTTTGATCTTTTGTGCTTGCCCCCGCCGGCGAATCGGGCAGCCGGCGGGGCAAGAGGCGTGCGTTTTTTGACAAGTATGCGGCAAAAACCGTTCAAAAATAGTCGTTTCCGTCAATTTCGGATCAAAACTCTACCCGGTACAATACATCCGGGAAGAACCCGATCTGGTCGATCCTGCCCACTTCTTCCCGCACGGTGTTGTAGCGCATGGCGAAGATATTCCGGTGGTTGGTCACATTCTGGAAATCGAGGAAAAACGTTTGCGAGAGTTTGCGCTTGGCGCTGTTGAGCCGGAAACCGAGTTTGACATCCCAGCGGAAATAGGGATCTAGGCGTTGACTGAAGGCCAATTGGTCGTACAATACTTCTTTGCCGGCGGCACGACTGGCGTCGAGGTCCACGGGTGTATAGGGGCGTCCGCCGGCGGCGGTCAGTTTGGTATCCAGGGTCAGGAACCGGCGGCCGCTGCGGCCAAGGGCAAACTCGCGGCCCGCCAGGGCATTCACTACATATTGCCCGTTGAAAGCGGTGCTGCGCTCGATCCCGTCAGAGCCTTTGTATTTGGCTTCAAACAGGCTCAGCGTGAACAACCCGTACCAGCCCTGGCTGAAAAATTTCTCCACCGTCAGTTCGAGACCATAGTTAGCGCCCGTGCCGGCATTTACCAGGGAGCCTTTTTCGGGGAAAATAAAGTCGGCGCCGGTGTTGAGCATTGAAAAACTGGTGGGCGTCGATTCCACCGGCACATCGTCCAGCCATTGGTAATAGGCTTCGGCTTTCACGCGCCAGTTGGCGCCCGGCTTGAGGTCGTATCCCAGCACCAGGTGCTGGCTGCGGGTAAAGCCGAGGTCGCTGTTGGTGGGCACCGAGGTGCCGTCGGGCTGCTGTTCGCGGAACAGGAACACCGGCAGCGGTTGGTTCTGGTGGTGCATGCCGTAGCCCAGGCTCAGGGTGTTTTTCGGCGCGAACTGCCAGTTCACAGCCCCGCGGGGCTCGAGGGCAAAATCGTTGGTCTGGTCGAAATACAGCCCGTGCAGACCGCCGTTTAGCGTGAGGCGCTCGGTAAGCCGGTATTGAGCCTGGCCGTAGGCTTCGAGCAGGCTGAACGCGCCGTTGAAATCGCGCTCGGTCCACCAGTCGGGCTTGCCGTCGCCGTTCAGGTCGGGTGTATGCGCACGGGTGTCGAACCGGGTGTCGAGCGTGAAGATCTGCGCCAGCCCCCCGGTGCGCACGGTGAGGCGGTTGTTGATTTTGGTGTTGTAAAACGAAGAAATACGGTAGGTCACGCCGTCGTCGCGCACATCGTTGGTGCGAAACGGCCCGCCGTCGTCGATGAACAAATCGTCCGATTGGTAGGTCGTGCCCGCGTACGACACCGATACCAGGGAGCGCACATACGCGTGATCGTTCAGCAGCAGGTTGTGTTTCAAGCCCAGTACGCCGAATTTCGAAGTGTTGTACGCATTTTCATTGGGGTTGGCAAACAGATCGGTGGTATCGAGTTCGGCGGCCAGAAAATCGATCGAACTCAGCCCGCCGATCCCGAACACGGAAAACTTGCCCGCTTTCGTAATGCCGAAGTCGATATTGAAGGTCAGGTCCTTGTACTTCGGGGTGGCCTTGGTGCCAATGTTCAGCCCTACGGCCGAGGCCAGCTCGGCAAACGAGTGCCGGTAAGCCACCACATATGAACCGTTGTGGTTTCGGTTGAGCGGTCCTTCGGCCATGGCTTCGAGCCCGGAGAAGGCGCCCAACTGTGCGGTAAACTCCGTGCGCTCCTGGTTGCCGGTGCGCAGTGCGATGTCGAATACGCCGGCCATGGCGTTGCCGTATTCGGCCGGGAATGCGCCGGTCAGGAAGTCCGAGGTGGCGATCATGTTCGGGTTGAGGGCCGACACCGGGCCGCCTGTGGTACCGAGGGTGCTGTAGTGGTTGGGGTTGGGGATCGGGATGCCTTCCAGACGCCAGAGCACGCCCGTGGGCGAGTTGCCGCGGATAATGATGTCGTTGCGGGCGTCGTTATTCGCGGCTACGCCTGCGAAGTTGGCCACCAGTTTGGCCACGTCGTTGCGTCCGCCGGAATAGCGCAGCACTTCTTCGGTGTTGAATTGGCGTGCACTGATCGTAGCCAATTCATTTACCGGCTTGTCTTTGTCGGCCCGGCCGTTGATCACGACTTCTTTCAGCGATTCGAACGACTCCTGCATCCGGAGCTCCAGCTGCACTTCCTTGCCCGCCGTGACCAGCACATTGGGTACGGTGAGCATTTCGTAACCGAGATAGGAGATCCGGAGCGCCTGGCGACCTACCGGCACCGCCTTGATGGCAAAACGTCCATCGGCATCGGTCATGGCGCCCAGGGGCGTAGCGTCGGCGGGCACGATCAGCTGGACGGTTGCTCCGATCAGCGGCGATTCCGATTGTTGGTCGAGCACCACACCGCGCAGGGTTTGGCTTTGGCCCCAAAGAAGCAAGGGCAGGAACAGAAGTAGTGGGAAAGTCAAAAATTGTGGGATCGTTTTCATAGCAATCTTCCGTTTTTATACAGTGTTTTAACTGCTGCCGCTCCGTCAAGCTGTTCGGAAGTGGAACGGCATTTTGCAGATCGAATGGAACAAAATTGAAGGGCCGGTTAATTGGACGAAAGCTAAATGCCGTGGGTTGCAGAGAATGCGGGATGAACCGTAGCATTGGGCTACTGAAATAAAGACCGCCCGCACCCAACCACCGGCCAGGACACTGCGTAAACCGGTGAGTTAACCAACCAAACACACAATATTACCTTGCTTATGAAAAACTGGAAATTGCCCCTCGCGCTGCTTCTGGCGCTACTCTCCGGCATTTGGCTGGCATGCCACAAAAACGAACTACAGGCCGACGGGCCCATGATCACGGCCGTCTTTGCAGGCCAGGTGGTCGACGAAAACGACGCCCCACTTGCCGGCGCCAGCGTCACGGCCGCCGGAGCCGTCGCCACCACTGATGTCAACGGCGTGTTTCGGCTCAAACCCATTCGCGTACCGGCACACAATGCCATACTCCACATCAGCCTGCCCGGGTACTTCGACTTTTCCCGGGCGTATGTTTTGCAAAACCAAGCCGTACAGACCGTCAGCGTACAACTCCTGAAAAAACAACTGGTCCACTCGTTCCTCGCCACCCAAAGCAGCATCGCGCAGGTCGGCAACGCTCAACTCCGCTTTCCGGCCGGCGCTTTGGCCAAAGCCGACGGCAGCGCCTACAGCGGCATCGTGAGCGTATTCGCCCGGTACCTCGATCCCGAAGCGCCCGACCTCAAGCGCCACATGCCCGGCGACTTGCGGGGCATCAACGCAACAGGCGACGAACAAACGCTGGCCACTTTCGGCATGATCGGCGTGGAACTCGCCACACCCGGTGGAGAGCCGCTGCAGGTAGCCAGCGGCAAAACCGTGGAGATCGCCCTGCCCGTCCCCCCTGGGAAAGCCGCTGTAGCGCCCGATGCAATCGCGCTTTGGCATTTCGACCCCGAAACTGCCCGCTGGATGGAAGAAGGCAGCGCTCAAAAAGCAGGCAGCCAGTACGTGGGCGCCGTCCGGCATTTCTCGTTCTGGAACTGCGACGTCTCGTTGCCAATGGTCAGTCTGAGCGGCCGGGTACTGTTCGACCAAAACCATGGCCCGTTCATGCAAGCAAGCGTGAAACTGACCATCCTGTCCAACGGCTGGGAGGCATACGGGTCGACTGACAATAAGGGTTACTTCGGCGGAAAAGTGCCTGCCAACGAAGCGATAAAGATGGAAGTTGAACTGCTCGATCTCTGCGGCAATTGGGGAACGCTGTTCACACAAATCATTGGCCCCTTCTCAGCGGATGCGGCACTGGCTGATGTAACGGTCACGATACCGGCTGTCAGCAGTACAACCATCACGGGGCGCCTGATCGATTGCAACAAAAACCCGGTTACCAACGGATACATCCAATTGTCCGGCGGATTGTACCCGAGCATCATTTTTACTGAAAACGACGGTACGTTCGGTCAGCCGATCCTGCATTGTACGCCCGGCCAGATGACCGTCACGGGCTTCGACATCGGCGGCTTAACAACCAGCCAACCGCTGAGTTTCTCCCAATCGGGGGGGAGCCTGCCCTTGGGCGATATCGAAGTATGTACCCTGCCAACGGAGTATGCAGAGATCACGATCGACGGCAAAAAATACAGTTTTATTGGCGGATTCGAGGGCATCAGCGAAGGCGGAGAAACCTGGATATACGGTTTTATGCCCGATCAGAGCAGCGTCCAGTTCTCGTTTAAAAACAACGGCCAAACCGGAACCTTCCCACTGGAGCAATTTACCCTGTACCCGGTTTCCGATACCCTGAGCAGCATTAACATCACCACCCAGCTAACCCAGTTTGGCGCAAAGGGCCAACCCATGATCGGCACCCTGAGCGGCACGGTGAAAAAACTGAACGCCCCAACCCAAACGGTATCCGGCAAATACCGGGTGCTGCGCGATAATTGAACACAACATTCCGTGCACTTTTTTACCCTGTTTCCGGGCGGCAAGCATATTGCCGCTCTTTTTTTTAAACAAAATCAATGAATTAGGTTTTTAGTGTCAAGACATTTATATTCGCGTCATGAATTTAGAAGCGGAAATCAAAAACTCCAAGCCTATGGCTCCGCGGCAACGCGCTGTGGTCAACATCCTGTTTACGGCCAGTTGGCTCGATTGCCTGATGAACCGGCAGTTGCGCCCGTACGGCCTTACCGGCCCACAATACAATATCCTGCGTATTCTCAACGGGAGTTTTCCCAACGGCCTTTCTGTGCTGGATATCAAAAACCGGATGATCGACCGCAGCAGCAACGTAAGCCGGCTGGTGGAAAAACTCCGGGAGCGCGGCCTGGCCGAACGCGTGCCGCATTCGGGCGACCGCCGCATGGTCATCGTGACCATCTCGGCAGAAGGTAAAAAAATGCTGGCCGAGTTGGAAATAAACGAATTCGGCAACCCGGCCAAAATACCCGGCGGTAAACTCAGCGAAGCCGAAGCGGCCGAACTCGCCCATTTGCTGGATAAATTCCGGGACTGAGCCGCCGGCGTTTCTCGGATCCATTCTTGTGCCATCTCCTTGCCGGCAAAGCCGGTAGTGGAGTGGTATGCTCCCGATCTTTGCACCGTTAGATTGTGTTCTTTTCTATAAAAAAAACTCCGGCACTTTGCAGTCCGGAGTTTTTTTAGAAATATTTGTATCATCGTACCGATACGATGATACAAATATATTGATCATGCTCAACAAGGTGCTAGTACTCGATAATTTTGATTCGTTTACCTACAACCTGGTCGATTTTTTCCGGCAATTGGGTTGTACTGTAAAGGTGTACCGCAACACGGTCGATCCGGAGGTGCTGGCCCAGGAAGCGTTCGACCTGCTGGTATTGTCGCCCGGCCCGTCGGTACCCCGCCGTGCCGGCAACCTGATGCAGGTGATTGCGCGGTTTTACCGCAGCAAACCGATCCTTGGCGTTTGCCTGGGTCACCAGGCGCTGGTTGAATTTTTCGGCGGTACGCTCGAAAATATTGCCCCGGTACACGGCAAAGCGGTACCGATCCAACACGACGGCCGCAGCCTGTTCACCGGGTTGGAGCCCGGTATTTGCGTCGCGCGCTACCATTCCTGGGCTGCGCAAACGGTGCCACCCGACCTCGAAATCAGCGCCCGGGCGGCCGATGGCACGATTATGGCCGTTCGGCACAAGCGCTTTCCCATTGAAGGCATACAATTCCACCCGGAGTCGGTGTTGAGCATGGCGCACAACGCCGGGATGCGCCTGTTGCAAAATGTGGTAGCCGGCCGCTTGTCGTCGGGCAATCGTATTTACCACGAGCTGTCGCACAAGCTGCAGGCCAATGTGCCATTGGATAGCGATCTGCTAGGCCGTTTTTTGCAAGCGGTGGCAGAAGGGCAACTCTCCGACGATCAGAAACAGATCCTGCTGGTGGGACTCAGCCTGCGGCTGCGCAGCGCCGGCCCTTTGAAGCAGTTCATCGACGCCTTGCAGCCGGCATATCCACTACCGGATATACCCCACGGCGCCGTGGATATTTGCGGTACGGGCGGTTCCGGGTTGCCCCGGATCAATACCTCCACGCTGGCCAGTTTGTTGCTGGCCTACTGCGGCCTGCCTATCGCCAAGCACGGTAATCGGGCTGCTGCTGGCCGGTTCGGCAGTTTTAACCTCCTGGAAGCGCTCGACGTACCAATCCGTTTCGATCCTGAAAAAGCGCAGCGCAGCCTGCGCGATACCAATCTGGCGTATCTCTTCGCACCCGATATTTACCCGGTTTTCCGGCATTTTGCGCCTGTGCGCGCCCAAATTGGCGTGCCGACGGTATTCAACGTGTTGGGGCCGCTGGTGAACCCCTTCCGACCCAAACGTCAGTTTATCGGAACAGCTTTTGCAGATCTGATGGACGTCATTTTCGAAACCGGGATCAAGATGGGTAAAGAACACCTGATCGTGGTGCGCGGCTGGGATGGGCTCGACGAGATTTCGGCTAGTACGCCTACCCGGGTGTTGGAATTTCACCACGGCCAACGGCACGATTATGAAATTTCACCCCGTGATTTCGGTATCGAACCCCTGCCCTTCGACGCCCTGAGCGCAGGCAACCCGGAATTGAGTCTGGAAATCGCCCGGGCAATGCTCGCCGGCACACCCTCTACCGAACACTACAAACTGGTAGCCCTCAACGCTGCATTCATTTATGCCCGTTTTGTGGAGCCACTGCCGCTTCCGGAAGCGTACCGCAAAATGGAACGCCTGATCCTCGACGGGGTGATGGGCGCTGTTTTGGATCGGTATAAGGCCGCATTTACCGTTCCTGCGCTCGCTGCTTAAACCAAAATGATCATGACCAACATACTCGATCAAATCGTCGCCGAAAAACAACAAGAGGTCAAACGGCTGAAGGAACAGTTTGACCCCGAGGCGCTGCGCCGGTTGGCGCAGCCCGGCCCGCAGCGGTTTTACCCGGCGCTGGTCGAGGCGCGAAAAACCGGAAGTCCCTTTCTTATTGCGGAGTTTAAGCGCAAAAGCCCCTCGGAAGGCTGGATCAACCGCGATGTGGCCGTTGCCGATCAGGTCGGGGCATATGCCGCGGCAGGGGCAAGCGCCATATCGGTGCTGACGGACACGCCGTTTTTCGGCGGCTCCTATGCCGACTTGCAAGCGGCAGCCCAAGCCCTGCAAGCCGGCAAAACGGCCCGCACCCCGCTGTTGCTGCAAAAGGATTTTGTGATCGACCCGATCCAGATCTACCTGGCACGTTTGCAAGGGGCCGATATTATCCTGCTCATTGCAGCGATCCTGACGCCCGAACGCCTCAGCATGCTCCGCCAAATAGCCGAGCGCCTGGGGATGGGCGTGTTGGTGGAAGTGCACGACCAGGCCGAACTGGACCGCGTCAAACACCTCGACTTTCCCGTGCTGGGCATCAACAGCCGCGACCTGAAAACCTTTCGCACGGCGCTCAACCGGGTAAATGTCTTGGCGAAACACGCCGGCCGGCGGTTTATTATCGCCGAATCGGGTATCCGCGACTACCGCGACATGCAGATCGTCCGCAAGGCCGACGGGTTTCTCATCGGCACAACCCTGATGCAGGCACGCGTACCGGAAACCCAAAATCGCGGCGCCGGAATCGCTCATTTGAATTTGAGCGCTCCTCCGTCCTTGCTGTTCAAGGCTTGTGGCATACGAGACGCCGCAATGCTCTGCCATCCGGCTGCCGATTATGTCGGGGTCAATTTTTCCCCAGCGTCCAGGCGGAGCATCCAACCGCAGGCGCTCGAAGGGGTTGCCCTGCCTACCAACGCAGTAGCGGTTTTTTATCAAAATTCGGAATCTGAAATCCGGAAAACCCTGGCGCGTTACCCGTTCCGCATCGTTCAATTGTATGCCGGCGATGCAACGCCCGAATTCGTGCGAAGCCTTCGGCAAAAAGTATTCCTGGCTTGCCGGGTACGCGAAACAGCCGATTTGGAACAACTGGAGGACTATGCAGCCGATGTGGATCTCTTTATTCTCGACGGAGCAATCCCCGGCAGCGGCGTACAGATCGCAGCCACTATTCCGGCAGACTTTCCCTATCCATTCCTGCTCGCCGGCGGTTTGCATGCCGGCAACCTCGGCGCCGTTTCGGGCTTCGCCAATTGTATCGGCGTGGATATCGCCACAGGTATAGAAACTGATGGCGCAGTGGACGAGCAAAAAATCCATGCCATCGCGCAGCAGTTATCGGCCCAAAGGCTTCAACCGCAATGAGTGTCAGGCTGAAGCAATGGCCTGATCCAGGTCCCCGATCAGATCATCGGCGTCTTCCACTCCCACGCTCAACCGGATCAGCGAATCGGTAAGGCCTACTTTCAGCCGGTCTTCCCGCGGAATGCTGGCGTGGGTCATGCTGGCCGGGTGGCCGATCAGCGACTCGACGCCGCCGAGCGATTCGGCCAGGGAGAACAAATGCGTGTTGCTCAACACCTTGTGTGCGGCGTCCAGGGCGTTGTTTTTTAAATCGAACGACACCATGGCGCCAAACATGCGCATTTGTTTTTTGGCAATGGCGTGATTGGGGTGGTGTTCGAACCCCGGCCAGTACACCTGGCTTACTTTGGGGTGGGCGGCCAGGTAGTGGGCTATCTTTTCGGCATTTTCGCAGGCGCGCTGCACGCGCAGGTGCAGGGTTTTGATCCCCCGCAGGATCAGGAAACAATCCTGGGGGCCGGGCACCGCTCCCGACGCATTCTGGATAAAATGCAGGCGCTCGGCCAGCTCGGCGGTTTTGACGACCAGGCAGCCATGTACCACATCGGAGTGGCCACCGATGTATTTAGTGGCCGAATGCAGCACTATATCGGCGCCCAGATCGAGCGGATTCTGCAAATACGGCGATGCGAATGTATTGTCGACCACCGTCAGGATGCCGCGCCGGCGGGCGATGGCGCACACGGCGGCGATGTCGACGATGTTTAACATGGGGTTCGTCGGCGTTTCCATCCAGATCAGTTTGGTGTCGGGACCAATTTGCGCTTCCACGCGGGATGCATCGTACATGTCGATATACCGGCTTTTCAGACCCCAGGGGCCATACACACGCACCATTTGGCGATAGGATCCGCCGTACAAGTCGTTGACCGAGAGCACTTCGTCGCCGGTTTTCAGGAGTTTAATCACGGCGTCCTGCGCGGCCAGACCCGAGCTGAAGCAAATCGCTGCGGTGCCGTTTTCCAGTGCGGCGAGGTTTTTTTCCAGTGCCGCCCGCGTCGGGTTCTGTGTGCGGGCGTATTCATAGCCTTTGTGGTCGCCGGGTGCAGCCTGCACGTAGGTGGAGGTTTGAAAAATCGGCGTCATGATCGCGCCGGTGGAAGGGTCCGGCTCAATGCCGGCATGGATGACTTTGGTCGCAAATTTCATGGTATGCAAAAGAAGCTTGTCCTGATACGGAAAGCGATAGTGACAGAATACAACTAAAAACGGGCACTCAACCCTTCCGCTCGAGCACGTCTTTCACGGCCCACAGCACATCTTTTTTGCTGAGTCCGTATTTCTCAAGCAGTTCCATGGGCTTGCCGCTTTCGCCAAACGAATCTTTCACGCCGACGTATTCCATCGGGACCGGCAAACGGTGTACTAGCAGGTTGGCTATGGCATCGCCGAGGCCGCCGTTGCGCTGGTGCTCTTCCGCCACCACCACGGCGCGGGTTTTGCTCACCGAATCGAGAATGGCTTCTTCGTCGAGCGGTTTAATCGTGTGAATGTTGATCACTTCGCAGGAAATGCCTTCGGCGGCCAGGTCGCGGGCGGCCTCGATGCCCGTCCATACCAGGTGGCCGGTGGCAAAAATGGTCACGTCCTTTCCGGTGGCGAGGTGCAGGGCTTTGCCGATTTTGAACTTTTGATTTTCCGGGGTGAAAATTGGCCAGGCCGGGCGCCCGAACCGCAGGTAAACCGGGCCGTGGTGCGCCGCAATAGCCATGGTAGCCGCCTTGGTCTGGTTGTAATCGCATGGGTTGATGACCACCATGCCCGGGAGCATGCGCATCATGCCGATATCTTCCAAAATTTGGTGTGTGGCGCCGTCTTCGCCCAGGGTCAGCCCGGCGTGGGATGCGCAAATTTTCACGTTTTTATGCGAATACGCGATGCTTTGCCGGATCTGATCGTACACGCGGCCCGTGCTGAAGTTGGCAAACGTACCGGTGTACGGAATTTTTCCGGCGGTAGCCAATCCCGCGGCAATACCCATCATGTTGGCTTCGGAAATGCCGCATTGAAAAAACCGCTCCGGGAATTCGCCCGCGAAGTGCTGCATCAGCAACGACTCCAGCAGGTCGGCCGTAAGGCCCACAATGTTCGGGTTTTGACGGCCTATTTCTAAAAGCCCGGCGCCGAAGCCTTCCCGGGTGGCCCGGGTACCGGTGCTGACGATATCGGTGAGTTTCATGTTGAAAGTGGTCGATGAATTTAATGTGGGCAATGGGGGGAATGTGGTCAATGGGGGCAATGAGGGCAATGTGGTCAATGGGGGCAATAGTTCTAAAAATCGCCGAGGCTGGTGGCGGGGAGTTGTGCCATAGCGCTTTCAAATTGTTCGGCGTTGGGCGATTTGCCGTGCCATTTGTGGGTGCCCTGCATAAAATCGACGCCATAGCCCATTTGGGTCTTCATCAGGATAACCACGGGCTTGCCTTTTCCGGTGCGGCGTTTGGCGCGGCGCAGCATGGCGATCACGGCCGAGAGGTCGTTGCCATTTTCGAGCACCAGCACGTCCCAACCGAAGGCTTTCCATTTGGCGGGCAGGTTGCCGAGGCTCAATACCTTGTCGTTCGGGCCGTCGATCTGCTGACCGTTCCAGTCAACGGTCACGATCAGGTTGTCTACTTTGTGGTGGGCGGCAAACAACAGGGCTTCCCAGCATTGGCCTTCGTCCAGTTCGCCGTCGCCGGTGAGGCAAAACACCCGGCGCTTGTCGCCATCGAGGCGTTTGGCCAGGGCAGCGCCGATAGCTGCCGACATGCCTTGTCCGAGCGATCCGGAGGCGATCCGCACGCCGGGCAGGCCCTCGTGCGTGGCGGGATGCCCTTGCAAACGGGAGTTGATTTTCCGAAAAGTGTTCAATTCGGGTACCGGGAAATAACCGCTCCGGGCCAGCACGCTGTACCACACCGGCGAAATATGCCCGTTGGATAAAAAGAACATATCCTGGTTTTTGCCTTCCATGCGGAAGGGTTTGGGCGAGTGCTTCAGCACTGCGCCGTACAGGGCCACAAAAAACTCGGTGCAGCCCAGCGAACCACCTGGGTGTCCGCTTTGCACGTTGTACACCATGCGCACAATGTCGCGGCGGACTTGTGCGCAGAGTTCAGTAAGTTTGGAAATTTCAGCCATTTAAAAATTCAGAAAAGTAATGGACAGAGGAATGGCGAGGATTATTCCCCCTGGAATGCCGCAAAGGTAGGCAACTGGCCGAAGATGCCAACGCCTGGGCGTCCGATTAAGCAACGCGCCGGAAATAACATTCCTGTTGGGCAGGTCAGGGTTTGCCGGCAATCCATTGTTCGATAAACTCAACCAGGAGCCGCACGCCATAACCGGTGGCATTTTTGGTTTGTCCGAATTCCGTATCGCCAAAGGCGGTGCCGGCAATGTCGAGATGCGCCCAGGCGGGGTGCCCGCCGGTAAAGTGCTCGAGAAATTTGGCGGCGCTGATGGCCTCGGCCATGGGCTTTCCGGTGAAATTGCGCAGGTCGGCCACATCGCTTTTCAGGTCGGCGGCGTAATCGTCCCACATCGGCAGGCGCCACAAGCGTTCGCCGCAGGCATCGCCGGCATGGCTCAGAGCGTCCGCCAGGCCGGTGTTTTGGGTAAACAAGCCCGCGGCGGCATAGCCGAGGGTCCGGATAATGCTCCCGGTGAGGGTGGCCAGGTCGAGCAGCACGTCGGGTTGTTCATGGCGGTTCAGGTAGGCCAGGCCGTCGGCCAGGATCAGCCGCCCTTCGGCGTCGGTATCGAGCACTTCGATGGTTTTGCCGGCATATGAACCGATCACGTCGCCCGGTTTGATCGCCAGCCCGTCGATCATATTCTCCGCGACCGGAACCGCGCCCACCAGCCGTACGGGCAATTTCAACTGCGCCGCCACAAAAAAGGCCCCCAACACTGCGGCTGCCCCGCCCATGTCGCTTTTCATAAAATGCATACTCGCAGAAGGTTTGAGGCTGACGCCGCCGGTATCGAACGTGACCCCCTTGCCCACCAGCCCGATCACCGGCATTTTGCCTTTGCGGCCTTTGGGACTGTATTCGAGCAAGACCAGCGCGGGGGGATGCGGGCTGCCTTTCCCGACGGCCAACAGGGCCTCCAGGCCTTCTTTTTTTAAAGCGGCGGCCTTCAACACCCGCACGTTGACCCCATGTTCGGGTGCGACGCGAAGCGCCCAGGCGGTCAGGATCTCTGGGTTTTTGTGGTTGCCGGAAGCATTGACGAGGTCAAAAATCTGCCGCAGCACGCCGGCAAACACCTCGCCGCGCCGGGCAGCGCTCGAAAGCGCGTCCGACATTCCGTGTGGGGCCAGTATAGCCAGTTCGGATTTCTTTGAACCAAAATCGGGTTTGGGTTCGGCGGTTCCGGTCCGGTACAGGCCGGTGTGGTACAAGCCGAGCAGCATGCCGCTCACCGCTGCATCGGTCAGCCGCGGCAGGTGATCTGGTGAAAACGCACGAAGATCGACGCCCACCTGTTTCGGGAGCTTAGTCTTATACCGGAAGCAAAAAGCGCGGAGCGCGGTATACATTTCCGGGAATCCGCTTTTCTTCCCGAGGCCGACCAGGTAAATCTTGCGGGCGCCGCCAATCGAAGCATATACAACAAAAACCTCTTTGGCTTCGGCCCGGAAATCTGTTTGCAAAGCCGTGGCTGGGCAGCCGGCGCGTTGGGCGATTTCAGCCAGATGTTCGGCAAGTTGGGGTCCTTGTGCCAGCGGGATGACCAGCACATCCGGGGCTTTTTTTTCTGTTACACGTACAATCATATCCGGGATGCATGCACTGGGGGGCAGTTGACCGGTAGGGATTAGCCGGGACAATGAGCCGTTGCGCCATGCGCCAAAAGGCCGTTGCCTGCTCCGGCGGGCGGTGAAAACCGCCTCAAACGCGGGCAAAATAGAAACAAAATCCTGTTCCGGTGGAAAAAATTCTGCTTCAACCGGTTGACAAACAAGCCTTTTGCCCAATCCGGGGCGCTTGGGCGCACCGCAAATAGCGCCAAAAAAAACAACACATACTGCGTGCGCTGTTTCCTGCTTATTTTTGCGGCTTCTTAACAAAGACCCAGCATTTTTTCGTCGTGTACATTTCTTCACTAAACGCCCGTTGCCCTATGCTGGAATTACAACCTGTTGACCGTCGCAGCGGATTAACGCGCGAAACTTTCACGCAGGAATACCTGCGCCCCATGAAGCCTGTCGTTTTTACCGATCTGACCGCCGACTGGCCCGCCCGCCAACGCTGGACGATCGAGCATTTTAAAGAAAAATACGGCCATTTGCGGGTACCGGTAGTGTCGAACAACTACTCCAAACCCGGCCGTGGCTATATGACGCCCGACCGGGTGATCGCCTTCCGCGAATTTCTGGACATTCTGGAATCCGGCCCCAACGACCTGCGTATTTTCCTGTGGAATATCTTCCGCGCCGCGCCGGAGTTGCGTCACGATTTTCGCATGCCGGAAATCATGGACGGTTTTGTCGATGAATTGCCGTTTATGTTTTTTGGCGGCGAAGGTTCTCATGTGGCGCTTCATTACGACATCGACATGAGCCACGTATTCCTCAATCAGATCCATGGCCGCAAACGGGTGGTGCTCTTCCCGCACGATCAAAGCCGGAACCTGTACCAGCACCCCTTTACGGTTGCCAGTTACGTGGACCTCAACCACCCGGACTACGACAAATACCCCGCCCTGGCACGCGCCAAAGGCTATGAAGTGGTCCTCCAACCGGGCGAGTCGATTTTTATGCCCTCCGGATACTGGCATTACATCGAGTACACCGACGGTGGCTATTCGATCAGCCTGCGCTCTTTCGACTCCATCCCGGCACGCATGCGCGGCCTGGCCAACATCGCCCGGCACTACGTGGTGGATAAAGGCATGAATCGCCTCATGGGACCCAGCTGGCGCCGCATCAAGGAACGGATGGCCGAGAAGCGCGCCGAAGCGGTTGTTTAATCCGGGTCCACTGAACAGGAAAAAATCAGACGGGCGCTGCGATGTTATTTCGCAGCGCCCGTATTTTTTTGGATCAACGCATTCCTCACCATCCCGGTATGAAATTCAGCCCCCACTGCCAGGTCCGGCTTCCCTTCGGTACCGACAGCGGCAGCGCGTAGTAGGGCTCCAACACCAGGGCGCCGAAGAGGTTGATGCGCAGCGATACGCCTACCGAGTACAGCGGTTTGTGCTGGATTGGGGCATACGGATTGGTTTCGTCCTGTTTTTTAAAGTCGTCCGAAGTGAACCAACCCACACCCGCATCAAAGAACACATTAAGGTCGGTCAGGAAGAAATTGGTGGGGATGAGCGCCAGTTTCTTCGGTCCGGAAAAGGGCAGCCGCACTTCAAAATTAGCCACTGCAATCTTGCTGCCCGCCATACGGTCGATGAGTTCAGGCGCATCGTAGTACAGCACATTGTTGGTGTAGCCCCGCACGAAGTACGATTGAGCGGCGAACAAGGGGTACACTTCGTCGGTACTATTGGCGTTGCCGCCCAAACGCGCATATCCCAGGCCGCGCACGGCCAGCGTAACCGGCCGCAAGCGATAGTAATACCGCCCGTCGAGCAACAAGGCGCGGAAGGTATATGCGCCGAAGTACTGGTCGAAGCCGATGCGGTAACGCCAGCCGGCCAGCGGCGCCGTCAGGCCGAAATACGAGTTATCGCCCACATAGGCGGCGCCCACGCTGTACAGGTTCAGTCCCGATCCTGCGGCCAGTTTTTGGCGGGAAGAGCCGAAAGCCTGGTATGGGTTGTAAATGGAGGTGTACAGTTCGTACAAATCCAGGCGCTGGTGATAATACTCGTAGGAAGCGTTTACTTCGAACCGCTTGGTCACAGAAAGCGGGAAAAAGGCGAACGCGCCCACCCGTTCCTGGAACAAGCGGTTGATATACAACGAATCGCGCCACCCGACATACGGGTATCCATCGCGGGTGGTCAGGTTGCGGGCTTCGCTTGTGTCCTGAAAATAAGCTCCCGAGCGGTAGGGGATGTGCGACAGGTTGAGGCCCCAGTTGATCCGGTGCTTTTGGTTCATGTAGGTGAACTGCCCGGCGGCGTCGGTCAACTCGCCGTTGAGCGCCAGGCCGGCATACAATTGGTTGTTGCCCAGGATGTCATCGAACAGCATATCGACCCCACCGGCCAGGCCCGTGGCCGTGCCGAAGCTGCTGTTGCCGGTGGCCACCCCCACTCCGGCGCTGCCGCCGATGTACGACAGGGTGAAGCCGGGTTTGTATTTGACGCTGGTCACCGGATTGGTCGAGGCTGCTGCGCGCAAATTGTTGTCCATGAGCCGCAGGTTGGTGTTCACCAGGTCGCGTTGCCGGGGGTCGAAGGGCGGCAGGGCGGCCGGTACCAGGTCCACGCTCTCGGCTGCTACTTCTTTAAGCTGGAAATCGGCCGATTTTGCCTGGTGGATTTCATAGTTACCCTTCGCATAGTACGTGTACAGGATACGGTCGCGTTCGCCGGATACGGCGATAGCCGGCGCATACGGCGTGATGCCGCTGATGCCCGTTTCGATTTGAGTGGCCTGGAACACTTTTTTAGCGGTGCGGTCATACCAATACAGGTTGCGGAAGCCGTCGCGGTCGCTCAGGAAATAGAGATTGCCGGCGGCGTCGAACTGCGGGTTCAGGTTGTCGGCGCCGGGGAACAGGTCGAGTTGTTCCACGGTACCGGTGGTCAAATCCAGGATGGCCAGGTTCATCGTCCAGACGCCGTTGGTACGGCCGCGTTCGAGGCTGATCTGGTCGGTGGCGAAGGCCAGGTAGCGGCCGTCGGCGCTCCAGGCCGGGAGGATCTCGGCAGCCCGGTTGTTGGTCAGGCGCTGGATCTTTTTGGTTTTCAGGGTATAGGCATAGAGATCGGTTTGGCCGTTGGCAAGGCCGCTGACGACGATCGTTTTACCGTCGGGGCTCCATACAGGGTTGTTGAATTCCGGCACACCGGGCAGGGTAATGCGCTGGAGCGTTTTTCCTTTAAATACATCTTTGATGATCAGGGTGCTGCGGCCATTTTGGTACACGTCGAAGGCAAACCGCTTGTCATCGGGCGCCCAGGTGCCGGCGCTTTCGATAAAATCGAACTGATCGATATGGCCGTCCCGGGTTGAACTGGACACCTTTTTGATGATTTTACCGCTCCGCGCATCGGCCAGGTAGAGGTCGATGGAAAACAGGTTGCGTTCCGACAGGAAGATGAGGTATTTGCCATTCGGGCTGACGGCGGGGCTGATGTTCATCGAGCCGAAGTTGTCTTCCGAAAACAGGCGTTTGCCGGGCAGCTCTTCTTTTTTTGTATTGACCCAGCGGCCATAGTAGGTCTTTAAGGCGCCCGTCCAGGCACTGGCGAGCGAGTCGGATGTAGTGTGCAGGGTAAGCCGTACAGCCGGATCGAGGCCAAATTGGGCGGTATTGACGAACAAAGGCCGGATCACCGCATCGCCGTATACCCCTGCTACATAGGCCCAAAAGGCTTGGCCCCAGCGGTAAGGGAAATACTTGCCGTTTTCGAGGTCGCGCAATTTTTTGGGCAATTCATCGTGCTTGACCGCATCGCGCATCCACATGGCAGTATGCGCATCGATGCGGCCGACCGACATGTATTCGGCCAGGCCTTCCACCATCCAAAGCGGCAGGTTGTCGATATTGTGCAGGCTGGTGGAGTCGCCATGGGAGAGCAGGTGATACTGAAAAGCGTGTACGAGTTCGTGACCCAGCACGTGGTTGGTTTGCTGATTGGTCATGGCCACAGGGAATACCACCCGGTTGCGCAGGCCTTCGGTTACCCCACCGGTGCCCACGGTGATACCGCCCATGATGGCATTGGTTTGCTGAAAACCGGCGTGGTCGTTGTAAATCAGCACCGGATTCTTTTCGGTAAAAGTATCCTGCAACACCGCCTGGTGCATTTGATACCAGAGTTCGGCCGCATCGGCCAATTCTTTTCGTTTCTCCGGATTTTCCAGATATTCGTAAATCCGGAAATGCGGCGTTTCGCTGACCTTAAAGTTTTGGTCCTGGTAGCGCGGTTTGTTGCGCCCGAAATACTGGGCTTGGAGCGGGCTGTCAGCCAGCGCCAAACAAGCGATCAATAAAAACAGAAAGCGTCTCATAGTCCTTCTGATTGCGTTATTTTAATTTAAAATCGTTACCTCTGTAAACAGTTTTCCCAGGGTTTTAACCCTATTATACGCCTAAAATTTTAGGAAGAGTTGTTAGCAAGGCGTTAAATCCAGCCAAAACGTATTGGGTTAGCAAATTGAAACGGGTGAAATGGTTCGTACAATTATTCTGGATCGGCGTTTGCGCGCTGGCCATGCTCCAGCAAACCCGTTTGCTGATGGACGACGTTGGGCTGCCCCCGGCGCTGGCCGGCTTTGTTTTTGGCGCCACCGTATTCGGATACAATTTCACGGCGCCCAATCGCCTGCGGCGCTGGCCGGCCTGGGGCGCAGGTTTGGCCAGTGGTTACTGCTTTTTTTCCCTGACCCCCGTTCAGCAAATCGCCGCGGTTTTGCCCGCTCTGATCTGGTTGCTGTATTACGATATGCACAGCGGCCGCAGCGCGGGCCTTCGCATGCACCCGGCACTCAAACCGGTAGCCATCGCCCTGGCCTGGACCTGGGTGACGGTACTGCTGCCGCTCCCGTTATTTCAATGGACAGGCGCAGCGGTGATTTTCGTTGGCCGGGCGGCATTTATTTTTCCTCTGGCGCTGGCTTATGATCTCTGCGACCGGCTCTACGACCGCCGGCATGGGCTCGTCACCCTTGTCATGCAACTGGGCCCGAGCCGGGCGCTTCGCCTGATCGATGCCGCACTGCTGCTGGCTGCCTTATGTTGCGGCCTGAATGCCGCATTGGGCGTCTACCCAACGGCGCTGGCGTTGGCGCTGTTGGCGTCACTGGTGCTGAGCCGCATCACCATCCGGCTGGTCACGCCTAAAACGGCCTGGGGTGATTGGCGGAAAGTCCTCATCGATGGGCTTATGGTTTTGCAACTGTTGTTGGTGTGGATGGCGAAGATGTGAGACCTTTGCCGGCAAAGCGTTCAATTATGATGGTTAACCCGTTTAGCAATACGCAGCGTGTCTTTTTTCTTCGGCGTCGGCACGAAGACACGGAGGCGCATTTTCCTGGCCATCGCGTCTCCGCGGCAAAAAAGACGGTTGTTGCGCCCTATCTTCTTCCCATTGGCTGCCTGTTTGTGCTGTTCTTCGCCTGCACCGGCGGCAAGCGCGATATCCGGGCCTATTACTTCCCCGTAGACGAACTGCGCGACGGCAAGGTGTATGCTTACACGGCTTTGGAGGGCGATACTACTGACCGGCGATACTGTTATTACCGCACGATCTTGCCCGATAGCGGGCAGTTTTTAGTAAGCACGCAGTACGACCGGTATTTTGGGATCGTCCAAATCCTGCGGGAAAAAATTGTGGACAACGGCTCCCTGGCCCGCCAAACTACGTTGTTCGAAACCGATACGACTTCCATGCAGTCGCATCCAGTGGAGGCGGCCATCGAATCGCCCAATTTGTTCCCGTTCCGGGTCACCGATTCGTTGGGCATTTTTCTGTTTGGGCTGCGGTACCACCCGTCCGACGATACGGCCGCCACGATTTATCTTATCCGCAACCGGCGGTACCTCGGCGACGGGCCTGAGTTTGCCTTTGGCGGAAAAAAATACGCTACCGTTCGCTTCGGGTTGCGCGAGGTGATCGGCCACAGCAAAGAAGGTAATTCGGAGTTTGAGGGTACGGGCGAGGAATGGTACGCCAAAGGCCTGGGTCTGGTGTATTTTAGCAAATCATTTTCGGAAGGGAATATCCGGTATGCGTTCCGGCTCAGCGAGATTTTTCCGATGGCCGAACTGGAGCGGCGGGCACGCCAGTGAGCGGTTTGTTCAGCTCGGGGTCGTGCCGCTGCGGCGGCGCACCAGCCAGCGCAACCAGTACGAGAAGGCCAGGGCAAAGCCCAGTTCGAGCAGGAGCAGCACGGTTGTGCCCCAAAAATTGAGCGCTACCACCCATGCGATGATCAGGGCGTTGATGACCACCAAGACTGCGGTGGCTTGCATATGCGTGAGGCCGGCATCGAGCAACATGTGATGGATATGGGTGCGATCGGGGTAAAAAGGCGATTTGCCATTCAGCAGCCGGTTGGTGATCACCCGCAGGGTATCGAACACCGGCAGGATCAATACTGCGATAGCGATGGCCGGCGCCGAGCCGAACCGCAGCGAGAGCGGCATGGGTACTGCCCGGTTGAGTTCCACGAACTTGATGGCCAGCACTGCGCATACCACGCCGATGAGCATGGCGCCGGTGTCGCCCATGAAGATACGGGCAGGCGTGTAGTTGTATTTGAGAAAGGCTGTGAGCGCTCCGGCCAGCGAAAAGGCCACGACGGCGAGTTCAAGTTGATCTACGGCGAAAAACCAACTCCCCAGCGTGAGACAGGCCAGCAACCCAACGCTGCCGGCCAGGCCATTGATGCCGTCGATGAGGTTGAACGCATTGATTATCCCGATAATAGCGACGATCGACAAGGCAAAAGCCGCCAGTTCGGGCAGCTCATACACCCCTAATACCCCGTACAGGCTGGTGATCTTGACGTGCGATTTGTACACCAGGATCAGGGCGGCGAGCATCTGACCCAGCAACTTCTGCATGGGTGAAAGCGGTATGAGATCGTCTTTGATACCGATCAGAAAAATGATGACCATCGCCGCCAGTACATATTGCAACATCCCGAAGGTCTGAACAGGCGCCCACAGGATGATCCCGCACACGGCGCCGGCAAATATGGCGATCCCGCCCAAGGCAGGTGTCGGTTCGTCGTGTGCACTGCGTTCGTTGGGCCGGTCGTACAGTTTTTTATCCCTGGCCACCCGGATGATCGCGGGAATGGCAAGGTAGGTAAGGGTAAATGCGGTAATAAAGCCCAACAGCGTTGCGAACATGGGAGGATGGCGGCGGTAATGGACTGCAAAAGTAGGTTTTTCTTCCAGGCCTTCGGGGAATCTGCGGTGCAGTTACTTTTGCAGGGGCGATCGTCGGAACCAGGCAACGAAATACCCGGAATTCCGTTTTATACCAGATTCAAAACCCAAGGCATATCAATACGCGTGAAATACTGGCTCCTTTTCTCACTTGTCTTGTTAGCCGGCACCCGATCCGGCGCCCAGCAGCCGCACACTGTGGCTACCGATACCACCGCTCCGGCAGGGGCCTGGGCGCGCCTGGAGGTAGAAAACGGCGACTCCACGTTCATTATGTCGCTCCGCCTGGTCAAAATAGCGGCGCGCCGCCAGTTCAAAAATTTTGATGAACAACGCCAATATTACCTCTACATGCGCGCCGCCCGCAAGGTATATCCCTATGCCCTCCAGGCCATCGACCTGTACGACGATCTGCAAACCGAAACGCAGGATATGAGCAAACGCGAACGCCGCCGCTACCTGCGCCGCGAGCATAAGGAGCTCAAAGAAGACTTTAAAGAGCAAATGAAAAACCTCTCCCGCACCGAAGGCAAAGTGCTGATCAAAATGATCGAAAAAGAGGTTGGCAGGCCCTTTTACGATATCCTGAAGGAAACCCGCGGCGGCCTAACCGCCTCCTACTGGAACAACCTCGGCAAACTCTGGGGCTACGACCTCAAAGACGGCTACCGGCCCGGCGCCGATCCACTGCTCGACGAGATTTTTCTGGACTACGACTTCGGACAGCCGATGTGGTGGAATTAGGTTAGGGTTTCAAGGTTTGAGGGTTTGTCGTCGGACCTTAAGATTACCTGAAAAAGCGGCATAAAAGATTGCCGGAAGTTCATTGACTTTGTAGAATAAATCAAGGATGTATGAGGGCACACAATTCAGAAGTTCGCCGTCAAGCGATCGAGTTATGGCCATTCCCGAAACGTAGCCTTCAAACCTCTTGAAACCCTGCACCCCTTGAAACCTTGAAACCCCTTGAAACCTTGAAACCTCCTGAAACCCTGAAACCTCCTGAAACCGTGAAACCTCTTGCCCCCCCTGAAACCTCAAGCCGCTTTCAACCGTCCCACCCGCGAGCGTTCCAGTTTTTCGGCCGCATAGGAGCGATCCACGATCAATTTTTTGCTGTCTTTCTTGCCGGTTAGGGGCAGTTCGAACATGGCGTCGGTGAGGATAGCCTCGCACAGCGAGCGCAGGCCGCGGGCGCCGAGTTTGTATTCCAGCGCTTTTTCAGCAATAAAATCAATGGCCTCCGGTAAGAACTGGAGTTCGATACCTTCCAGGCCAAAGAGTTTTTCATACTGCCGCACCAGGGCATTACGCGGTTCGGTGAGGATGCGGGTCAGCGCCGGCAAGTCGAGCGGATCGAGGTGCACGACCACCGGCAGGCGGCCGACGAGTTCGGGGATCAGGCCGTAGTGTTTTACATCCTGGTGGGTGACATACTGCAGGAGGTTTTCGCGGTCGATTTCCACTTCCTGTTGCTTGGTGTACCCGATGACCTGGGTATTGACCCGCCGGGCGATCACCTTTTCGATGCCGTCGAACGCGCCGCCACAGATAAATAGGATGTTTTGGGTGTTCACCTTGACCAGTTTTTGCTCGGGGTGCTTCCGGCCGCCCTGCGGCGGCACCAGCACTTCGGCGCCTTCCAGCATTTTCAGCATGGCTTGTTGCACGCCTTCGCCCGACACGTCGCGGGTAATGGAAGGATTGTCCTGTTTGCGGGCAATTTTATCGATCTCGTCGATGTACACAATACCGCGCTCGGCGGCGGCGACGTCGTAGTCGCACACCTGAAGCAGGCGGGCGAGGATGCTTTCCACGTCTTCGCCGACATACCCGGCTTCGGTGAACACCGTAGCGTCGACGATAGCGAAAGGTACGTTGAGGAGTTTGGCGATGGTTTTGGCCAGCAGGGTTTTGCCGGTGCCGGTTTGACCGACGAAGAGCACATTCGATTTTTCGATCTCCACATCGTCGTCGCCGGTATTTTTACCGATGTGTTGCAGGCGTTTGTAGTGGTTGTACACCGCTACGGCCAGTACTTTTTTGGCTTCATCCTGCCCGATGATGTAATCGTCGAGAAAGGTCTTGATTTCGCGGGGCGGGATCACGCGCACGGGGCCGCTGAATTTGGCGCTTTTGGGCGCTGCCGCATCTTCGGCCTCGCCCTGCTGGTGCCGGTGCAATTCCTGATCGATGATCTCCTGGGCTTTTTCCACGCACATTTCACAGATCTGTGCCTCCATGCCGGAAATCAGGATCATGACGTCCTCCTTGTTGCGCCCGCAAAACGAGCATTGGTGTGGGTTGACCCGGCCGCGTTTTATCATGTTGAATTGAATTAAAAACCTGGTCCCGAGGGCTTCGGCTGATGTTGGAAGTTTACAAAGATAGGGGTTGTGAAAAAATTCCCGGAGAAACGGGACTTGCGTTCCTCCGGGAATGATCAATTGCCAGGCAATTGATCCGGTGTTTATTTCCCTTTACGCGGGTTGTTGCGGTCGAGAACTTCGTCGATAAGACCATACGCTTTTGCATCTTCGGCGCTCATCCAGTTGTCGCGGTCGCAATCTTCTTCGATCTTTTCATACGGCTGGCCGGTGTGGTGGGCCAGGATGTCGTAAAGCGACTTCTGCATTTTTTTGATCAACTTGTAGCTGATCTCGATGTCGGACACCTGGCCTTGCGCGCCACCCATGGGTTGGTGGATCATCACATGGCTGTGAAACAGGCAACTGCGTTTGCCTTTAGTGCCCGCGGCCAGCAATACGGCGCCCATGGAGGCGGCCAGGCCGGTGCAGATAGTGGCCACGTCGGGCGCCACGTATTGCATGGTGTCGTAAATGCCCAGGCCGTCGATCACCGAGCCGCCGGGACTGTTGATAAAGAGCTGAATGTCGCGCTTGGGATCGCTGGATTCGAGGAACAGCAGCTGGGCCTGGATAACGTTGGCCACATATTCCGTGACCGGTACCCCCATGAAAATGATCCGGTCCATCATCAGGCGGCTGAAGACGTCCATGGCCACCACATTCATCTGCCGTTCTTCAATAACAGCCGGCGTGAAGGCGTGGATATTAGGAGCCGCCACCCGGGTGTTGGTGTCGATGTACTTTTCGAGGTGCATGCCACTCATGCCGAGGTGTTTGGTGGCATACTTCATGAATTCATTTTTGTCGAACATAGGAAAGCTTTTTTTCGAGGCAAGTATAACAACGTTTTCAGCCGAAGGTTAATCCCCAACAAAAGGGAACCGGACTGGTGGAAGTATGGCGGTTTTCAGAGGACGAAAGTCAGTTTGTCGCTTACGAACGACGGAGGCGGGGCGCCCAAAGCCACAACAAAACGGCGAGGGGCGCTCCATTTTTATCCGTTTTATTCCACCGTTTCGCGCAAAGCGGCGTCGGCGTTTTGCTCCTGTTCCGATTTTTTGGTGATCGCGTCCAGTATTTGATGGAATTCTTCGGACGGGATCGCCTTGTCGGTAACCGTGACATGGGCGCGGATAGCCTCGAACACCTTGTCGGTTTCGAGGTCGCGCAGGGTGTTTTCCACGTCTTTTTCGTCTTGCATCAACCGGTCGACGCTGCTCTCGATGATATGATCGGGCAACTCGGCCTGGAAGTAGTTGCGCACTTTGCGGGCATATTCGGCGCGGAGTTCTTCCTGGCTGACCTCGATGGAGAACCGTTCTTTCAAGCGATCGCGAAGCATCGACCAGCGCAGGTTGTCGGCAAAAGCCGGGTATTCGGCCTCTACCTGATCCGCCGTGAGCTCGGCGTTGTTAAAGCGGAGCCAGCGTTTCAGGAAAGTATCGGGCAGGTCAAAACGGTTCAGTTCGAGCAACCGCGTTTGAAATTCGCGCATGAGCAGGGCGTTGGAGCGAACGTCGTAAAACCGCAGAATGCCCTTTTTCAATTCGGCAACCGCTTCTTCCGCGCTGCTGACCCCGCCGCCGAAATAATTGGTAAAAAATTCTTCGTCGAGATCGGCGATTTCCACCCTGGATACTTCCTGGATCGTGCCCTCGTACCAATCGCCCACCGCGCGCTCGTCTTCCGGCGGCAGGTTGAGGATATACTTGCGGTACTTTTCCTCGTCCTGGTTGGGCTCCAGCAGCCGTGCGTTGAACTGCAGCGTATCGCCGGCTTTTTTCGACAACAGTTCGGCCTTCAGGGCGGCATCGATCGTGCCGGCTACAAGGACCGTAATGGTGGTCTCCCAGCCATCGGCTTTAACCGCGTTGCCATCCAGTTCGCGGGCGGCGATTTTCAGCATATCGTTTTCCTGAATATCAGCGTCCGGGTTGCTGCGCTTACCCATGCGTTTGCGCGCGTACTCCAGGTCTTGCTCGGCCAGTTCGTCGAGGTTGGAAACGGTCAACCGTTCGAACCGTTGGTTCTCGTCAAGACCCAGAATATCAAAGGGCGGCACAAAGCCCACTTCGTATTCGATGGCATATTCGTCCTCCAGTTCGTCGATCTTGAAGGAATATTTTTGCTGGTTTTCGGTGGGCAGGGGCTGCCCGAGCACGTCGAGTTTGCTGTCGCGCAGGTAATTGTACAGTTCGTTCGACAGCATTTCGTTGAGTGTTTCGCTGAAAATGGCCGTACCGAACATCCGTTTGATGTATTCGGGTGGCGCCTGGCCCGGGCGAAAGCCTTTAATGGCGGCTTTTGTACGGTACCGTTTCAGTTCGGCATTAAGTTTGGGTTTAAGATCATCCTTGGTGAGGGTGACGGTAACTATGGCAGAAGTGCTATCGAGGTCTTTACGTTGAACGCTTGGCATGAAAAAAGGAGTGAGAGGTGATCGGCAGGAAACAAGCCGCCGGGGCCGCCGGTTCGGGTGGCGATGAGGGCATCAAATGCCCGTCTGGTTTGTGCTGTTTCATACCGTCTGAATGAAGAGTGCGGGCGGAGGGACTCGAACCCCCATGCCTCGCGGCGCCAGATCCTAAGTCTGGTACGTCTACCAATTCCGCCACGCCCGCAAAAAAGGAGTGCAAAAGTACGCGCTTTTCTCCAATTCCAAAGGCCGGCTTTTTTATAAAAACCGTTAACAAGCCCTAAATACGCTTGGTCGTACGCAGGTTAGCGGTAATTTTGTTAAAATCAAAACAGCGCAAGCAGGAGGGCAATATGTCGCAGGCCATTTTTTCCGGGATGCAGCACGATGACACGGTGCTGATTCAACGGGCGTACCGCAACTTACTCAAGTGCATTCCGCACCCGTTGAACGACGAAGACAAACAAAATATTCGCGCGGCGTTCGAACTGGCGGCCAAGGCACACCAGCAGCAACGCCGCAAGTCGGGCGAGCCGTATATCTTGCACCCGATCGAGGTAGCCCGCATCTGCGTGGAGGAGATCGGACTGGGCCCCACTGCCGTTATCTGCGCCCTGCTGCACGATGTGGTTGAAGACACCGACGTATCGCTCAAAGAAATCCACCACCAATTCGGCGACCGTGTTGCGCTCATCGTCGATGGCCTCACCAAACTCGACAGCCTCCACGACTCCGAAAGCCCCCAGGCTGAAAACCTCACCAAAGTACTCCGCACCATGCTGTCGGACGTGCGCGTGGTGCTCATCAAAATGGCCGACCGGCTCCACAACCTGCGCACGATCAAGAGTATGGCGCAGCACAAACAACTCAAGATCGCCGCCGAAACCAGCACCATCTACGCCCCGCTGGCGCACCGGCTCGGGTTGTACAAGATCAAAACTGAATTTCAGGATATCTGTCTGAAAATCACCCACCCCGAAGAATACCACGATATCGCCGATAAACTGGCACAAACCCGCCGTGCCCGCGAACAGTATATCGAAGAGTTCAAACGCCCGCTCCTGACCGCTCTGACCGAGCAATTGGGCGTAGAGGTGCGCATCATCGGCCGCCCCAAGAGTATCTATTCCATTTGGAGTAAGATCCGCACCAAACAGGTCGAATTCGAAGACATTTACGACTTGTTTGCCATTCGAATCATCGTAGACGTGCCCCTGGAACGGGAGAAAGTATCCTGCTGGCAGGCATACGCCATCGTCACGGATTTTTACAAACCCATCCCCGAACGCCTCAAAGACTGGATCACCAACCCCAAGGCCAACGGCTACGAATCGCTGCACACCTCCGTGGTGGGGCCGCAAGGGCGTTACGTGGAAGTACAAATCCGCTCGGAACGGATGGACGAGATCGCCGAGCGGGGCTTTGCGGCACACTGGAAATACAAGGGCGTGCGGGGCGTCGGCAACAACGCCAACGTGTTCGAAACCTGGCTCAACCAGGTGCGGGAAACGCTCGAAAACGTGGGTTCCGGCAGTGCAGTTGAGTTTCTGGCCGACTTCCAGAGCAACCTGTTCTCCGAAGAGGTGCACGTGTTTACGCCCAAAGGCGAAATGAAAATCCTGCCCGAAGGCGCCACGGCGCTCGATTTTGCCTTCAGCATCCACTCCGATATCGGGTGTACCTGCCGCGCCGTGAAGGTCAACAACCGGGTGGAACGGATCAATTACAAATTACACAACGGCGACCAGATCCAGGTTATTACCGACAAAAATCAGCACCCCAGCGAAGACTGGCTGCAGTACGTCATTACAGCCAAAGCCAAAAACCGGATCCGCACAGCGTTGAAAGAGGAAAAGCGCCAACTGGCGGCGCTGGGCCGTGAAACCCTCGAACGCAAACTGCAAAACATGCACAAATGCCCGGTGGAGGAAAACGCCGATATGCTGGCCAAATGGTTCGGCTTTCCCAACCGGCTGGAATTCCTCAGCGCCATCGCCCTGCAACAAGTCGACTTGTCGGGACTCAAGTCGTTCCGGGCCGACGGGCCGCGGCTGGTGGAAATTGAAGGCGAAAAAGCGCCCAATCCGAATGAAGGCGAGCCTAAGCCCGCTGACGCCAACCAGGCCCCCAAGCCGCTCAAACAGGCCGCGGGGAAAGCCGACGTATTCATCAACGGCGAGCCCGGCAGTTACTATGCCTTCTCGTTCGCTACGTGTTGCAACCCCGTGCAGGGCGACCCTATTTTCGCCTATATAGGCGCCAAAGAAGGCGTCAAGATCCACCGCACCACCTGCCCGAACGCCCCTTTCCTGCTGGCCAACTACGAGTACCGGGTGCTCAAGGCCGAATGGGGCGCCACCGTAAAAGCCGATTTTGTAGCCACCATCCTCGTCACCGGCATCGACGCCGGCCCTGGAGTCATCCAGCAGCTCACCGACCGGATCTCGAGCCTGGGGATTAACATCCGCTCGTTTTCGATCTCCGGAGAAGGCGGCTACTTCGAGGGGCGCATTACGCTCGTGGTTTCCAATACCGATCAATTGAATCAGGCCATTATGGCACTGCGGCAGTTTAAGTTTGTGGCCAATGTGAGCCGGATGGAATAGGGAATGAGGAAAAGTAAAATCGGAAAGTTATTCTTTCATCGTTTTTCAACGGGCGGTCGGCCGTATGTGTATTTTGCAAAGCAACGGCATCCCTGCGCGAAAAAACGCCCATGCGCAATCCATCTTCTTTTTTGCTGCTGAGCGGTCTCTTGCTGGGGCTGCTGTATTTTTCCTGCCAACAAAACCATTCTTCCGCACCGGCGCTCCGGAAAACCGAGGCCGGGGAAGCGCCGGCACCAGCCGAGGCGACTGATGCCAATTTTACAGACGCCGATGCAGCTGTCACCGAAACGCAGGGGTTCCAGTCCAGATCGCCTCAGCAAGCCTTTCAAACCGCTGTCGCCGTCATTTCCCGTTGGGACACGCTTAAGAAATTGGTGCGGACAGCCGAGTTGGGTTTCCGCACGCCCGACGTGCTCCGGGCAACCCTCGCCATCGAGGATATCGCCCGGCAGAACGGCGGGTTCGTTTTGGAAAACAACCTCACCGAATCAACGGAGGAACAATACCTGACACCCGTGCGCCGCGATTCCTCGATGGAAACCACGCTGGTGCAAATGCGGAACACGTTGGTCTTACGGGTGCCGCATACACTGCTCGACACTACGCTCCGGGCAATCGGGCATTGGGCGGAAAAACTGGATTACCGCCGCGTTCGCGCCGAAGATATCAGCCTCCGGTGGCTGGAAGAACAACTCGCCGTTCGCCGCAACCGGCAATATCAATCAGACTTGCAATCTGACCTGACCCAACGCCCCGGCAAGTTGAACGACGCGGCTGAGGCCCGGGAAAAAGCGCTGGCCGGGCGTGCGGCAGCCGACGCGGCACAACTCGAACAATGGCGGCTCGACGATGCGGTACAACTCAGTACTGTAAAACTGGAACTCTACCAGCGCCCCGTCATCCGCCGGGCCATGGTGGCCAACCCCACGCAAATAGCCGCCTGGCGACCTGGTTTGGGCCAACGGCTATGGGAAGCCGTACAGGGCGGCTGGCGCGGGCTGTCCGACTTTTTCGTGTTTGTCCTGCGCATCTGGCCGCTCTGCATATTGGTTGCCGGGCTTTGGTGGTTGTTCCGCAACCGCGTTCGTGGGGCGCGGGCATAAGCGCCCTGCGGGTGTCAGGCCAGCAATTCTGCCACATACCGCTCCAGGCATTGCCAGTAGCGTTGCGCCTGGTTTTTTACTGTGGCCGGCGCATGTTGCCGCAATTCAAGCAAAGCCACTTTCAGGCGTACGTTAGCGCGATAAGCCTTAAAAAACAGAAATAGTGCGCGGTCTTCGGGTTTGGGAAAAATGTTCCAGTGCTTCCCGTAGGCATGCAGGAATGCCGCGGCCAAATCGGGCCGCCCCTGCACGTCGAGGTCCATGCACAGGAATGCCAGTTCGTTCAGGATATCGTTTTGCCGGAAATGCGGGTCAAATTCAATACAATCGAAAACGACGGGCGTTTGGCCGGGTAAGAAAATGTTGCGCGTATGCAAATCGCCATGTCCGTCCACCCAGAAACCGCTGCGCACCCGCTCGATGAGCCGCGGCGCGTGTCGCTCCAAAAATTCGGGTAACGTACGGCGCCATTGTTGCAGGGTGTGTCCGGCTGAGTGGCCCGCGTGTTGTTCGAGATCGGCGCCAAAGCGGTACAGTTCGGCAAAATCAGCCCAATGTGCACCCGGGTGGTACACGACAGGGCCGGTCATGCGCACCTGGAGGTGGAAGGCGGCTAACACCTCGGCGAGTTGTTCCAGGTGTGGGATACCGACCCGGTTTTCTGCCAAAAGGTGATCCATCTGAAGGCGGTTGTCCATGCGCCGCATCTGCACGGCATAATCGAGCGGATCGGGTATGTCCGCGCCAATGGCCAGTTGGCCATGTTTCATTCCGATGGGCAACACATCGAGGTACAGATCGGGCGCCAGGCGGCGGTTGAGCCGCAATTCTTCCTGGCAAAAAAACTGCCGTTTCTCCACGGTGCCGAAATCCAGGAATCCCAGCACGACCGGCTTTTTTATTTTAAAGGCGAATTCTGTCGTCAGGATGACCCAGGAAATGTGGGTTTCCAAGCATTCGGCCGGCTGAGCGCTGCCCGGGTAGGCGCCAGCAGAAACAATCGACTGGATTTGCTCAAGGGTCATGTTCGGAATGGGTATATTGGTAAATGGCGCTGACGAGTTCAGAAACGCTCATTTTATCGGTCCAGAGCGTGCAATGCGGCCCATCAAACGGCTCAAATTGGTCCCGAATCGATTCGTATACGGAAAAATTAGCCTCACTGTCGGTACGGGGCATTTGCAAACGCTTCCAGATCGTTTCCGCCGTGGCTTTTACCTCCACCCAAAAAACGGGGACGCCAACAGCCCTGCCCACCTTTTCAAACGATTCCCGCGTTTTGCTTTGGTAAAAAGTACTGTCGATCACGACATCCCAGTCGCCTTCCAGGGCGGCTCGCGCCTGACGCAGCATGGTGGCATATACTCGTTGCTTGTCGCCAGGTTGGTAATGGCCCCGCAGTCCCAACCCGCCGCGTACGATATCGCTGCTCAGGTGTATGCCACCATACTTCGCCACATAGGCACGGGCCACAGTACTTTTGCCGGAACCCGGCAGGCCGGAAATCAGAAGCAGCATTTTTGTGTTGTTGTACAACTAAAACCGGTGGATTGGAATAAGGATGAAATAACAGGGTATTTTCTCGTTTTTTCCAAAAATAAAACAAAAACGACCGGGGGCAGGTGACCAAGATTATTTCGCCGGTTGATGCAGGTCGTTGGGGGTTGGAAAATGGAGCAAGTATCTTGTTCGCTACAATTCTCAGCCCATGAACGGAGGCGCGCGCATCGCTCAAATTTTACAAGAAAACGGTATCCGGCATTTGTTTACGCTTTGTGGAGGACACATCGGCCCGATCTACGTGGAGGCCGCCAAAGCGGGTCTGCGGGTATGGGATGTGCGCCACGAGGCAACCGCGGTTTTTGCCGCCGATGCCGTGGCGCGCCTAACCGGTGTGCCCGGGGTGGCGGCTGTGACGGCGGGGCCGGGTGTGACCAATGCGGTGACGGCTGTTAAGAATGCACAACTGGCGCAATCGCCCGTATTGCTGCTGGGCGGCGCCACGGCTACCTTGCTTCGCAAACGCGGCGCTTTGCAGGATATCGACCAGACCTCCCTTTTGTTCTCGGCTGTTAAATACCTGGGGCAGGCCAACCGCGTGTGTGAATTGGCGCCCATGCTTCAACACGCCTTGCGCACCGCGCAGTATGGTGTGCCGGGGCCTGTGTTTGTGGAATGCCCCGTCGACCTCCTTTACCCGGAGGCCACCGTGCGGGAATGGTATGGTCGCGCCAACCATAAAGGCGGCAGTTTGATCGATCGTATTACCGGCTGGTACATCGGCCGGCACCTCAACCGCTTGTTTTCGGGCGCGGCCGGCCACCCGCCGGCTGCTCCGGTTGCGGCGCCTGAATCAACCGGCATGGGGCGCACTGTACAAGCCATCCTGCGCGATTTGAAAAAAGCCCAAAAGCCCCTGTTGGTGTTGGGAAGCGGGGCCCTGTTGTCGCCACAACTGGCGTCGGGTTTGGCGGTCGCTGTAGAGCGCCTGGGCATCCCGGTTTATCTGAGCGGCATGGCTCGCGGCCTGTTGGGGCGGCGCCAAACCCTGCAATGCCACCATCACCGGAAGGAAGCGCTGCGCGAAGCCGATCTTATTGTGTTGGCCGGCGTCCCTTGCGATTTCCGGTTGGACTATGGCCGCCAACTCAACCGGCGCGCCCGCAAAATCGCCCTCAACCGCAACCGCGCCGAACTGCGTAAAAACCTGCGGCCCGACCGCGCCGTGTGCGCCGACCCCGCTCGGGTGCTTGTGGCGCTGGCAAACGAGGCAACCACCCTGCCCGATTGGGCCGATTGGAAAAAAAAACTGCTCGCACGCGACAAGGCGCGCGAGGCGGAGATCGACCGCATGGCCGGCGAATCCGTTGCCGGGATCAACCCGCTGGCGCTTTTTCGCTACCTCGAAAAGGCCCTGCCCGAACAATCGGTACTGGTAGCCGACGGCGGCGATTTTGCCGCGACGGCAGCCTACACCCTTCGCCCGCGCAAGCCGTTGGGTTGGCTCGACCCAGGGGTTTTCGGCACACTCGGCGTGGGGGGAGGATTTGCCCTGGGCGCCGCCGCCTGCAATCCCGACGATTATATCTGGATCATTTACGGCGACGGCAGTGCCGCATACAGCCTCGCTGAATTTGAAACTTTTGCCAAAAACGGGTTGAAAGTGTGCGCCATCGTGGGCAACAACGGTTCCTGGGAACAAATTGCCCGCGACCAGCTGGACCTGCTCGGAGCCGCCACCGCCGTCACCCTGCCGCACTCCGATTACCACCGTGTGGCCGAGGGCTACGGCGCTGCCGGTGAACGCGTGGAAACGCTCGACGCATTTGCTGCTGCCGTACGCCACGCCATTTCCAGCATGGACCGCGGCATCCCCTATGTGATCAATGCCATCATCGGTTCCACCCCGTTCAGAAAAGGCAGTATCTCCATGTAAACCATTCATCTAAAACCATTGCCTTATGGGAGTTCTCGAACGTTTGCGCCTGTTGCTCCACATCATACGCTGGCGGCTTTCCTGGTCGAAAAAGGACCTCGATTGTAAGCCGGAACAGTCTGTATCGTCAAAATTCATCACTGCCCGCGCAGCAGCGGCCCTGATTCCCGACGGCGCCACCGTCTTTTCCAACGGCCTGGCCGGCAATGCGCGCTGCTCGGTGTTTTTCTGGGCCATTCGCGAGCGGTACCTTAAGTCGGGTGCGCCGGCCAGCCTGACCTGGATCAATGTAGGCGCGCAAGGCGGCCGCGGCAAAGTGCCGGGAACCATCGAAGAGATCGGGTTGCCCGGGCTCCTGCAACGGTACATCGCCGGACACCTGGAAACCTGCAAAGCCCAATTGCATCTTGCCGAAACCCGCCGCCTGGAATTGCACACCCTGCCGCAAGGCGTGATGTCGCTCCTGCTCGAGGCGCAGGCGCGCGGCCAATTGCACTGGAGCAGTCCGGTAGGCTTGGGCACCTTCCTCGATCCCCGCGTGGGCGGCGGATCGGCACTCAGCCCCAACGCCCGTGCGCAGTTTGTGGCACTCGACAACGATGAACAATCCCTGCTCTATTTTTTACCAAAAGTCAATATAGCGTTGATCAACGCACCCTACGCCGACGCTGAAGGGAATATCTATTTTCATCATGCCGCTACCTGGACGGAAAACCTGCAGTCGGCCCGCGCGGCCCGCGCCAACGGCGGAAAAGTGTTTGTCACCGTCAGCGCGCTTATCGCCAAAGATGAAAAATCAATCAGCCTCCCGGCCGACAAAGTGGATTATGTAGTACTGCACCCGTACAATGAACAAACGGCCAGCATCCGCCAACGCCGCTATTGGCCGATGTTTGTGCCCGGCCAGGCGGTAGATGTGCAGAAAGCCATCCGGCAGCTGCGGTTTATCAACAATGTACTGCGAATCACGCCGGTACGGGGCCGGGTGGAATACGCCCTGGCCCGTCTGAGTGCGCAGGTCTTTGCCGATCAGGTGGCGGAAGGCGCTATGGTGAATATAGGGGTCGGTTTTCCGGAAGAAGTGGCCCGCCAACTCGTCGAAAACGGCCTGGCCGACCAGCTCCTGTTCACCACCGAAGCCGGCGCCTACGGCGGCCTGCCCGCGCCGGGTATTTTTTTTAGCGCCGCCATCGAGCCGCTACACCTGGAGCCCTCGTCAACCATGTTCCGGCGTTACCAGAGCGAACTCGACGTAGCGGTGTTGGGATTTCTACAAGTGGATAGCGCGGGCAACGTAAATGCCTCGCACCGCGGACCCCGGTTGACCGACATCGTGGGGCCAGGCGGATTTCCGGATATCGCTTCCGGCGCCCGGACGGTTATTTTTGTGGGCACCTGGATGGCCAATGCACGGTTTGCGATCCGGAACAAACAATTGGTTGTTGAAAAACCCGGCACTTGCAAGTTCGTCGAACAGGTGAGCCATATCACGTTCAGCGCCCAGGAGGCGCTGAAGCAAGGGAAAAAGGTGTTTTACGTGACCAATGTGGGTGTGTTTGCCCTCACGCCGCGCGGCCTTGAACTCCAGTTGGTGATGCCGGGCATCGATGTGGAGCGCGACATCCGGCAGGTTTGCCAGGCGCAGTTCCTGCTGCCTGCCGATGGCCAAGTGGCGGTTGCCGATACCGCAATACTCACGGGGCTACAGTTCCGGCTGCAATTGCAAGCGCCGGCGCCGGCAAAAAAAAAGATGACTGAAGAGGCCGTTCCGCACCCGCACGATGCGTTCTGAGTATAGGGTATGCCCGGAAGTTCGTACCATTGCAGCCATCGGTTGATTTTTAAAACGGACTGGCTTTGGCAAAGATTTTTATTTCGGGCGCTACCGGGTATATCGGTGAGCAATTGAGCCGGACCCTGGCCGAACGCGGCCATTCAGTAACGGCCTTGCTGCGCAATCCGCAGAAATCCGCACGCTTGGAACACCCCAATATCCACCCCGCGGCCGGCACGCTCGACGACCCCGACCGCCTGGCTGCAGCGCTCGAAGGCTGCACCGAGGCCTATCACATTGCGGCGCTGGCCGGCGTATGGCATCGCGACCCGAATGCGTTTCGAAACATCAACGTAACCGGCACACTCAACGTACTGGCCGCGGCCAGGCGCGCCGGCGTGCGCCGGGTGGTGATGACCTCCACCGCGGGCGTTATGGGCCCGACGCCCGACGGCCGCCTGGTGGATGAAACGACCAACCCCGCCCCCGACCTGACTACCGAATACGAGCGCTCGAAACTCGAAGCCGAACTGTCCGCCTGCGCATTCGGCGCCGAACACGAACTCGAAGTGGTGATCGTGAATCCCAGCCGGGTGTACGGCCCGGGCCAATGGAGCGAAAGCAACGGCGTCACTAAAATGATAAAAGGCTATGCCGCCGGCCGATGGCGCATGATCCCCGGCGATGGGAACAGTATCGGCAATTACGTGTTTGTCGACGATGTGGTGCAGGGTCATATCCTGGCTATGGAAAAAGGCCGGCCGGGCGAGCGGTATATCCTCGGGGGTGAAAACGCCAGTTTCAACGAATTTTTCGCGCTCTGTGCCGACCTCACCGGGCGCCGTCACCGGATGATCCGCCTGCCGCTGCCGGTCATGATGGGCTTTGCCCGCACCCAACAATTTCTCGCCGACACCATCGGACGCAAACCGGTGATCACGCCGCCCTTCGTGCACAAGTTTTTGCGCAACTGGCCGCTGAGCCACCAGAAAGCGGAGACCCAATTGGGATACAGCCCCCTTTCGCTGGAAGAAGGGATACGCCGGACGCTGGCATGGTTGGGGTGAACGCGAGGTTTATTTCAACCGCCACTGCCCCGCTTCGTTCTCATACCCCACCAGCCCGATACCTGCGCTGAACACCAAGCGCTTCATCGTGGGGCAATTGCATTTATCGGCGACGTAATTCAGGTCGCCGGGCTCGCCGCAGCGGGCCAGCATGACATCCTGGTATGTTTGACCGGCGATCGTGCAGCTATCCTGCACAAACACCCGCGCGTTTGCCTGGAGGAAATAGGGATCGTGGTCATAGGAGGCAGCTGCGAAATCGCCCGGCTTGGTGGATACCAGTCGTGTGGGGCTGTTGTTGTAACCTACCAGCTGCACCTTGAGGGTCTGGGCTTCGCCCGACGCATTTTTCCAGGGTGTGCGGAAGTCCACCTGGATGTCGCGGGTGCATTTTATGCCCATCTGTTGGTAGGTTACCATCTGGTTGGAATAGCGTTCAACCACCAGGGTATCGAAGTGCGTGCCGCCGGCATCCTGGAAGATCAGCTGTTGCCCTACCGTGTACGGCGTGAATTTGATATCCGGATTGGCATTCTCGCCGCAAGCGACATCGGCTGATTTCACGGTTACGGTAAATGAACAGGTGGCCGTGTCGTTGCAGTTGTCGGTGGCTTCATACACGATCTCGTAAACGCCGACAACGAATTGGTCGGTAGGGCCAAGACCGGATTTCAGGGCAACCGTGACGCCGCCGTCGGCGCAGGTCGTATGCGCTACCGGGACCTGATAGAAATTGGTAGCCCAGGAGAAAGGGGTGGTCACGGTGATATCGGCCGGGCATTCGAAGCTCAGGGGATCGGTTTCAGGATGATCTTCTTTGCAGTGGAAAAACACGGAGGCGAGCAGGGCCGCGGCGAGCAAGGTTACAACTTTCTTCATGGAGATCAATTTTTGACAAACTTAACGGTTACGACCTGAGGTTCCAAGCCAAAACAGCGGGTTGGCAAATCCGGGCATAAACGACTATTGCGACGCCACACTTCCCGGGTTTGCATCGTTTTATTCCGAATGGAGGATTCGGAGCGGGATTTTCCGCAGGGCATTGCATCTTTGTTTTCACAAAAGGCTGAAATACTTGCTGCCAGGGAATCCAGATAAAACAGAAAACGGTCCGTCTGCCGACCTGCCGTTCCGGCACCGGTTGATCACGGTGAGCGAACATATGCACCTGCGTTTGTTCGAAGGTGAATTCCTGACCGATTCCACGCACTATTTTCAGTTCGACAACCCCGATGCGCATATCGGTTTCAATTTTTGCATCTCCGGGGCAACGGGTTTTGCGCTTTCCGGCGGCTTCCCGACGGCTTATGCCGACGCTTCCAGGGTCAATACGTTTGTGATGCCCGCCTGCACGGTTACGCAGGAACTGTCATTTACGCCCCGCCTCCAATTGGTTACGTTGTATATCCAGCTCCCGGCTTTTATCCAGATCATGGGCGGCAGCCTGGAGGCCCTGCCCCTCCGGATGCTCGACTCCATCCATACCCAGGACAAATGCTATTTTGAAAGTTACCGCTGGCAACCAGTCGTTCACAGCATCCTGGCGCAAATTTTCCACGCAACACCCAGCCCGCTGGCCGAGCGTATTTTTATTGAAAGTAAAGCGCTGGAACTGATTGCGATGGTGCTCGACATTTACCAGCGCGGCAATGAGCGGCAGTTCAACATTTCCCGCACCGATGTGGATAAGATCCACTACGCCAGGGAGTTATTGCTGCGCGATATCGCCAAGCCGCCCAGCCTTTCCCAATTGGCGCGGCAAGCCGGCACCAACGAATTTACCCTGAAAAGAGGCTTTAAAGATCTGTTCAACAAGCCGGTATTCAAATACTTGCAGGAAATGCGGCTGGCAAAGGCCTATGAGCTGTTTCAATCCACCAATTTGCAGGTGAACGAGGTGTGCGACATTGTGGGCTATGAGAGCATATCGTCTTTTATTCGCGCTTTCCGCGCCTTTTACGGGCTCAATCCGAGCCAGGTAAAACGTATTCCGTTTCGGACAATTTAAACTCCTTTCAGGCGAACAGCGCTTGCCCTGGTTGCCCCGATTTTTGTGTCGTCAATAGCATTTTCACACAAAAATCAAGGGCAATGAAAAATCTTCAATGGCTGGCAACCGCTCTTTTGGTTGCGGCTGGATCGTATGGTTTCACGCAAAACACCACGACAATGGACAACAAAAATGTAGCCGTTGTGCAGCAATGCTACACCGAATTCGGCAAAGGCAACGTACAAGGCCTGCTCGACCTCCTCACCGACGACGTCCTCTGGATCGATCCCGGCTTCCCCGATATTCCGTATGCCGGCAAGCGCAGGGGCAAAGCCGAAGTGACGGACTTTTTTGTAAAAATGGGCAGCACGGTCGAGTTTACCCGCTTCGAGCCGCAACTCTTTCTCAGCGATGGCGACTACGTCGTCGTCAAAGGGTTTTTTACCGGTAAAAACCGAACCACGCAGAAGTCTTTTGAGACGGAATGGGTAATGATCTGGGAGGTTCAAGACGGCAAGGTAAAGTACTATCAGGCGTACATCGATACGCGGAATGTAGCCGCCGCGATGAAGTGAACGCATATCGCAAGGCCGGTCAGGGCGGTCGGTAATAATTGGACAATCCCGGGTATTCACCAACGCGTAGCGGCATTTCGTCTGCTGTTTTACATTTCGCCGGCGGCTGCGGTTACTTTTGCCGGCTACTGTGTTGAATCGCATCAAACTACCCGACATTATGCGTCTGATTTTGTCTGCCGCCGCTCTGGCTTGCCTGATATTTGCCTGTACTCCGAATCCACCGACCCATCATGCCGCGCCGGCGGTATCCTTCCACGACTTCCTCGAAAACTACTACCGCGACTGGCTCGGTTTTTACCCCTTACTGGCCACCCAGCAGGGCGTCGAAGGGTATAACGACCAACTGCCGATCGATGTCAGCGAGGTTTTCCGCCAGCAGCTGCGGGCTTTCTACCAGCGCACAAAAACGGCGCTGGAGCAATACGAGCCGGCCGTGATGGATGCCAATAACCGGATGAGCTATGAAATCCTCCGCTGGGAGTGCACCGTCAACCTGGAGAACCTGGATTTCCCCGACAATTACATGCCGATCAACCAGTTTTGGAGCCTGCCGCTTACGCTCGGGCAGTACGGCTCGGGTACCGGCCCGCAGCCCTTCAAAACGGTGCGGGATTACGACAACTGGCTCCGGCGTATAGCCGTATTTCCGGCCTGGTGCGACTCGGCGCTGGTGTACCTTCGCAAGGGCCTCGCGCAAGGGTATGTGCTGCCCAAGATCCTGGTCGAACGGACCATCCCACAGTTCAAAGACCTGGTGACCGACGACCCGGCCAGCAGCCTGTATTACGGCCCCATCCGTTTGATGCCCGACAGTTTCCCGCCCGCCGAGCGAGCCCGGCTGACGGCAGCGTATAAAGCAGCGATCCGGACGCAACTCGTGCCGTCGTTTCAAAAACTGGCCGATTTTTTCGAACAGGAATACCTGCCGGAAGCACGCACCACCGCCGGCATTTCGGCCCTTCCCGGCGGCCGTGAACGCTACCGGTTTCTAGCCAAACTTTGGACGACAACTGAAATGGACCCCGACTCTATATTCGAACTGGGCCAACGCGAGGTGGCGCGCATCCGCGGCGAAATGGAACAGGTCAAACAGCAGGTGGGCTTTCAGGGCGACCTGCGCGCTTTTTTCGACTACGTGCGCAGCGATAAAAAATTCAAGCCATTCAAAACGCCCGATCAGGTGCTCCGCTGGTATGCCGGCCTGGAAACCACCATGCAACCGCAGTTGGGCAAACTGTTCGACCTCGTGCCGAAAACCCGATTCGAAGTACGCCGCACCGAGACCTTCCGCGAAGCCTCCGCCAGCGCCGAATACGTACAGGGCACCCCCGACGGCAGCCGTCCCGGCATTTTTTACGTACCCGTGCCCGATGCTACCAAACAAAACATCGTGGGCGGCGAATCCCTTTTTCTCCACGAGGCTATCCCGGGGCACCACTACCAGATCTCCTTGCAACAGGAAGACAGCACCTTGCCCAGCTTCCGCCGCTTCCTGTGGTACGGCGCTTATGGCGAAGGATGGGCGCTGTACGCCGAAAGCCTGGGCAAAGAACTCGGCTTATACACCGACCCCTACCAGTATTTTGGCATGCTCAGCAGCGAAATGCACCGCGCCATCCGTCTGGTGGTGGATGTAGGCATCCATACCAGGGGCTGGACCCGCGAGCAGGCCATCGAATACTCCAAAGCCAACGAAGCCGAAACGGAGGAAAGCATCGTCGCCGAGATCGAACGCTACATGGCGATACCCGGGCAGGCGCTGGCGTACAAGGTCGGGCAATTGAAAATACTCGAACTAAGGCGCCGGGCCGAACAGGCGCTGGGCCCCAAATTCGATATCCGGGCATTTCACAACCAGGTGCTGGATGCGGGTTGCCTGCCGCTGGAAGTGCTGGAAGAAAAGGTGGACCAGTGGATTGCCGACCGGCAAGAGCAGTAGCGCGCAGCTGCACCTGCGTTATCAGGCGGCAGGTAATCTCAAAAACTGCCTAATTCTTCACCAAATCCTTTTTCAATAAAGGTCTGTTCCAGGCTTTCCCAATCGGCACGGGAAAGGCTGCCGGCGGGATAGTCGTAAATCCGGAAATCTTCCAGGATCACCCGCAGTCCGGTCGCTTTGCTAACCGGGTCATAAACAGCCACAGACCGGATGTTCTGCCATAGGAAGACTTTTCGATAACCTAAGATCAGGTGGTGGCGGACGATGAGATGTTGGTCGGTCGATTCGAAATAATAAAACGCATAGCCGATGATCCATGAAAACAGGTGCAGGACTAGAGCCGTCGCGAGTTTTTCAAGGGTCAATGGCGGCTCATGGAAAACCGTATACAGGGCAAATAAATTCAGGCCGTAAAACAGGAGTCCGCGCCCGCTGAGCCAATGTGGCCTGGCGAACACAGTGTCTGTTCCGGAATCGGGCGATTCATCAGGCTGTGGTAAAAACACCGGTTTGAACCGGAGTGCGCTTCCCACGTTTTTTTCCTCTGCCAGCAACGCCCTGGCCTGGTCTAGCACCTGGATCAACGCGGCTACATTTCGATAACAGTTGCTAAGCGCCATTGCATAATGCCGGCCGTCCCGCATGACCAGTGTCACAATCGGATCGTTGCGGCTACTACCCAGGAGATTTTCACTAACACTTTCCTCGAACAAATTAATTGCCGACAAACTTTCCCACAGGAAAGCGGTTTTGCCGAACCAGGTCCTAAGCCGGATGCCACTCCGGTCTATTGTGATCATGGGATAATCCCGCCAGAGCCGTTGTATGAGAAGCAGCCACAAAAAAACATAAAATAACAGGGCGCCAATAATACCAATGGTCGCTGGGGTAGGATCCACGTAAACCAGGGACAGTAATGCAAGTAATGCAAAAATCAATACGGGCACAGCAAACAAGCCGGTAAAAAGTACAATC
This sequence comes from Saprospiraceae bacterium, assembly GCA_044230315.1. Classification (GTDB taxonomy): domain Bacteria; phylum Bacteroidota; class Bacteroidia; order Chitinophagales; family Saprospiraceae; genus M3007. The sequence goes on from JBGARJ010000021.1 coordinate 78,204, forward strand.
CCCATGTAGGGGCAGAACAGCCACCAACCGTAATTGGAATCAATATGGTCGTTGTCCATAATGTTGTCCATTACATATTTCGCCGGTATTGCCCGCCCACCTCGTACAGGGCGTGCGTGATCTGCCCCAGGGAGCACACTTTTACCGCTTCCATAAGCGCCTCGAAGATATTTTCGTTGTGCACGGCAGCCTGTTGCAGGCGCTTTAGGGCGGTGGCGGCCTTCGGCCCGCTGGCGGCGTGCAGGTTTTGCAAGGTTTCGATCTGCCCCTCTTTTTCCGCTTCGGTGGCCCGGATCACCTCTTTGGGCAGGATGGTCGGCGAACCTTCCTTGCTCAGGAAGGTGTTGACGCCCACGATGGGCAGTTCGCCCGTGTGTTTCAAGGTTTCATAGTACAGGCTTTCCTCCTGGATCTTGCCGCGTTGGTACATGGTTTCCATAGCGCCCAGCACGCCGCCGCGCTCGGTAATGCGGTCGAACTCGGCCAGTACGGCTTCTTCCACCAGGTCGGTCAACTCTTCGATGATAAACGAGCCCTGCAGCGGGTTTTCATTTTTGGCCAGGCCCAGTTCGTGGTTGATGATCAATTGGATCGCCATGGCGCGGCGTACCGATTCCTCGGTCGGCGTGGTGATGGCCTCGTCGTAGGCGTTGGTGTGGAGCGAATTGCAATTGTCGTATATGGCGTACAGCGCCTGCAGGGTGGTGCGGATGTCGTTGAACGCGATCTCCTGGGCATGCAGGGAACGGCCCGAAGTCTGGATGTGGTACTTCAGCATCTGGCTGCGTTTGTTGGCGCCGTATTTGAAGCGCAAGGCCTTTGCCCAGATGCGCCGCGCCACGCGGCCGATGACGGCGTATTCGGGGTCGACGCCGTTGGAAAAAAAGAACGACAGGTTGGGCGCAAAGTCGTCCACCTTCATACCGCGCGAGGCGTAGTATTCCACAAAGGTGAACCCGTTGGCCAGCGTGAACGCCAGTTGGGAGATGGGGTTGGCGCCCGCTTCGGCGATGTGGTAGCCGGAAATAGAGACGGAGTAGAAATTCCGGACGTTGTGCTGAATGAAATATTCCTGCACGTCGCCCATGACCCGCAGGCTGAATTCAGTGCTGAAGATGCAGGTGTTTTGCGCCTGGTCTTCTTTCAGAATATCGGCTTGCACGGTTCCGCGCACGGCGGAAAGCGCGCGGGCTTTGATTTTTTCGTACACGTCGGGGGGCAATACTTCGTCGCCGGTGAGGCCCAGCAGGAGCAGGCCGAGCCCGTCGTTGCCTACGGGCAGGCCGCCCGCTGCTCCGGGGAGTGCGGGGCCAGGGGTGGGGTTATACCGGGGCCGGGGCAGGCCCCGGTCGTCGTATTTCTCCCTGAGTTTGGTTTCCACAAGGTGCTCCAGCGCATTTTCGCGGATGTATTTTTCGCACTGCTGGTCGATGGCGGCGTTCATGAAAAAGGCTGCGACCGTGGCGGCCGGGCCGTTGATGGTCATCGACACGGAGGTCTTGGGGGAGCAGAGATCAAAGCCGGAATAGAGTTTCTTGGCGTCGTCGAGGCAGCAGACCGACACGCCGGAATTGCCGATTTTGCCGTAAATGTCGGGCCGGTAATCGGGGTCTTCGCCGTAAAGGGTTACCGAATCGAAGGCCGTGCTCAGCCGCGCCGCAGGCAGCCCGTGCGATACGTAGTGAAAGCGCAGGTTGGTGCGTTCGGGGCCGCCTTCGCCGGCAAACATGCGGGTGGGGTCTTCGCCTTCGCGTTTGAAGGGGAATACACCGGCGGTATACGGAAACTCGCCCGGCACATTCTCCTGGAGCCGCCAGCGCAGGATGTCGCCCCAGTCTTGGTAGCGCGGGAACACAACCCGCGGGATGCGGGTGTGCGACAGGCTTTCGGTGTAGGTTTTGACCCGCACCTCTTTGTCGCGCACATAGTAGACGTATTCGTCGGCCGCATAGCGGGCTTTTTTCTCTTCATGGCCCTCCAGGATGCGCTTGCAGCGCCAGTCGAACTGGGCTTCCAGTTGGGCCAGGTGTTGCTCGAGGGTTTGGAGCAGGGCATCGGGGGCGCCGGTGTTGCGGAGCAATTCAATGGTGTTTTTCAGGCTCCACATCTTCCGGGCGATGGCCACCTGTTCCTCCGCCTGCCGGTCGTAGTGGCGGTTGTTCTCGGCAATTTCAGACAAGTATCGGGTCCGCTGCGGGGGGATGATGTAAATTTTCTCCGAGGTTTCCGTACCGGCTTTGAACTTCGAATGCCAGTCGGCATGCGGGAGCAGGTCGATGATCTTGCGGTACAGTTGGTTCACGCCGGGGTCGTTGAACTGGCTGGCGATGCAGCCGAACACCGGCATTTCGTCCACGGCCACGTTCCAGGCGTTGTGGTTGCGTTGCACTTGTTTGCGCACATCGCGCAGGGCGTCGAGGGCGCCGCGTTTGTCGAACTTGTTGATGGCCACCACGTCGGCGAAGTCGAGCATGTCGATTTTTTCCAACTGGGTGGCGGCGCCGAACTCGGGCGTCATCACATAGAGCGACAGGTTGCTGTGGTCGATGATCTCGGTGTCGCTTTGGCCGATGCCGCTGGTTTCAAGGATGATCAGGTCGAAGGCGGCGGCTTTGAGGATCTGCACGGCCGATTGCACGTATTTCGACAGGGCGAGGTTGCTCTGACGGGTAGCCAGCGAGCGCATGTACACGCGGGGGTTGTTGATGGCATTCATGCGGATACGGTCGCCGAGGAGGGCGCCGCCGGTCTTGCGTTTGGACGGGTCGACCGAGATGATGGCGACGGTCTTGTCGGTAAAATCGAGCAGGAAACGCCGCACCAGTTCGTCCACCAGCGAGGATTTCCCGGCGCCGCCGGTGCCGGTGATGCCGAGCACGATCCCCGTGCCCTCCGGTGCGGGGTGGAGCCGCGGGCCGATTTCTTTTTCGTAAAAATCGGGGTTGTTTTCGGCAATCGTGATCAGGCGGGCGATGGCGCCGGGGTTCCGCTCGCCGAGGTGCTTGAGTTCGCCGTTGGTGGAAAAACCGAGCGGGAAGTCGCACTGTTCGAGCACGTCGTTGATCATGCCCTGCAAGCCCATGGCGCGGCCGTCGTCGGGGTGATAAATGCGGGTGATGCCGTAGGCCTGAAGTTCTTCGATTTCGGCGGGCAAAATGGTGCCGCCGCCGCCGCCGAAGATTTTGATATGGCCGGCGCCGCGCTCCTTGAGGAGGTCGTACATGTATTTGAAAAACTCCGTGTGGCCGCCCTGGTACGAGGTGATGGCGATGCCCTGCACGTCTTCCTGGATGGCGCAGTCCACGATTTCCTGCACGGAGCGGTTGTGGCCCAGGTGAATGATTTCGGCGCCGGTGCTCTGCATGATGCGGCGCATGATGTTGATGGCGGCGTCGTGGCCGTCGAACAGGCTGGCGGCGGTGACCAGGCGGATCTTATGTTTGGGCTGGTAAGGCTGTGGATTTTGCATGGCTGGGTAATTAAAAGCAGGAATTTGTTTCAGGGGGCTTCATCGTTAGGTACAGTATCATCCGGAGCGACTGTGTTTTTCCGGAGGTATGCTGCCAGGCGGATGCCCGACAGAGCGCCGCCAGCAAGCACCAATACGGCCATGGCCTTCCCCGTAAAAGTGAGGTAATAATGGAGGCAAATCAGCGCGAGGATGATGCCGATCAGGAATGGCGAGATAAAATTTTTAAGCCATATCAACATAAAAAGCAGGCGCTCGAGGAACCCCATCATAGCCGGTAAAAATGGCACCTGCCCGGCGCGGGCAGCTACAGTGGAATATAATTTGGTTTTGCCCCGCAAAGGTAGGGAAGTTTCGCGCCCTTGTGGGTCAATGTGCGCCAACAAAGTGGGCGCATTGCCGCAGCTTACTCGAAACCCCAGTCTTTAATGACTGCGCCGGCTAAAACGGCCACAAATGCAAGTCCAAAACCCAGCGCCAGGGCCGCCAGCCGCCGGCTGCGCCGCTGCGATTTTTTAGAAACCAGTACGCTAATGGACAGCCCGATCCCCAGGCCCAAGGCGCACAACCCAAGCAGCGGACTAAGAAATACCACTGGAATACTGACGATGGTCAAGATCAGCGCCCAGCGGGTTGCCGGCGAAATTTTTGTTTCCTCCGGCGGTGGAACGGTCATCTTGAAACCGGCGGGCCGAACCGCCTGTGATGCAGCCGGAATCAAAGCCGTTCGACCGCTCCATACGGCGGCCTGGTTGTCCGGTACAACGCCTTTGGCCGAAAGCGGCAAAACAAGCCATACCAATACAGAGCAATACACGAGCAGTGTTTTCATCGACAATTATTTTTGCGCAACAACTACCAAGGTAAAGTACGATAAGCCGGTATTGAAATGATCTTCCGCATAACGGGTCCTGATCTGTTAAACCAGTCGGCCGGGTAATGCCGGACGGCGCGATGAAAAAGGAATGAGCCGAACGGATAAGCGTGCAGGTTTTCCGTTTTAAGAATTTCTTCCGTTTCTTTGTTCAGTCTTCTCCGAAGCGCCAGCCTTGCTCCTTCCCTGTTACCGTCAAAATATTTGTCTGTGCGCTACCTTTCCATCGATTTTTACCGCGGCCTGACCATTGCGTTCATGCTCATCGTAAATACCCCGGGTACCTGGAGCCACGTGTTTCCCCCGCTGGAACATGCCGATTGGAACGGCTGCACGCCCACCGATCTGGTGTTCCCTTCGTTCATGTTCATCATCGGGGTGTCGATGTGGTTTTCGTTCGAGAAATACGGCCGTACGCTAAGCCGGGAGATGTGGCAGAAGATCCTTCGGCGCATGGCGCTGCTGATCGTGCTGGGGCTGCTGCTGGCCAAGTTTCCTTATTTTTGGAAAAACTGGGAAACCCTTCGTTTCATGGGGGTTATGCAGCGCCTGGGCCTGGGCTACGGGCTGGCTGCTCTGCTGGCGCTCAGCCTGCCGCCGCGCTGGCTGGTAGCGGCGGCGGTGGCATTGTTGTTTGGCTATTGGGCGTTGCTGGTGTGGGGCGTTGCGCCGGGACAAGACCCGTTCAGCCTCGAACAAAACCTGGTGCGGCAAGTCGACCTGGCCGTTTTAGGACCCCAGCATTTGTGGAAAGGCAAAGGGCTGCCGTTCGACCCGGAAGGTATTTTGAGCACCTTTCCGGCTATCGTGACCGTATTGTTGGGCTGGTGGAGCGGGCAGATCATGCAGCGGCGGCAGGAGCAAAAAATCCTGGCCGTACGCGACCTGTTGGTCTGGGGGAATGTCCTTGCCGTGGCGGGTTTGATCTGGGACCTGGCCTTCCCGATCAACAAAAGCCTGTGGACGAGTACCTTCGTGTTGTATGCCGGCGGCATTTCGATGATCTTACTGGCCTTCAGCGTTTGGGCGCTCGATATAGCCAATGGCCGGAAGTATATCCGGTTCTTTCTGGTGTTTGGCGCCAATCCGTTGTTCGCCTATCTGCTCGCCGGTATTTTGACCAAGATTATGATCTATGTCAAATGGATGAACGGCGAAGACACCGAGTCGCTCTACGGATGGCTGTACAAAACCCTGTTCAAACCACTGGATGACGGCAATGTGGGCTCGCTGCTTTTTGCCCTGACCTTTATGCTCATCTGCTGGTCGGTTTGCCTGGTCCTGTACCGGCGGAAGATTTATGTGAAGATCTGAAACGGCATTAAAAAAACATGTTTGGAATTTCATCGCTGGGCTGCAAATAGAAAATTTAATCTCATGCTGCGTTAAATTTTTCGGCGGATTACCCGCATACGCCTGCAAAATTTGCCTTGCCTGGAATCAAATTTTTCCATTTTCGCCTCAGCATGAAAATCCAAACATGTTCTTAAAATCTTTATGACATAAGTTTGTCGCTTTGTTTTGTGCATCGGAACACGCGCAAAAATTTGTTTTAATCCGCATCACTGAATCCGTTTATCACTAACTATCTATTGTATGAAGCAAGTTCCTACCCTTTGCGGGCGGCTGGCGACATGGCTCCTGGCATTTTTGCCGGTAGCGTTGTCAGCGCAGGCAGTCAATTACTCCATTAAAGGTACCGTCATCGACGACACCGGCGCTCCGCTCGCCAGCGTATCGGTGGTGTTGGTGGAAGCCCGTCAAGCGGCTTTTACCGACGAACGCGGTTTTTACGACCTCAACGGGGCCGTTGCCGAAGGCACCTACACCCTCGAAATCCGGTATTTCGGTTTTCAAACCGAGCGCCGTTCGGTCACCGTCGCGCTTGGCAAGGCCAACCTGACCGAGGATGTAACGCTTGGCAGCGACATTCTCAAACTCGACGAGGTGGTGGTCACGGGTAACTCCCCTACGGCTACCCGCAAACAACTGGGCAACTACATCGGCGTCGTCGATGGCAGGAGCCTGGAAAAGACCGGCTCGGTGAACCCATTGGGCGCGCTTTCCGGTAAAGTGGCGGGTGCACAGATCAGCCAGAACCAGGGCGACCCTGCCGGCGGCTTCTCCATCCGGCTGCGCGGGATGAGTTCGATCAAAGGTTCGTCCGACCCCTTGTACATTATCGACGGGGTCATTGTCGACAACTCCTCGCAGAACGTCATCAACCTCAGCGGCGACGCTATGACGACCAGTTTTCAGGCGGGTCAAAACCGCCTGGTCGACATCAACCCCAACGACATCGAACGCATCGAGGTGCTCAACGGCGCTTCGGCAGCGGCGATGTACGGCTCGCGCGCGTCCAACGGCGTCGTACAGATCTTTACCAAACGCGGCCGCTCGAGCCGGCCGACGGTCGAATTCAGCGCCAGCGCCGGGATCAGCCAGCTGCGCAAGAAGATCTTCTTTACCCAATATGGCAAACGCTTTGGCGTGCAGGGCAGCCCCCGGTTGGAGACTGCCCAGGACCGCCTGACCATCCTGTTGAACCTGTACCCGGCCGACCCCGGCAAATCGCAGGAGCAAACGATGGTTGATAAAGGCATCCATTACGCGAGCGTGCCCGGGCGCCTGCTGATCACCGATCAGTACGACGTCAAGCGTTACGACTACCAGGATGCCATTTTCCAGAATGCTTTTGGCACCGACAACTACCTGTCGGTCACCGGCGGCAATGAAAAATCGAACTACTTCGCTTCGTTTGGCTACGCCAACAACGACGGTATTGTTAAAAATACCAATTTTACGAAGTACACGGGCCGCTTGCGCCTCAACCAAACGCTCTCGAAATGGGCCACGCTGACCGCCGGCCTGAGCTATAGCAACAGCCGGAGCAAGGACATGCCCAACGGGAATAACTTCTTCAGCCCGATGAGCACGATCTTCATTATCGACAACGTGTGGGACATCACCGAACGCAATGCCGACGGTACGCTCAAACAGGTGGAACTGGTGCGCCTCAACCCGCTCTCCGTGATCGAAACCTTCGATATCACCCAGCGCAACAACCGCAGCATCGCCGATGTGGGGCTGAAACTGTTCCCGTTCAAAGGTTTCCGGATCGACTATACCTTCGGGATCGACAACTATTCGCTGCAAGGCAACGAATACCACCCACGGATTCCGTATCCGGGTGTTTCCGCAGCGTTTTTCCCCGATGGTTACGTGGCGACTGCCACGTCCAACGTGACCCAGTACAACAGCGATATCATGGGCACGTATGAAGCGACCATTGGCGCCAAAATATCCTCTACCACGACTGTTGGGTATCAATATCAGTTCCTGCGCACCGATTATTTTGCCCAGGAAGGGCGCGACCTGACGCCGCTGATCCACAATATTTCGGCTGCGTCCAACCTGTTCTCCCTGCCGGTGCAGAATATTTCCAAACTCTCGATCAACGGCTATTTCCTGCAGCAAACCTTTGGCTACGACGACCAGGTGTTCCTGACCCTGGCCGGCCGGGTGGACGGGTCTTCGGCGTTTTCGACCGACAACCAGTCCAACTTTTACCCCAAAGCCAGCCTGAGTTGGGTTGCCTCGCGCTTGTTCCAATCGACGGCTGTGAGTACGCTCAAATTGCGCGCCTCCTACGGTCAGGCCGGTAACCTGACCGGCATCGGCCCGTACGACCGTTTCAACAATTTTACGGGCACCTTGCTCACCGGCCTGCCGGCCGTAACGCCGCCCCGCTCCCTCAACAACCCGGACGTGCAGCCGGAGGTAAAAGCCGAAACAGAGGTGGGTGCTGACATCGCCTTGTTGCGCAACCGCATCGGCCTGAGCCTCACCTACTACAACCAGAACATCGACCACCTGCTGTTCGACCGGCCGGTTCCGCCCTCCATCGGCGGCACCAAATTGGTCACCAACGTAGGTAAAATGAGCAATAAAGGCTTTGAAGTGCTTTTGCAGGCGCAGGCCGTGCGCACGAGCGATTTCTCCTGGGATCTGGGGCTTAATTATTCGACGAACCAAAACGAGGTATCCGGCATCGACGGCGTGCTTGCCCTGCGCGGCAGCGACGGCACCCAATCGGCCCTCAACGGCGAAGCCTTCGGCACCTTCTTCGGCCGCTATTATGCCCGCAACGACGACGGCAGCCTGCTGCTGACCTCGCAAGGATTGGCCCAACCCGAGCGCGGACTGGTCTTCCTCGAATCGAAATACGATGAAGCCAACCTGCCCACCGGCGCGCTGAAAGACCGCGTCTACCGCTATGCAGGCAGTGTGTATGTACCCATGCGCGATGGCAACGGACAGCCGCTGACAACCGGCACACAGGAACTGCGCAAGGTGCTCGGCAGCCCGCTGCCCGACTGGATCGGCTCGTTCACATCAACGGTAACCTGGAAAAAACTGTCGCTCAACTTCCAGTTCGACGCCGTCATGGGCGGAGAAGTGTTCAACTGGAACCGCATTACAAGCAACAACGTTGGCTTCGGCGAAACAGCCGAAAAAGAACTCAAAGGCGAATTGCCGCGTGGTTATGTGGGGTCGATCGCCGGTGGAGTTACCGGTCAGCGTATCCAGGAAGAACACGTGGAAGACGGTTCATTTGTCAAGTTGCGCGAGTTGGGCCTCAGCTACAACTTCGGCCATATCGGCCGTGTGTTTGACAACCTGAGCCTCAGCCTGCTGGGTCGCAACCTCGTATCGTTCGACAATTACCAGGGCTTTGACCCTGAAACCAACTCTGCCGGCCAGAACGACCGCGTTCGGGGCGACGACTTTGGCAACGTGCCCATCCCGCGCAGCTACATGGTGCGCCTCAATGCGCGTTTCTGAAGCACCGCCAATAGGGGTTTAAAACCCGGCGCAGATCCTTATTTCAACTTAATTTATTGAAGAAACATGAAAAAACTAAGCATATACCTCCTCACGCCAGCCTTGATCCTGCTGGCCGGTTGTCAAAAGGAGTTTAGCAACCCCAACGCTGCCGATGGCGGCGAAGTCATCAAGAGCGCAGAAGGCCTGACGGCCCTCATCGTGGGCTTGAAAAAGGAATTTTCGGTGGGCGCCACCAGCGCCCTGTACAACGCAGTTTCGGCCAACGGGCTGAGTACCAAAGAATTGTATGTGATCAATACCGGCAACGGCGAGTTGGCGGCACTCGAAGCCGGTAAAGGCACGGTCGGCGGCAGCAATGCTTTTTTGAACAACATCTGGTCGAGCTGCAACATCGTCAAGACCAACGCCCAACTGCTGATCGATAATTCCAACAATTCACGGGAGAGCGGCACCAAAGAGCTGATTCTGGTATACGGGCAGGTGTTTAAGGCGATGGCGATCGGTACCATGGCGCAATTCTGGGAAAATGTGCCGACGGAAGTAGTGCGCGCCGACGATTTCCTGGCCGGCAAACGGCCCGCCTTCAAATCGCGCAACGACGCCTTGCAGGAAGCCATTGACCTGCTCAACGCAGCCGCCCCCCTGGCGGAAAGCACCACACCCTCCGACTTTTTCAAAACGAAAGTGGGTTCCGACATCGATATCAAAAACACCGTGTATGCCCTGTTGGCCCGCTACAACCTCATGCTCGGGAAATACGCCGATGCCTTGACGGCTGCGAACAAAGTTGACCTGACGAAAAAATCGGTCTTCAAATTCGACGGCGTGAGCCCGAACGCAGTGTACCGCACCTCGCTGGTGAACAACAATACGTACAACGGCCTGGTGAATTTTGGCCTGCCCGCCGCCCTGGCCCCCGATGCCGGCGACGGCCGCATCGCGTTTTACCTCGGCGGCAACGTTTCTCCGGTAAAAGTGCAGGGCTTCTTCAAGTCGGACGCCGATCCGATCCCCTTGTACCTGCCGGGCGAAATAACGCTGATCAAGGCGGAATGCTACGCCCGCCAGAACATGCTGCCCGAGGCTATCGGCGCGCTCGACGCCGTGCGCACGAAAACGACCGACGCCTTTGGCGTAACAGCAAAAGGCGCCGCCTATTCGGGCAGCACTTCGGATAAAGACGCGATCCTGCTTGACATCTACCGGCAGCGTTGCATCGAACTCTACATGACTGGTTTGAAACTGGAAGACAGCCGCCGCTTCGGGCGCCCCGGCCCGAACGACGCCGCGCCTGAGCGGAGCCGCAATTTCTATCCGTATCCGACCGTAGAGCGCGACAACAACCCGAACACGCCGTCCGATCCGCCGGTATAACCGAATGCGGAATACGGAATACGGAATGCGGAATGCGGAATGCGGAATACGGAATGCGGAATGCGGAATACGGAATGCGGAATGCGGAATACGGAATGCGGAATACGGAATACGGAATGCGGAATACGGAATGCGGAATAGGGCCTTGGCGAGCCGGGCAAGGGCGTTTGAAATATGCAAAAAAAATTGTTCTTTCATG
>JBGARJ010000086.1:0-12796 GCA_044230315.1 Saprospiraceae bacterium
CCAAATAGCAGATACCCCTGGGGCGTTTCGGTGAGTAAATAGAAGTAATTGCTCAAATTGACCGAATCGGGGTATTCTTTGATGAATTCTACCTGCAACGCGCGGTTCACCTTGATCAACACGGCGCTGTTTCGGTAGTAAGTGGCTGCGGTCATGGCGTATCCGCCGTCGGTGGTCTTGATGATTTTTCCCCAATATTTCGAAATACTCAAATAGTCGCCAGAAGAATCAACAATTATTGTGGATTGCAAAACATTGGCCAAGGAATCCAGTTTGGCGAGCAGCACCCCTTGCTGCCATTTATTATTGACCTGTTTCCAGGCCAGCCCATAGCCGATAATAGTGTCGCGATCCACAAGCATATCACGGAATACATTGTTTGGCAACTCCAGGTCTATTGCAAGGTTGAAGCCAGGCTGGCTGAAAACGGGAAAGGCTGCTGATAATAGTAAAGCGATAAGATATAATCGAAGGTTTTTCATACAAGAACGAGTAAAGGGTATCGGGAGCAGGCCGCGATACCATGCCTTACAAAGATGCGGATAGTCATAACAAAAATAATAGCCCCCGATCTGCCGGAACGGCTGCGCGGAGACGTCATTGTTTTCCCGAAACAACCAGTAGTTTTCTGCTCCCCATGCGCCCCAAAACATCGGTCACCAGCAGGTTGTAAATGCGGGTCGCGCCGCCGGGCAAACGGTACAAATCGGGTTCCTTTTGAATGCACGGGAGGAATACTCGAAAACATCGCCCGGGCGCGCCCTGCAAGCTGTAATCGATGACAGGTTGCCTGTTTTTTGGTGGCGATAAGATTGAAGCACCTAATGCCAAGGTTTTGGTCGGATATTTCCTGGCTTGATTTTCCTGTTTTAATTGCTGGGTTAATGCGGATAATCATCTTGTTATCAAGCAGTTGAACCGGAAGATTCGAGTTGCGAAGGAAACCTGAAATTTTGTGTCGCATCCTCATTCCCAGCGCCGCAGAATTTCCGCCGCCTGCCCCACATACCCCCCGCCGAACAAATTGACATGCGCAAGCAGGTAGTAGAGTTGATACACTTCCATCCGTTTCTCAAACCCGGCTTCCAGCGGCCAGGCGGCCTCGTAGGCCAGGTAAAACGCGGGGTCGAAGCCGCCGAACAGGCGGCTCATGGCCAGGTCCATTTCCCGGTGGGCGAAACTGGCGGCCGGGTCGATCAGCACGGGCTGGCCGGCGGCGTCGCAGAGGTAGTTGCCGCTCCAGAGGTCGCCGTGGGTGAGCGCCGGCGGCTCGTCGGGACAGAGCCAGCTCAGGCGCCGGCAGAGCCGGTCGAGTTGTTGTTCGGCGGCCGCATCGAAATAGCCCCGATCGCGGGCCAGCAAGAGTTGGGGCCAGAGGCGCTCTTCGGCGTAAAATTCGGCCCAGGTATCGTGCCGGGTGTTCGATTGCGGCAGCCGGCCGATAAAGTTGTCGTGCGCAAAACCGAACCGGGCCGAGGTGTTGCCGTGGAGGTTGGCCAACGCCTGGCCGAAGGTTTCCCAAAACAAGCGGTTTTTGTAGCCTGGCGCCACGTATTCGAGTACGAGGTAGGCATGCCCGTCGGGCGTACTCCCATGCGCGTGCACCCGGGGGGTGCGGATCGAACGCGACGCCCCCAGCAAGGCCAGGCCCTGGCTTTCGGTGCGGAACATGGCAGCGGCCAGGGGGTCGGTGTTGGTTTTTAAGAACAAATACTGGCCGCTTGTGGCAGAGAGGCGAAAGGCGCGGTGGATGTCGCCGCCGCCGATCGACTGGATATCGGCAATGCGCAGGCCGAGGCGTTGTTCGAGGTGGGTGCGGAGGGTAGGTGCGAGCATGCCGGGTGGTTGTGGAGGGCAAAAATAAGGCGGGTAACGCGGTCCTGGCCCCGGCGGAAAAACAAATCCTGTATGGCTTCCTTTTGGTTCCAATTCGCCGGAATTGCCAAACTTTACCCGCTAAAATACACAACCATCCCGATGCTATGAACTACGATGAATTCCGCACGGCGGCGCACCAGTTGGTCGATTACATAGCCGATTACCTGCAGCAGACGCCCGACCACCCCCTGTTTGCCAATGTAGAACCGGGTTTCCTGTACGATCTTTTCGACGAGCCGCTGCCCAACCGGCCCAGGTCGCTGGCTGAACTTCAGCAACTGCTCCAGGAAAAGCTGATCCCCTATTGCACCCACGTCAACCACCCGGGCTACATGGGGCTGATCACGCCTTCGCCCAATCCGGCGGGCATCCTGGCCGATTTCCTGGCCTCCGCGCTCAACCAGAACCTGGGCGCCTATTCCATCGGCCCCTCGGCGGTAGCCATGGAGCGGCGCGTCATCCGTTGGCTCAACGACCTGATCGGGTACGGCAGCGGGGCTGGCGGCAACCTCACCAGCGGCGGCATGATGGCCAATTTTATCGGCCTCAAGCTGGCGCGCGACTGGGCCACAGCCGATACCGCCCAGTACGAAGGCCTGCGCGGGCAATACGCCGTGTACGTGTCGGAAGAGCGGCATGTTTCGCTGGATAAATCGGTCGATTCCATCGGGCTCGGCCGCAATTACCTGCGCACACTGCCGACCAACGAAAAATACCAGTTGCGCATCGACGCGCTCGAAGCAGCCCTGCACGCCGACCGCGCCCGCGGCATCCGCCCGCTGTGCATCATCGGCCTGGCCGGCACCACCAACCTGGGCGCGGTCGACAACCTGGAAGCGCTGCACGCTATTGCCGTCCGGGAAAAATGCTGGCTGCACGTCGATGCGGCCTATGGCGGCGGGATGCTGCTCTCGCAGGAACACCCGGGTGTATTGAAAGGGTTGGAAAAAGCCGATTCGGTGACCATCGATCCGCATAAATGGTTCTACGCGCCGCTGGACGCCGGCGCCATCCTCGTGAAAGACCACGCACGGCTGACGGCTTCCTTTGGCATCCAGCATGCCTATCTGACCGACCAAAGCCAGCAAAAGCACGAGCGCTACCAGTTTTATGTGCACGGCTTCGAGCAATCCAAGCGCTTCCGCAGCCTGAAAGTATGGATGAGTTTTCAGCACTACGGCAAAGACCGGATCGGACAGTGGATCGACGGGAATGTAGCCCAGGCCCGGCACCTGCACACGCTTGCTGCGCAGCATCCCGATTTCGAATCGGCCACCGAACCCGTGATGTCGGCCATTTGCCTCCGCTACCGCAGGCCGGGTATCAGCAACGCGCAACGCACGCAGTTGCACCGCGACGTAGCGGCCCGGATCGAGCAGGAAGGCCGGTTCTGGTTTGCCACCACCGAAATGAAAGGCCATGCCTGGTTCCGGATCAACCCGGTCAATCTTTACACCACCCGCGAAACGATGGAACAACTGTTTGCCACGCTGCAGGAATATTGCGACGCGGCCTACCGGCAAATGCAGGCGGCAGCGCCCTGAACGCCGGGCGGCTCATCCCGGTTTCAGGTATTTCCCGGCGATAAACGACAGCGGCAGCCCGATCATGACGACCAAAATGAGCGCAGCCAGGGCGGCTTTGCCGGGGTCGAACGGCGCTTTGGGGGTGCGGCTCAATGGCACCACCACGAGGTTCATGACACACCACACGAACAAGCCGTACCCAACGCCGGTCAAAACCCGGCTCCTGGCGAGCAGCGCGCTGCGCCGGTACAGCCAGAAAAAGCACCCCGTAAACGAAAAAGCGATCGTGTAGTGGAACAACAAGCCCCAGGCCGCCATAGGCCCGCCGCCCGAAAAAGCATCGGGCCCAAATACTCCGCTGGCGATAAAGCGCAGCACGTTGTTGGGGTCTTTGCCTGTTTTGGCGTAATACTGGATCAGGGCGGTGGCGATGTCGAGCGTGCCGACAAGCAGGCCGGAAAGCAGAAAAAGGTAGCGGTTTGTTTTCATACGTGCGCAGTGGATAAGTTGTGTGGATGAAATTAAGACGTTGCGACCTCCCCACCTCATTCGCCGTTCCAGGTAGCTACCACCCCATACAACTGCGCCCGGCCGTAGCGCGAAGGGGCGGTTTGCAGTTGTTCAACGGCCACAAACGCCTGTTTTTCCAACAGGGTTTTTAAGCGGTTAAACCCCAGCGGAAACGGCACCCAGGGGTTGGGTTTATCGGTGTCGTACTCCACGAGCAGCAATCGGCCGCCGGGGCGCAGGGCGGATTTTATTTTTTGCAGCAACGGTGGTTGGTCTGGCACAAAGTGCAGGGAATTGGCCATCAACACCCCGTCGAGTACCGGAAACGGAAACGGCTCGCGGATAAAATCAAGCCGCAAAGGCCGAATATCCGCCGGCGGCGGATGCTCGGGGGCCTGCAGGGCCACCGGGGCTTTATCAACCGCATAGATCCGGCTGCCGGGCGGGAGCAATCGGGCCAGGGCATAGGTGAACAAGCCGGCGCCGCAGCCCAGGTCGGCCCAGGACTCGGGCGCCGCGGTGCGGGCCTGGAATCCGCTGATCAGGTGTATGGCTTGCGATAGTTCCATGCAGGAAGTGGAAAATGCTTCAGATTTTATTCCACTCCCAGATGCCCCATTTCAGTTCGTCCGGGATTTTGATGCCGCTTTGCTTCATCGTCAGCAGGAGGTGCCCGCGGTGGTGGGCTTCGTGCGAAATGTAGTAGCCGATCATGGGCACCAGCCCGCGCTGGAAGTTGGAGACCTTGCCGTCCTGGCCGAGCGCGTAGGCGATATACTGCTCCATGGCGGCGCCCGACTGACCGAAGGCTTCCAACAGGCGGCTTTTTTCGGGGCTTTCGTCTTTGTCGAACTGGCTCAGCGGCAAGCCCTGTTTTTTGGCGAAGGGTTCCAGCCGCGCGGCCCGCACGTTGTGCACGTGGGCCAGCTGACGGGCGATATCGCGTCCGCCACGCGTGCTGAGCGTAGCGCTCAGGGCGGCTTCGGGCAGGTTTTCAATCAAAAAAACGGTGATGCGCTGGTGGATGCGCCAGGTGTCGAGGATTTGTTCGTGCAGGGCGGACATAAAAAAACAGGCAAGATTTTACCGCTGAAAGGTACGGTGAAATATCCTGCCTGTTCTGTTGTTTCGTTGGGCGCACAGCCCCTTATTTTACCGCCGTAGCGATGTGTGCCGGGGCGTGAAACAGTACCCGGCCGTCGGAGGTGGTGAAGGGCCTGAGCGCTTTTTCGGCTTTGGTTTGCAGGGTTTCGAATTGTTCGCCGGAGATCAGGTGTTGAACCGGCGATGTCTTGATTTCGGCTTCGAGCCATTCCCGGACGGAGGCGAATTTTGCCATGCCTTCAATGGTGTCCACTGTCATAATCGGGAACCCGGCATCGCTGCATTCGGCTTTCAACAGGGCCAGATCGCCGAAGGCGTAGGGCTCGCGGAGCATATTGGCGGCTTTGCTGCCGCACACGTCCTCCACCAGTTGAATCAGGGCCCGGTAGCCGGGGTTGTTATCGAGGCTATCCCACACGGTGAGAGCAAGCCGGCCGCCTTTTCGGAGCACGCGTTTCATTTCGCGCAGTGCTGCGGTGGGATCCTGAAAATAGGAAAGACCGAACTGGCAGGTGACGGCGTCGAAGGACCCGGCTTCAAACGGGAGTTTTTCGGCAGGGCCCACCACCCATTCGATGTGGGGTCCGATGCTGTTGGCCAGGGTCAGCATGCCGGGGTTGATATCGTAGCCAACCACCGAACCGGTGGGGGCGGCCTGGTTTTCGGCAAACCGGGCGACGATGCCGGTGCCGGTGGCTATATCGAGTACCCGGTCGCCCGGTTTGATGTGGGCGGCGCGTACCGTTCGGGGAGCCCATTGCGCATACAGCGCGGGCACAAAATGTTGTTCGTAAAATTTGGCGGCCCCGGCTTCTACCTGCCAGGATTCTTTGTTTTTCATTGTGCAGCGTATTTAGTTAAACTGATTAGGAAAGGAGAAGCCTTATTAACTTCTTGTTAAGAAACGATTTTAGCCCTCGTGAATTGTCAATTTAACAAAAGGATTGGGTGAAACGGCCATTTGAAACCTGTGTGACAGATCGCCATGCAACGGCAATTTCGGGGGCGGGGGGCGGGAATCGTGCCCGCCCGGGTAATTTTCCGGGTCTGTTTTCAGGCATTGCGCCGCATTCCACCTAATTTTCCGCCCTGTCTGGTTATGAGCATGTTCAAAACCATCTAAGCGTTCCATTTACCATGAAGATCCAATTCTGCGGCGCAGCGCGCGAAGTCACCGGTTCCTGTCACCTCATTACGCTGGAAGACAACTTCCGCATCCTGCTCGATTGCGGCCTGTACCAGGGCAGCGAAGAAGGCGAAAACGGCAGCGACACCCACCCCATGCGCGGCTTCAACGAAAAATGGCTGTTCAGTCCCCGCGATATCGATTGCCTGGTCTTGAGCCACGCGCACATCGACCACACCGGCCGGGTGCCCAAACTGGTATCCGACGGTTTCCGCGGAAAAATATACGCCACCCACGCCACCCGCGACCTGTGCACGATCATGCTGCTCGACTCGGCCAAAATACAGGAGGGCGACGCCGCCTACCACAATAAAAAGAAAGCCCCCGAAGCGCCCGAAAAAACGCCGCTGTACACGGTGGACAATGTGCGCGATACGATGCGGTTGTTTGCCAGTTACAACTATGAGCAGTGGTTCAACGTGCACCCCAATGTGCGCGTCCTGTACCGCGACGCGGGCCATATCCTGGGCAGCGCCAGCGTGACGCTGGAGATCAGGGAAGGCGACCGGGTCATCCGCTTCGGCTTTAGCGGCGACATCGGCCGCCCGAACCGCCCTATCCTCGGCGACCCCAAGCCTATGCCCGAACTGGATTACCTGATCTGCGAAAGCACCTACGGCGACCGCGAGCACGAATCGGCCCCGGGCGAGATCGATCACTTCGTGCGCGTGGTGCAGCATACCTGCGTGGAGAAAAAGGGCAAGTTGATCATTCCGGCGTTTTCCGTAGGCCGTACCCAGGAAATCGTGTACATGCTCGACCAACTCAACCACGCCGGCCGGCTCCCGAAAGTGCCTGTGTTTGTCGACAGCCCCCTGGCCGTCAACGCCACCGAGGTTTTTGTCAACCACCCCGAGTGTTTTGACCGCGAACTGCACGAGTATATGCTCGATGATGACAACCCGTTCGGTTTCAACGGCCTTCAGTATGTCCGTTCGGTAGATGGCAGCAAGCAGATCAACACCATGCACGATCCCTGCATCATCATTTCTGCTTCGGGCATGATGAATGCGGGCCGCATCCGGCACCACCTTCTGAACAACATCGAAAACCACCGCAATACCTTTCTCATTGTGGGCTATTGCGCGCCGGAAACACCCGGCGGCCGCCTGCGCGACGGCGCCAAAAGCCTCTATATCATGGGGCAAAACAAGCAGGTGCTGGCCGACGTGGAGGTGATGGATTCCTTCTCGGCGCATGGCGACCGGGTGGAAATGCTCGATTTCCTGAAAAACCAGCGCAACTCGGTCAAAAAGATCTGGCTGGTGCACGGCACGATCGACCGGCAGGAAAAATGGCGGGATTATCTGCAGGCCAACGGCTTTGGCGCCATCGGCATCCCTGAATTGGGCGAGGAAGAAACGATCTGACCATGAACCGGCTGCTGGTTCAATTGCAGGGCGGCGACTTGCGCTCGATTGGTCCGGTGGAGCGGGTGCTGGCCGGGGTAAAGACACAGGCCGATTTCGATTTGCTGGCAGAAGGTCTTTTTGTACCCGATCGTTTGGTGGTGATGCGCGCTGCCGATGCCCTGGAGAAAATCACCCGATCGCAACCCGCATTTCTACATAAACACCATACGGAAATCCTCGGCCTGTTACCCACTGCCACCAACAAAGAACTGCAATGGCACCTCGCGCTGCTGGCGCCCCGTCTGAAGTTGAATGAAACGGAACAAAAATCGGTATGGACCCAACTGGCGGCCTGGCTCACCGACGCCCGCGCCAGCCGCATCGTGCGCGTGAACGCGCTTCAGGGGCTGTACCAACTGGCGCAAGTACACCCCGTGTTTCAGGCAGATTTTCAGCGCCTCGCGGCTGTTGTGAAGGCCGAAAACGTGCCGGCGCTGCAGGCGCGGCTACGGCGGCTGGCGAAAACGGGAGCGGCATGGTTGAATTTAACACAGTTCCTCTAACGAACCGGCATGGGTATATTTCGCTTTAGTTCCTCTTTTTCCAGATATCCGATCAGGAGCAGAAACACCGCGAACAATACCGTATTGCAGCCCAGCAGGATCCAGGAATTGGCGATCGCCGTTTTGAGCAAAAGGCTCACGGCATAAAGGCCCAGCACCGCGGCGAGGTACCCGCCCATCCGTCCAAATGCGTACGGCACGGGGTAGTGTCTCTGGCCGGTGGCCCAAGCCAGCAGGCACATCAGCGCATAACTGATCAGAGCCGCCCATGCAGAACCGACGTAGCCGTATTGCGGCACCCACCAAACGTTGAGCACGACGGTGGACAATGCGCCGGCGAGGGAGATCAGCGCCCCGATGTAGGTCTTGTCTTTCAGCCGGTACCATACCGACAGGTTGTAGTACACGCCCAGCAACACATTGGCCAGCAACAGAATGGGCAGTATAGGGAGGCCCACCCAGTACGGCTCGCTCAAAAAATATTTCACCACATCAATAAATAGCAAGACAGCCAGCATGCCCATGGCCGAAACAATAGTGAACCATTTGGTCACCCGGGCCTGCAGCGCCGGGGCGTTGGCATTTTGCGCATGCCGGAAAAAGAAGGGCTCGGCGGCATAGCGGTAGGCCTGCGTGAAGATGGTAATGAGCATGGCCAGTTTGTACATGTTGCCGTAAATGCCCACCTGCGCCAGGTTTTCGGTAGGCGTACCGGGCAGCAGCCATTTTTGCATGGCCCGGTCGAACATGCTGTTGATAATGCCGGCAAACTGCACCAGAATCAGGGGCAAGGCGTACAACACCATTTTTTTCCAGAGGTCCCGGTCAAAATTGGCGGGGCGTGCTACCCGCACATACGGGAACAGGTAGAGCAGTGTAGCAATGCTGGCTATCAAATTGGCCATGAAAACATAACCCACCCGTATCTCCGGCGACCACACCCAATAGACCCAACCCATCCCTTTACCGGCCGCCCAGGGGCACAACACCTGCCAAAACAGGTTGAGTATGACCACCAGGCCGATGTTGAATAATTTACCGATGACAAAACGAATGGGGCGTTGCTCCAGGCGCAGCCGGGCGAACGGTAGCTCCGACAAGGCGTCGAACGCCAGGATCAGTGCAAACCACCGGATATATTCGGGGTGATTGTCGTAATCCAGCTCGACGGCAATGGGCTGTGCCGCCAGCATAATGCCGAGGGTGATGGCAAGGGTGGTGCCGATCAGGGAGAACAACCCGGTACTGTAGGCGCGTTCGCGGTCTTCCTTGGGCGTGCCGTAGCGGAAAAAGGCAGATTCCAGCCGGTACGACAGGATAACGCCCAAAAACGCCGAATAGGCGTAGAGTTCGGTCAGGATGCCATTTTCAACCTTGGTCAGGGTGCGGGTATAGATCGGCACCATGAGGTAGGTCAAAAAACGCCCGAGAATGCTGCTCAGGCCGTATAGCGCCGTTTCGCCGGCGAGTTTTTTTAGCAGGGACATTTGGTGGAGAAACTTCTTTGGCGGGACAGGGTGAAAAGGTGTAAAATGGCCGGGCAAAGATAGAAATCCCGGATGGTTGCCTTGTGAATATTACGAACAGGTTTGGAATTCCATTAATGGACCGCAAACGGAAAATTTCATTTTATCCGGCGTTAAATTTTTTGGCGAATCGACCGCATCCGCCCGCATAACTTGCCTTATCTGAAATTAAATTTTTCCATTATCGCCGCAGCACAAAAATCAAAACATGTTCTGATCGCCGCCTTTGTCGGGTGTACGGCAAATTGGCATAAGGGCTGCATCCTTTGAAGGAGCTATAAAAAAGCCTCGTCCGGCATCAACCAAACGAGGCTTTTTTGTCAAACCCGGAGAAGGAATCCTTACAACCCTTCCATTTCCTGCACCACTTCGGTGACTTCCGGTACCATGCGTTTCAGCATGCCTTCGATACCGGCCTTCAAGGTAACGGTGGACGATGGGCAACCGCTGCAGGAACCCTGCATGGTCACAAAGACGCGGCCTTTCTCGAAGGCTTTGAATTCTATGTTGCCGCCGTCCATTTCCACGGCCGGTTTTACGTAGGTATCGATCAGCTCTTTTACTTTCCGGGCGATTTCGCCTTCTTCTCCGGCAAACTGGGAGGCCTGTTGCTGGGCGGCGAGTTGGTCGAAATGTTCGGCAAAGCCGGCTTTGACGACGACGCCGCCTTTTTCCACGTAATCTTTGATAAACTCTTTCAACCGGAGCATGATGTCGGCCCAATCGTAGTTGAGCTCTTTCATGACCGTCACGTAGTTGTTGTTAAAATAGACGCTTTTGACATACGGCAACTCCATGAGCGAGTTGGCCAGCGGGCTCCATTCGGCGGCCATTTCTTTTTCTTTGAAATCGGCGATGCCGGCGTACAACAGGCGGTTGGTGACGTATTTGAGCGCTTCCGGGTTGGGAGTCTGCTCGGTATATAACATAACCGGACTTTTAACGGCACTTTCCATAGTTTGAAGACCTCTTTGTTTAGATTAATTCCACGCAAAAGTAACAATGCAGGCGGAATTCGGTTCATGGAATTTTTCAGCCGTTTACATTTCGAAAAAAAAACTGCCATCGTCCAGTTCATACAACCGCACGGTGGGGTACCGGAACAGGATATTGGCAAACAGGATATGAAAATCGCGGGCGGTAATATTCGGGGCGTCGTCCGGGTATTGATGCAGCCCTTGGAGACGCAGGAAGATCGATTCCGGGATTTGCGCGTCGTAGCTCAAGCCTTTGAGCCGGACGTGCAAGGGGCTGTTTGTCAGGGTATCCAGCAATGCGTCCAGCAGCCTGGACAAATAAAAGGTGTCCTGAACCCGGTTCGGATAAATGCGCCGCATGCCTTCAATAATTTTCCCGTTGCTGCTCAGGAGCGCATGGCGATGGCAATAGTGGCCATGCTCAGCCGGGCGCCCGGGATGGTTAACAATACATTGCCGCACGCTTCCAGTGTCGCCCCCGTGGTTAGCACATCATCCACCAAAAGAAGGTGTTTCCCGGAGAGGCGCCCGGGGTGATGCAGATCGAAAACGGCGCTCACGTTGTCGAAGCGCTCCATGCGCTTTTTCTTTGTTTGCGTGCTCGTAGCGCTGCGCCGGATCAAAATGTTGGCCTCTACCGGTATGCGGGTGGACTCGGCAATCCCTTGCGCAAAAAGAGCGCTTTGGTTGTATCCGCGCAGGCGCTCCTTTTGCGGATGCAACGGTACGGGCACAATGGCCGATATCCCCGCAAACAAGGACGATTGCGCCAGTAAACTGCCCAGCCGCCTCCCGATACTGAGGCCGATTTCCGGCCGGTTCCTATACTTTAACTGGTGCAATGCGCGCTGTATCGGGCTTTTCCGGCTGAAATAGTACAGCGCGGTTCCCGACACCAACGGCAAACGCCCCCAAAACCGGTCGGTGAATTCATTTTCAGCCAGCAGGTGCATGTCGGTGGTATGTAGCCGGCGCTGGCAGGTCATGCAAAAACAACTGTGCTGGCTCGGCAAGTCGGCATCACAGCCCGCGCAAAGATTGGGATACAAGAGGTGGAGCAGTCCATTGAGGAGATCTCTCCAACCGGGAGTCAGGACATATTGCATCCGTTTTTGAGGCGCAAGTTACCGGCCGCTGAAATGCTCCGGTACTGGGCAGCATTCATTTATTTAAATTTAATTAATAATATTAATATATTTAAAGAATTTATTTAAAGGCATTTACATAATGACTGTTGATAACACATCCCTGACTCCGGGCATTCAACACCGGTGTTGGATGCGACTCCAATTCAGGTTATAGGGTAAAATGACATGGTTATAACGCCATCTGGCACACCGGTCAGGTATCGCTTGCAAGCCACCACAACAGGGGCTAATCTCGCTTCAGCAATAAAACAATTTGACCATGAAGCGACTAAAATTTACCCATCTGGCGGATGCCCGCACCCTGTCACAGGTACTTGACCAGGCTTTGTTTCTGCTAGCCAATTCGCCCATTCAACTCCGGCCGTCCGAGCTGTGCCGGATGTTGGACATTCCTTCCTCCGTACTGACGCGCATGCGGCTACTGCACGTCAACCCCCAATACGAACCATTTGTCAACCAGCAGGCCCTGCAAAAAGTCGTCCGCTACCTGACCCAGCGCTTCCCGACCCTGGTCTTGGGCGAATACCGTGACGGAACCCTTCAGGTTCGACTGTATAAGAAATTCGGTGGATATAAATTGAGCGCCTTACCACCTGAAATTGCTCCCGAGCCCCTGTTCAAACGGAATCCGCCGAAGCCCGGTAGTACGCGGTGGTTTTTGGAGCAGTTAGAACGAGAACAGGGCAGACCGCAGCGTGAATTAAACCACCCATAGTCCGGCGTGCGGGCGATTGAAAAAGTTTTTTAAAAAATATTGAATCCGGTTCTTGTTAGACTCAGGATTCGAAATACCTTTGCGCCCGCTTTGAAAAAACGGAACGGCGGAAGGAACGGAAAGCGTGCGGTTGAAATATTTTTTTTCGCAAAAGATTTGGATGGGTTTGTGTGTGGTTAGTATCTTTGCGGCCCGCTTTTTTAGGAAGGGGCAAAGTTTGATATAGTTCTCGCGAAGGCGGGTATATATAAAGAGTTCATTGACAGATGGTTAGCGAAAGTTTATGTAGACTTTTAGGAATTAAGGTTTTG
>JBGARJ010000022.1:0-85140 GCA_044230315.1 Saprospiraceae bacterium
GCAACCGACGGGGCTACCGGCTGCCAGCAGCAACTGCTGATCCCTGCGCACGACTGCCCCTGCCCGGTAGTGCCAAAACCGATCAGCGGCGGCAACAAAACCGCCTGTGAAGGGCAGCCCTTCCCGGCGCTGCAAGTGACCGTAGACGCCGGTGAAACGGCCGATTGGTTCAACGCCGCCGGGCAATTGCAGGCCGGCGGACAGGGGACGACGGCGTTCACCCCGCTGCAACCCGGCACCTACTACGCCCAGCGCCGCGTGTTGCTCACCGGCTGCACCAGCGCCGAACGCACGGCGGTGAGTCTGAGCGTGCTGGCCACACCCGCCCTGGCTGTACTCGACGACCAATGCGACCCCACGCTGACCAGTTATCAGGTCACGGTGTCGACCGACGCCGATCAGGTGAGCTCGGCGCCCGTGCATTCCGTGCAGAACAACAACAACGGGACCTTTACGATTTCGGGCATTCCCATCGGCCAGGCTGTCACCATCCGCGCCACATTCGGCAACAACGGCTGCTATGACGAAGCAACCGTGCAGCGCAACGACTGCCCCTGCGATATCAGTGCGCCGACCATTCAGGGCCCCAACCCGGTAGTCATTTGTGCCAGCGACCCCCTCCCCGATCTGGTGGCGACCGTCAACGACCCGCTGACGGAAACGGTCGATTGGTTCGATGTGCCCTCGGGCGGCAGCCCCTTGCCCGGCGGCTCGGGCACGCTGGTGTACAAACCCACCGCAGCGAAAACCTACTACGCTGAAGCGCGCAAAAAAGACGCGCCGGGTTGTGTGAGCACCCTGCGGCGCTCGGTGGCGATCCTATCGACCACACCGCCGGCAGTAAATGCCGGACCGGACCAAACGGTGTGCGCCAACGAGCCCGTGCTGCTCTCCGGTACGGTGACGGGTGCGCCGTCGGCCACCTGGGAGGCTTCGGTAGCGGGCGGTACGTTCAACCCGAACGCCAACACCTTGTCGGGTCTGACGTACACCCCGCCGGGCGGCGTGTTCAACGTGGTGCTCACGCTGGTGTCGAGCGACCCGCCCGGACCCTGCCCGGCGGTGTCGGATGCCCTGACGGTGCTCTTCAAGCCGGTTCCGGCGATCAACCTGGATTCGGTGTACTGCTCGCCCAATTTGCTGACGTACAACGTGCGCTGCCTGATCGATCCGCTCAATGCCCTGGTGCAGACCAATGCCGGCGTCGTTACGCCACTGGGCGGCGGCCTGGTGTTGATCCAGAACATTCCCAAAAATACCGACCTGGTCCTATCTGTTCAGGATGCGCAAAACGGTTGCTTCAATCAACTTACAGTGGAGAAATACGACTGCAATTGCGTGTTCCCCGACAGTCCGGAATCGAAAGGGAATAAAGAAGCCTGTTCCGATGACGCCGTCTATCCGGCGCTCGAAGTGACAAGCGTACCCGCTGACATTGCCGTCGACTGGTATGACGTGCCGGCGAACGGCGCGCCACTGGCCACCGATGTCCTCCAGTTTGTTCCCACCAAGGGCGGCAATTATTTTGCTGAAGCCCGCAACCGGGTCAGCAACTGCGTGTCGCTCAGCCGAACCCAGGTGACGCTTACGGTCAAAACCAGCCCCACGGCCGATGCCGGCCCCGACCTGACCGTGTGCCCGGGCCAGCCGACAATACTTACAGCCGCCGGCACCAACTACACCTACCACTGGAGCACCGACGCCACCACCAAATCGATTACCGTGCCCGGCGCGGCCGGCACGTATGTGGTGACCGTTATGCTCAACGGCTGTTCGGACATGGATACCGTATCGGTGACGACCTGGCCGCCGGTGGTGAGCGGGATCGACTTGTTCCAACCCATCGATTGTTATGGCAAGGCGACGGGCGCGCTCAAGATCTCGGCCAGCGGGGGCACGCCGCCGTATTTGCTTCAATGGTCGAACGGCGCCTCCACGCCGCTCAATGCCAACCTGCCGGCGGGCGACTATTCGGCCGTCGTGACCGACAACAAAGGGTGCCGCGACACGGCGTTCTTCTCCCTGCCGCAGCCCGATTCGCTGTTGATTACCAACGCTGTTATCGTGCCGGCAAACGGCGCCCAGTTCGACGGCTCGATTACCGTGACCGTTTCGGGCGGTACGCCGCCCTATCACTACCAGTGGGCCGATGGGGTGTTTGTGCTGGCCAATGAAACGCAAAACAGGATCGATTCACTCAGCGCTTCGCACTATTTCGTGACGGTCACCGATGCGAAAGGGTGCACCCTGACAACCGATTATATGGTAATGGTGCCGACCATCGAGATCAACCGGGACAATTACGTGGTGGTTTTCCCGAACCCAACCGACGATATCCTGTACCTGGAGTTTCATTTGCAGCAATACCGCGACATATCGGCCAACGTGACCGATCTGCTCGGCCGTACCGTGCTCGACAACCGGAAAGCGCGGCTGCGCGGCGAAACGATGGACTTGTCGCTGCGTGACTTGCCGGCCGGATACTATATTTTGCACCTGCAAATCGACCAGACGCATGCGGCGTACCAAATCGCCGTGAAACATTGAACCTATGCCAAACCGACTTTTTTCTCCCGGTTTGTTCCTCTTTTGGGCAGCCTGCTTCGCGGCAGGCTGCCTGAAACCGGAGCTCCACAACCTCGAGTTTTTTACCGTCGAAACCGGCCCGGCCGTGTTTCAGGGGCTGGATTCGTTTCAGGCCAACGGCACGATCGCCGGATTGATCAAAACCCAGGTGGAAAGTTGCGGCTTCCTGTGGTCCGACGACCCGGCGGTGCTGTCCGGCTCCAACCCCTCCGGAAATACAGCCGTTGCCGCGACTCCGGCGGGCAACGGCCCGTTTCAGGTTGCCTTGCCGGCCCGGCAGGGGGGCGTGGTTTATTTCCGGGCCTATGCCTTTCAGGGCGAGCGGCAATTGTACGCACAGGCCATTCAGTCGTTTTCCCTGGGCGCTATCGTCGAACTGGCCGGCAAGGCCGAAATCGACAACAACAGCGCACGCGTGCCGGGCATTTTGGCCGGTTTGGAAAAATACGGCGTCAAAGTGCAATCCCACGGCCATGTGTATTCGGCCGGCAATAAACTCCCGGCCATCGGCAGCGTGGGTTGCGATACGGTCGACCTGGGGCCGGGCAACGACGACGGTTTGTTTTTCAGCCTGATCGACAGCCTGGCGTTCAATACCACCTATTACATGCGCGCATTTGTTATTGCCGACGGCAAACCCTTCTACAGCAGTATGGCCGACAGTTTCCGGATCGATGACGGTTGGGAGCAGATCGGGTATTTCCCGACCGCCTACAAGGCCGCGTTGGCGCTGGCCGATACCAAGCGCAGCAGGGCCTTTGCCGGCTTCGGCTGCAAAATGGAAACAGATTGTAACAACAGTGACCTGTCGGATGAATGTTGGGAGTTTGACCCGGCCAAGGTCCTCGATTCAGTATCCTGGGCGCCTACCACGCCGCTGGCGCCCGATGTCACGAAACGCACCAACGCTTCGGGATTTATCCTGAACGACACCCTTTACGTGCTCTTTGGCGACCTGAGCCCTGGCTTCCAGACGCTGAGTTTCCGCAAGTACGACCTGGCGCAAAAAATGTGGTTGCCCTATCCGCAGCAACCGCCGGCCGGCATGCGCCCCCGCACCGGAGCGGTGGCATTTACCTTGAATGGAAGAGGGTACGTGGGCTCTGGCAAGTACCTGAATGATCCGTTGCCCCCCGGCTACCTTTCCGATTTTTGGGAATACAACCCGGCAAGCGGCGCCTGGCACCAGGTGGCTACTTTGCCCGCGCTCGGCCCCGACGGCGTGCCCGACAACGGCGGCGGGCGGGAGGAAGCCGCCGCTTTTGCCTTCGGCAACAACGCCGTGGTGGGCGGCGGCACGCGCGGGGTGCTGTACCTGCGTGATTTCTGGCAGTTCACCCCGCCGGTCACCAGCAGCCCGCAGGACAGCGGGAGTTGGGCAATGCTGCCAATCCTGTTCCCGGGGCCGGGACGCACCGAAGCTGTTGCGTATGTTATCGGCGACAAAGGGTACTACGGCACGGGCTACAACGACGACCCGGATATCGGCCTGCTCGACGACTGGTGGGAATTCGACCTAAATACCGATGCCTGGATGCCGCGCACGCGGTTTCAGGGGCCCCGCCGGCGCAACGCGATGGGTTTTGCCCTGCAAGGCAACGGGTATGTATTCGCCGGGATCGGTATTTTGATCTTAAACAATGGAAACGTGGTAACCAGCGAAATCCTGGCCGACGGTTGGCGCTACATCCCGAAAAAGTAAGCGGGTCAATTGCTCAATCCTGACGAATAAGCGCGCCCGACCGGGCCGGGAATTCAGGTAATATTTCCTACCTTCGTGCGTTTTTGTGCACCCCGGTGCGCTAATCCGTTTCGTTGTCTGGTCAGCCGAATCCTATCCGAATTTCCAACCTGTTGAATATCAGCCGAAAGGTAAAATCGCCCGCAGGTTTGTTGCCGTGTTCGTAGCCCCCCGATGCCGCCGCTGCCGGCCAGGCGATCCAAAAACAGGACCTCCACACGTATGCGAAATTTATTTTCGTCCCTTTTGCAACACGAATACATCCAGACCCTCCGCCGCTGGATAGCCATGGCATTTGCCCCGGTGCGCGCGCTCTGGGGCATGGCGACGGCGCCGATTCAGCCGGTTCTGGAGCCGGTTCGGGCGGGTTGGGCCCGCCTGACCGCCCCGTTACGCCAGCGTTGGTCGGCTTTTGCCGGAAATTATCCCAAACTGGCCCTGGCCGGCACCGTAGCCGGCGCATTGGTCCGCTGGGGTATTTACCTGGTACTTTTTCTGATCGTCTGCGTATGGCTCGGCTTTTTCGGCGGCCTGCCCAGCAGCGAAGAATTGAAAAACATCGAAACCGCCAACGCCACGGAAATTTACTCGGCCGACAGCGTGTTGCTCGGGCGGTTTTACATTGAAAACCGCACCACGATTTCGCTCGACAAGATCTCTCCCTATGTGGTGACCGCCCTGCTGGCCACCGAAGACAAACGCTTTTTCGAACACAGCGGCATCGATATCCAGAGCTGGTTTCGCGTTGCTTACGGCGTGGTGGCCGGGCGCGAATCGCTCGGCGGCGGCTCCACCCTGAGCCAGCAACTGGCCAAAAACCTGTACCCGCGCAAACGCTTCCTGGTGCCGGGCGTGAGCATTATCATCAACAAGATCCGCGAAAACTTTATCTCCGTTCGCCTGGAACGGATCTATACCAAGGCCGAACTGCTCAACCTGTACCTCAACACCGTGCCCTTTGGCGGCGACCGCTTTGGCATCAGCGTAGCCTCCCGCTATTTTTTCAACAAACGCCCCAAAGACCTCACGCCCGACCAGGCCGCTACGCTCATCGGGATGCTGAAAGCCTCCACCTACTACGATCCCGCGCGCAACCCCGACAATGCGCGCAAACGCCGCAACCTCGTGCTGCTGCAAATGGTCCGGAACAGCACCTTCGACATTTCGGTGCGCAGCGAAGAAGCCGGCATGGACAAGGTGCAGGAAATGATCCGCAACGGAAAAGTAACCCGGGAGCAGTATGAAGAATTGATCAAGAAACCCATCGGCGCCAAAAAGTACGGCCAAAACGGCAACAACGACGGTGTGGCCACCTATTTCCGCGAGTACCTGCGCACCGACATCATGCCCAAGTTGCTCAAAGACTATACGAAAGACGACGGCACGACCTACAACCTGTACACCGACGGGCTGAAAGTATATACGACCATCGACAGCAAAATGCAGCAGTTCGCCGAGGAATCGGTGCAACAGCAAATGCAGGCGCTCCAGGAACAATTCGACAAACACTGGAAAAACTACAAACAGGAAAAACCCTGGGGCGACGACAAATGGATTGAGGAACAGATGCGCCGCAGCGACCGCTGGGATGCGCTCAAAGATGCCGGCATGGACAGGGAAGCCATTCTGGCCAACTTTGAAGAACCTACCCGCATGACGATTTTCGCCTGGGGAAAAGAAGGCGCAGAAATTGATACGGTAATGAGTCCGATCGACAGCGTGCGGTACTATTTCTGCCTGCTCAACTGCGGCTTTATGGCCATGGACCATCACAACGGCCAGGTACGCGCCTGGATTGGCGGTACCAATTTTAAATACTTCAAATACGATCACGTCAAGAGCACCCGCCAGGTAGGCTCCACCTTCAAACCGATCGTATATGCCGCCGCCTTGCAGGATACGTTCCGCCCTTGTACGTATTTGCCCAACGAAATGGTTAAGATTCAGGATTGGGAACCGCACAATTCCGACGAAGTGTATGGCGGTTGGTGCTCCTTGCTCGGCGGGCTGACCTATTCGGTCAACGTCATCGCCGCTCAACTCATTGAAAAAGTCGGCATCGAGCACACCATCCAGTTGGCGCGCAAAATGGGGGTGACCAGCACGCTGCCCCGCGAATTCGGGATCAGCCTCGGCGCCGCCGATATTTCCTTGTACGACATGATGAAAGTGTACGGCACTATCGCCAACCAGGGCAAACGCCCCGAGCCGGTGGTCGTGCTGCGGGTGACGACCCGCAAGGGCGAAAAAATATACGACTACAAAGAAGAACAGGCTAAAAATCCGCAACAGCCGGTGGTGGCGCTCACCCCCGACCAGGCCGCTACGATGGTCAAGATGCTGCAATCGGTGATCAACTCCGGCACCGGCGCACGGCTGCGCTACGGATTTGGCTTGTACCAGGGCGACTTCGGCGGTAAAACGGGCACCACACAAAATCAGGCCGACGGATGGTTTGTCTGTTTCAACCCCGACCTGGTGACGGGCGCCTGGGTGGGCGCCGAAAGCCCGGCAGTACGATTCCGTTCGATGAGCCTGGGCCAGGGCTCGTCGATGGCGCTGCCCATTGTTGGTTGGTTCTGGCATAAAATGGCCAACGACCGCAAGTACGTCAACATGTACCTCGACCGTTTCCCCGAACCCAAACCCGAAGTCGCCGGCCGCTTCGGCTGTCCCATGCGGATCGAGATTTCACCCGATACCCTCAACATGCTGCTGGCCGATACCACCATTCGCGATTCCCTGCGCGCCAACGGTTACAAAAACCTGAAAGAAACGGCCGACAAGTATTTTGTGCCGGGCGAAGAGCCAAACCCCAACCAGGACCCCAACGAAGACCCGGAAAAAAAACGCGGTTTGTTCGACCGGCTTTTCGGGCGCAAACAGGAAGAGAAACACAACGAGCAGGACCAGGACCAACAAAACTAACCCGGTAATCCTGCTCAGTCCTTTTGAAACAAGATCAAAAAATGATCAGCCGCCCAGGCCCACAACCTGCCGCGGCTTTTGTTTTCCAGAAAAGCCAATGGCGCCAACAGCCGCGGGCGCCGGGCGAACCAGGAATCGAGATAGGAGGGCGGTACCCAGCAGCCGACCGGTTGCACGCTCCGCACGCTTAGTTCCGGGCACGCCCTTCGCAATTCCGCCGGCGAATAATACCAGGTGTCGATACGGGTTTCTGCGTTGAGCCGCGCCCGAACCGGTCCGCCGTTGAGCCGGCGCATGGCCGGCCGCGGACGGCCTTTCAGCAAAAAATACAGCGATTCCCAGGCGCAAAAGCGCCCCATCACCACGGCCGCGAAATATCCGCCGGGCCGGAGCAGTGCGGGCAGCGCGGCTCCCAGGCCATGCAGCTCGTCGGGGTTCAGGCAATTCAGCCCGCCGAAGTTGGACCAGATCAGGTCGTACGGCGGTGCGGGATTTCCGGCGGGCAAATTGCGCCCGAGCAGCCGCATATCGAACACAGCGGTTTGAATCTGTTGCTCCAGTCCGGCGGCCCGGGCCTTGGCGGCGGCTTGCGCCACCATGGGGGCCGAAAGATCGGTGGCCAGCACCAGGCAACCGCGCCGGGCCAGCCACAGGGCGTCTTCGCCGGTGCCGCAGTTGAGTTCGAGCACGGCGGCGCCGGGCGCCGTTTTGTTTTCCATAAAACGATATACCACTTCCCGCTGCAAACGCCCTGTGGCGGAGCCGGTGAATTGCCGGTCATAGCCTTCGGCAAGGCCGTCGAACCCTGCCGTCTGTGTCGATTTATCCTTCATGGCAAACTGGTGTATGAGCGCTTAGAACATGTTTGGATTTTCATGCTGTGGCGAAAACGGGAAAATTTCATTTCAGACAAGGCAAATTTTGCAAGCGTATGCGGGAAATCCGCTGAAAAATTTAACGCCGTATGAAATAAAATTTTCCGTTTGGAGCCCAGCGATGAAATTCCAAACATGTTCTTAAAACTGCCGGCCGGCGGAAATACCGAGCAGGAGGATCATGCCTTCCCCTACTTTGGCGCCATCGGTTTTTACATTGATCTCGACACCCAGGGCAGCCGAAGGGGCCAGAAACCACGATCCATTGGCGCCCAGCGGGAACCGGTAGCCGGCTTCGGCGGTCGGTTGTATCACGCTGATTTTGCTCAGGCCGGCGTTGATGACCGCGCCGGCGGCGTCCTTATCTTCCCAATGCAGGCGGCTGCGCCAAAAGTCGGCGCGGGCGCCGAGGAACCAGCCCTGCCAGGCGGGCCGGAAGAAATAGCGGTAACCCAGCGTGCCGCCCAAGCCGTCGCCCCATTCCTTGTCCTGCACGCCTTTGTCGCCATGCCGGATCCAGTTGTAGCCCAGCCGGGCGTGGAGGCTGTGCCGGGCGCTGAAACCATGTTCGAAGGTCAGGCCGGGGATTAGGCCGGTAGGGTATGCCTGGAATTCGAAGGCCAGGGTGTGGGACGATTGGGCGGCCACGGCTGAGGCGGTCAACAAGGAAAGGCAAAAGAAGAAAACGGGCAGACGATTCATGTGATGGAGGTTGGGAGATTAGGGGTTAAGGCAATCAGCAGTTTAAGGCTGGCTGAAATTAGTTTGCGAAAATAATGCTCCTGCGCGTATCAGAAGCATGACGGGGGGGCCTATTGATAACAGATCACCCTATTGCCAACTTTTCGCCAACTATTTTCCACCAGAAAATATCTCTAAAACGCCATATGACGGGTCAGTAGAGAATTCCAGAATTTCTGCTGATCGCTGAATTAAGGCTTCCGCGATATACCGGGTCCGTTGGTTTCCAATATGCAACATGATAATTTTAGGTGGAAACCCCTTGTCTAATAGCAAATTAAAAAAGTCATCGTCGTTAGTGACAATAAAATAAAACCATGGGATTTAGCCCAACTTCTGATTTTCTGATCCGATGCAGGGATAGGAAGCCCTGTATTAGTCACATGAACGACATCGGGGAAAGTCGGTTCCAGCATCCGAACCAGCCGCCAGGAAAGATTGGCGTCCAATAAAAGTTTCATTCGGCAGTCAGCAATTTCGTAACATGCTCACGCTCGGCAGCAAAAGCAAGTGCAGCAAGGATATGTTCCCGTTTCAATTCTGGAAAATCTTCCAAAATTTCTTTAAAAGAGGCGTCTCCTGCGAGCCAACCTAAAATATCAGCTATGGAAATACGGGTACCTTTAATACAAGGTTTCCCGAAACGGATGTTCGGGTCGATGCTGATGTATTCCCGAAAATTTTCCATATCCAATTTTAATGACAAAAATAACGCAATTCGGTTGAGATACCAACCGAGCCAATTCGACAGTTGACACTTAATTTGTCGCTCCGTTCAATAAATACCCTTTCACCGCCTCCACGGCTTGTTGCAACCCCGCGGCATCGCTCCCACCCGCCGTGGCGAAAAACGGTTGTCCGCCTCCGCCGCCCTTCAGGAATTTTTGCGCGAGTTCGCGCACCATCGTGCCGGCGTTCAGGCCGCGGTCTTTGACGAGGGCGTCGCTGATTTTTACCGTGAGCAAAGGTTTGTCGGCGTTCACCGAACCGAAGGCGATGACGGCGGGCGCCAGTTCGCGCTCCAGTTCGAAGGCCAGGGTTTTGACGGCGTTGGCGTCGCCCAGGGGGAGCACGGCGGCGATCAGGCGGATGCCGTTCACCGTTTCGGCTTTGCTGCGCAGGCCGTCGCGCAGGCCATTGGCCTGCTCCTGTACCAGGCGTTCGATCTCTTTTTGCAGGCGCCGGTTCTCCTCCTGTAGTTCGTGCACCGCTTTGGCGGGCTCCTTGGCTTTAAGCAGGAGTTTGATGGCCGACACTTCGCGGTCGATGCCGCTGATGTATTGTTCCGCGGCTTCGGCGGTTACGGCCTCCAGGCGGCGCACACCGGCGGCCACAGCCGATTCGGCGGTGATCTTGAAAAAGCCGATCTGGCCGGTTTGGCGCACATGGCAGCCGCCGCAGAGTTCGCGCGAATACGCGGGGTCGAACGTGATCATGCGCACGCTTTCGCCGTATTTCTCGCCGAACAGCATCATGGCGCCGGCCTTCTTGGCCTCCTCGATGGGCAGGTTGCGCTTTTCATCCAGGGCGATGTTTTCCCGGATCTTTTCGTTGACGATGTGCTCGATCTCGGCCAGTTCCTCGTCGGTCACTTTCTGAAAATGCGCAAAGTCGAAACGCAGCGTTTTGTCGTCGAGATACGAGCCTTTTTGTTGCACGTGGTGGCCCAGCACCTGGCGCAGCGCCGCGTGCAGGAGGTGGGTGGCCGAGTGGTTATTCTCGGTGAGATGGCGTTTGCTGGCGTCGACGTGGCAGTGCACCGTGGGGTCCTGCAGGTATGCGGGCAGTTTTTCCACGATGTGGATCACCAGGTCGTTCTCCTTCCTGGTATCGAGCACGCGGATTTTTTCGTCGCTGAACTCCAGCCAGCCCGTGTCGCCCACCTGGCCGCCGCCTTCGGGGTAAAAGGGTGTGCGGTTGAGTACAAGCTGGTACTGCGGCTGGCCTTTGAGCATGACCGTGCGGTATTTGACCACGTGGCTGTCGCGCAGTTCGAGTTGGTCGTAGCCGAGGAATTGCACGTTGGCTTCGTCGCGGAGCACCATCCAGTCGCCCACCTCCTTGGCGGCGTCTTTTCGGGAGCGGTCTTTTTGCTCCTGCAGCGCTTTTTCGAATCCGGCCTCGTCGACCGACCAGCCTTTTTCACGGGCGATCAGGCGGGTGAGGTCGATCGGGAAACCGTAGGTATCGTAGAGTTCGAAGGCCTGTTCGCCGCTGACCGTATTGTTTTGGATATCAATGCCTTCAATGCGTTTCAGGCCGCTTTCGAGCGTGCGCAGGAACGATTTTTCCTCTTCCAGGATCACCTTGACCACAAAATCGATCTGGGCCTTCAGTTCGGGGAACACGTCGTGGAATTCCTCGGCGAGAATGGGCACCATGCGGTATAGCACGGGGTCTTTCAGGTCGAGAAACGAGTAGTAATAGCGCACCGCGCGGCGCAGGATGCGGCGGATGACGTAACCCGCCCCGGTGTTGGAGGGCAGTTCGCCGTCGGCGATCGTGAAGGCTACCGCGCGCAGGTGGTCGGCCACCACACGCATGGCCACGTCGGTCTTTTTCCAGTTCGGATCGATGCCCGGATAGGTGCCTTCGTATTTTATGCCCGCATAGTTTTCGAGAAACTGGAACAGCGGCCGCCACAGGTCAGTGTCGTAGTTGGATGCGGCGCCTTGTACGGCGCGGCAGAGGCGTTCGAAGCCCATACCGGTGTCGACGCTTTTGGCCGGCAGTTCGTCCAGCGTGCCGTCGGCGCGGCGGTTGAACTGCATGAACACGTTGTTCCACACCTCGATCACGTTGGGGTCGTCGTTGTTCACCAGCTCGCGGCCGTTCTTTTTGGCGCGCTCCGAGTCGGGGCGCAGGTCGATGTGGATCTCGGAGCAGGGGCCGCAGGGGCCCTGGTCGCCCATCTCCCAGAAGTTGTCCTTTTTGCTGAAGGCCAGGATGCGGTCTTCGGCCACGTATTTTTTCCACTCGTCGTAGGCCTCCTGGTCGAAGGGCAGGTTCTCTTTTTCGTCGCCTTTGAACACCGACACGTAGAGCCGGTCTTTGGGCAGTTTATACACTTCGGTGAGCAGTTCCCAGGACCAGGCGATGGCTTCTTTTTTGAAATAATCGCCGAACGACCAGTTGCCCAGCATTTCGAACATGGTATGGTGGTAGCCGTCGAAACCCACATCTTCCAGGTCGTTGTGTTTGCCCGACACGCGGAGGCATTTCTGGGTGTCGGCCACGCGTTTGGAAGGCGGCGTTTGGTTGCCGAGGAAAAAATCCTTGAGCGGGGCCATGCCGGAGTTGATGAACAGCAGCGTGGGGTCGCTCTTGGCCACGATGGGGGCCGAGGGGATAATTTTATGCGCTTTGGAAGCGAAGAAGTCGAGGAATTGGCGGCGGATATCGCGGGAAGTCATGAACGTACTGGATGTTGGATAATTTCTCTGGGAAAAGCGGCGCAAAGGTAGTACTTGTTTGCGATTTTGGCCGGGGGCATAGGCCGTTCAATTTTAGCCCGTAAAGCGCAAACAAGTAACGCAGAAACAACCGGTTTGCCGGCATCGTTCCCGCCCTCACGCATTCAGCATCGCCCACAGCCGGTCTTTCAGTCCCTGGATATTTTTCCCGGTCACCGACGAGATAAAAAGAGCCGGCACGTCCGGCGGCAGGGTTTCGCGGAGCATTTTTTCCAAGTCGTCGTCGATCAGGTCGGCCTTGGTGATGGCCAGCAGGCGGGGTTTGTCGAGCAGTTCGGGGTTGAACTGGCGGAGTTCGTTGACGAGGATATCGTATTCGCCCTGGAGATTCCGGTTGGTGTCGGCCGGGATCAGGAACAGCAGCACGCTGTTGCGCTCGATGTGGCGCAGGAAGCGGTGCCCGAGGCCGCGGCCTTCGTGGGCGCCTTCGATGATGCCGGGGATATCGGCCAGGATGAACGACTGGCCGGGCCGGGCCTCCACGATGCCGAGGTTGGGCACCAGGGTGGTGAAGGGGTAATCGCCGATCTTGGGTTTGGCGGCGCTCACGGCGCTCAGCAGGGTGCTTTTGCCGGCATTGGGGAAGCCCACGAGGCCCACGTCGGCCAGCACCTTGAGTTCGAGCACGATCCAGCGTTCCTGGCCTTCTTCGCCGGGTTGGGCGTAGCGGGGGGTTTGGTGGGTGGCGTTTTTAAAAAAGTTGTTGCCTTTGCCGCCCCGGCCGCCGGGGAGGAGGATCTTCTGTTCGTCGCGTTCGGTGATCTCGAGCAAAAACTCGTCGGTCTCGGCGTCTTTGGCCACTGTGCCGAGGGGCACCTTCACGATGATGTCGGCCCCGTCGGAGCCCGTTTTGAGGCCGCCGCGACCCGGTTGGCCGTCTTTAGCAAACAGGTGTTTGGTGTATTTGAGGTCGAGAAGGGTCCATTCATTGTGGTCGGCTTTCAGGATGACATGGCCGCCGCGGCCGCCGTCGCCGCCATCGGGGCCGCCTTTGGGGGTGCCGGGCCCCCGGAAAAAGTGCACGCTGCCCGCTCCGCCTTTGCCGGAACGAAACAGGATCTTTACATAGTCGACGAAATTCTGCTCTGCCATGGAGTAGGGTATATTGGGCGAAAAAGTGTGCGGGAAATAAAATTGCCGCCGCAAAGGTAGACAATCGGCGGCGGAAGCGGCAGAAAGTGAAATTGGCGGAGATTTTTCACCTTTGTCCCTTGCTAAAAACGGTCCGGCCGCTCCGGCCTGAATATTGGAACCATGTCAAAACCACGTCGCCCGCTGATCAACCGCAACGAGTCGGTCTGGCTCGAAGGCCCGAAAAGCCGCACTTATGAGTTGGCCTTTGCTTTCCGAGTTTTTTGGGAATTGGTCAAAGGCCTGCGCGCCCTGCATTTTACCGGCCCCGCCGTCACAGTGTTCGGCTCGGCGCGGTTCAGCGAAGGGCACCCGTACTACGAACTGGCGCGGCAGGTCAGCAGCCGCATTGCAACCGATATGGGCCTGACGATCATGACCGGCGGCGGCCCCGGCGTGATGGAAGCCGCCAACCGCGGCGCGCGCGAAGCGGGCGGTCGCTCGGTAGGTTGCAATATCGTGTTGCCGCACGAACAAAAGGAAAACCCCTACCTCGACAAGTTTGTGACCTTCCACCACTTTTTTATCCGGAAGGTGTTGCTGGTCAAATATTCCTATGCTTTTGTGATCCTGCCGGGTGGCTTCGGCACCATGGACGAGTTTTTTGAAACCCTCACCCTCATCCAAACCCGCAAGATCGAAGGATTCCCGATGGTGATCATGGGCACCGAATTTTACCAGCCCCTGCGCCATTTCCTGGCCTTCATGGCCGAACAGGGTACCATCTCGCGCGAGGACATGGACCTGCTCCTGTTCACCGACGACCCCGAGGAGGCCGTCACGCATATCCGGAAGTATTTGTTTGAAAACTACCGCATTGTAAAACGCCGGCCGGCGTGGTGGCTGTTCGAAAAAGCCTGACTCCCTTGCCGGCCGGCGCATAGTTGCGGTTTATTCGACCACTTCCAGCGTGGTCATGGCCGAACCGTACGGCATCTCCAGCCGGATATACAACATGCCCTTCGACTTGATTTGCCGGAGCGGCAATTTAAAGGGCGTGCGGCCGGCGTGAAAATCCGTTTTCAGCGAATAGCACTGGGCTCCGGCCGCATTGGTGACCGTAAGCAGCCCCGGGCCGTCTTGCGGCAGGCTGATGTCCAGCACGGCCGTTTCGTGCGCGGGGTTGGGCCGCACCTGCAGGCCGATTTCGGGCTGCACGCCGGGCGCGGGCGCCGCGGGTTTCAGGGGCGGTTTCGGGTCTTCGGAGCGCACCTCCAGTTCGAGCGTAACCGTGCTGAGGTCGATGTCGCCGTATTGCCAGTACAGGTCGGGCCGGGCGCCCAGTTGCGTGCGCAGGCTTTCGTATGTGTCGGGCGGAACGAACAGCCCGACGAGGTCCTGCCCCATCCGTACTTCCTTCAGGTTGTATCCGGAAAAAATGCCGGCCAGTTCGTGGAACGTGGTTTTGGGCATTGCAATTTGCCGCGGTCCGCCCGTGCGCGCCTGCAGGCCGGTAAAGCGGAGTACGTCGCCCGGCTGCAATTCGCGCTCGAGTTGCGCCAGCAGATCGCCGGGCACTTCGCCGTTTTTAACCGCCACGCCGAGGCCTTTATAATCGATCGTGAGGTTCCAGTCGGTCAGCGGCTCGTTGCCACGGAAAAACCGCAGCGGCGAGCGAAGCATTTGCAGGATATCGTTCCGGGTGTTTTTGTACGTGCGCTGCGAGACGGGTGCATCGGCATACAGACGCTCCCCTTGCGCGCCGGTATAGGAAACAGCGTACCGGCCGATAAAGTCGGCCGGATACGGGCCGCATTCCAGGCGATACGAACGGGTGTCGCTTTCGCTCAGCAACAAGCGGGGGTCGTAAGGCGGCAGGATCGTGATACCGGCCACCTCGTGGCTGATCAGACGGGCGGGACCGTCTCTCCGGACGATCGAAACGCTTTCTTTATAGGTTTCGGGGTCAAAGGTGATGACGGTATCGACCGCAGGCGCCTCCGGGGCGGGTTGTGTAAGGTCCCAGGCGCTCAGCCATATTTTCACCCCCGGGCGGATCTGATCTTTCAACTCCTGCAAACGCGCGCGGAGCTGTTCCAGCGACCGGGCGCCGTCGGGGCCATCGGGCGGGCGCAGCACTACGCCACCGTTGCTGACGATGGCCAGCCCCCATTTTTCGGGTGTCCGGGTATGGCCGTCGGCAAAAAAAACGGTGGGGATTGCCTGGATCAGGCTCCAGAATTGCGCTTCGGTCATGAAGCGGCTTTCGCCGGGCGAAAAACGCTGGCTGCCCCAGGTCGAATAATCGTACACCGGCGTGCGGGGTTCGATCGGAATGGTCGGCGGCGAAGTCACCCACTTGGGCTTTTTCCCGTCGAGGAAAATATTCACGTTGCCCCATTTGCCGCCGGGCAGGGCGATCCGCTCCAGGCTGAGGTAACCAATGGGTTGAAGCGCGGTAAACAAGGCGCTCAGGTCCGCTTGTTTTTGGCGGTACACGTCGGGATCGTTGTAATCGCTGGCAAAGGTCCGGCCGCCAATCTCCAGCGACAGGTGTTGTTCGAGCGAGGTGCCGTTCCAGATCCGGGGTTCGCGTTTGACCGCTTCCTGCAGTTCTTCCGGCGAAATGTGAATTTCGGCCAAATAGCGGCCGGTAGCGGGCAGGTATTCGAATTTGGCCTGAAAGGCGCCCCAAAACAGAATATATGGAGAAGGTTCGGCAGTACGCAAGGCAGGCGCCACAACCGTGACGCCGCTCAGTTGCGCGGCATAATGTTCGGCCGATTGCAGGGCGGCGTGCAGAGGCGCCGCTACCGGAAGCCGTTCGATGAGGCGAAAGGAGAACAGCACCATCAGGCTGGCAAAAGCCGGGAGCAGCAGCAGGTATTTCACCCGGCGCAGCGGGTGGGAAGGTTGTTTGGCCATCATAATCATGCGTTTTTGGATCAGTGAATGAAAGGTGTTCACCAGGCCGGGTTGGGCCCTGTTCCCGGCCGATTGCCAACGCGCCAGCAGGCTGGCATAGGCGTAGCGCTGCCGCGTCCGGCGCACCACGTAATCGTCGGCAATATATTCGTGCACCGCGCGGAGGCTGCGGCGATAAGCATACAACAAGGGGTTGAACCACTGAAAAGCGATCAGGAGTTGCATCAGGATCAGATCGAGGCTGTGCCACTGGCGCACATGCACCATTTCGTGCTCAAATAAGAGTTGGCGCTCTCCGCCGCCGGCATCGCCAGGGTGCCAGAAGACAAAACCGAAAAAAGACGCCATCGGCGTACCGGCCGGCCCGGTGGCCAGCACCACGCCCGATCCGTCCGCCGAACGCCGGCACTGCCGGATAAAGCGCCACAAACGCAGCACCTGAGCCGTCAGCCGGACCAGGAAAAGGCCGGCCACAGTCAGATACACCCACCAAAGCAGGTCGCCAAGCGTGAGCGACCACATGGGTTTTTCCAGCGCATGCTGCAGCGCCCGGGGCGCCGCCTGCGCCCGGTCAACCACGACCGGCAGGTCGAAAACCGGCGCGACGGGAGCGGAGGTAGCGGCAGGAGCCAACTGCCAGTGCAGGGCCGGCAGCGCGCAGGCTGCCAGCGGAGCCAGCAGCAGGTAAAGGCGGTTCCATTGAAAAAAGGTTTCGCGGCGCAACGCCAGCCAGTATATGGCATAGAAACAAGCGAGGCAAAAAGCCGATTCGAGCAGGTATTGAATGGTCGACATGGTTATAGTTCTTTTTCGTCGCGGTCTTTCAGCTTGGCCAGCAATTCGTCCAGATCGGCCGGGTCCAGGTTTTCTTCCTGCACGAAATACGACAAGAGCGCCGAGGGCGAGCCGCCGAAATAATTATCCATAAAACGGCGAAAAGCGTTGGCCCGGTAATCTTCTTTTTGGAGAATGGGGAAATAACGGTGCGTTTTGCCGAAAGCCTCATAGCCGATCAAACCCTCGCTTACCAATTTCCGGACGATGGACGACACGGTATTGTACGGCGGTTTGGGATCGTCCATTTCATTCAGAATATCGTTGACGAACGCGTTTTGAAGCCGCCACAAAATGGTCATCACTTCTTCTTCCTTGTGATTCAAGCGTTTCATACCAATGCAGTTGTGGTTGTGGAAACAAATATATAACTAAATTTTCGTTTGTCAACTAAAATTTAGTTATTGAACGAAAAAATAGTTTTATGACCCCTTACCGGATGATTCGTTTCGACAACGGCCAACAGGAAATAGCGGGCCGGGCCGGAGATCAGAACTGTATCCGGTACACGAAATCGGGGGTAAAACCCAACTGATATTGAGTGCTGGTGCCGCTCATGCCCCGGAAATAGCGGTAGGCGAACACATTTTTCCGGTTGGTCAGGTTGGTGAAATCGAGGAAGAAATGGTGGGTAAGGCGCCGGGCATTGTAGCGCAGCCCAACCTTGGCGTCCCAGCGGAAAAAGGCCGGGTATTGCAGGCTGTACGGGCGGGTGTCGTCGTACACCTCATCGCCGAAGGCCATGCTCTGCGCCAGGTCGATGGGCGTAAACCAACGTCCGCCGGAAGCGCTCAGTTTGGTATCGGTGGTGAGCACAAGGTGCTCGCCGACGGGAAATTCCTTGCCGAGCAGGGCGTTCAGAATGTACTGGCTGTTGAAGGCCGTGTTGCGCCACACCCCGTCGCTGCCCCGGTATTCCGACTGGAACAACGAGGCTGTGAACAGCCCGTAGAACCCGTTATGATACGTTTTGGCCAGGGTGATTTCCAGGCCGTAGTTGCGGCCGTTGCCCGTACTGGTCAGGTTGGAAAAATCCCAAAGGGCGAACGAACTGCCAAAGTTGAGCAGCGAATAGCCGTCGGCCTGGCGGTGTACGGGCACTTTGATCTGCCACTGATAATACGCTTCGGTGCGGAGGCGCCAGCCGCTATCCCATTTTTTGGCCCAGGCGAGCACGCCCTGATGGCTCCGCAAAAAATCCAGTTTGCGGTTGGGAGCGGCGCCGGAAGCGTCAATAAAAAACAGGGCGGCCGGGGCCACGGTTTGGCTATGGTAGCCATAGGCCAGGATCAGATCGTTGCCGTTCGGCAGTTTAAACTTGATCGCCGCCCGCGGTTCCAGGCTGGTTTTTCCACTAAGGGGCAAATGTTGCGTATGCAGGCCGATGTTGACCGAGTAGCGTTTTTTTACTTTGTATTGTACCTGGGCAAAGGCTTCCAGGAGCCACAGCCCGCCGTTGTAATCGCGCACGGGCATATAGTCCGGCGTTCCGCGGCGCGTCAGCAGGCGGGTGTCGATGCCCGTACCCTGGGCTTGCGCGCCCGCACGCAGGGTGATGCGTTTGGTCTGACGGCGTTGCCACAGCGAATTGATCCGGAGGCCGTCTTCGCGGTTGGTTTCGTCGAGCCACTGCGTGCGGTCGCCGTTCGG
Source organism: Saprospiraceae bacterium (assembly GCA_044230315.1). Classification (GTDB taxonomy): domain Bacteria; phylum Bacteroidota; class Bacteroidia; order Chitinophagales; family Saprospiraceae; genus M3007. Next base: position 18,825 of record JBGARJ010000022.1, read on the forward strand.
CTGTAGTTCCCAGCCTTTGCTGTACATCTGGTTGTGGCTGTAGGCCAATACGGTGCGCCAATACGACACCGTGTCGATCAGCCATTGGTAGCGGACCCCGGCGACGGCCAGTTTAGACCCCAGTTCCGAATCGCGGGTGGGCGGGTGGTACGGGTTTTCGGGGTCCACATCGGCGCCGCGCACCAGGATGTGGCTCGTGCCGGCCAGGCCGAAGAGGGCGAAGTGGTGGCGGCCTTTGCCGAAGTCGAGTTTCCAGTTGAGGTCCTGGTATTGCGGCACATAATTACCACCCGCCCGAACGCCAAGGCCCTGGAGCAGGTCGACAAACGAGTAGCGGTACCCCACGAGGAAGGAGCCGTTTTGGCGGCGCCACAAAGGGCCTTCGGCTGTCGCTTCCGCGCCGCTCCAGGCGCCGATCTGGCCCGTAAATTCGTAGCGTTCTTTGTTGCCGCTTCGGAAATTCATATCCATCACGCCAGCGATCGTATTGCCGTACTCCGCCGGAAATGCACCGGTCAGGAAATCGGATTGGCCCAGCAAATTAGGGTTCAGGGCGTTAAAAGAGCCGCTGGAATTGCCGTAGGTGCTCAGGTGGCTGGGGTTGGGAATGGGCACGCCGTCCAGCCGCCACAGCAGGCCGCTGGGCGAGTTGCCGCGAATAACCAGGTCGTTTTGGTAATCATCGGCAGCGGCGATTCCGGCAAAGTTGCCGGCCATACGGGCCACATTGCTGCGGCCGCCGCTGTAACGCGCCACCGTTTCCGGGTTTAAGGCTATAGCACTCACTTTGGCGAGCCGGTTCACCGGTTTTACTTTGTTGGTACCGGTAATGGTGACCGCCTGCAGGGCTTGAGTCGATTCTTCCAACAGGATCTCCAGGTCGACGTCTTTACCGGTTGTCACCAATACATCCGGCAGCACTTCATCGTCAAAACCCAAATACCGGACCCGTACCTGGTACCGCCCCGGCGCCAGGTCTTTGATCACAAAAACGCCTTCCACATCGGTGACGGCGCCGCGGGGCTCGGTCAGGTCGGGCAGGTCGACCAGGGCGCCGGGCAGGGGCGATTCGGTGATTTTGTCGCGCACGACACCGCGGATCGTTTGGGCGGAAAGGGTGTTACCGACCAACCAGGTCAGAAGGCAGGCAAAGGAAAGAAGGCGCATAACAGGGTGTTTTCATTTAGAACATGGTTGGATTTTCATCGCTGAGGCGAAAATCCAAATATGTTCTTATACAGCGAAAGATAACGGGAAATATACTTCCCGATAATATCAAATTCGATGTTTACCGGGTCGCCGGCCCGAAGGGTTTTAAAATTGGTATGTTCCCAGGTAAATGGAATGATGGCCACCGAGAATACATCCGCCTGCGGTTCCACCACCGTCAGGCTCACGCCGTTGAGGCACACCGAGCCTTTGTCGACCAGCAAATGTTCGGGTGAAGGCGCGTAGCGAAAGGTGAAGCGCCACGAGCCGCCCGTTTCCAACACCTCCACGCAGGTGGCCACGGTATCTACGTGGCCCTGTACCATATGCCCGTCGAGCCGGCCGCCGATGGGCAGGCATCGTTCGAGGTTGACCAGGCTGCCAGGTTGCCAGGCGCCGAGCTTGGTTCGGCGCAGGGTTTCCCCGACAGCCGTGACCGTGTGGGTGCCGGCCTCGACGGCCACTACCGTGAGGCAGGCGCCGTCGTGGCTCACGCTCTGGTCGACCTTTAGCTCGCCACTGATGGGGCTCTGAAGGGTAAAATGGACGTTGGAGCGGTCTTGTTCGATTTTTCGAACCGTACCGAGTGTTTCGATGATGCCAGTGAACATGGTGAAACGTTATTTCATCACGGCGACACGGCGGCGCAAAGGTTTGCATTTTCCCCAAGGGGTAAATCTCCGTGTCTCCGCGGCGAGGCTAATTTACAAAAGTGCCCGCGAAGGTATCACTTTACCCGCAGCGAACACGCTGCCGGATCACTTGGGACCTTCACCGCCCTGCGCAATCAGCGTCAACCGGAGATCGGCAAAATTGGCGCCCTGTCCCTCGATAAAGGAAAGCGTGACGTGGTCGCCCGGTTTTAAATTTTGCTTCAACAGGGATTTGAAATATTCGGGAAACCCGCTTGCTACCGAATACGTAAAACTCATCGCCATTTCTTCATACCGAACCTGCATCGACCGAACCGGTATTTCCTTGTTGCCTTCCTTCATCTGTGGCGCTTGTCCCAGCAACGCCAGGATGTCCGCCGGGGTAAAGTCGTTGTTAGTGAGTTCCAGGATGACGGGGCTTCTCCCCTGCTGCCGGCCCCAGTGCGTTTGGGGGGCGGGCCCCAGCAGTTGGCGCAGCGAACCCCAAACGAGGGTGAAAACCTTGCCCATAGCATGCCAGCGTCCGTCCCGTTCGTCGACGATGTTCAAAACACCCGTCTTTTGTACGTCGCGGCCGGTCATTTCTTCAAACACCAGCCGGGCTCCGGGTTTGACGACGGCTTCGAGGTTGTGCAGACGTTGGTTAAACGCCGCCGCCGAATCTGCCTGCGCGGGGTAATAATAGAGGTCTGCAGCGCTTTGCTCCGACGGCCCGGTGTGAACAGCCAAATGGCCGTAGCGGTTGGCGGCGGCGTTTTGTACGTACCCCGGTAAGGAATGCAATAGTTGGAGACATTCCTTGCTGGAAATAGCGCCGTATTGTGCGGCCATGCGCCAAACCGTTTTGCCCCAAAGAAAACCGGGCGGTATGTCGTCTGGCGTTGGCGGCGCTTCGTCGGTAATGTGCAGATCGATCACGGCCTGTTGGCCGTCGGGCAGCGTGAAATGGTTCACTTCAAAATGATCGCCCGGCTGTGCGAGCATCGCCCAGGCTGCCATTTTGTGGTAATAGGCCAGGTAGGAAGCGTCGGCCGCCTGACTTCCCCGGCATTCAACGTGCCAGCCGTCCAGATCAAACTGCAGCTCTTTTCGCAGCGATTTGCCATCCCATAAAAACGGCGCCGTTACCACCGAGGATCGAAGCGCATCCACACTGATCCGTACGGCGCCAACGTACCGCCCGCCCGCAGTGTCGTATTCCAAGGGGCACTGGAATGACCCCCAGTAGAAGATATACGGATCACCGCCTTTCGGTATGTCGTGGGTGGGCGAAATGCAAGACCCGGTATCGGGCGTTGCTGTAAAAAGAGTACCGCCGCACACCGGCGAATGGCCGGTCAGATGGAAAGGCAATAGTATGGATAAGCCTGTGAAAAGCGCCGGGGCCAGGCAGGAGATCAGGGCCGAAAATCCGGTGGCAGATTTGTTGCAATTTTGGTGTTGCATGTGTGCTGGTATGCCTGGTGGCAAATCTGTTTTGATGTTTTTCCCGGCCCGGAGGGCGGGGTTAGAGTTTGTCTAATTTTCGGTGCCGAGGCGAAAGCGAGCAAATTTTGTTTCAGGCAAGGCAAAATTTGCAGGCATAGCCGGGCGTCTATGGCGAAAATTTTAACGCAGCATGAAATAAAATTGGCCGCTTGCAGCCCGGTAACCAAAGTGTAGACAAACTCTTACCAATTCAATTCCTGCTTTGCCACGCCAAAAGGCGTATTGAGAAAGATGTAGTACTTGCCCTTTTGGCGGAAGAACGTCATAGGAATATGAGCAGTATGCCGCCCGGCCTGTTGTAGTTCGGTGACTAAAAAGATGTTGCGTCCCTCGGATTCGAACACGCTGATCTCTACCGACGCCTGTTCGGGAAGATCGAAATCGACAAACAGTTCGGTATCGGCAAGCGTTGGCGCGTACAGTTTGATGCGAGCGCTGCCCGGGGCCATTGCAAGTACGGACAGGTCGTTGCGGAATAAAAGCCGGTTGCGCGAACGGATATAGGGCAACGTACATTCCATAACCGGCAGATCGATGCCCGGCAACTGAAAATGATCCAGCCGGATATCTTTGTCGGGTCCGAAACGGCTCGCAATGTCCTGTGCCAGCGCGTCCGGCAACGGTTCGCGCACCTCCAGTTCGAACGAATCGGCTGGTATCGACAAGCGGAACGAAAGCCCGGGGATCAACTGACCGTCGACCCGGCATTCGGGTTGCCCGGTGAGCATTTCGGACAACCCGCCGCTCAGGCGAACGTCGTTCCAATACACGGGCGGATCAACGCCGATGGCCGGTCCGCGCCCGGCCGGAAACCGGAGCAGGTACAGGTTCGCGGCGGTGGCGGTCCAACTTCCCCATTGGAGTTGAAGCCGGTGGAGATCGCGGCTGCGGCGCAGGCTGAGGCGGGGGTCATTGTCGGCCACAATCGTGATCGTTTTCCGGAAGAATTCGTCGTAACGCTCGGCCGAGTACATGCGGAGCTGAATCACGGCGCCCGGATGCACGAGATGGCGGTAGTGGTTGAGAGATTCCACCAACTGCCGGTATTGGTTGTCCTCCAGGGCGTGCACTACCCCAAACGACGAGGCGCCGTTGTCGTCCAGAAAATTCACCGCAACCGAGACAGGATGGGGCGTTACGCCGGGTTTCCACTCCAGGTAGGGCAACTGCCGGATGGTTTGCCAAAATTCCGCTTCGGAAAAAAAATCGCGGTTCGACACTTCCTGGATGTCTTCCCGGCCCCAGATCACGCGTTGCAGGAATTGGTCGTTGGTGTACGGCTCGCGTTGCACCGGGAATCGGTTTCCGCCGCTACCGGGTTGGGCGGTTTCAGGCGTCCGAATGGAAATATCGATGACGCCGCGCGCCGGGGCGTCCAGCAGCAGTTCCGTGATATGCAACACCTGGCCGGGCGCCGCTTTGGGGTTCAGAAACGCATCCAGTTCATGGATGCCTTCGGTATAGTCGTTGGCGCCGCGGGTGGCCACCACCGCCCGGCCTTCCAGCCGGAACGATACCGCTGGGGCAAGCGTCGAGCCGGTCCAGAGCGCCGGCGCATGCAGCAACATGTTGTGAAATGCAGCGGGGGTAAGGGTAAAAGCGCCTTTAAATGCATTGGCCGGGGTAAGCTCGCATTGCATATCGCCCCAGTAAAAGATAAATTTAGGCTCGACGGATAAGGCCGGCCCGGCGCCATCGGCCATTTGATACGCTGAGACGGGATGAAACCCAAGCGTTAAAAGCAATAAAGAAAACCAATGGCGCCCTGCAGCGGGTAAATTAACGTCCATAAGCGGGATAATCGGTAAATATAAATCGATTCTAAAACGGCTTGTACCGCTTTTCTATTTCCTTTGTCATGGTTCACACCCGGCGCGGCGCGGCGCGACAGCCTGAAATTGGAGCAAGCCCGCCTGCTGTTATTGCGACAAGTAGTACCTTCGAAGCGTCCAAATAAGACCATGTTTGGATTTTCATGCTGTGGCGAAAACAGGAAATTTTCAGTTCAGACCAGGCAAATTTCACAGGCGTATACGGGTAATCCGCCGAAAAATTCAACGCCTTTTGAACTGAAATTTTCGTTTGTGGCCCAGCACTGATAGCCCAAACATGGTCTAACCCGGTTACCAATGAAACAACTTTTCGATCAGGCACTTCTGTACCAAATCAGCCCGGAGTATAAAGCAGAATTTTTACGGCAGCTAAATCTCGAAAATGCCAAAAAATCCTACGTCATCGCCCGGCTGGGGCTTTTTTTTCTGCTTGTATTGCTGGTGCTGGATTATCTGCGGCAGTCCAGGGGCAACCTCTGGAACGACCCGGTACATATATGGTTGTTTTTCAACCACTGCTCGTTCCTTGTTTTTTTGATCCCTTTTTGGATCTATCGCCGGCACCGGGAACGCATTCTGCTGGGCGAATATGCCAACAGCCATCAACTCACCAGCCTTACCCTTGATATTCTGGCGCTTACCCTGCTGCCGCTCACCATACTGGGTATTATGGACCGGGGCACGATGATCCTGTACGCCATTTACATGCTGATCTGCAACCTCTTTCTCAATGTGTCGCATCGCGACCGGATCGGCCTCAACCTGTTTTCTTTTCTGGTCATGCTGGCCGCTATTATCCTGATCCAGTACGAAGACCTGACGCTGTTATTTATCCGCATCCTGGAGTGCCTGGGGCTGCAACTGCCCACGTTTGTATTTTCCACTTTTCAGCACAACCTGCGCATCCGGCAGTTTAGCAACGAAAAATTACTCGAAGACCAAAAAAACCTCATCGAGCGCGAAAAACAACGTTCCGATAACCTGTTGCTGAATATCCTGCCGGCGGCGGTGGCCGAAGAGTTGAAAGAACGGGGTTACGTGTTGCCGCGCTATTTCAGCCAGGTGACGGTATTGTTTGCCGATTTTAAAGATTTTTCCGTGATCTGTACGACGCTGGCGCCCGAACAACTGATCGCCGATCTGAACCACTGTTTCGGCCAGTTCGACCGGATTGTCACCCGCCTGGGGCTAGAGCGTGTCAAGACCATCGGCGATTGCTACATGTGCGTCGGCGGCATTCCGGATACCGGCAGCGACCATGCCGTGCGGATGGTGCAGGCAGCTTTTGCCATGCAAAATTTCCTGGCCAAATGGCGCCGCGAACGCATGGACCTCGGGCTGCCGGCTTTTGAAGCCCGCATAGGCATACATTCCGGCCCTGTGGTGGGCGGCATTGTAGGCACCACCAAATTCGCGTACGACATCTGGGGCGAAACCGTCAACATCGCCGCCCGTATGGAAGATCAGGGCGAGCCGAACCGGGTCAATATCAGCGGCAGCACCTATGCGTTGGTCCGGGACTTTTTTCCCTGCGAATACCGCGGGAAGATACCGATCAAGAATATTGGCGAGGCGGAGATGTATTTCGTTTCCTGACCGCCGCGCAACCGGGGTTACAAATCGAACCTGATGCCTTGTGCCAGGGGAATAGTCTCGGTGTAGTTGATGGTGTTCGTCTGGCGCCGCATGTAGGCTTTCCAGGCGTCGGAGCCCGATTCGCGGCCGCCGCCGGTTTCTTTTTCGCCGCCGAAAGCCCCGCCGATCTCGGCGCCCGAGGTGCCGATGTTGACGTTGGCAATCCCGCAGTCGGAGCCGGCGGCCGACAGGAAGCGCTCGGCCTCGCGCAGGTTGTTGGTCATGATAGCCGACGACAACCCCTGGGGCACGCCGTTTTGCAGCGCGATGGCTTCTTCGATCGTCTGGTATTTCAGCAGGTACAGTACCGGCGCAAACGTTTCGTGTTGCACGATGGCCCACTCGTTTCTGGCTTCGGCGATGCAGGGTTTCACATAACAGCCGCTCTCGTAGCCCGGGCCGTTGAGCACGCCGCCTTCGACGACGAATTTGCCGCCCGCTTTTTTGATCTCTGCAATGGCATGCAGGTAATTTTCCACCGCGCCCGTATCGATCAGCGGCCCTACATGGATGTTGGGATCGAGCGGATCGCCGATGCGCAGTTGACCATAGGCGTTTGCCAGCACTTTTTTCACTTCTTCATACAGGCTTTCGTGGATGATGAGCCGGCGGGTGCTGGTGCAGCGTTGGCCGGCAGTACCGACGGCGCCGAATACCGCCCCGGTGAGCACGATCTTCAGGTCGGCCGAAGGGGTCACGATGATGGCGTTGTTGCCGCCCAGTTCGAGCAGGCTGCGGCCCAGGCGCTCGGCCACGGTGCGGCCCACGATCTTGCCCATCCGGGTGCTGCCAGTGGCGCTGATGAGCGGCACGCGGGCATCCTTGGTCATATATTCGCCCACTTTGTAATCGCCGTTGATGACCGAGCAAATGCCTTCGGGCAAATCATTGGCTTTTAGCACTTTTTGAAACAGGTGCTGGCAGGCGATGGCGCAAAGCGGCACCTTCTCCGACGGTTTCCATACACACACGTCGCCGCATACCAGGGCGAGCATGGCATTCCACGACCACACCGCAACGGGGAAATTGAACGCCGATACGATACCTACGATCCCCAGCGGGTGCCACTGCTCGTACATGCGGTGCCCGGGGCGTTCGCTGTGCATCGACAAGCCGTACAGTTGGCGCGAAAGGCCCACGGCAAAATCGCAGATATCGATCATCTCCTGTACCTCGCCCCAGCCTTCTTGCAGGCTTTTACCCATTTCGTAGCTGACGAGGCGGCCAAGCGGGTCCTTGTATTGGCGCAGGATCTCGCCGTACTGCCGCACGATCTCGCCGCGTTTGGGCGCGGGCATGTTGCGCCACACAAGAAAGGCTTCCTGTGCGCGGGCGATCACTTGTTCGTATTGTTCGCGGGTGGTGATGGTGACCGAGCCGATAAACTCGCCGTCGACGGGCGAATGGCTGTGCAGGCTGCGGGCGCTGCCGCTGAGGTGCTCCTGACCGGTCCAGGTGCCGGCATTTTTCGTTTTGAGGCCGAGTTTGCGGAGAAATTCTTTTTGCATGGTGTGAATTTGGTTGCGTGGTTTCGGGCTGGAGTTCGAACGGGTGGAGCGCTTCGGATAAAGCGGGCGCAAAGGTATGGAATGCCTGCCGAATTCGGGCAGCCGGAACCAACATCCTGCCGGTTTGCATTGTGCGCCACAGGCGTTAATTTTGCCTGCTATGGATCGTTTATGCAAGATCGAAGTCCAGCGCGGCGATATTACCGCCGTAAGCGTCGACGCCATCGTCAACGCCGCCAACCCCTCGTTGCTCGGCGGCGGCGGGGTCGACGGCGCTATTCACCGCGCCGGCGGCCCGGCCATACTGGCGGAATGCCGTAAAATAGGCGGCTGCGCCACCGGGGCGGCCGTGCTCACTACGGCGGGGCTGTTGCCGGCTAAATTTGTGATCCACACGGTTGGGCCGGTTTGGAACGGGGGGCAGTATGGCGAGCCCGACCTGCTGGCGAGCTGCTACCGGAGCGCCCTCCAACTGGCCGCCCGGCACGCCTGCAAATCGATCGCCTTCCCCAATATCAGCACCGGAATTTACGGTTTCCCGAAAGCCGCCGCCGCCCGCATCGCCGTGGAAACCATCGGGCTTGAATTGTCGGGCACCGCGCAGCTGGAAAAGGTGCTGTTGGTGTGCTTCGACGAAGAAAATTACGCGCTCACCTTAAAAGCGTTGCAAGAGGCCGGCTAACCGAAAACATGCCCTTCATGACGATACCGTTGAACCATAAAACAGCCGTCGTTACCGGCGCAGCCGGCGGACTGGGTCGCGCGTTAGCCCTGGAATTGCACGCGCACGGTTGCCACCTCGCCCTGATCGATCGGGATCGCGCCGGGCTGGAAGCCTTGCAAAGCGCTATCGACCGCCAGGAACAACGCGTGACCATCCATTGCATCGACGTGTCGGACGAAGCGGCGGTAGCCCGCGCCCGCATGGAGGTCCTTGCCGTGCACACCGATGTCGACCTGCTGATCAACAACGCGGGCATTTCCGTCAGCCGGCGCTTTGCAGACCTGGATGAGCCGGATTTTCAACGGGTCATGGCGGTGAACTTTTGGGGCGCCGTCTATTGCAGCCGGCATTTTTTACCCGATTTAAAGACCCGGCCGCACAGCCGGCTGGTTAATATCTCGAGTGATTTTGCCCTCCTGGGTTTTCCCGGCAAAACCGCCTATGGCGCTTCCAAAGGCGCGCTCAACAGTTTTACCTGCAGCCTGCAAACGGAGTTGGCGGGGGCCGCCCCACGCGTATGCCTGGTGATACCGCCGCCCATGCCGACGGGGCTGGTGCGCGATGGCGGCCACAGCAACCCTGCCGCCCGCGCAGTGGAAATGGATTTTCTGACAAAAAACGGCATGCCGCCCGCCCGTGCCGCGGCCCGCATCATATGGGGCATCCGGCGGGGCCAAGGCCGCATCGTAGTGGGATCGATGATGTTTTGGGTGGATGCCTGTTCGCGATTTTTCCCGACGATCCTGCACCGGTGGATCGGCCGCAACAAGTCGTTCAAACGCTTCGCCTGACCTGAGTCAATGGCCGCCGGGACAATCCCAGACAAAATCGGATAGCGGAAATTCCTTGCCCCGGTACGAAAAATGCCACCACTCCGTCCGGATGCCCTCGAAGCCGGCTTCCATCATGGTGCGGCGCAGCAGCCGGCGGTTGGCCAGTACCTTGGCCGGCAACCGGCCGTAATCGTAGTGGGCCTCGCGGCCAAAAAAATCGTAGGGCGTACCCATGTCCAGTTCCTGCCCCTGCGCGTCCACGATCGTCAGGTCGACCGCCGCACCCCGCGAGTGCATCGAACCCTTGTCGGGGGGCGTCACATAGTCGGGGTTAGGCACTTTATCCCACAAGCGCTGCTGGTACGGTTGGGGTCGGTAACAATCGAAAAGTTTGAGCCCCATGCCCTTGCGCTTCAGGGCGCGCTGGGCCTTTTCCAGGGCCAGCGCCGCTTCGGGCCGGAGTAAACAACGCGGGCAGTCGTAAATTTTGGCTTCGGTAAAATTGTTGGCCGTAGCATAGCGGATATCGAAAATCAGGGAACTGTCGGCAACTTGCAAATCAGCGAAGCCCTTGCTGGCCAACCAGGAATCAGAATAGGCAACCGGCGGTTGGGCGTCAAAAACGGGCGGGGCGGATTCCTTTTGTACAGGCGCATATTCGGGCATGCTTGTTTTTTCCTCGTAGTACACTTTTCCTGAGGTGCTTTTGGAGGGTTGGGCTTCCACGGGTTGGTCGTCGGGCTGCTTCAAGGTATCGGCCTTCGAAGCCCCCCCTGGTAGGATCGTGTCGGTTGACGCCCCGTTGGGGGCGCGGACCTCGCGTTCGGTTGCGGGCGGGATCGCATTTGCGTCCGAAGAAGCGGCCGTGGACGGCGCCTCATTGGAGCCACAGGCGAGGAACAAACTTGCTCCCAAAACGATTAAGACAATGTATTTCATCGATTTCAGAATTTGGTAATGGAAAACAGGCAGGCGCCTTTGGGTATCGGCATACTACCATAAATAGTTCGGTACAGTTTGTTGTTGTTGAGGACGCTGCCAGCTGCATTTCGTTGAAAATCAAACCCTAATGCCGTTGTTGGCGTCCCGGCCAACCAGATGCACGGGGCTTCATTTTCAATTGTTTGTAAAAACCTGCCGAGCTACCGACTATGAAACAGCGTGCAGTGAAATTTTGTGTTGAATCGGGGCAAATTAATGCGATTATCTGCAAAACCGGCCAGCTTATCGAAAGCAACTAAACGAAAACGGGCGCTGCGGCGTTTAGTGCCTGTTTGAAATTCGTTGAAACAACCATGCGCTTTTTTATATTCATGGCAATATTGATCTTCAAAGGCCTCTTTGCAGCCGCACAAAACACGCCGTACAACGGCCAGCCGGTTTCGGGTCCTGGCGGCGCCGAGTACAGCCACCGTTCGGTGGCCTTTTACGATGGCGCGGCAAAAGCCGACGGGTTCTGGCTGTTCGAGCCGGCCGACCCGAAACCTGACTCCGCCAATGTGGTGGTATTCATGCACGGATATGGCGCCTACAATCCTATGACCTACGGCAAATGGATCAAGCACCTGGTGGCCAAAGGCAATATCGTGATCTACCCGCGCTACCAAAAAAATCTGCTTGTGCCGCGGCCCGACGCCTTCCCCGATAATGCCGCCAAGGGTATCCGCGACGCGCTGGCGCTCCTCCAAACCGGCGATCACGTGCGGCCGCGCACCCAAAAAGTGGCCTACATCGGCCACTCCTACGGCGGCGTGATCACTGCCAACCTCGGCATCCACTGGAAAACCCTGCAAATACCCCAACCCGCCGCCATGTTGCTCTGCGAACCCGGTTCGGGCCCGTTGAAAGGCGCCCGGTTGGAAAAATACGACGCTCTCGACCGCGACCTCAACCTGCTGGTCATCGTGGGAGAAGACGATTACGTGGTGGGCCATGAATTCGGCCAGTTGGTCTTTGAAACCGCCGTCAACACGCCCAACCGCAATTTGATCCTCCAACGCCACGATACCGACGGGCACCGTTGGGTACTCGCCACCCACTCCGAACCCTATTGCTACGACCTCGATTTTGACACCGGGCTGCGCAATTATACCACGCGCCGGGTATTTCAAACCTCCCGCCTGAATGAAGTCGACTTCAACTGCTACTGGAAACTGGGCGACGCGCTGATCGAATTTACCCGCAACGGCCGTTACGGCGAAGTGGCCTTCGGCAACACCCCGCAACAGCGCTACCTGGGCCAATGGGCCAACGGCAAATCGATGCGTCCGCTCGATGTGTTCCTGCCCGAACAGATCCCGGCCAAACCCCGGCAGGCCGAGACCAGCGCCGTCGGCAAATAGCATTCCGGAAACAGACGCATGCCGCCCCGGGCAACCTGCATTGGGTGATTTCCACCCGGGGTGTTACATTTGTCCGGTGCCAGCGGCCCGGGGCACTTCCCCGGCGCCGGTTGGGTCCATTGGAACCGGAAACACATTTTACCATGCGTCTATTTTTCTTTTTACTGATACTGGTCCATTTCGCCTGTACCGCCCCGGCGCCCGCGCCGCAGCAAAACACGGTGTTGGTATCGGGCAAATCGCCCGCCTACACCGGCAAATTGCCGTTGGATAAAATAAAACTGCCGGCCGGGTTTCACATCACCACCTACGCCGAGGATGTCGAAAACGCGCGCTCCCTTTGCCTCAGCCCGGGGGGCACACTCTTCGTCGGCACGCGTGATATTGGCAATGTATATGCCCTGCGCGACACCAACAACGACCAAATAGCCGACCTGCGGTACACCCTGGCCACCAAGTTGAACATGCCGAATGGCGTGGCGTTTCGCAACGGCAGCCTGTTCGTGGCCGAGGTCAACCGTATCCTGCGGTTCGACGATATTGAAAACCGCCTGGCCAACCCGCCCGAACCCGTAGTCGTGTACGACCAGTACCCCACCGACGGGCACCACGGCTGGAAATACATCGCGTTCGGCCCCGATGGCAAACTGTATGTGCCCGTGGGCGCACCCTGCAACATCTGCGAGCCGGAAAAACCGATCTATTGTTCGATCACCCGCCTCGACGTGGACCACCCCGAACAAGGCCCCGAGATCGTGCAACGCGGCATTCGCAATTCGGTCGGGTTCAACTGGGACCCCGAAACGCGGGAGTTGTGGTTCACCGACAACGGCCGCGATTACCTCGGTGATGACCTGCCGGCCTGCGAACTCAACCACGCCGCCCACGATGGCATGCACTTCGGCTATCCATACTGTCACCAGGGCGATGTGAAAGACCCCAAATTCGGCGACAAACACCCCTGCAGCGATTTTACCCCACCGGCCCAGAAGTTGGGCCCGCATGTGGCGCCTCTCGGCCTGGAGTTCGGCCTCAGCGCAAACTGGCCCGCCGCTTACCGCCACCAAATCCTGCTTGCCGAACACGGCTCCTGGAACCGCACCAACAAGATCGGATACCAGCTCAGCCTGGTTACACTCGACGAACAACGCAAGTGCACCCGGTATGAGCCATTTGCCGTGGGTTGGCTTCAGCCCGGCAACGAAGTTTGGGGCCGGCCGGTCGACCTGGAATGGATGCCGGATGGCTCCCTGCTGGTGTCGGACGATTTCGCCAACGCTGTTTACCGAATTTACTATGCGCCCTGATCATGCATCCTGTTGACGCCCTTCGTATCAACTTCAACCCCGCCCAACTGGCCATTCTGAACGCGGCCATGGCGTTTCTCATGTTCAGTGTGGCCCTGGATGTGCGGCCGGCCGATTTTCGCAAGGTGATCTACTTTCCCAAGTCGGTAGCCATCGGGCTGACGGTGCAGTATCTTTTGTTTCCGGTCCTGACCCTGGGCGTCATTTTTTTGTTTCAACCGCCCGTCAGCATGGCCATGGGCATGATCCTGGTGAGCATGTGCCCGTCGGGCAACATGACCAATTTCCTGACGCATTTTGCCCGGGCCAATGTCGCCTTGTCGGTCACCCTCAACGGGATCATCATCCTGTCGGCTTCGATCATTACCCCTGCGGGGTTTTTGTTCTGGTCCCGGTTTGTGCCCGAGTCGGAGGATTTACGCAGATCCTTTGATGTGGGTTTTGGCGAAATGGCGCTGATCATCGTGGAGCTCATTTTGGCGCCGCTGTTGTTCGGCATGTGGCTCAACGGCCGTTTCCCCGGCCCGGTCGGGCGCATCCGCTCCTGGGTACAGCGCATCGCGCTGGTGATTTTTTTCTCTATCCTTGTCCTGGCGCTGCTGGGCAACGGCGAAAACCTGACCAACTACCTGGGTTATGCGTTCAGTATTGTGCTGATCCACAACATGCTGGGCCTCGGCACAGGCTATCTTGTGGGCCGGCTCAATCGCCTGCCGGAACCCGATTGCCGTACCCTGGCGTTCGAATCGGGCGTGCACAATACCGCCCTGGGCTTGTTGCTCATTTTCCGTTTCTTCAACGGCCTGGGCGGCATGGCACTCATTGCCGCCTGGTGGGGCATCTGGGATCTGGTGACCGGTATCAGCCTCGCGGGTTGGTGGCGGCGGAGCGCAACGGAACACACGCCGGTTCTGCAGGAATAATTGGAAGCTAAACGGAGACCGGCGCATTGCTGCACATCGCACAAACCCGGGGGAAGGGCCAATTCCGCGTTTTTTAAGACACTACAGAGGTGCGACGGCACAGCGATTCATCCTCCGAAAAAGGTGAACCGCCGTGCCTCCGCACCTCCGAAGTGCATCATTTGGCTTCCATGTACTCCCGCCGACGCAGCGTGTGGCATGTGGATGCGCCCTGCTCCCGCCCGCTACCGCGCTCCGGATGGCTTACGGCTGGCCTTGCAACAATACCTTGCGCACCAGGATATTCTGCCCCTGCACCACCCGCACTATATACACTCCAACTGGTTGGCGGGCCAAATCGACCGTGGTGCTGCGATCCGTAGTCCGGGTTTCAAACAGTTGACGCCCCTCCATATTGAATACCTGGATGCTTTTTTCGACCGGTTCCGCCGCTGCCGGCTGATCGGCGGCGTCCTGCACGGTGATCTGGCGTCCGGTGGCGCTGATGCGGAGGCTTAGGGCCGGTTCGGTCCATTGGGTTGAAGGTGCTGGCTTGTGCAGGCCGCCTTCGCCGCAATGCGCCGGATCATCGATTGTGATATCCCAGGTGACCATGGGGCCGTTACCGCACTGGTTCACGGGGGTCAGGCTAACATGGGAAACCCGGCGCCGGTACCATTCGCTGTTCAGGCAAATGGTGGTGCCGTTGACCGTTACCGTGAGTTTTGGATCGGTCGACGTAGCGATCAGGCCGCTCAGGCAATTAGCCGCCGAAAAAGTATAACACTCGGGCGCTTGCCCGGTGCAGATATAGTCCATTCCATACGGCGGAACGCCAGGCAGGGCGGGCGGCACGTCGCAGACAACCACCTGGAACGTCCGTTCTTGTGTATCATCGCCGCAAGACGAATGCAGCGAAATCGTGAATTTAACGGTATAGGTTCCGGTTTGGAAGGCCTGCAAATGAGCCCGGATCAGGCCGGTTGGGCTTATACTTTCCCCTACGTCCTGTAAACCGCCGTTATTGGGCGTAATGGACCAGCTGAATTGCATGCAGCCGGGGTTATAATTTGTGACCTCGACATAGACATCGCCGGTATTTTGCATTCCGGCCAGGCAAAGGCTGGACGTACCGTTGATTGGGGTCACGGTGAGCATGGATGGGCAGCCCGGCACACAACCCATTGAACTGAGCAGGCTTTCGCGAGCGCCGCCGGGCTCAAACAAAGCGCGCATCCGGGCTTTTTGCCCCAGGGTGAACATGGTGCGGCAGCCGTCGTTGGTATAGTCCATGTAGTTCATAAACATATCGCCGTTGGGGCCATTGTCGCAACTGATATGGGGAAATGCGGGGCATAGCGTATCCGGGCCCAGCTGGTTCGGAGTGTCGTCCACCTGATCGGAATCACTGCAGGTATAATTGCCCAAAGCATCCGTGCTACCCCAGATGTGGTGAAGGTCGAGCCAATGGCCCACTTCGTGGGTGGCGGTCCGGCCCAATTCATGCGGGATTTCAGCGGTGCCCTGGGTGCCAAATGCCGTGTAGTCGATCACTACGCCGTCAATATTGGCCGGGCCGCCCGGGAAAGTGGCATAGCCGAGTAATTTATCGGTGCCGTCTTTGTCCAGATCACAAACCCAGATGTTCAGGTACTGGTCTCTGTCCCAGGGCGCAACGCCGCCCTGAGCGGGGTCTTTTATGGCGTCGTTGTCCGACCATTTGTTCCGGTTACTCGGCGTGCGGGTGATACCGGTGGTAAAACAGCCGTATTCATCCCTCGAAGCGAGGCAAAACTCGATTTCTGCATCGGCGACCAGCCCCTGAAATACAGCGGGCACACTGGCAACGTCAGCGTTGAGTTTGCGGTAATCCTCGTTGAGCACCGCTATTTGCGACAGAATTTGATTGGTTGAAATGTTTTGTACTGCCGTGCGGTACACCACATGCACGACCACCGGGATGGTTATCACGTTAGTAGTAGCCCTGGCCGCCGTTTGCCGCGTGAATTGTTCGGTGATCCGCGCCTGCGCATCGATCCGGCGTTTGCCTTCCGGACTGGCGTTTTGGTAGTGTTGTTCGGGTGCCGGCGTGCCGCAAACGGATTGGGCGGTAAGGGCGCCGCTGAACAGGAGTAAGGCGCCGAAGAGTGGAGCAAAAAATTTTGTCATGGAGGTTAAATTTTGTGGATGGTTATATTTCAAATGCCCGGCGAGGCGGGCCTGCGCAAAGGTATGCCCCCTGAAAAGCGGCAACTGCGAACCTGGAGTTCTGCCTTAGAACTTTTGCTGCGGCGCTTAGAACCATTTGATCCGGATTTCCTATATTTTTGCTGGTACAGAAATATCAGAACAGGTTTGGAATTTCATCGCTGTACTCTAAACCTGTTCCTAACCCACCTAAAAATATAACGCATGAAAGACCTGTCCTTCAAGATCCGGCGCTTGCGCGAGCTCCAAAATCTCACGCAACAATACCTGGCCGATCAACTCAGCATTTCCCAACGGGCGTACAGCAAAATCGAAAACGGTCAGACGCAGCTGTCGGTCGAACGGCTCAACCGGATCGCCGGCATTCTGCATTGCCCCATCGAGGCGATCCTGACGCGATCGGCCGAGGAAATTTACCTGACCTTTGTGTGGGGAGGTTCGGGTGATGCCTGAGGAATTATTGACCCGAAATCCGGACGGTTTTATCCTGGATAGAATACTGCAAACCCAGCGGTTCACAGATTTTGCGCATGGCCAGCGGCAAATCGCCGTGCACAAACGTGCCGCTGAACCGGCAGCCCTGAATGCCGGTGCTTTCGACTGAAATGTCGTATTGTCGCTGCAATTCGGCCACCACTTCATACAAGGGGGCGTTGGCAAAGCGGCTTTCGCCCTGCATCCAGGCGGGCCAGGAATCGGTGAGGGTGCCTATAGGTTGCCATATCCCGTTGCGGGCAGCGGCTTTTTGGCCTTCGCGCAGCGCTTGTTTGATGCCAATTGTAGTTGTGGATTGGACCAGCCCCGTGTAACAGGCCACTTCGAAAGCGCCGCCGCGATACCGCACGGTAAAATTGGTGCCCAGCACAGTGACGGTGCCGGCTGCGGTTTCCACGACAAACGGCTCAGCGCCTTTTTTGACCTGAAAAAACGCTTCGCCGATCAGGTGCACCCGGCGTTCCCGCGCCCAGTTGGACGAGTATGCCTCCACCGACGATACCGCATTCAACCGAACGGTCGATCCATCGGGGAGCGTGGCCGTCTTTTGTTCGCCGGTGGCAGTAGCCACAATAGTGGGGATCTGGCCTTCCAGGGGCCACCAAAGCGTCCAGGCCAAAACGGCCAGCGTAAAGGCGGCGGTAAAACCAAGCGCCCACCAGATCAGGCGCTCGCGGTGTGGCCCGGTGGCGATTTTTTTCTTTTGCCGGAGGTTGGGCTCCAGGCGGTTCCACATCTGCTCCACTTCGGTATCGGGCAATTGCAAGTGCCCTGCAGCCGCCACAATCTGCCGGAACACCGGAAAATCGGGATGCCGTTCGAGCGCTTCCTGCTCGGCATCGGTAATATCGCCGATGAGCCAGCGGCCCAGCAGTGTATCATCGTCGTAGAGCAAATTGTGCATAGTCGTCAATTAAGAATAGGTCGAAGTTGGCGTTGAACGTTGGCGCAAGCGTATGATCCCAACAAGTATGGCCATGGCTTTCCGAACCTCAAACGTCAAACTTCAAATTATCCCGCAACGCGATCAGCGCGGCGTGCATACGTTTTTCAACCGTTTTGACACTGATGCCCAGGCAATCGGCTATTTCGGCATAGGTTTGTTTTTCCACCCGGTTCATCAGAAAAACGGTGCGTTGGGGTTCGGGCAACCGGATCAGCGCTGCTTCCAGGCGGCCCTGCACGGCTCTGGCCTCCAGATCAATATCGGCGGCCAAAGGCTGGCCGGCAGGCGCGTGTTCGGCATACTGTAAAAACCGGAACGCCACCTGTTTGCGCCGGGCATCGTCGAAAAACAGATTATTGGCTACGGTATAGAGGAAGCTTTTGGCTTTTTCGGGCGGCACCGCACGGCAATTTTTCCACAGCCGCAAAAATGCCTCGTGAACGGCGTCTTCCGCCCCCGACCAATCGGCCGAGCGGAAAAAGACGAAATGCCGCAACATCGCAGCATGGCGAAAGAAGAGTTCGCGGAAGGTGACCGGGTGGCAAGTGTCGCGTTCCATAGGCCGGGCGGAGGGGCGATACTTGGGGTGTGTAAGAAAAATGGTTATGCGATTCGATCAGATTAGGCAGGATTACCGGATCATGCCGAAGCATTTAACGGCCAAATCGAAAAAAAATTTCCCGCGCGTGTAGGGTCCGGCAAATCCTTTTGCGTTATATCCCCCGAACCAAACCCATTTTGCGTATGAGCCATTTTGATCGCCGCAGTTTTTTAACTACCCGCCGGAAGCACAAAGCGCCGGTTGCGCCGCCGGCAAACCAAACCCTCGCACCACTCCCGGCAGCCTTGGAGCAATTGCGCGCCCGCCGCGCCGCCGCGCCGCCCAGTTCCGGGTTGTCGCCCTATGCCGGCTCCTGGACGCGCGACACCGTTATTCACTTGCTCCGCCGCACCCTGTTTAGCCCCACCAAGGCCGACATCGACTATTTTTTGGCCAAAACCATGGACACGGCCGTGCAGGAAATCCTCCATGCACCCTTCGTGCCGCCGGCCGTTCCGGTCAACGATTACAACAACGCCAATTTCACCGACCCCGACGTGGCCTTCGGCGATCCGTTTGTGGATGCGTCTTTTAATATCGACGCCGAGGGGTATCGCGTCGAAAGCCTGCGCGCCTGGTGGATTCGCCAGATGTTCGACAGCGGGCGCAGCATCCGCGAAAAAATGACCCTGTTTTGGCATAACCACCTCCCGGTACAATTCTACGAGGCGCTGTTTGGCGGCATGCTTTACCGCTATGTCAAAACACTCCGGGAAAATGCGCTGGGCAATTTCAAAACGCTCATGAACGCCATCACCCTGGAGCCCGCCATGCTGATCTACCTCAACGGCTACCTGAACTCCAAATCAGCGCCCGACGAAAATTATGCCCGTGAAATCCAGGAGCTGTTCGTCATCGGGAAAGACCTGCCCCAATTCTTTTCTGAAGAGGATGTCAAAGTGGCGGCGCGCCTGCTGACGGGCTGGCGCACCGACGGGTTTAGCACCTATTTCTTTGCCAATGAGCACGATACGGGCGACAAACAATTTTCCGCCTTTTACAACAACCGCCTGATCAAGGGCAAAAGCGGCCCCAGCGCCGGGCAAGCCGAGCTGGACGAGTTTCTCGACATGCTCTTCAGCCATCCCGAAGCCGCGCGTTTCCTGTGCCGGAAACTCTACCGCTTTTTTGTGTTTCATGAAATCGACGCCCAAACCGAACAAAATGTGATCGTGCCGCTGGCCCAAATTTTCCGCGACAACAACTATGATATCCTGCCTGTACTCGAAACGCTTTTCAAAAGCGAACACTTCTTCGACTTGCTCAACCGCGGCGCCATGATCAAAAGTCCGGTCGACATGACGGTGGGCCTGTTCCGCCAATTTGGCGTCCAACTGCCCGGCCCTTCCAACCTGTTCGACAATTTTGCTATCAGCGCCCAGGTGGGCTTTACCATGTCGAGCATGCTCCAATTCCCCGGCGATCCGCCCAACGTGGCCGGCTGGCAGGCTTACTACCAGAAACCGACGCTGGATAAATTGTGGATCAACACCAGCACCTTGCCGCGGCGCGGGCAGATCACCGAAGCCATGGTATTCTACGGGTTTTTCGGACTCAGCAGCCAGGCAGTCATCGACGCGCTGACCTGGGCGTCCAAGTTCTCCGAGCCCTCAAACCTCGGGGTTCTTATCGATGAATCGCTGGAGCTCCTGCTCGGTCTTCCGGTTTCACAGGACGTAAAAGATTCGCTTAAGCCCATCTTTCTGCAGGGTTTGCCCAACGAGTCCTACTGGACGCTCGGCTGGAGCCTGTGGCAGGCCGACCCGGCCAACGAAATGCTGGCCGGCGCGATCCGGACCCGCCTGCAGGCCTACCTCTGGCGCGTCCTTCAAATGGAGGAATACCAGTTGTCCTGACGGCTAGTTGTCAATGGCAAGCCTGCCTGGCAGGCCCTGAGCTTCCGCCGGCGGCCTCCGGAGGAAAAGTCAAATACCCAACTTCAAACTTCAAACTTATTCAAGCGTGAAACGTCGCAACTTTATAAAAAACATGACCGCGGGGGTGGCTATC
Organism: Saprospiraceae bacterium; assembly: GCA_044230315.1. GTDB lineage: Bacteria > Bacteroidota > Bacteroidia > Chitinophagales > Saprospiraceae > M3007. The sequence continues at coordinate 39,458 of JBGARJ010000022.1, forward strand.
CCATCCCTGATCAACGGCTTTGGCGTGCGGGCCCTGGCTGCCAGCCCATTCTCCCGGCTGCTCCATGGCTTCTCCACCGATACCGACCATGTGCTGGTCCTGATCCAGCTCTCCGGCGGCAACGATGGCCTGGGCACCGTGGTGCCGCTCGATCAGTACGACCGGCTCTTCAAAGGGCGGTCCAATGTGATCGTGCCCGAAAATGAACTGCTGCCGCTGTCCGGCGCCCTCACCCTGGGCCTGCACCCGGCTCTGACCGGCCTGCAAAGCCTGTTCAACGACGGCCAGGTGCGCATCGTCCAGAACGTGAGCTACCCCAACCCCAGTTTCAGCCACTTCCGCGCCACGGATATCTGGATGTCGGGGGCCGATTCGGACGAGTATTTCCCCAGCGGCTGGGCGGGCCGCTACCTGGCCTACGAATATCCCAACTTCCCGGTCGACTATCCCAACCCCGACATGCCGCACCCGCTGGCCGTAGAAATCGGGTATTCGATGTCGCTCAGCCTCATGGGACCGCAAACCGGGATGGGCTTTGTGATTTCGAACCCCGACGATTTTTATAACCTGCTGGATGGCGTGCAAACGCCCTCGCCCAATACCCCCGCCGGCGAGCAGCTGGCGTATATCCGCCTGGTAGCCCAGCAATCGAGGGCCTACGCGCAGACGATCATTGACGCCTCCACCAAGGTGCCTGTTCAAAAAGACTACCCGGACACCCCCTTGGCGGCCAAACTGAAAATTGTATCGCGCCTGATCGCCGGCGGCCTGAAAACGCGCCTGTACGTGGTGAGTATCGACGGCTTCGACACCCACGACCAGCAAGTGGACCCCGACAACCACAGCATCGGCGAACATGCCGACCTGCTGAAAGAATTGGGCGACGCTATCCGGGCGTTCACCGACGATTTGCAGTTCCTGAAAACGGCCGACCGGGTGGTGGGCATGACGTTCTCCGAATTCGGCCGACGCATTACGAGCAACGCCAGCGGCGGCACCGATCACGGCGAAGCGGCGCCGGTTTTTGTGTTTGGCAAACCGGTTGCCGGCGGCGTGCTGGGCAACAACCCGCAATTGCCGGCTGTACCGACCGTTGAAGACAACCTCCCGATGGAGTTCGATTTCCGCTCCTTGTATGCCAGCGTGCTCCGCGACTGGTTTTGCGTGCCGCAAGACGATATACCCGCTATCCTGATGCACGACTTTCCGTACCTCGAGCTCTTTACGGCCGGGTTGCCCTGTGTTTCGACCGACACGCACGACATACACCAGATCGCGGGTAAAGCCCTGCTCAGTTGCCGGCCCAATCCGTTTGTCGCCGGAACCACCCTCGAGTACGAAACCGCCGGCGGCATGACGCTGGTGCAAATACTCGACGCCGCCGGCCGCATAGTAGCCACGCCCGTAAGCGGCTGGCAGGCCCAGGGTCGGTACCAGGAATACTGGGAGGCGGCGGATCTGCCCTCCGGCACCTATTTCTGCCGCCTTATCAGCGGCGGGCAGCAACAAACGAAAATGTTCGTGAAGCGCTGAACGCGAAGACTACTTAAATGAATGGACAGGATCGATGGGATCGATCATCAAATGAACTTGTTTTCTCCTGGAGATCCTGTCCGTTCTTTCCCCGGCGGCGCCAGGGTTGGCTTGGGTATCACTGTTTGATGAACCTTCGGCACACCGGCACAGCGCCGGCGGCCGCCACCCGGAGCATAAAAACACCTTCGGGCAACTGCGACACATCCACTTGCGCCGGCAGCTGGGTGGCCATGGAGCGCAGGCATTGCCCGGTGCGGTCAAAAATTTGCAACCACACGTTTCCGCTAACATCCCCGGCGCTGACGCTCAACCGGTCGGCTACGGGGTTGGGGTAGAGTACCAGGTTCAGTTCGGAACCCGCCGTTGCAGCATAGGTGGCGGTGGCCGGGTTGTACGGGACCACCGGTTCGCCGATGACGACGTGCCCGGAATTGGGGCCCGTATTACCGGCTTGCACGGTGCCGTAGTAGGTCGGCCCCAACACATAAGGGTACACCGGCGTCAGGTTTGGGCTGATGGTGACGAAATAGGCGTAAATCCCGTTGGGATAATCGGGCGTCACGCAAAAGCGCCCGTTGTGCTCATCGAGATCACCCAGTCCGGGCACATATTCAAAGTCTTCGACATAGCGCCCGAGCGGATAATTCGAGTTGATCGCCGGCCCGTACTGGCCGGGTTGCAAAACGGTACCGTTGGGCAGGCTGGTGCGCTCGGTGATGTTGCGCAGGTGGTAACTGGAACGCATCCGGGCGATGCCGCCTGTGCTGCCGGGGTTAGCGAATCCGTAAGCGCCGTACACCGGAAAGCCATCGAAGGCATAGCCGATAATCGGCGAGTGGTGCTGATCGTCGGAATCGTCGTACAGACAAGTCGGGTTTACATGGTTGTGATACTCGCCGTTGGGCGCCGGATGGCCCAGGCAGTTGTCGAACGACGGCCCTTCCACCACTTCCGCATTTTGGTGCCAGATGTTGGCGTTGTTGTACGACATGGCGTCGAGGGCGTTGAATATGCTCACACCGTTCGACCACAGGCCGATATGCCCCAGCGGGGTGGCGATTGGCGTGTTGGTGTTTTGCTGCGGAGTGCGGGTGATTTTGAACTGAAAACCCTGTGCCTTGGGGGTATTGGGGTTGCCGGGCCAGGGGCCGATGTCGTAACCGGGTACGCTGTTGGCGCGGACGTACACCTGCGTGGCCGAGTAATTCACTTCCAGCACATTGGACAGGATGTTGTTGTAGCCCGTCTGGCCGCCGGGGTTGATCACCCAGGAGCTTACTTCCGGCCCGGGCGTCTGGGCGGCGAGGGGGCAGGCAAACAGGAGGAGCAAGACAGTTGACTTCATGCGGAGGTACAAGATTTTTAAGCGCGGGCAGGCACATGTGTCGCATGACTCATGTACCTGCCGCTAGTGCTTCGAATTAAAAGGCTCAATTTTTAGCCGGCGGCGCCGGCGGATGCCCTTCGGGCGGCGGCCCCGGGTGCGGATGATTTTTGTGCAAGGCCTCCATCTTCTGCCGGTACAGCGCGAGTTGGTCGGTGCTCAGCACGCTTTGCAAGGCCTTTTCGTTGGCGGCATGGAGTTCGTCCATCTTGCGTTCGCCGGTGCTGCGCAGGGCCTCGTGGAGGTTTTGGCGTTGTTCAAAAAAATCCCGTTCGATTTGCATGAAGCGGGTGGTTTGCTCGGCGCTCAGGTTCAGCTCGGCGGCCATCCTTTTGAGGTGTTCTTCCATCATTTCTTTCGATGGCGGCCCGGGCGGATGATCGGGTTGTTGAGCGGAAAGAAACGGTGCGGAGCAGCAAAAGCAGGCCAACAGAATGGCTGATTTTACCAATGTTTGTGCTTTCATAATGAAAATGCGTTGAAAGGTGTGCGAATTCCCTTTGGATGCCGCCGGGCTTAAAACCTTGCGGCGCATGAAATTTATTTTAAAAAACCGGGTTTCGCCGCAAGGTTCGCCCGCCAACGGCATCTAATACGATCATGCAAACAGGCCTGCTACCCGACGCGGAGTTGCTGCAGGGGCTGATAAACGGTTCGGAAGCCGCTTACGAAGCCCTTGTGGACGCTTTCCAGGAAAAGGTATTGAATACCTGCCTGGGGTTTCTGCCGAATGTACAGGATGCTGAAGATGCCACGCAGGATGTTTTTCTGGAGGTGTTCCGTTCCGTCACAAAATTCAACGGCGAATCGCGGCTGTCCACCTGGATTTACCGGATCGCCGTCAGCAAGTGCCTGGAAACCCTGCGCAACCGGAAACGCCACAAACGTATGGCTTTTTTTCAGGCGCTGATCGGCCTCGACGATGCGCGCGCCGCAGCGGTACCCGATGCCTTGTTTCACCCGGGTATCCAGTTGGAAAACCGCGAACGCGCCCGGATCCTGTACGGCGCCATGGACCGACTGCCCGACACCCAGCGCGCAGCGTTCGTCCTGCACAAAGTGGAAGGGCTCAGCCACCGCGAGATCGGCGAAGCCCTGGGCCTGAACGTACCCGCCGTCGAGGCGCTGATCTTCCGCGCCAAGCAAAACCTCCGCAAACGGCTGACGAACTATTATCAACACGATGATTGACATAAAAAACTGGATATGAAGGACCGGGATCGCATTGAATCGGACGTGCAAAAAACACTCGACGTATTGGACACCCTTCAACGGGTGCCGGGCAATCCGTACCTGTACACCCGCCTGAAAGCCCGGATGGCGGCGCCTACCGGGGGCATTCGGCGGGGTGTGCTGGCCGGGCAATTGGCCCTGACGGCGCTGGTGCTGGCGCTCAACGCCGTATTCCTGTACCGGCAATGGCATCCGTCGGCCAAGCCGGAGGCATTGCCCGAGGCACTGGCCAAGGAATGGGGCCTCGACCGGAATGCGGACGTCTATTTTCTCACGTACAATGCACATTGAACCATGACTTTCAACGTCGGACCACGCGCAAGCCAGTGGATCATTCTCACGCTGGTGCTTGTCAATATCGCCACGCTGGCCACGGTGTGGCTGCACCCCCGCCCGCCGCGCCCGCCGCAAGACCTGGCCCGCCTGTGGCAGCGCGAACTCCGGCTCAGCGACGAACAAGCCGGGCAGGTGCGCGCGCTTATCGACGAACACCGCGCCGGCGCCACCCCCCTTTTCGACCGGATGGCGGCCACCAAACACCGCATGCTGCTGGCGCTCGACGACACGCCGCCCGACACCGCCCTGGCCCGCCAACTGGCCGATACCAGCGCCGTCATTCAGCGCGAACTGGACCTGCGCCTGCAGCAACATTTCCTTGCCTTGCGGGCCGTTTGCACCCCGGAGCAGTTTGAAAAACTCAACCGGATCTTTTTGGAAACGCTGCGGGCCGGGGCTCCCGGACCGCGCGGGGGCTTACACCACGGCCCGCCGCAGGAATAAGGGTTTGCGCTGCGCGATTCAGCCGGCCCGGCACAGTGCGGGTGGGTGGTGTTCGAATTGCAATATCTCCGAAAAAAAGGCGGGCAACGCGCATCGGGTCGGCAAGTATTTGCAAACTTTGCTGGCTGAACGCAAGCCGGATTACCGGAACACTTTTTACCGATGTTATCAAGTCTGAGCGCCTGGATCCTGAAAATTTGGGGCTGGAAAATCACCGGCCAATACCCGTACGACGTGCCCAAGCTGGTGTTGGCAGTGGCGCCGCATACATCCAACTGGGACTTTCCGGTGGGCGTGCTCGTAAACAGCGCCGGGCGCATTTACGCCAACTACGTGGGCAAACACACCCTCTTTCGCTGGCCCTTCGGCGTCTTTTTCCGCTGGCTGGGCGGCATCCCCGTCGACCGCAGCAAAAAAGGCGGCAACTTCGTTTCGGCCACCGTGGAGGCCTTTCAGCGCAACGAGCGCATGCACCTCGTCATTTCGCCCGAAGGCACCCGCAAAAAAGTGCCCAAACTGAAAACCGGCTTCTACCACATCGCCCGGCTGGCCGGCGTGCCCATTGCCCTTTGCACATTCGACTGGCAGAAAAAAGAAGTTTTTTTCGACCCCGTGCTTTTCCATCCCACGGGCGACGAAGCGAAGGACCTGGAATACATCTGGAATTATTTCAAGGATATTCCGGGCAAAAACCCCCAACAGGGCATTCACTGATGCTCCGTCAGTGTTTTTCCGAAACAAACAGGAAGGTATCCACCACGGGGTGCTCGTCGATCGAGATCGTGACCGGCAGGTTGCCGAACACCTCGTTCGGGTAATGCAGGCTGTCGTACCCGAAAGCGATCAGCCAGTGGTTGCCTTCGGGCACCCCTTCGAGGCAGCCGCGGGCGTCTTTGCCGGTTTTGAACACCTTGTCAAAATATTCCGGCTTCTGGAGGTAGCCCGGAAACGAGTCGGCGTTGAATTTGACGTACACCGTGGCGTCGGGGATCGGGAAATAGTGATGCGAGGTTTGCACGCAAATTTTGGTATTGAGCGGGATGCTCTCCGGGTACGAATAACAGGCCTGGAACAAGGCCGCGGCGCAAGAAGCGCCTAGGAGCAACTGGTATATGTTTTTCATTGGGATGATGCGCCGTCTGTTCCCGGGCGAGCGGGCGGTGGTTCTGACGCAGCCATCCGGTGTGCGTTCCGGATAGTAAATGCGCAGGATCATAACGGCAATTTTAGCGCAGAAGTTTATTCAAATTACCTTTGCGCCCGCTGTTTGCTTTTTTTAGCCAACAAATGCCCGGTACCAAACGCCCGGCGCGCTCCGGAACAACATTAAACGTCAAATTTTTCAACCTTGGGAATTAAAGCTTTCGCCCCGGCATCGGTGGGCAACATCGGCGTGGGGTTCGATATTCTGGGTATGGCCATCGAGCGCCCCGGCGATGAGGTGATCGCCCGGTTCAATACGACAAAGGACCTCCGGATCGCCAAGATCACCGGCCACGGCGGCAAATTGCCCTACGAAGTGGATAAAAACACCGCCGGGGTGGCCGTCCGGCGTTTCCTGGAATACATCGGCGAAACGGAGAAAGGGATCGACCTCGAAATCCACAAGAAAATGCCGCTGGGCAGCGGCCTCGGCAGCAGCGCCGCCAGCGCCGTGGCCGCCGTACTGGCCGTGAGCGAATTGCTGCGCAGCGGCCTGAGCAAACGCGAACTCCTGCCCTTTGCCTGCCAGGGCGAACAAGTCGCCTCGGGCGGCTTTCATGCCGACAACGTGGCGCCGTCGCTGTTGGGCGGGATCATCCTCATCCGCGACAATGCCACGCTCGATGTACACCGGCTGCACGTGCCGCGCGGGTTGTACGTGACGGTCGTGTACCCCCAACTGGAAGTGCTGACCAAAACGGCGCGCGCCATCCTGAAGCCCGAAGTGCCGCTGGAGGCCTATGTGCGGCAAAGCGCCAATGTCGCCGGATTCGTGGTCGGTTGCTTCAACGGCGATATCGGCCTCATCGGACGCAGCCTGCGCGACGAGATCATCGAGCCGCAGCGCGCCGGACTGATCACGGGGTTTTACGACGTCAAAGCCGCTGCGCTCGACGCCGGCGTGCTGGGGTGCAGCATCTCGGGCTCGGGCCCTTCGGTGTTTGCCCTGTGCGCCAACAGCCTGATCGCCGAACAGGCCGGACAGGCGATGCAACGGGCTTTTGCCAAAAATCGGGTGGAAAGCCAGGTGTTTTTGTCGCCCGTCAACCAGGAAGGCGCCGTAATTTGCTGAACCGGCGCCCCAATGCCATATCGATATGATTTGAAAAATGAACGCTGCGATTTTGGCCCGGAACAAGGCATTTTTTGAAGGCTGAGCAGCGCTACGGCAAAAAAATAACGCAATATTGGGGCAAAAGGCCGAAGTGGATTTTAACAGATAACCCGGTCCAGGTACTTTTCCGACCAATTTGCTGAATATGCAGTCAACTCTTTTATTTGTTATGCGAAACACACGTTTTCTCCTCCTCGGCGCGCTGACGATCCTGTCGGTCGCCGCTACCGCCCAGGTTACGTCATCGATCACGATCATCCCGCAGCCCGTGACGGCTTACGGCCGGGAAGGGCAGTTCGAACTGAAACCCGATACGCGGGTGTATTTCCCGCAGGGTCAGGCCGACTGGGAAACCGCGGCGCAGTATTTCATGGCCCTGGCGCAATCCTCAACCGGCTACAAGATCGTAGCCCTGCCGTACAAGAACCCGGTGACGGCCCCGCGCGACAACGGCATCTATTTTATTCCCGATGAAACGGTGGAGCAGGCCGAAGGCTACAAAATGGAGGTGATGCCCGGCTATGTGGCTATTCGCGCCCGCACAGCCGCCGGCGCCTTTTACGCGGTCCAGAGCCTGCGGCAAATGTTTCCGCCCCAGTTCAACAGCCCCAGCCCTGTAGCGGGTATTGTGTGGAAGGCCAACTGCTGCACGATCACCGACTACCCGCGCTTTGCTTATCGCGGCATGCACCTCGACGTGGGCCGGCACTTTTTCCCGGTGGAATTTGTGAAACGCTACATCGATCTGCTGGCCATGCACAAGTACAACCGCTTCCACTGGCACCTCACCGAAGACCAGGGCTGGCGCATCGAGATCAAAAAATACCCGAAGCTCCAAACCGTGGCCGCCTGCCGCAAAGAGACGCTGATCGGGCTGTATTCCGACCAGCCGCAAAAATTTGACGGCAAACCCTACTGCGGTTATTACACCCAGGAAGAGGTCAAAGAGGTGGTGGAATACGCCCGCCAACGCTTTGTGACCATCGTGCCGGAGATTGAAATGCCGGGCCATTCGCTGGCCGCCCTCGCCGCTTACCCCGAACTGGGTTGTACCGGCGGGCCGTATGAAGCCGCCACTTTGTGGGGTATATTTCAGGATGTGTACTGCGCCGGCAACGAAAAAACCTTCGAGTTTCTGGACGGCGTACTGGCCGAAGTGTGTGCCCTGTTTCCCGGCGAATACGTGCATATCGGCGGCGACGAATGCCCGAAAGATCGCTGGCACAACTGCCCGAAATGCCAAAAACGCATGCAGGACGAAGGCCTGAAGGACGAACACGAACTGCAGAGTTATTTCATCCACCGCGCCGAAAAAATACTGGCCAAATACGGCAAAAAACTGATCGGCTGGGATGAGATCCTCGAGGGCGGCCTCGCCCCCAGCGCCACCGTGATGAGCTGGCGCGGCATCGACGGCGGTATCGCCGCCGCCCGCTCGGGTCACGACGCCATCATGACGCCCGGCTCGCATTGTTACTTCGACCATTACCAAAGCGACCCCTCCACCGAACCGCCCGCCATCGGCGGCTATACCACTCTGGAAAAAGTGTACAGCTACGAGCCGGTCCCCGACTCGCTCAGCGAAGCCGAAGCCCAGCATATTCTCGGCGCCCAGGGCAACGTGTGGACGGAGTACATGGAAACGCCCGAATACGTGGAATACATGGCCTACCCGCGCGCCTGCGCGCTCTCGGAGGTGCTCTGGGCGCCGCAAAAAAAGCGCAACTGGGACGATTTTGCCCGCCGGCTGAAAGCGCATTTCGGCCGTCTGGATGCAATGAAGGTCAATTATGCGAAGAGCTATTTCGATATCAAATCGACGTTCACGGGCGGTTACGTGGCGCTGAACTGCAGCGACCACTCCGCCCAGATCAAATACACCATCGACGGCTCCGACCCCAAGCCGACCTCGGCCGGTTTTTATTCCCCTATCCCGCTCAACCGGTCGGCTACCGTGAAAGCCGTGGCCGTGCAGGCCGGCAAGGTGCTGGGAAAAATCCTGACCGTCCAGTATTTCGTACACAAGGCCAGCGGGAAAACCTACACCATGACCAAACAGCCCGATCAGTACTCGGGCGGCGAGCGCTACGCCCTCACCAACGGGGTGGTGGGCGCGCTGAAGTCGTGGAACAACTGGGTGGCCCTCGTCAACCACGATATCGACCCGGTCATCGATTTCGGCGCCAGCACCGACTTCAGCCGGATCACCATGCATTATGTGAACAGCAAGGTGTCGTGGATCTACCCGCCGCGCAGCGTGGAAGTGTTCGTTTCGGATGATGGCCAAAACTTCAGCTCGGTGGCAAAAAAGCAGATCGACGCCGACAGTATGACGGGCATTACCCTGGAAACCATCGCGATGGATATTCCGGGCGCTCACGGGCGGTACCTGAAAGTGGTGTTGCAGACCTACGGCGTGATCCCCGACAACGCAGCGGGTGCAGGCAACGGCGCGTGGTTGTTTGTGGATGAGATCATTGTGGATTGATGTATCCAACCATTTAAGCTAACTTTACGTCTACTCCGGAGAACTGAAATACGAACCCACCTCATGCCTGAACGCCTATTCACTGCAATTCCTTTTGCGGTACTCTTTTGGGTAGCTGCCGGCGTGGCAGTTGCCCAAAAGACGGCGCTGCCGGACACTTCCCGTTATGTACTGGTAAAAACGACCGACGAAAATGAGTTCGCCGGCAAATTGGTGTCGCAGGACTCCGCTTCCTTCGTCCTGGAAACCGAAAATTTTGGCACCATCACGATCCGGAGTCAGGTGGTGCGCAGCATCCGGCCCATGACTGTCCGGAAAATAGTGAAGGGGCGCTACTGGTTTGAAAGTCCCCATTCCACCCGGTATTATGTAGGCCAGAACGGTTACGGGCTGCACAAAGGAGAGGGCTATTTTGAAAACGGCTGGTTGTTTTTCAATCAGGTGAGCTATGCCTTGACCGATCGGTTTTCGATGGGGCTGGGCTTTGCCCCATTGATTATCCTGGACGGACCCTTTCCGGTGTGGTTTACGCCAAAAATCACGTTTCCCATCCGTCAGAATTGGATAAACCTCGGGATCGGCGCGCTGTACGGCCATACGTTCGATCCTGTTTACGGCTACGATGAGAGTTCCTACACGGCTTTTTATGGCCAGCTCAGCGTAGGCTCGCGCGATGCCAACGCCAACCTCGGTTACGGCTACGGGTTTTCGGATGCCGGCTGGTGGCAGGCGCCGATCTGGTCGGTCAGCGGCATGTTGCGCACCGGGCCTAAAGCAGCCCTGATCACCGAAAATTTCTTTTACTCCACATCCTACGAAAGCGGCGCGATCTTCTCATTCGGCGCCCGTTTTATGGGGCGCCGGATCGCCTTTGATGGCGCCGTTTTATTCCCGTTTATCGATTCTGAAGGTTACGCCATACCCTGGCTTGGCCTGCACGTACCATTCGGTTCACCAAAATAAAATCAAGCCTGATGAGACATTTCCATCTGTTACCCGTCCTTTTTTGCCTGCTGCTGCCGGCCGCCGGCCGGCTGGCCGCGCAAGACCTCAAAATCCCGACCGACTCGACGCAACTCACGTCCATTGAAACCAAGGACGGCAATGAGTTTGTAGGGTATGTGGTTCAAATTGAAACCGATGTGCTGGTGCTGAAAACAGAGCAGTTTGGCGAAGTTAAAATCCGCAAGACAGACATCCGGTATATCCGTCCCGTGAACACCAAGCAAATTGTGGGGGGCGAATACTGGTACGACAACCCGTATGCGACCCGTTACTTTTTCGGCCCCAATGGTTATGGGCTGCGCAAAGGAGAAGGGTATTACCAAAATGCGTGGATCTTTTTCAACCAGGTCAGTTACGGCTTCACCGACAATTTTACCCTTGGCGTCGGACTCATACCTGCTTTCATTTTTGGGGGAGCACCCACCCCGGTGTGGATCACGCCAAAGGTTTCCATTCCCCTCAAAAAAGACCAGGTCAACCTCGGTGTGGGCGGCTTTTTTGCTACGGTGCTCGGCGAGGAAGACGCTTCGTTTGGCATAGCGTACGGCGCGCTAACGTTGGGCTCGCGGGATAGGAACATCAATTTCGGCCTCGGGTATGGCTACTCGGGCGACGGCTGGGCCAATACGCCTACGGTAACCCTGAGCGGCATGTACCGGACAGGAAAAAAATTCGCCCTGCTGACGGAAAATTACTTGTTCGACGCGGGGGAGGATAGCTATGTGCTGATGTCGTTTGGCGGGCGGTTTATCGGCAAACACGTGGCTATCGATGCCGGATTTTTTATCCCCACCCAAACGGACGGAGAACTCATCCTCATTCCATGGCTGGGGGTGAACGTACCTTTCGGCCATCCGTCCAGGTAGCGTACTTTTCCAATCGTTTCCACAGCCGTCTGCTGCCGGTTGGGCGCCCACCCAACCGGCAGCAAAATTTAAAGCGCTGCTTTTACGCCGGTGCGTAAGTTGTAGGCAGAAGGCCATACATTTACCCGACAAAACGGAACCAACTGCTTATGGCCACCGCTTCAACCTTTGACCAGCCGACGGCTAAAAACGACCCGCGCATCATTACAGGCTGGGCCTTTTTCGATTGGGCGAACAGCGCCTATGCCCTGGTGATCACCGTAGCCGTATTTCCGCCCTATTTTTTGGGCATTGCGCCCGATACGATCAACGTCGGCGGTGTTGCCCTGCGCGACGAGACGGTGATTGCCTGGTGCATCTCGCTGGCGTACCTGATCATTGCCGCCATATCGCCCATTCTCTCCGGCATTGCCGACTACAGCGGGAAGAAAAAACGGTTTATGCGCTTTTTCACCGTCGTGGGGTCGCTGGCCTGTATCAGCCTGTTCTTTTTTCAAAGCGCGGCCTCGCTCTGGATCGGGGTGGCGGGTTTTGTGATGGCCACGGTGGGGTTTGCCGGCGGCATCGTGTTTTACAATGCCTACCTGCCGGATATCGCCACCGAAGACCGTTACGATGCGGTGAGCGCCAAGGGCTTTATTTACGGGTTTGCAGGCAGCGTGATCCTGCTGGTTTTCAACCTGTTTATGATCCTTAAATACGAACTATTGGGCTTTCCGACGGAAGAATCGGCCGTGCGTTGGGCGTTTGTGAGCGTAGGCTTGTGGTGGCTGGGGTTCTCGCAGATCCCGTTCCGGCGCCTGCCGCCCGACGCCCCGCGTCCCATGCCCCTGCGCCTGTTGCACAAAGGCTACGACGAGGTAGCCAAAGCCTTCCGGGCGGTGCGGAGCAGCCGCAACACCACGCTCTTCCTGGTGGCCTTTTTTTGTTATAACGCGGGCGTACAGGCTATTTTGTTCCTCGCTTCGAGTTTTGCCGACAAAGAGATGCACATGGAAAAATCGGAGCTGATCGGCCTGGTGCTGATCCTTCAGATCGTGGCGATCCTGGGGGCATTCCTGTCGTCGCGCCTGTCGGCAATGCGGGGAAACCGCACGTCGCTTTTTGTCATGCTGTTCATCTGGACGCTGGTGTGTCTGTTCGGCTATTCCGTACATACCACGGCGGAGGTATATATGCTCGGCAGCGCTATCGGGTTGGTGATGGGGGGCATTCAGGCTTTGTCGCGGAGCACCTATGCGAAGTTTTTGCCCGAAGATACCCGGGAGACCACCTCGTTTTTCAGTTTTTACGATGTGATGGATAAAGTGTCGACCGTTTTCGGCACGCTGGTTTTCGGATTGGTGGCACAGCTGTTTGGCGGCATGCGCAGCAGCGTTCTGGCCTTGTCGGTTTTGTTTTTGTTGAGTTTGGTCATCCTCACCGCCGTGCGCGTGCGCCGCATGCCCGCCGTAAACAACCCTTCCGAAGCAAGCGACTGAAGTTTTTCACGTTGAGCGCAATATCAAATGGACTTCACCCGACTGTTTGAAATTCTGGAGTACCAGCAATGGCGGTATCCGCAAGCCGTGGCCCTGGCCGGGCGCGAAAACGGCGCCTGGCGTACCTGGAGCACGCAGGATCTGATCGTGGAGCGGAACTGGCTGAGCCACGGCTTGCTCCAACTCGGGCTGCGCCCCGGCGACCGGGTGGGGTTGCTCAGCCATTGCGGGAGCCCGTATTGGGTCATTGCCGACGCAGCCCTGTTGCAGGCCGGCATGGTGCCCGTGCCCATTCACGCCACCGCGCGGTCCGACGAAGTGGCCCACATTGTGCAGGACGCCCAACTGCGCGGCTGCTTTGTGAGCAATGGCGAGATGTTTGAAAAGCTGAAGCAATCGGGCCCCCTGCCCGAACACGTCATCGCCTTCGAGCCGGTATCCGGGGCGCTGCCCTGGAAAACAGCCCTACGGGATCCGGATACCGGCGACCGGGAAGCCGTCGCACGCATCCGCGACACGATTTTACCCGATACGCTGGCCACACTCCTCTATACATCGGGCACCACCGGCGCTCCCAAGGGCGTCATGCTCACCCATGCCAACATTATCAGCAATGTGAAGGCCGTGTTGGCCATCGTACCGGTGGGCCCCGAAGTGACGGCCGTGAGTTACCTGCCGATGAGCCATATTTTCGAGCGGATGGTGACGTATGTGTACCAGGCGGCCGGCACGCCCGTGTGGTTTGCCGATTCGGTGGAGGGCCTGCCGGCGATCCTGCGCGAGGTGCGCCCGCATTTTTTCACAGCCGTGCCGCGCATCCTGGAGCGCAGCTACGAACGCTTGCTGGAACGCCGCAACCAGGCCGGTTTTTGGGGCAAAAAAATACTCGACTGGGCCATGGCCCTCGGCGAGCGCTACCCGTTTGCCGGCAAACACGGCATGCCCCCGGTGTACCGCCTCAAACTACTGCTGGCCGACCTGCTGGTGTTTCGCCGTTGGCGGCGCGCTATGGGCGGGCGGGTGCGCGGCATAGCCGTGGGCGCCGCGGCCCTGCAACCCCGGTTGGGCCGGTTGTTCTCGGCTGCGGGCATCGAGGTGCGCGAGGGCTACGGGCTCACCGAAACCAGCCCCGTGGTGGCATTCAACCGATTCGAACCCGGGGGCGTGCATTTCGGCACGGTGGGCATCCCGGCGCCGGGGGTGGAGGTCCGCATCGTAGACGCCGATGCCGAAGGAGAAGGCGAAATTGAAGTGCGCGGCCCCAATGTGATGACCGGCTACTGGAATTTGCCCGATGAAACCGCCGAGCGCTTTACCACCGACGGCTGGTTGAAAACAGGTGATATCGGGCGGTTTGAGTTCAAGCGGTTTTTGAAAATAACCGGCCGCAAGAGTGAAATTTTTAAAACCACCACGGGCAAATTTGTGGCCCCGGCCTTTGTCGAACAACAACTCCTGCGCTCGCCCTTTATCGATCAATGCCTCGCCGTGGGCCTGAACCAGCCGTTTGTGGGCGCGCTGCTGGTGCCCAATTTTGACCAACTCGAGGCCTGGTGCCGGGAGAACAACGTGCACTGGACCGCGCCGCCGTACATGATCCTGAATCCCAAAGTGGAAAAATTGCTGGCGCAGGAGATCGAACGCATCAACGAAACCTACCTGGGGCCCATCGAAAAAGTGCGCGCGTTCCAGTTGCTCGCCGAATCGTGGACGCCCGGGAACGGCCTGCTGACCCCCACACTCAAACTCCGCCGCCCGGCTCTGGCCGAACGCTTCGAAGCCGAGATCGCCGCTCTTTTTCAGGCCAACCGGAAACAGAAGAACGGAGAAGATGCCGTCGATAATTAAGAACATGTTTGGTATTTCATCACAGGGCTACAGGAAGACCAATTTACAATTTGAAACGATCTGCTGGTCCGCTGTATGGCTTTCTGGTTATCGTGGAATATTCCGTCTTTTGTCCGGCATTGTTACTTTTCTTTTGCTCGCCCAAAAGAAAAGTAACCAAAAGAAAAAGGCTGTCCTTCCGGCAGTGCCAACGACCTGCGGGGATTGCGCTGTTTTTGACAGGGCATTGTGGCCTTTTGTGGGACATTGCGTTTCAATTCCCCTGTCAAAAAAGGCGCTCCGCCTGACGGCGGACCATCCCCTTCGGTCGGGCATGCCTCGCGGACGGCAGAAGGCACTCTGGTTGGGGAAGGTTACACCATTGTAAATACTAAATTGGTTGACCACTACAACCGGAAAATTTTATTTCATACTGCGTTAAACTTTGCAAGCGGATTACCCGTATCCGATTTCAAAATTTGCCTTGTCTGAAACAAAATTTTCTCGGTTTCGCCACAGCATGAAAAACCAAACATGTTCTAAGCGTAGCCCTTATCGCATTTCCCTACATCCGTTTAAGCGCTTGCGCACCGTTTCGGCAAAGCGCAGCAGCGCATTTTGCGCCGACAGGGGCAGGCCCGGCGCGGCGTCGGGATACCGTTCGTAAAAGGCAGCCGGGAGGGTCAGGAACGTGCTTTTCCCGCTCGCTTGCTTCCAGACGTAGCGCCAGACCGGCAGGTAGCCATAGTCGCCCACTTCGGCATAGGGCACGCCTTTGCGGTGCAAGAGGTCGACCTGGAACAGAATGCCGCCGTCGGTGCCCGGTTTTTGCTGGTTGGAGATAAAATTGCCGAGGGAGTACACCACCACGGCGTCTTTGCGCTGGCCGTTGGGGAGCGCGACCGATTCGGTGCGGATGGGCTGCACCACATGCGGATGCGAGCCGATCACCAGGTCGGCCCCGTTGCGGATCAGGAATTGCGCCAGGCGGCGTTGTTCGGCATTTTCTTCGAGTTGGTATTCGATGCCCCAGTGCATGACCACAATGATAAAATGCGGCTTACGGGCGCGGGCTTCCGCCAGGTCGCGGCCCATTTGGAGGGTATCGATCCGGTTGACGATCGTGGGTTCCTGGGTGGGCACGCCGTTGGTATCGTAGGTATAGTTCAGAAAAGCCAGTTTGAAGCCGTTTTTATACACCATCATGGGATAGAAAGCGCTGCGGTCGCGCTGGTTTTTGAAGGTCCCGGTTTGCTGGAAGCCGAGGTCTTGCAGGGTCTGGATGGTGTGGACGACGCCGGCGCCGTGGCTGTCGTTGGCGTGGTTGTTGGCGGTTACGAGGATGTCGAAGCCGGCGTCTTTGAGGGCATCGGCCAGGGCGTCGGGGCTGCGGAACATCGGATAACCCGTGTACGGGGCCTTGCCGGGGAGCGTGAGTTCGAGGTTGGCGATGGCCAGGTCGGCGCGTTGCAATATGGGTTTGATATACTGAAAACAGGGGCGGTAATCGTACCGGCCGGGCGCCACCTCGGCGCTTTGGATTTGCGGAGCGTGCCCCATGATATCGCCCGCAAAAAGCAGGCGCAGGGTATCGGTTTGCGCGCAGAGTGGCGCACGTTGAAGCAAAAAGAGTCCAAAAAAGAGTAGAATAGCCCAATGGCGGTGTTGGCGCACTTGCTGCATAGGTGAAAAACTTTTTCGTAAAGGACGGGAGATTTGGGCCAACTTTGGCCATCAAATTTTTGAACGTATGACAAAACGTTTGTTGCTGATCGGCGCGCTGGTGGGCACGTTCCTGCTCGGCGGCTGGCTGGCGTACCGCTTATGGGCGCCCAGATCGCAGCCGGTGGAATCGGCCAGCGTGTTGTTGGAAAAGATCCGGGCGGTGGTCAAACTCACCACGGTGGAGGGGCAATTCTCGGAGATTTACAACTACAGCGAGTACTCGGGGTATTTCTCCTGGTTTTGGGACAAAAAGGCCCTCGTGCGGGTGAACGCCGTCGTGTCGGCCGGATACGACCTCACCAACCTGCGCATCGACGCCGACTCCAGTGCGCACGTACTGCGCATCGGCCCGCTGCCCGAACCGCAGATCCTGAGCATCGACCATACACTGGATTATTACGACGTCTCCACCGGCTTGTTTACCAACTTTTCACCGGAGGACTACAACCGGATGAACCAAAAGGCCAAAGACCTCATCCGCGAGCAGGCGCTGCGGAGCAATTTGCTCCCCTCGGCGCGCGAACAGGGCGATAAGATTTTCGACGTCATCCGGTTTATGGCCGAAAGCACCGGCTGGCGCGTGGAGATCCTCCGCAATACGGCGCCGCCCACGCAATGATGAGGCCTGTCGCAGGGGTGGGGCATAGCGGCCCCGGAACCGATTTGCATCCGGAGCGATGGCCGGCCCTGATGGTTTGCGTATCTTTACTTTCAGCGCTGTTGGGGATTGCCCCAGCCATCGTTCCTTGTCAGAACATGTTTGGATTTTTATGCTGAGGCGAAAATGAAAAACCTGTTCTTAATATAGCCTTGTTGCGACGGGCGTCTTTGGTGGCCCCCCCCCGTCGCAACAACTCAAATGTCTTGAAAGATGAAACATACCGTATTGCTTACCAGTCTGTTGATACTGGCCGCCGGCGCCCTGTACGCTCAATCGCCCGGCGCGGCGACGCCGGCCTCCGCGGCGCCAGGCGGCGTCGATCCCGGGCCCGACCTGGCGCGCGAAGCCACCCAGCAATTGAAACTAAAGTACCAGCTGGACGCCGCCCAGGAAGAGAAGATGTACGTTATCCAGCAGCGCAAACGGCGCAACCTGTCGGAAATCGAGCCGCTGAAAGACAATCCGGCCTTGTACAACGCCAAACTGCAAAGCATACAGCGCGGTACGCTGGCCAGCATCCAGCGCATGCTGAATACCCCCGCCCAGCAGGAAATTTTTCAACAAACCAAGTCGGAGCTCCGCAAACAACGCGCCCTCAAACGCCAGGAGATGACCGAACAGGGCGCCTCCAAACGCGCCATCGAGTCGGCACTGCTCGAAATATACCTCGAATAAGCGGCAGGGTATTTTGCAGGCTGGGCGATACAAACCACAGATTAACCCAAAGTTCATTTGTACTTTTCGCCGCGCCCCCTAACTTGCACCGTTTTGACAACCCTAATGTTGGACGTTTTTACCGGTACGTCATATGCTCATTTTTGCTGTGCGCCTTATCGTGGAAGAGGATGGAAAAATGCTGTTCCTGAAGCAAACGAAAAAGAACGGAGGGCGATTCTCGCTCATCGGCGGGAACGTGGAGGAAAACGAATTCGCCCGGGAAGCGCTTGCCCGGGAGGCTCAGGAAGAAGCGGGAATCCATGTGGAGCCCATCGACTTGCGGTTGGTGCATGTGCTGCACCGGCACAAGCTCAAAAAGGACGAAACCTTGCTGGTGCTGTATTTCCGGGCATCGCGCTTTCAGGGCGAGCCGGAGCCGCTGGAAACCAAAAAATTCAAGGACGTGAAATGGCTCCCCGTCAACAAGCTTCCGCAGGAGGTGTCGAAAGCCACCAAACACGTGCTGCAGGGTATCCAGCGCGGTGAAATCTATTCTGAGTTCCCCGCACGCAGCAAAGTGCTGGCCTTTTGGGAACAGTTTGGCGACCGGTGGGCCGGGTTTTCCGACTTTTGAATTTGATAGATGCGAGACATTTTTTCATAAAAAATGGACGACCACTGGATTTTGACCCCTAGTAACCCCTATATTTGCCAGCGTTCCTTTTAATCGTGTTCTGCTTTTTACCGATTGCTTTTTTTACAAACACTACAACCATCCCATGAGCAGACTTACTATTGCCTTTCGCGGGCTCTCACAGCCTGCCGTTTTTATTCGGTTTTTCTTTTCCCTTGTTATAAGTTGGTTTCTTCATCGACTCGTGCAACCGGATATCCGATTGCAAGGGCTCGATGCCGGTCATTTAGCGCGTTTGAGACGACGCTAAGGGCCTTTCGGCGCTCCTGTGCGGCCGCTTTCTCCGGCAGTGTTTTTTAGCATCACGTCGCAGAACCGGCCCATGTCACGACGGGTTTGCGAGCGCCGCCTTCCAGGTTCAGATGTCTTATGCTTCATAGGCGAGAACCCCGGTTTCGAAACGTCGAAGCCGGGCTATTTTTTTATACGCCGCAGCTTCGCGCGCCCGGCCGCTCCAATTCGGGCCAGGATTCGATAATTTTGGGCCCGCCTCCCGTTTGATCGAGGCGCGCTGCTCATGACACTTCCCGATTTGAATGATACCATTGCCGCCCTGGCCACGCCGCCGGGGGTGGGCGCTATTGCCGTGTTGCGCCTGTCGGGCCCGCGGGCGCTGCTTATGGCCGACCGTATTTTCAAAGGCAAGCGCCTCGAAAACCAGCCCAGCCACACCGCTCATTTCGGCCGCATCGAAGCCGAAGACGGCCGCACGCTCGACGAGGTGCTGGTCACCCTTTTCCGCGCGCCCAAGTCGTACACCGGCGAAGACCTGGTGGAAATTTCGGTGCACGGCTCCACCTACGTCCAGCAGGAAGTGCTGCAACTCCTGCTGCGCTCCGGCGCGCGGCTGGCCCAGCCCGGCGAGTTTACGCTCCGCGCCTTCCTGAACGGAAAAATGGACCTCAGCCAGGCCGAAGCCGTGGCCGACCTGGTGGCCAGCCACGGCGCGGCGGCGCACCAGCTGGCGCTGCGGCAACTCCGCGGCGGGTTTAAGACCGAGATCGCCCACTTGCGCGAAGAACTGATCCACTTCGCCAGCCTGGTGGAACTCGAGCTCGACTTCTCGGAAGAGGATGTGGAATTTGCCGACCGCAGCCAACTCAAGGCCCTGGTGCAGCGCATCGGGGCATACCTGCACGCGCTGGTGCAGTCGTTTGCGCTGGGCAATGCCCTGAAAACCGGGGTAGCCACCGTGATCGCCGGCCGGCCCAACGCCGGTAAAAGCACACTGCTCAACGCCCTGCTCAACGAAGAGCGCGCCATCGTGAGCGACATTGCCGGCACCACCCGCGACACCATCGAAGAAACGCTCAACATCCGCGGCGTGGAATTCCGCCTGATCGATACGGCCGGCATCCGCGAAGCGCAGGACCAGATCGAAGCCATGGGCGTGCAGCGCACGATGGAAAAAATCGGGCAGGCCTCCATCGTGGTGTACCTGTGGGACGTGACCGCCCTGACGCTGGCCGAAGTACACGCCGACCTCGCCGGGATTGTGGGCGCGGCTGCGGCCGACGGCGATACGCGACCGGAAGGGGCATCGCAGCAGGGGTCGCCCATCCTGGTGGTGTGCAACAAAATGGACCAAAACCCCTATTTCAAGGCCGAATGGCTGGTCGACCCCGCCGCCCCCGACGTGTATCCCTACCTGCAAAGCGACCCGCCGGCGCAGAACCGGATCGGCCTCACCGCCGACCAGATCGTGCCCATCAGCGCCAAAAACCGGCAAAACATCGAATACCTGAAGGAAAAACTGTTTGAAAGCGCCATCGGCGGCGAGCTCAACCTGGAAGGCACCATCGTGACCAACGCCCGGCACTACGCCGCCCTGCAAGGCGCCGAAGCCGCCCTCACCGACGTGCTGCAGGGCCTGAACAGCGGCGTGACCGGCGACTTTGTGGCGATGGACATCCGGCGGGCGCTGAACTTCCTGGGGGAGATCACCGGCGAGATCGGGGTGGAGGATCTGTTGGGGAATATTTTTGGGAAGTTTTGTATACTTCCTGGGGGAGATCACCGGCGAGATCGGGGTGGAGGATCTGTTGGGGAATATTTTTGGGAAGTTTTGTATTGGAAAGTAACCCCAAAAAAGACCCCTAAACCGCATCCTCTTCCCCCCGTGATTTTATTCCGCAGCCTGCTGCCCCACCACCGAAGACCGGACACCCTATCCGGATCGAGTTGGGCCAACCCGTACCTGTTTTGGTTGATTGTTTCGATATGTTTTCTACCGGTTGAATCATGTTTGGAATTAATCCGGACTTTGGTACGGAAGAGCGGAGATGTGGTGAGAAAATAACGTCGGTCAGGATTAACTTGGGCGCCCTGGCGCCGAAATGATAAATTCAAACATGTCTTGAATACTATGTTTATACGATTCAATTTAATACCATATGCTCAATTTGACCCAATTAGAGATCTGGTTCGTCACGGGTAGCCAACACCTTTACGGTGCAGAAGTTTTGAACCAGGTAGCGCTGCACGCCCAGCAAATTGCGCGGTCGCTCGATGCGGTTTCGGCCATACCCGCTAAAGTGGTTTTCAAACCGGTTGTCAAGACGCCCGATGAGATCCACCAAATTTGTCAGGAAGCCAACGTCAATACCAACTGCATCGGCATCATCGCCTGGATGCACACGTTTTCACCGGCCAAGATGTGGATTCGCGGATTGAATACCCTGCAAAAACCGCTCTGCCACCTGCACAGTCAGTTCAACCGCGATATACCGTGGGGCGAGATCGACATGGATTTCATGAACCTGAACCAGTCGGCGCACGGCGACCGGGAATTCGGCTTCATCAACACCCGCATGCGCCGGAACCGCTTCGTCGTTACCGGTCACTGGCAGGAAACCGGGGTGCAGGAGCAACTCGGCATCTGGGCCCGGGCAGCGGCCGCCCGGCACGACTGGCAGGGCGCCAAATTCGTTCGCTTTGGCGACAACATGCGGCAGGTAGCCGTAACCGAAGGGGATAAAGTGGAAGCGGAGATCAAATTCGGCTACTCGGTCAACACCTACGGCATAGGGGATTTGGTCGGCGCCATCCGGGAGGTAAGCGACGCAGCCATAGATCAACTCTGCTCCGAATACGCCGACCTGTACGCCGTAATGCCTTCGCTCCTGCCCGGCGGCGCGCAGCACAGTTCGTTGCGCGAAGGGGCGCGCATCGAACTCGGCCTGCGCGCCTTCTTGCAAAACGGCCAGTTCAAAGGCTTTACCGATACGTTCGAAGACCTGCACGGGCTGGTCCAACTTCCGGGCATCGCGTCCCAACGGCTTATGGCCGACGGATACGGATTCGGGGCGGAAGGCGACTGGAAAACCGCCGCGCTGGTCCGGGCCGCCAAGGTCATGGCCGCCGGCCTGCCGGGCGGCAACTCCTTTATGGAAGATTACACCTACCACCTCGACCCCGACAACCCCATGGTGCTGGGCGCCCATATGCTTGAAATTTGCCCGTCGATCGCCAACGCCAGGCCCCGCTGCGAAGTGCACCCGCTTGGAATCGGCGGAAAAGCGGATCCCGTACGCCTGGTGTTCAACACAGCGGGCGGTCCGGCACTGAACGCTTCCCTGATCGACATGGGCAACCGTTTCCGCCTGCTCATCAATGCGGTGGAAGCCGTGGAACCGACGCAACAATTGCCCAAGCTCCCGGTAGCCCGCGTGCTTTGGAAGCCCTTGCCCGACCTGCCTACCGCTTGTACGGCCTGGATTTACGCCGGCGGCGCCCACCACACCGTTTTTAGCCAAAACCTGAAAACCGAACATTTCGAGGCATTTGCCGAAATGTTCGACATCGAAACCGTGATCATCGATGCCGAAACACGCCTGCGCCAGTTCAAAAATGAATTGCGCTGGGGAGAAGTTTTTTACCAATAAAATCTTTGCTGCACATCATGAAATACGTCATAGGCCTCGATTACGGTACCGACTCCGTGCGGGCATTAGTCGTCAATACCGCCAACGGCGAGGAAGTCGCCACGGCTGTTTATTATTACCCGCGCTGGAAAAAAGGCATGTATTGTGTGCCGGCGCACGCTCAATTCCGCCAACACCCGAACGATTACCTGGAAGGGTTGAAAGAATCGGTCAAAGAAGCCCTGCGCCGGGCGGGTCCGGAGGTCGCTAAAAATATCGTGGGCATTTCGGTGGACACCACGGGCTCTACGATCGTGGCGGTCGATCAACGCGGCACCCCCTTGTCGCTACTGACCGGGTTTGAAGAAAACCCCAACGCCATGTTTGTGCTTTGGAAAGACCATACCGCCAACAAAGAGGCCGGTGAGATCAACGAACTCGCCTGGAAATGGAGCAATGATTTCACCAAATACGTGGGCGGCGTGTATTCTTCGGAATGGTTTTGGGCAAAAATATTGCACATCCTGCGGGTGGATGAGAACGTGCGGAAGGCCGCCTTTTCCTGGATGGAGCACTGCGACTGGATCTCGGCCGTGCTGACCGGCATGACCGACCCGCTTCAGGTGAAACGGTCGCGTTGCGCTGCCGGACACAAAGCCATGTGGCATGAGGAATTCGATGGCTTGCCCGACAACGCGTTTTTGCAAAAGATAGACCCCTTGCTGTCCGGCGTCCGCGACCGGCTATACCGGTACACCTACACGTCGGATGAGGCTATGGGCACCATATCGGCCGAATGGGCCAACGAACTGGGCCTTCCGGAAAATGTAGTCATCGGCGTGGGCGCTTTCGACGCGCACATGGGGGCGGTGGGCGCGCGCATCGAGCCGTATTCGCTGGTGCGTGTAATGGGCACATCCACCTGCGACATGCTTATCGCGCCCAACGACGAAGTGGGCGATCTGCTGATCCGCGGCATTTGCGGCCAGGTCGACGGCTCCATCCTGCCCGGCATGCTGGGCATGGAAGCCGGCCAGTCGGCCTTCGGCGATGTCTATGCGTGGTTTCAAAACCTGCTCGCCTGGCCCATTCGCAACCTGCTCCCGGAAGCAGAAGCCGAAAAACACGTGGAAGGCATCATTCCCATGCTGTCGATAAAAGCTGCCGAATTGCCGCTCACCGAACACGACCCCATTGCGCTCGACTGGTTCAACGGCCGGCGCACACCCGACGCCAATCACCAGCTGAAGGGCGCGATTGCCGGGCTCAACCTGGGTAGCGATGCCCCCCGCTTGTTCAAGGCCCTGGTTGAAGCCACGGCCTTCGGCGCACGACGCATTGTAGAGCGTTTCCGCTCGGAAGGCGTGCCCATTCACCAGGTGATCGGCATAGGCGGCGTGTCCAAAAAATCGCCTTTTGTCATGCAAACGCTGGCTGACGTGCTCGGTATGCCCATCAAAATCGTGCGCTCCGAACAGGCCTGCGCACTGGGAGCGGCCATTTGTGCCGCCACCGCCGCCGGTGTTTACCCAAGCATGGAAGAGGCCCAAAAATCCATGAACTCCGGATTTGATGCCACCTTCCATCCGCAAAAGGACAAAACCCAGGTGTATGACAAACTGTACCGGCGCTATTTGGAATTCGGGGATTTTATAGAGAAAACAACGGCTAAGTAATGATGCATGAAAAATGCTGAATACGTATGCGGTTTTTTAAACTATCCATATTGGCGTTGCCGGTACCAGGAGGAAGGATTAAAGACAAAGGCCCCAAGAACAACGAGCTCCTTATCAAATTGCCGCCGATATCGGTAGTCGTTCTCGAACTCAAATAAAGCGAATAATGAGTCTGTATCAATCACTCAAAGAAGAGGCCTGGGAAGCCAACATGGAGATTCCGCGCCAACACCTCGCCATTTACACCTTCGGCAACGTGTCGGCCATCGACCGGGCTTCGGGCGTAGTGGCCATCAAACCCAGCGGCGTACCGTATGTCGATTTGAGACCGGAAGACATGGTGCTCGTCGACCTCGACCATAAAATCGTAGAAGGCAGCAAACGCCCTTCTTCGGATACCAAAACCCACCTGCTCCTGTACCGGAGTTTTGAACACATTGGCGGGATATGCCATACGCATTCCACCTATGCCGTGGCCTGGGCTCAGGCACAAAAGGCAATCCCCAATCTCGGCACCACCCATGCCGACCATCTGACGGCGTCTGTACCCGTTACGGAAGTCATGAGCGATGAAATGATCCGGGGCGACTACGAACACGAAACCGGCAATCAGATCCTGAATTTATTCAACAGGGAACATTTGTCCGCCGAGGAAGTGGAAATGGTGCTGGTAGCCTGCCACGGCCCTTTTACCTGGGGCAAGAACGCAGCAAAAGCCGTGTACAACGCGGCTGTCCTGGAAGAGTTGGCCAAAATGGCCTTCGTTACGCTTCAAATCAACCCGCAGGTCACATCCATTAAACAGAGCCTGATCGACAAACACTATTTCAGAAAACACGGCAAAGACGCCTATTACGGGCAGGGCGGCTATTGACCCAGCTTGTTGCCACGGATGCACGAAACGGCAAAAACTGACGAGGAAAAGGCGTTTTTGCGCTGTTTTGACCGACCGGTACAACAAGTCAATATTAACTTCATTACAATACTCCGGTAAAAAATCAAGCGCACTTTTTTATCAAACCGGGATTGAATGCCAATTGGTTCAACGAACTTTATGAAGTTCCTCCATGCTTGGAATAACTGGCGAATGGCTTACCATCAAAAACGACCCCGAAAAAAAATGTAGAACATGCGCCCGGCAACTTTTGCCGCTCATTGGTTCCGCAAAACCCGGGCAGAAGCCCTAACCCCACTGCCACCCACCCAAACATGAAACCACAATTTGCCGCCACGCCCCCATGAACAATCCGGCGTTATTCCGTTATTTGTGGAGAATATTGGTGCAAGCACGCGTTGACCCTGCCGGCTACCGGCTGCAGCAGCGCTACGCCGCCCTCCCGCCTCCCGCCAGCGAAGATCCCGACCTCGTGCTGGAAGACGCCTTCCTCTTCAAAATTCGCGAAATCGTGGACGCCCATATCTCCGAATCCGACTTCGACATGCCGCAACTCATGCGGGTGCTGGGCATGAGCTACAGCCAGGTGTTCCGGAAAGTTAAAGCGCTGACGGGCGCCTCGCCCAGCGTATTCATCCGCTCCGTCCGCCTGCACAAGGCCAAAGCATTGCTCCGCGACAGCGCGCTCACGATTGCCGAGGTAGCCTATGAGGTCGGCTTTTCGACGCCGGCTTATTTTTCAACTACTTTTCTGGAGGAGTTCGGGATGACGCCGAGCGCGTGGCGGGAAGGGTAAGCATGGTACGAAACAAGCAACTGTTTTGGCGAAGCCCGGCAAGAATAACGCAAACAACGCTGAAACGCCCCGGAATCAAAAAAACAACGGATGGAAACGCACGGCGCCGCGGTCGGTGATCTCCAGCGCCGGCGCCGGAACCTTGATGATGTTTACAGCCCCGGCCAGCATGCGTAAAAAGCGGTTCCTGATACCCAACCGGGTGAAGTCGACGTCGAGGGACAGGTAAAATTGCCGCGTTCGGGGATAACGTTCGGGGTCGAGTGCGTAGACGTCGCAGTCGGGGCCGGTGCAATTCAGATTGGCTTTCCATTCGTAACCCCGCCCGGCGAACAGGTTATCGGCGCCCATGCCTGCGGCCACGTTGAGCCAGCGGGGCAGCCACGCGGCGCGCCCGGGCAGAAACGAACGCGGGTTTACGGAGGCCCACACGGTAGTGGCATTATAGTTTTTCAGAAAAAGACTGATCAACCCGGCGCCGTACAGCGCATCGGAGCGCTGTTGGAGCGTCGTCGAACCGTCGCTTCCTGCCGGGCTGACCGGGTAGATCGGTTGCGAAGGGTAGGTTTTAGGCCAGGCGCTCACTTTCATGGCGATACGTTGTTGGCCCCAACCGATCTCCTGGGCCACGAACATGCCCGAACCGAGCAGGTTGAAACCTACATCGCTCCAGGAAAAGCCCCACTGCGATGCGTAACCGTCGAACATTTCCAACGAACTCATGATCAACTGGCTGCCTGCAAAGCCGAGCCAGGCCGATGTGCGGGGCCTGACGCCCGCCCAGCGAACACCCGCATACAGCCAGCGGCTTTGGTTGTACGACAGGAGCCAATGGCCCATCTTGTCCATCTGGTTCCAATCGCCAAAATCGTTGATCGTGTGGAAGCGCTCCGACGGGTTGTTGTCCACCCAGGCATGGTGCATCCATACCAACGCGGTGCCGTAAATCGCTGTTCCTGTACCCACTGCTGCCCAGAGGCGGGGCTTGTACAGGGTGTCTGCGGGCTGCAGGGAAAAGAACGCGGGCCGTTGGGCCTGCTGACGCAACGGCGCGAGGAAAAACAACAGGATGGCCAGGGCGGCGATCGTTCGTACCATTTTGAGCAAACAGAGTTTGCGCAAACCAGCAAGAATCGCGCCGGAACGTACGCGGAGCTTTGCGGTTCAAGCGGACGCGAAAATGAAGCCGAAGCCGGTTTTAGCCATCGGTGCTGACCATACCCTCACCTAACCACCGGCCACTTTACCTCCAAATTAAGTACAAAGACTTTTGTCCCGCTCATGCCCGATAAATGCTATATATTTCAGGCATAAAACGACCTTGCCATGCCAGTGCCAACTCAAGCAGCGATCAAGCATGCTTTCGCCAGTCTTCAGAACGGCTTGCCTTTAATTCAACGCGATATATTCAATATTGCCTGGGATCTTACCTTTCATCCCAACCAGGATGAGTTGCTAAAGGAGATCCACCCCCATAATAAAAAACTGGCGGAAACACTCCTTATTTTCCGGAAAAGGCTCCGCGAGGCCGCTGCTGCCTCCGGCCTCGAACCGGCTATCGATCAGCTGTGCCTGCATTATATGATCAACACGGATGGCGCTATTCCGGAATTGGAGCGCGACGATCCGTTTGACGTCTTTGAGGCAGCCACGCGATACGCCAATGCGCTTTGCGTGGACCTCCGCAAAGGCGCGGATAACGCATCCATTTTGCGGTTGAACGAGAAAGACGTGGTTTGCCCCGAATGGGGCCCCGAGCCGGGTTGGAGTGCCGCCTCGTCGCTCCGGCAGATCGGCCCGGTGATCAACCGCGCGCGGTACGGACGCGACGATGTCATCCCGTCCGCCGCCTTCGGCTTTGATGAAAATGCAGACCGCTACACCCTGCCCAACGCCATGACCCTGGCAGATTTTGCCCACCTGGCTTACTTTGAACCGGCCTATGTAGAAAAACAGGTCAAAAGTTGGGGTTACGGTACCTTCCGTTGGGTGCAGGACGAAAGCTCCGATACCCAGGCCTTCGCAGCCGGGAAAGACGGGCATGTGGTGGTGTGTTTTCGGGGCACCAGCAGCGGAACCGACGCACTGGTGGATGCCAGTTTCCGGAAAACCGATGCCTTCGGCGGGCGGGGACGCGTACACGGCGGTTTTCAACGTGCATTGGAGGGCGTTTGGCCCCTCCTGCTGGCCGCAGTAACGGACCTGGGAACCGGCAAAAAAATGTTTGTTTGCGGCCATAGCCTGGGGGCGGCCCTGGCACAATTGGCCGCCCATCGTTTCGTGCTCAGCGGGCGCCCGGTGACAGGTGTTTATGTGTATGGCTCGCCACGGGTGGGCAACGGCGCATTCATGGAGGCCTACAATGAATTATTGAAGGCAAAAACGTTCCTGCATATCAATCATCAGGATATTGTAACACACATGCCGCCGGAGTTATTCGGCTTTCACCACCTCGGCGGTTCTCCCCGTGTGTTCAACGAGCGGCACGACATCAGTATGGGCGACGCCGAACAGGCCGATGCTGCGCAGGAAAAACGCTTTGAAGATCTGAATGCAACCGAGCAGGCGGCGATACAACAACAAATCGAAGAAGTGCAGATGTCGATAGCGGCATCTACCCGTTTTTTGCGCACCGCGCCACAACAGTTTTCGGGTGGGAGTTATTCCACCAGTTTTGAAACGGGAGCCGCCGATGATCATAGTATGGATCAATACTTATTCAAACTTGGATGTGCCATCGTGGATAGCGAATGGAAGCGGCTGGGCACTTGAAACAGGCGAATCCGGCCAATTGCAGGTCCGGGCGCTTGTTTTTCGCTAAAAAAACTACTTTGCAAGATAATCGAAAGCCTTTGACAAATAATTGAAAGCCCTTTCGGCACCTTCAACCCTACCTTTGCTTGCGTCAACAAGCGGGGTTTTTGGCCTGCATGGCCACTCGTTTACCTGATTATTTATTCACACGTTAAAAACGCAAACACCATGAGTATCCGATTAGGCGACATCGCCCCCGATTTCCAGGCCGAGACGACAAAAGGAACCATCCGTTTTCACGAATGGATTGGCGACGGCTGGGCTGTGCTGTTTTCCCACCCAAAAGATTTCACACCGGTTTGTACCACCGAACTGGGGTACATGGCCAAAATGGAGCCCGAATTCAGGCAACGGAACTGCAAGGTCATCGGCCTGAGCGTCGACCCCGTAGACAGCCATTTGAAATGGGAAAAAGATATCGAAGAAACCCAGGGCTACGCCGTGAACTACCCGATGATTGGCGATCCCACTCTGGCCATTGCCAAATTGTACGACATGCTGCCCGCTGAAGAACCGGATACCTCGGAAGGCCGGACAGCCGTGAACAATCAAACCGTTCGCAGCGTATTCATTATTGGCCCCGACAAAAAAGTCAAACTGCAGCTGACCTATCCGATGACAACCGGCCGCAACTTCCATGAGATCCTGCGCGTGCTGGATTCCATGCAACTCACTGCAGCCCACAAAGTGGCCACTCCGGCCAATTGGAAAAATGGCGAAGACGTCATTATTGTTCCGGCGGTATCCGACGAGGAGGCAAAAGAAAAATTTCCGGAAGGCTGGAAAACGTTGAAACCCTATCTCCGGGTGGTCGCACAACCGGTGTAAAAGTGGTAAAACAACGTGCGTTTTGAATAGGAATCAGATGTGAGTAATAATAGTCCGGTACATTTTGCTGTTGGCAAGGACGTCAACAGCGACATTTCGTTGAAAATGAAGCCTTAACGCCGTTTTTGGCGTCCTCGCCAAAAACATGCACCAGGCTTCATTTTCAATGATTTGCAAAAACTTGCCGGACTACTGCGTAATTGAAAACCAAGATAAATAACCTTGGAGAGTCGATTTTTAATACGGCATTGATTCCCTATCCAAAACGCACGGTAAAGAAAAAGACGATGAACTTACGCGTAATTGTTCTTGGGGCCGGCTTCGGCGGACTCGAGCTCAGCACCATGCTTGCCGAAGCGCTCGGCGACCGCCTCGATCTTACCTTGATCGATAAAAGCGACTCGTTTTATTTCGGGTTCTCCAAACTGGATATCATGTTTGGCCACAAGCCCGCCGATGCCGTCAAAATCGCTTACAGCCATATTGTAAAGCCCGGCGTACAGTTTCGCCAGGAAACGATAACGGCTATTGACCCGCTAACAAAACGGGTTTCGACGGATGGCGGAACCTACGAAGCAGATGTATTGGTGGTGGCGCTGGGTGCTGATTACGACGTAGCGGCAACACCAGGACTTGAAGCAGGCGGCCATGAATTTTACTCCTTTGAAGGCGCCGTAAAACTACGGGAAGTAATTCCGGCTTTTACCAAAGGCCACGCTATTGTCGGGGTAACCTCTGCGCCGTTTAAGTGCCCGCCCGCGCCCAGTGAAGCGGCCTTATTGCTGCATGATTACCTGTCCCAACGCGGTTTGCGCCAGGCCTGCACGATCAGTCTGGTGATGCCCTTCGGTACGCCTATACCGCCGTCGCCGGATACCTCCAGGGCCTTACTCGATGCTTTCGCGGAGCGCGACATCCGGTTCATACCACAAAAGCGGGTACAGGCTATCGACCCGGCCCGCAAAACGGCCATCCTCGACGACGGGCTTGAACTGCCGTTCGATCTGTTTCTGGGTATTCCCAAACATGTTGCACCGCCAGTAGTGGTGCAAAGCGGTCTGACAGAGAACGGGTGGATACCGGTGGATAAAGCGAACCTGAAGACAAAGTTTCCGAACGTATATGCTATCGGCGACGTAACCAGTGTGGGTACGCCCAAGGCCGGAGTGTTTGCAGAAGGCGCTGCAAAAATTGCCGCCGCATCTATCCTGGCAGAACTTGACAAAGCGGAACAGCCTTCGGCCTACACCGGCGCCGGTTCCTGTTATGTGGAGTTTGGTCAGGGCAAGGTCGGACGGGTGGATGTCGATTTCTTCTCCGGCCCAGCGCCAAAGGGGACGCACCATGCAGCAACGGAAATGCTGGTACAGGAAAAAGAATATTTTGGATCGAGTCGCAAGGCCCGTTGGTTTGGGTTGTAGCCCCTGGGGTACGGAATGGGTGAAAGGCGAGCATTTTCGATCCGGCCAATTTCGGCGCAGCAAAGGCCTGGGGATTGGTGTTTCAGGTGGAAGATCAAATGTTGGAGGCTGGATCGGAGTTGACAGCCGAGTTTCGCGCCGACCAACTGGACGACCTGAACTCCTTCCAGTTTGCCCTGCATTTTGACCCAGGGCAGCTGGAGTTGGCGCAGATCGAGCCGCTTGACGGGCTACCCGTTTCAATGGATAACTTTGGCACGTTCAATCTGGCCGAAGGCGAAATTCGCACGGTCTGGGCGCAGGCGACCAGTGTACAACTGGACCAATCCGCCCCCATGTTCCGCCTGCGATTCAAGGTGCTGAGGAGTGGCGCACGGCTGAGCGCGGTGTTAAAACTGAACGACGAGGCGCTAGCGGGGCATTGTTACAACAGCGCGTACCAAGAGTCGGGCGTGGCGTTGCGGTATTCGGAATCGGCCGGTACGGATGCCGGCAGCGCGTGGAACACCTTGTTGCTTCAAAACCGCCCGAACCCATTTGCCGGAACAACGGCGCTCCTCTTCACTTTGCCGGCGGATACCGACGCCGAATTGCGGGTGAGCGATGCGCAGGGGCGGGTCCTGTTTTCTCAAAAGAAACACTACGCAGCGGGCCGCCAGGAGCAGGCGATGCAGTTGGACGGAGCCTGCGGGATGCTGCTGGCGGAATTGGTGACGCCGTTTGGAACGGTATGGCGGAAGATGATCGCACAGCAATAGAGCACGATCGGAGATTGCTTTTGGTATTGATAAGGACAGACCCCTGTATTTTGTTTCTTCAAAGGTCAAAGTACAGGGGTTAATTTTTGGAGCAACGCGCGTTGACCATTGTTTCCAATAGCTAGAGTTAAGAGCAATAGTTCGGTAGGTTTTTTGGAAACGATTGAAAATGAATCTTGGCGAATGTTGTGGCGAGGACGCCAACAGCGGCAACCATTCTGAAGGAATATTGGATTACATGGGGCTTCGTCGTTTTGAAACCCGGCCGGCAGTTGGCTTCCCTGGCTTTTATTTATCCGGAGCACATTGAATAGTATTGGCCGGCAGGTTTTGGCATCCGAAATTTGCGTCAAATCAGAAACGGCTGTGGGTTTTTCCAAAGCACGGGATAATTGTTTGGTAGTCAATCCACAGTACTTTTTGTATCGAAAATAATTGGTTTCTCCCGATCACTTTTAAAACAATTTTGTTTAAAATTGCAAAAAATTTCCAGGCTAAATGGATTTCCACTTGCAATCCCCCTACAAACCTACCGGCGACCAGCCGCAAGCCATCCGGCAGCTCGTTGAGGGTATCCGCAGCGGCGACCGCGCCCAGGTGCTGCTCGGCGTAACCGGCTCCGGCAAAACCTTCACCATGGCCAACGTGATCGCCCAGGTGAATAAACCCACCCTCGTGCTCACGCATAACAAGACGCTTACAGCACAGTTGTACGGCGAGTTTCAATCCTTTTTCCCCGACAATGCGGTGGAATACTTTGTGTCGTATTACGACTACTACCAGCCCGAGGCCTATATCGCGGTGACCGACACCTACATTGAAAAAGACCTGCAGATCAACGAGTTGGTGGACAAACTGCGCCTCAAAGCCACCAGCACCCTGCTTTCGGGCCGTCGGGACATCATCATCGTAGCCTCCGTGTCGTGCATTTACGGCATGGGCAACCCGGAAGATTACAAAACGGGCATCATCCGTATTTATCCGGGCATGAAATTGTCGAAAACCAACTTCCTGTACAGCCTGACCGACAGCCTGTATGCCCGCACCGAAACGGACTTTTCACGCGCCACCTTCCGCGTGCGCGGCGACACCGTGGACATCAACCTGCCCTACGCCGACTGGGGCTACCGCGTCATTTTCTTCGGCGACGAGATCGAGAGCATCGAGAGCATCGAAATTACCAGCGGTAAACGCATCCAGAATATGGAGAACGCCGCCATTTTCCCGGCCAACCTCTATATCGCGCCCAAGGACCGATTGAACCAGATCATTGCGGAAATTCAGGATGAGATGGTCGAACAGGAGAAATATTTCATCCGGGAGGGCCGGTTAGCCGAAGCCCGGCGCATCAAGGAGCGCACAACGTTCGACATCGAGATGATTCGCGAACTGGGCTATTGCAGCGGTATCGAAAACTACTCGCGCTTCTTCGACCGGCGCGAACCCGGCGCCCGGCCCTTTTGCCTGCTCGATTATTTCCCCGACGACTACCTCATGATCGTGGATGAAAGCCACGTGACCGTCCCGCAGGTGCGCGGTATGTGGGGCGGCGACCGTTCCCGCAAGCAAATGCTGGTCAACTTCGGCTTTCGCCTGCCCTCGGCGATCGACAACCGCCCGCAGAGTTTTGAAGAATTCGAAAGCCTGATCAGCCAGGTCGTTTTCGTGAGCGCCACCCCGGCCGACTATGAACTGGAGCAGACCGAAGGCGTGGTAGTGGAACAACTCGTGCGGCCTACCGGCCTGCTTGATCCGCCTATTGAAGTGCGGCCCTCCATGAACCAGATCGACGACCTGATGGAGGAAATCCAAAAACGCGTGCTCGTTGGCGAACGCACCCTGGTGACGACCCTGACCAAACGCATGGCCGAAGAGCTCTCCGCCTACTTGCTGCGTATGAACATCCGCTGTCGCTATATCCACTCCGAAGTGGAAACCCTGGAGCGCGTGGAGATTATCCGCGACCTCCGCCTGGGCGAGTACGACGTGCTCATCGGCGTCAATCTCCTCCGCGAAGGCCTTGATATGCCTGAGGTGTCGCTGGTGGCCATTCTCGACGCCGACAAGGAAGGTTTCCTGCGCAACATGCGCTCGCTCACCCAAACCGCCGGCCGCGCAGCCCGCAACGCCAATGGGCTGGTAATCTTCTACGCCGACAAGATCACCGACTCGATGCGCAACACCATCGACGAGACCAACCGCCGCCGCTCGGTGCAGATGGCCTACAACGAAGAACATGGTATCACGCCGCGCACGGTGACCAAAACCCGGGAAGAGATCATGGCCCAGCGGAGCATCCTCGACATCCGCGGGGTGGAGCAAACACCGTACTACGTTGAACCCGAAGAGGCCAATCTCGCCGCCGAACCCATCGTGGCCTATGCGACGCGGAGCCAGTTGGAAAAAATGATCGCCGAAACGGAAAACCGCATGAAAAAAGCGGCCAAAGACCTGGATTTTATCACAGCCGCCCAGCTGCGCGACGAAATGCTGGCCTTGAAAAAGCGGATGGCGGAGCGGTTTGCGTGAAGATTAAATTGCCCCTTTAGCGCCGGTTTGCTACTTTTGCTTAAAAATGAAGCCGATATGAGTTCGACTATCGCAGAAATAAAAAATGACCTGCATCGAATGGTTGTTGAAACGGATGACCCTGAAATTTTAGAACAGATTGCATTCCTGTTTGCCGCCTTGCGCGATGAAAAAAGCCTTTGGGAAACCCTTTCTGAGGCCGAAAAAGTACAAATCCTGAAAGGAATGGAAGACCTGCGCTCCGGCCGGACAAAATCGCATGAAGAAGTTCGCGCTAAGGTGCGGGCTATTTTATCTTGAAATTAGAGCGGCGCACAAGAATGGCTACCATTCGTTGGACCGATACAGCCGAGGACACCTATCTGGCACTGCTACAAATGCAGTATGACCAATCCACGCAAGCGGCGCTGCTGTTGGATGAACAGTTGGAAAAACTGTTGGAACGATTAGGCCAGTTCAAATTTCATTGCCCGCCCCTGGAAAATTTTTCATCCTTGCGGAGATGTCAGGTAACCCGCCATATTGGCCTTGTATACCATATCACAGAAGACGAAATAACCATTATTTCTGTTTTCGATTCCCGAACAAATCACCCATTTCAATAAAATCTGTCGTACTACCGCCGCCCAGCTGCGCGACGAAATGCTGGCCTTGAAAAAGCGGATGGCGGAGCGGTTTGCGTGAAGCAACTTCTAAAATCTACCCGCCGTCGAACTCATCCCCAAAGGAGGAATCCGGCTTTTTGGCGGGCTGTTTGGTTTGCCCTTTGGGTACCAGCGTGCCGTTGGGCGGAGTGTCGCCGTCGGGAAGCTGGTCGTTGTAGATATCCGGGGCAAAGTCTTCCTCGTCGCCGGGTGGCAACGATTCATCCTGGTATTTTGAGCAATCGATCTCGATGCCCAGGTCGCCTGCGGGGCGTTCGAAGCGGGCGTTGAAATCGTAACCCGAATTTTTGTCGCTCTCCAGGCGCTGGACAAATCCGGCAAAGATCGGCCGCGCCATTCGGGCGCCCTGCCCGTCGCTCAGACTGAGGAACCGGATCCAACGGTCTTCGCCGCCCACCCAGGTGCCTACCACCAGGCGCGGTGTGACACCCATGAACCAGCCGTCGGAAAAGTCGTTGGTCGTGCCGGTTTTGCCGCCTACATCGCTTTTGAGCGTATTGATGCCCGGCGCGCCGAGCAGGTTGTATTTCAGCATTTGCAGCATCACATAGTCTACATTGGCGGGCAGGGCCTGGCGTTCTTCGGGCAGGTTCTGGTAGATAAGCCGGCCATTCTTGTCCTCGATTTTTTTGATGACAAACGGCTGGGCATACAGGCCTTTGTTGGCAAAGGTGGCATAGGCGGCGGTCATTTCCCAAACGGTGAGGTCGGCGGCGCCCAGGCAAATGGCGGGTTGCTTGGGGATGCGATAATCTCCGTCGGGCCGCCGGGCGCTGGAGTCGACGCCCATGTTGTTGAGCAGGCCGCGCACGGGTTCGGGGCTGCCCATTTGTTTCATCAAAAACGCACTCACCGAGTTGACCGAACCCTTGAGGGCTTCCTTCAGGGTAAGCAGTTTGCCCGAATAACTGCCGGTGGAGTTGCGGGGCGTCCAGTCTTCGATGGTGGTAAAGTTCTGGTAGTGCGCCGGGATGGTCACCTCCTGATCATACACCTGATAGCAGGGGCTGATGCCTTGCTGGGCGATAGCCGTCGCGTAGACAAAGGGTTTGAAGGTCGAGCCCACCTGCCGCATCGTGCGGATATGGTCGAATTTGAAATACTTGAAATTGATCCCACCCACCCAGGCTTTTACCTCACTGGTCGTGGGATCGACGGCAAGGATGCCGGTTTGCAGGAACATCCGGTGGTACCGCAGGCTGTCGTAAGGCGACATGACGGTATCCTTTTCAAATTTGGGGTTGTCCCAGGTAAACACCTTCATCGGCACCTTGGTGCGGTATTTTCCCATGACTGCGTTCTGCAGGGCCGACCATTGTTTTTTGATCTCCGGCCAGTCGCGGCTGTCCATGATCTTTCGGAAATTGACGGCATCCTGGGCCGTGATCCAGTTGTTGGCCACATGGCGCGTGATCGTTTTTCCGTCCTTTTCTTCCGCCAGCATGCGCTGGATATCGGCGTCCTGCAGTTCGAATTCGTACTTTTCCTGGATCTGGTCGATCAGGTCGCCCAGGTATTGCGGGCGGAGTGCCTGGTAGCGGTCGCCCGAGCGGATCAGCTTCCAGAGTTCTTCCTGCCGCTGTTCAATTTCAGCGGGTGTAGTGCTTCGCGTGCGGTAGGTCCAGGGATCGCGGTTGCGCCAAACGGCGAAAAACCGCTGTTGGTTTTTCCGCATGTGTTCAACCATGGCCGCTTCGGCCAGTTTTTGAAACGCCGGATCGATAGTGGTATAGATGCGCAGGCCGTCTTTGAAAATGTTGTATTTGCTTCCGTCGGTTTTGCGGCTTTCGGGGGCGTCGAGGATGGTTTGAATGTCTTTTTTCAGTTCGGCACAGAGGTAGGGGGCCGTATCGTCGGAGAAGGTCACTTTTTTGAAGTGGCTCATATCGAGCGGCAGCACCTTCAGGCTATCGTATTGGGCTTCGGTGAGGAACCCGTTTTGCCACATCTGGTACAGCACGATCATGCGCCGGCGGATGCAGCGTTCCGGATAGGTGTTGGGGTTGTAGCGTGAGGGGTTTTGCAGCATGCCGATCAGGGTCGCGGCCTCTTCGATCTTCAGGCTATCCTGGCTTTTGCCGAAATAAACTTCGGCTGCGGCGCGAATACCGAAGGCATTGTTGACAAAATCGACCTGATTGAGGTACATCGACAGAATTTCCTCTTTGGTGTAACTCTTTTCAATTTTGATGGCGGTGATCCATTCCCGGAGTTTCCAATAAGCCAGGGTGATGTATTTCTGAATTTTGGGCATACCGGCGAAATTCCGGTCGGAGTACAACAGCTTGGCCAATTGCTGGGTGATGGTAGAGCCGCCGCCGGCACTTTGATCCCGCAAAAGGATGGTCCGTACCGCCACGCGCGCTACCGCCCGCGCATCCACGCCGCTGTGCTTCCAGAAGCGCTCGTCTTCGGTGGCCACGAGGGCGTGTACCAGGTGGGGGCTCAAATCTTCATACGCCACAGGCACCCGGTTTTCGATAAAATACCGGCCCAATACCTCGCCGTTATTGCCAACCACCTCGCTGGCGAGTGCCGAATTGGGGTTCTCCAATTCGCGAAACGAAGGAATGGCCGAGAAATTTATGATCAGGAACAGCGCCAGCCCCGCCACGAAAGCAGCAATTGTCAGGCGCCAAATCCAGCGAATTATCCAGCGGTATGCCGGCATGCGTTGCTCCTGTAGCCCGGCTTTTATATGGATGAGTCGTTGCGGTTCGGACATATGGTTGGAATATTGGAAAAAAGGGTTTTGGTATATTGGTCGGAAAACGAACGTTTGAGAATGGTCGTACAAAAGTAGGCAAAATAATTTGTGTCGTTTTGCCCCGTGAAAACCGGATTTTGTGCCCCTGCTGATGCTGACTGCCTATCGATTGCTCTCCCTGGCCCTGGCCCTGGCCTATGCCTGGCTCACGTGGCGATACCGCCGCGCCTGGCTGCAGATGCCTGCTTTCGGGATTCCGGACCGTTTTACCCCGCAAACCCGGATTTCCGTGATCATCGCCGCCCGCAATGAAGCGGCAAACATCGCACCCTGCCTGCAATCCATTCTAACCGGCGGCTATCCGCACGCGCTCCTTGAAATTTTGGTGGTGGATGATTTTTCGGAAGACGATACGGTTGCCGTCGTATCGCAGCTTGCTGAAAACTACCCGGCCGTCATTCGCCTGCTGCGCCTCGCCGATCTTCCGACGGCTCCCGACGGCCCGGCCTTTGGCAAAAAAAGGGCTATCGGGCACGCTGTTCGGCAGGCGCGGGGCGAACTCATAGCGACCACCGACGCCGATTGTGTGGCGCCGGCTGCCTGGTTGCCGGCGCTGGCCGCCCTGTTCGAAACCCGCCGCCCCAAAGCCATCGCCGGACCGGTTGCGTTGCACCGCGACCGGGGGCTGCTGGCGCGTTTTCAGGCGCTTGATGTGGCCGGCCTGATGGGCGTTACCGGAGCAGGGTTGGCGCTGGACTGGCACCGCATGGGCAACGGCGCCAACCTGGCCTACCCCAAGGCGGTGTTCGAGGCGGTGGGCGGCTTTGCGGGTGTGGATGACCGGGCTTCCGGCGACGACCTGTTTTTGTTGCAAAAAATTGCCCGGCGCTGGCCCGGCGGCGTCCTGTTCCTGAAAAATAACGCCGCAACCGTGCGCACCGAAGCCAAACCCACCCTGCGGGCGTTCGTACAACAACGGCTGCGCTGGGGCACCAAAAACGCTGCTTTACCGGAATGGCGGGTCAAGTGGGTGCTGGCGGTGGTGTTCGCCTGCTGTTGTTGCCTGATCGCCAATGCGCTGCTCGCCTGCTGCACGCCTGGCTGGGGTTGGCTGCTCCTGGCGCAAATAGCCTTAAAGGGCGGGGCCGATTATGCCCTGCTGCACCCGATGTGCGGGTTCTTTCAACGCCGCGACCTGTTGCGCTGGTTTTGGCCGGCGTTTATACTCCACACCGGGTATATCGCCGTGGTGGGTGTGGGCAGTTTGTTGGTCAAAACCTATACCTGGAAAGGACGGAGGCTGCGCTGAGTCACGGAAAGAATAGGCTCGCGATCTAACAGCCTGAGATCGCGAGCCTATTCTTTCCGTGTTACTAAAATCCGAATTTATACCGCGGTCCGATTTTCCAGAACCCTTCCCGTTCGTAAAACCGCAGGGTTTTGTCAAACTCGTCGCCCGGGGTGGTGACTTCCAGCCGCGTCCAGCCGCGCTGTTCGCCGATGGTTTTGGCAAAATCCATGAGCAATTTTCCCACCCCTTCGGAGCGGTATTCGGGCACCACAAACAATTCGTTGATCACGCCGTAGCGCCCGCCGGCCGACAACGACAGTGATTCCACCAGGGTGATCACACCCACGGCATCGCCGTCTTCATTGCAGGCCAGGAGCGTGGAATGGTGATCGTTGGCATCCATTTCGGCAAAAATGGACGCAATTTCTTCAAAATCAGGGGTGTGCTCCACTTCTTCAAATAACCCGGACAGGAGCGCGGCCACCACGCCGGTGTCCGATTCGTCGGCAATTCGCATATTGATCATGGGAGGACGATTTGCCTGCAAAGAAACGTACATTCAGGCGCATTCTGCAGGGGGTTGCGCCGGCCCGCCGACAAAAAATCGCATCCACTCCGCCGCTGCCTGCCGCCGGGCCTGTTCGAGGCCGATGTCGAGCCGGAGCTCCGCCACGTTGCGGTGGGCAAAACGCTCGATATCCCAATCGCCAACCGGCCGGGTGAGCTGACCCACGCGATAGTGGTAGGGTAGCTCCGGCCAGACTTCGGGGGTCCAAATGACAAATAAGAGAAAAATCAGCGTGTATACCGGGGAGAAACCAGCGTTGCCAAACATGAACGCCTGCATCCGGATCTCATCGGGCGGGTAGGGCGGATACCCCAGCAGCACGTGCTTGAGGTCGTGCCGCTCGTACCAGGGGACCAGTTCCAGGTTGCGACTGCGCAGCAGCAACCAAATTTCGCGCCCCAACGAACCCTCGGGGCAAGGTTCGAGCGATTGCAAGAGGGCCCGGGTCCGGGTTCGGTTGCCAAACAAATTCAGGAAGAAAACGCCGAAAGCCAATTGGCCGGGAAAGAGATACCGGTAGACTGCGAATTTCCAGATACGGTGAATGGTTTTCATATTTCAAATCACTTTTTGATACAAAGTAATTTGAAATACATTGAATCTGCAAACCCTTTTTGAAAAAAAAAAGATTTACCGGCAGGAAAACCCAATCGTTTTTTGATAAATGCAGAAAAGGCGTTACCTTCGCGCCCGCTTTTGGGAAGCGGTGCTGCGGCGTGGATTCGGGATTTTCGCACTAGCGCAAAATTCTGCATTCGATCCCTCCGCATTCCGCGTTCGAAAAGGGGGTAACGGTTTCGCCCCGAAGTGAAACCGGCAAGTGTTTTAACACTAAAAACGCCTCAAAATCAACCGGTTTTTATTATGTTACTTGACGACGAAAAAGAAATTACCCAAGACCAGGACGAGAACCAGCCTGCTGCTGAAGAAACACCAGCATCGGTAGAGCCCACCCCCGAGGTGGAAGACAGCGCCGCAGAGCAAATTCAACCCGAAGCCGAAGTGGAAGTGCCGGGCGGAGAAATAACCGCGCCGGTGATCGAAATGGAAGCCGTGGAAACGGTAGCAGAAGAACCTGCCCCGGAACCCGTACCGGTTGTAGAGACCCCCGCTGAAGAAGAAGTGGTGGAAGCGCCGGTGGTTGAAATGGTAGCGGAAGAACCTGTAGCAGCGGAACCGACGCCGGAACCGGTTGTCGAAACCCCGGCCGAAGAACCCGAAGCAACGCCAGCGGTGGAAATCGCGGCAAGCACAGAAGAAGAAGTAGCAGAAGAAACGGAAATGACGGATGAGGAAGAGGAAGAGGACGATGAAGTACCCGCAGTCGCCGCAGAAAAAGATGCCGATATCCCGGTAGAAGAAGAGGAGGAAGAAGTGGAATTGCCGGTTTTTGATCCGGTGGTTGCCGGTGGCGCCCACGACGATTTTAACTGGAAAATGGACAAGCGCGGCGCCATCGCCTACACCGATGACGAGCGCAGCACCTACCTGAAACAGTACGACGTCACCCTCAGCAATGTAGCCGAAAACGAGATCATCCGCGGCAAAGTCAGCGCCATCAGCGGCGGCGACGTGGTGCTCGACATCAACTACAAAAGCGACGGCCTGATCCCGATGAGCGAATTCCGCGACATCCCCGGACTCGCACAGGGCGACGAAGTGGAAGTGTACGTGGAAAGCCAGGAAGACAGCCAGGGCCAACTCGGCCTTTCCCGCCGCAAAGCGAAAATCCTGCGCGCCTGGGAAAGCATCGTCGATTCCTTCAAAAACGGAACCATCATCCGCGGTACCGTCATCAGCAAAACCAAAGGCGGCCTCATCGTCGACTGCAACGGACTGGAAACCTTCCTGCCGGGTTCGCAGATCGACATCAAACCGGTGATCGACTACGACCAGTACGTCGGGAAGATGATGGAATTCAAAGTAGTAAAAGTCAACGAACAGATCAAAAACGCCGTTGTCAGCCACAAAGCACTGATCGAGAGCGACCTCGCCGAACAGCGCGAGCAAATCCTCGGCAGCCTTGAGAAAGGCCAGGTGCTGGAAGGTATCGTGAAGAACATCACCGACTTCGGTGCGTTCCTCGACCTCGGCGGCGTAGACGGCCTGCTCTACATCACCGACATCAGCTGGGGCCGCATCGGCCATCCGAGCGAGGTGCTGCAACTCAACCAGCGTATCAACGTGGTGGTGCTCGACTTCGACGAAAACAAAAAACGCATCAGCCTCGGCCTCAAGCAACTCACCCCGCACCCGTGGGAGGTGCTGTCCGCCGACGTAACGGAAGGCTCCATCGTAACCGGCAAAGTCGTCAACATCGAAGACTACGGCGCATTCGTGGAAATCCAGCCGGGTGTCGAAGGCCTTATCCACATCAGCGAGATCAGCTGGGGCAACCAGAGCATCAACGCGAAGGAATACTTCAAAATGGGCCAGGAAGTGGAAGCGCGCGTCGTAACCATCGACCGCGGCGACCGCAAGATGTCCCTGTCCATCAAGCAGTTGACCGCAGATCCCTGGAGCGAGATCGAAGGGCGTTTCCCCATCGGCAGCACGCATACCGGCACGGTGAAAAACATCACCAACTACGGTATTTTCGTAGAACTGTCGGAAGGTGTGGGCGGCATGGTGCACATCAGCGACCTTTCCTGGACGAAGCGCTACGCACACCCCAGCGAGTTCACGAAAGTCGGCAGCACGATGGACGTCGTGGTACTCGACATCGACAAAGACAAACGCCAGATCAGCCTCGGCCACAAGCAGACGCAGGAAAACCCCTGGGATGCATTCGAATCGATTTTCCCGGTCGGTTCCTACCACGAGGCTACCGTGCTGAAACGCGACGACAAAGGCGCCACCTTCCAGATGCCGCACGGCCTCGAAGCATTCGCCCCGGCCAAACACATCCGGAAAGACGACGGCCAGCCGGTCGACGTGGGCGAAACCCTCACCGTGAAAGTCATCGAATTCAACAAAGACGACCGCCGTATCCTCGTATCGCACAC
Organism: Saprospiraceae bacterium; assembly: GCA_044230315.1. GTDB lineage: Bacteria > Bacteroidota > Bacteroidia > Chitinophagales > Saprospiraceae > M3007. Next base: position 81,928 of record JBGARJ010000022.1, read on the forward strand.
GCGCTACCTCGAGGATCTGAAGCACAAAGCGGAAGAAGTGGTGAAAGCCGAACGCGCCAAAGAATCCGGTGAAGCCCAAAGCGCGATCGCGGAAGTGCAGAAGAAAGTCGAGAAAGAAACCCTCGGCGACCTCGCGGCGCTGGCACAGTTGAAAGAACAGTTGGATAAGGAGTAATTGCCTGATATCCAGTCAGATGGAATACATAATCCCCCGTCGCGTGTTTGCGGCGGGGGATTTTTTTGTGAGCGAGCGGGCGTACTGCGGTTAAGAGCAAGTTTGAATTCGCAAGCAACACTTTCTTCAATCCTTCACTTGAACTCGATCACTTTCCGTTTCAATTCGAAGTGTTTTCCCAAGTACACCTTGCGCACCATTTCGTCGGCAGCCAGTTCCTCGGCGGTGCCCGCTTTCAGGATGCTGCCCTCGAACATCAGGTAGGCGCGGTCGGTGATGCTCAGCGTCTCCTGCACGTTGTGGTCGGTGATGAGGATGCCGATGTTTTTGGTTTTCAACTTGGCCACGATGTATTGAATGTCTTCCACGGCAATCGGGTCGATACCCGCGAAGGGTTCGTCGAGCAGGATGAATTTCGGGTCGGAGGCCAGGGCGCGGGCGATCTCGGTGCGCCGGCGTTCGCCGCCGGAAAGCGTGTCGCCCATCCCTTTGCGCACGTGGTGCAGGTTGAACTCCTCGATCAGCGATTCTAATTTGTCGCGCTGCTCCGCCTTGCCGAGTTTGGTCATTTCCAGCACGGCCTTGATATTGTCTTCCACCGAAAGTTTGCGGAAAACGCTGGGCTCCTGCGGCAGGTAACCGATGCCCATTTGCGCGCGGCGATACATGGGCAGGTCCGTAATATCCTCGTCGTCGAGGTAGACGTGCCCCTCGGTAGGGCGTAAAAAGCCCACTACCATGTAGAAGGAAGTCGTTTTGCCGGCGCCGTTCGGGCCCAGCAGCCCCACGATCTCTCCTTGTTTTACGTCGAAATACACATCCTTGACGACGGTGCGCCGCCCGTATATTTTGACGATATTTTCGGCTCTAAGAATCATAATCTGCTGATTAAGAAAGCAATTGCTTTACAATCTCCGATATCGCCCGGCCATCCGCCTTGCCCGCCAGTTGTTTGTTCGCGGCGCCCATTACCTTGCCCATGTCTTTGGCGGAAACGGCGCCCGTTTCGGCGACGATCTGTTTCAGAATGGCTTCCAGTTCGGCGCCTTCGAGCATTTTCGGAAGGTAGCGCTTGATGACCTCGATCTCTTCGCGTTCCTTTTCCGCCAGTTCCGGCCGGTTGTTTTTTTCGTAAATATCGAGCGATTCCTGGCGGGTTTTCACTAATTTTTGCAGCATTTGCACCTCGCGGGCTTCGTCGATGGCCTGACCGCTGCCATCCGTTTTGGCGAGCAGAATGGCGCTTTTGATGGCGCGGATGCCGCGCAGGCTCGCGTCGTCTTTGGCTTTCATGGCGGTCACGAGGTCTTTGTTGATCTTTTCTTCGAGACTCATTTTTATCGGATTGATCGTTAGGTGGTGCGAAAGTAAGGGAGAAACGAAATTCGTATTTATATAGTTGCCACTTCCGCGGGCAGATTTGCAAAAGTGCAAGCGATAATCTCACTCCAGTAAGACTATCACTTATGTATGAACATACCCGAACAAGCCCTTTTCCTTCACCATCTCCGCCACTTCCTCCGGTACCTTTTCTTCCCAGCCTGCCTCGCCCTGCCGGATCATGCGCAACACGTCTTTGTGGTAAATATGCAGAATGCCCGGGTTAAACGCCTGAATATCAACGATATTTTGATTTTCCAGCAAGTGGTCGTAAAGAAAGTGTATCGGATGCGGCACTGCCATATTTTTTGCGTTCAGCAGGGCGCCGTCCTTTTCCCGTGCGGGATAGACGTAAAACCGGACATTCCGCGGGAATAACTCGCCGAAAGCGCCGAGCAGATTGTCGGGGTTGTTTTCGTATGTTTCCCGGATGATGTTGTACAGTTTGCGGACGCCCATCGCCAGGCCGATGCGTCTGACTTTGTAGTCGGCGAAATAGGCGATCAGTTTTTTGTGCTGCACGCAACCCGACAGGATGACCGTCTGGCCGAGCGCGCAAAGCATATCGGCGCGGTCGAGAAAATCGCGTTCATCGAGTTCGCCGTCCGAGCGAAGGTTGTCGAGCGTGATCTCGGTAAGAAAAAAAGTATTGCCGGCATCCACGTCGGGCTCGGCGCGGAACTGTTCATAGGCGTGCCGGATCATGTCCTGCTGCACAAGCGTCGGCGGGCGGTAACTGCCCCGGGCGATCAGGATGGATTTTTTGTAGAGGAATTCGCCGGCGTGCAGACTGTTGCCGTCAGGACCGAAAATAGCCACCTCGCTCAGGCCGTTTTTTACCATCCACAAACACAAAAGCCGGTTGTCAACATTCTGAAAATCAGGCCCTTGCAACCGTACCATGTCGATCATCACGCGCCCGCGCAGGTTGTCCATGAGTGATTGCAGCAGGGTTTCCGGATCGTGGTGAAAGCGCAAACTGCCGTATATCAGGTTGACGCCGAGAATACCGACGGCTTGCTGCTGAAGCCGGTTGTCGTTGTCGAGCAGCCGGACGTGCAGGACGAGGTCGTTGGGTTTCGAGTCGGGGTGCAGCTGGAATCGCAGGCCGAGCCAGCCGTCGCCTTTGATGGTTTTCTGGTAATTGATGGCCGCTACGGTATCGGCAAAAGCAAAAAACTTTTGCTGGGGTCGCTCGTCGCGGAGGCGGCCTTCCATGAGTTGATACTCGTGGTCGAGCATGCGGTACAGACGGGACTCGCAGACGTAGCGGCCTTTGCCTTTGTCCTCGGCGCCGTATATTTCATCGCTCACCGTTTTGTCGTAGGCGCTCATGGATTTGGCGATGGTGCCCGCCGCTGCGCCCACCTGAAAAAAATGCCGCGCCACTTCCTGCCCCGCGCCGATCTCGGCAAATGCGCCGTAGATGCGGTCGTCGAGGTTGATTTCCAGTGCTTTTTGTTCGGTTTCGAGCGTTCTGCGTGTCATGATGTTGCGTACAATTTGCCACGACGGCACGACGAAAACAGCAGTATCATGTTTCGTCGTGTCGTCGTGGTTTAGAACCAAACAGTTTTTTCCGCCACGGGCCTGCGTTTGCCCGGCAGTTCGGGCATCTGGTGCCAGCCGAGGTAAAAAAGGCCGAGGCAGCGCTGGCC
>JBGARJ010000087.1:0-11998 GCA_044230315.1 Saprospiraceae bacterium
GAGGAACAGGAACGGGCGTACACGGAAGTGCTGGCCCGTTATAACGAGTACGTCGAAGATCTCAAGCAGCGCGGCGAGTACGACCTGGAGGTGGAGTACCTGCCACTCGAAGCCGAGACGCAGGAGCAATTCCTGCTGGAAGAAGGTAGCGGGCGGCCCACGCCTTTCGGTCAGCCGGCCGTGCTGGAGCAGGTGCAGGCCCGGGTGCTGAAACGCCCGATGAAATGGAGCGAAGTGCAGGCGGTGTTGGACAAAGTGCTGCAAGGCGCTTCGCCGGAGGATTTTCAAAAACGGTTCCGGCAGGAATACGAAGCCGGGCGGCAGGAACTGCGCGCCGCCAAATCCGCCGAGCGCAACGCCAAACTGCGCAAAGTCGAAGATGAAATCCGCGAACTGGAAACACTGCGCGATTCGGGCAAATCCAAAGACCTGGAAAAACTGGAAAAAGGACTGGAGAAAGCGGGTAAACAACTCGCCGAACTCAAGGAAAAAATGGCCACTGAAGAAACCAAAATCACGACTGAAACCAACAACGGCCTGCGCATCATTGACTTTTTCAAAGTGGGCCGGCCTTTCCAGTTTCGCATCGAACAGGCCGGCACGGCGCGGGAATTGAACGGCGTGGTGACGGGTTTGTATTTCCTTAAACTCGCCAGCGATCCCACTCGCTACAACCCGGCCAACGTGCGCATCACGGCCGCGATCTACGGTCCGGAGCGCAGCTGGACGCTCAAATTCAACAGCCCGGAAGTGTTCACGGCGATGGGCATGAGCACCCACAACCAGGAGGTGTTTTTGCAGGATTTGCTGTACAACTGGAACCGCCACGACAGCGCCGGCAACAAACGGGAGGAGCAGTTTATCGCCACGGGCAACATGCTGCTGTCGGCTAAAAACGTGTTTTTGCAGGGTGCCGGCGGCAAACTGATCAAGTACAGCACTTTCGACGGCGGTATCCGTTCGGGCATCCTGGTGCAAAAAGAAGTGGATCACAAGGGCCGCGAGCAGAAATCGGAACCCAAAACCCGCCGCTCCGTGCGCGCCCTGGCCGACGAACTGGCGCAAACCCGCCCGGGTTACCAGCAATACCGCTACGTGGAGGGCACGGCGCTGAACAACGCCATCGCCTTCGTGCGGACCCGCGAGGAAATGTACCGGGTGACCATGCCGAAAACCACGGCGTTCAAACCCTATTACGGCGACAAAGACCTGGTCAATTTGCTGTTCCAGGATACCTACGACCACAGCCGGGGCCTGCCCAAGGCCTTCGTCAGTTACCCGCCCAATCTACTGGCGGGCTACGTCCACCGCGACGACCTGCAAACCTTCCTGGACATCCTGGCCGACAAGTACCAGATGACCTACTTAGCCGAAGCCCAGCAATTTGCGGGATTTCTGAACCTCGATCAGCCCATCCCCGACCGCGAGCCTTCCGAGATGGAACAAATGCTCGTCGTCCTCGAACAACTCAACCTCGAAACCGCCCCATAACCGCCATGACCTACCAACTCCAAAACCTGACTCCGCCGCAAATCGCCCGACTGGACGAGGTGCCCATCGCCCGGCAGGAGCAGATCATCGACCAGACTGGCGAGCCGTTACGCCTCGTGTCCTCTTACTACTTGGTCAAAAACGCATCGGCCAATTTCACTGTGCCGCATGAAACCGCCGAAAACCTCGATGCGGCCATTTATGCCCTGCTGACCCGGAAAGGTTTTTTGAACGGAACCATGCAAGTCGCAAAACAGGAGCCGACCAAACAAGAGCCGGCACAGGCCAAAATGGATTTGCCCGAGCCGGCCCGACCGGTGACCGCTAAACCCGCAACACCTAAACCGGCTGAACGGCCAAAATCTTTTTCCTTCAACAACTACCCCCTGGCCAAAAAATTCATGCCCCTGCACCAGCAGCGGGTGGTCAGTGGATTCAACGAAGAACGCGAAGCCATCGTGGGCGAGGTGGAAAAGATGCTCTCCGCCATTCCGAAGTTCCGCTCGCAGTCGAAAAAGCCGTTGATGGAGCAAACGGTGTACGCCCACTATTTCTATGGACAAAGCGACTGGTTTATCCTGGAATACGATGGCAGCGAGGACCAGCTGCTGGCTATGCGATCCCGAACGGCGATGTCGTCCGAATTCCGGCTTCATTGGCTGGCAGGAGACTACCGAAACGGGCGGTAGAACTGGATTTTCATTGGAAACCGGTTGCGCTGGGCGAAGCGCTGCATAATGTTGATCCGGACTTTTTCAAGGCGCCCAAGAAGAAAGAGGTGTCGGAAACGACCACCGAGCAGTTGATCGGTATTGGTTTCGACCAAAAAGGTCAGTACACCCTCGCGGCCTGGAACATGGCACTACCGGTTATGGAATGGCTGGTGCGCAACACGCCTTTTGTCGTTCCGCACGATTTTGGCCCCGGCAAAGGCAAGTACAAAACGACCCGCAATGTAAAGGTCACCTGCACCTCGCCGATTTATACGACCGAAAATTGAGGTGCCCGATCCCAAAATTTAAAAAGGGCGACATGGCCCACCATAAAGACACGCCCGTTCAAATCCGGACGAGGGTACTTTCGACGTGGCGCCCGGCACTGGATTTACCTGGTTCAGGCCTACCAATGGGCCGATCCGGACAACGTGAGCGAAAAGAGCCTGGACTTATCGAGCACACGGATTGGAACGGCTTCACAGAAGGGCAATCCTACCGGCACAGCAACGCACCTACCAGTTCGACGACCTGATTGAATCCGGTGATGGACAAAAACTGGCCACCGGAAATTGGGAAGGCAAGCGCGTCGGCGCGCCGATCCCGAACCTGCCGGGTATTTCAAAACGGAAAGCAGCGCCGCCGTCGAAGCGCCACCGGTTGGAACTAAACGCCTGCGGCTCCTCGCCCAGGCCAAAGCCAAGGCGCAAGCCGCCCGCATCCGAATCCTTAAAATCAAATCCCAAAAGCAGCCTGACCATGTATAAAATAGCCCAACTGACCGATGCGCAAATTGCCAAACTCCAGCCCGATCTGCGCCGGGAAATCGAATCCCTGAAATCCGACAGCGACAACTTCGACCCGGAGTTGTACGAGGTGTTTGCGAAAATGACAAGGACCTGTACGAACTGGCCGAGGGATCAGTTACCCATGTATCCCACGCCGTCGAGTCGACGGCGTTACAACGTGGCCCCAAACCCAGGGAAAAACGCGCCAAAAAACAAGCCGACGCTTATTCCGAAACTGTCACCATCGACGGCACAGAGTACCGTATCGGCGCCGCCCGCCAGATGGGAATGTCCAGTATGGCCTGGACAAAAACGGCCGGCTGCTCCAGATTCGCGACGCCGTGAAGCCACCATCAAAGGCCAAAAAATACGCGGTGTGATCGCCAGCCTCAAAGCCCGCGAAAAGGCGGCGGCCACCTGGTGCGCTACACCGATGCTGCCGGTAATAAAAAGACAGCGATGTTGCAACCCTCGGCCATTGCCAAAACAGAAGCGGCAACGCCAGCCACAGGCAAAGAAACCCCGGTAGCGCCGTACAAAATGCGGCTGCCCAAGAACCTGGTCAAAAAAGCCGAAATCGCCCGCCGCACTGACTGCGACGAAAACGAAGCCATCCTGGTGACGCCCACCGGAAAAAGTAGAAATCGCAGCGCCCACCGTCGCCGATCCGGCCAAAGGCGATAAAATCCTGGCCCACCCCGACGGCACGCCCATGACCGTGATCGAAGGCAAAGCCGTGGATCAGCACTTCGAAGTGGAAGGCAAAGCCGGCGTCGAAACCCAGAGGGACGGCACCGTCACCTTCGATGTTGCCGGCGACGAAACTGCCTCCGAAACTGCTGCGCGTTTCAAACGGCGGACGATGAGACGAAATACCGCGCCGTCAAGGCAAAGAAACCCACCTCCAAATGTGAGTTCTCCCGCGAAAAAGCCAAGTCGCCGGCCTTGATGACCTTCCTGGAGGGTATGCGCCTGCGCTGGCACGACGGCGAATCGAAGGACAAGATCATCGGGTGTACTACCTGAAAAACGAAAACAAAGTCCTACTCAAAGTGAAAGTGTACGACTGGATGGACCTGTTTGCCGACATCCGTTTCTACACCGTTTGTCCCGAAAGCGGGCGGCTGACCAAGTCCGAAAAGCCGGGTAAAGGAGCATCCTCGGTGCTGTTGAGCAAGGTTGCCATGACCGAGTTTTACCGCCATCCCTTCGGGCAATCCTGCAAGCGGGTGAGCAAGGCGCTCTACGTCGAGTGCTACCGCAACGGCGCCTGCTCCACGGAAAAGCAAAAGCGGCTGTACCAGATTTTTGCCACCAAATGTATCCGGCAGGAAAAGGCGCACAGCCGGGAGTACCTGAAATGGGCGCACCAGCAGACGGCGCAGCGCTGGGAGAGGTACGAGGGAACTAAAACGTATGCGCAGGTTTTTAAGGAAACGCTGGCGATGATTCGCAGTGGGAAACGGTAAAGGTTTTGAAATGAAGCGGCGGGCGAGGATTTTAGATCGAATGCCCGCCTGCTTTTTTAATCTATCATTAAAGCGGGGTAGCGCAGTTGGTCAGCGTGCCAGACTCGGAAGTCGGAGGTTCGAGTCCTTCCCCCGCAACTTCTTCCCCAAAAACCGCCCATGTCCCAGCTCACCCAAACATTTTTCGAGAAAATCCTCGCTGCCGAGGGCGGATACCAAAACCAGTCCGCCGACAGCGGCAACGTTAACCGCTGCGGCGTCAATGCCGGCACCAAATACGGCATCACGCCCAATGCCTGGCAGGAGTATTCCGGCCAGCAGTGCCCCAGCCCTGAAACGATGAAAAACATCACCCAAACGCAGGCGTGGGCATTTATGGACTGGTGGGGCAGTCGCTGGCGGATATGGGAAATCTATGACCAGGATTTCGCCGAACTGGTGTTCAACGCTTTTTATGGCAATCCTTCTGCTGCTGCCAAAACCCTGCAACTGACCCTGAACCAGCGCGGGTACACCCTGGCGCCGGACGGCATTATGGGAAGCAAAACGCCGCGCCGTCAATGTGGAAGCCGCCAAAGACAAAGCCGGGCTCTACAACGCCTATCGTGCAGCTTTGGCTTTTCTACCTGCAATCGCTCGGCAACGCTACCTACACTGCCGGTTGGACCAACCGGATGAACACCTTTTTCCCGCCCTTACCGCCCGGTGAAACACCCGCTACGCCTCTTGCCCAAACCAACTACCAGGTCGAACTCTGGCAGCGCCGGTTTTCCGGGATGTTTAAAAGCGCCGACGATGCGATTTGGGTATGGACGATATTATCCCTGGGTATTGCCCTGCTTGTTTTTGCTTTTTACCGCTTAAATTCATCCCAAATATGACCCCAAAAACCAAAAACATCCTGCTTACCTCTTTGCTGTTCCTGGGTTTATCCGGCCTGACCTGGTGGCTCCACCGTCGCTTTTTTCGCGACGGCCTCGGCCCAACTGGGCAATGGGACGACGAAGGTGGTACCACCGAACAGCCTCACACGGTGGCGGGGTCGGAACTCAGTTATGCTCAATCTCCCGTGAAAATGTGGCACTTCGACATCAATGAATTCGATTCACCGGACCAACCCGGCAGCGGCGTTTACATGAAAATCAAACTCCTCGAAATGCTCGATGCCGCACGGGAGCAGGCAGGCATTCCGTTCCTGGTCAATTCCGGCTACCGGACTCCGGAGCACAATGCCGCCGTGGGCGGTGTGCCGGATTCCGCGCATACTCGGGGTTGGGCCGCGGATATCGCGGCAGGTACGCTGGAGCAGAAAATCAAGATCGTGCGGGCAGCCAGATCAGTTGGGTTTAACCGGTTTGGGATTTATGATACGTTTATTCACCTGGATTGTGATCCGGGGAAGCAGGGGGATGTGGCTTGGAATGGGAAGATGAACGCGGTCGAAAAAGGTGAGAGTTTTTCGGGGTTTCCTTTCGATCCGTTTGTGGTGTAGGGTAAAACCTTTTAGTATAACTCTTTAAAATTTCCCCCTATACTCGATTTTACCAAAAGATAGTTGAGATTGCATTTTCGCAGAATCTTCGGCATACAAATGCCAACCATCGACGCTGCCAGACACAATTAGAAACGTGTCAAATGATCCAGTTGTTGCTGATGAGCCTGAAGGGATTCCAAGTCCGACAGAAGTATATGAACCACTGTCGTATGGTAAAAGTTTGTAGGAGAATTTATTGTGTTGATGATTAAAATATGCTTCAAAATCATACGCTTCTGAATCAATTAACTGTTGCAAGCTTGCGGAAGTTTCAAAGGTCAATACAGTCCGGAATTTTGCATAGATGATCCCTCCATTCGGGTCATGTCTTGGAATTAAAAGCGAGCCAGAATGGCTTGCTTCCTTTAATTCATCTATCAATGATCTCCTGTCAAGCATAGTATCAAATTTTTATGTATCTAATGATATTATCTGAAAAATATCGGATCATATCCAAACTGCCAAAGGCCCTTATGGTTCAATGGCAAATAAAATTTCTTCAAATATCCTGCGTAATCCGCAGACTGGTCTTCCCTTCCATTACCTCATGCTCCCGTTTGTCCAACAACCGCAGCAACCCTACCACCAAATACACCGGCGTTTGCAACAAAAACCAGGATTTACGGGCGCTTTTGCCCGAATCGAACCCCGTGTGCTCCGCCACTCGCTCCCAGGAGAGCCCGTCCGGCAAACGGTAGCGCTCGGTAGTCCCCTCCTTGAAAACCGATACCCGCAAAGCATCCATCAGTGCATCGGCTTGGGCTATAGTACTGGCTTTTATTTCGATTTTAAATCGGAACGGTTTGGTGAGCGCTATGACCGGCGTTTTGCAGAGTACCATCAATTTTATGGTATCCTCGAAACTCATCCGGTCTTTTATCAACAGGCGCGCGATGCTGGATTTGTTGGCGTAGTGCAGAGGTGCAGTCGCGTCTTCGTAGGAGACGCCGGCGCGGGACATTTCGGTTCGGAGTTGGGTTTGGAGGGCGGAGACTAAGGAGATAAGTTTTTCCATGCGTATGTTTTCAGGTGCAAAAAAGCCGAAACGTAAAAGATTTCTGCTTTGCGCAGTAAAATTATGCGAGTTTTGGCAACGAATGTGCAACATAGCAGTAAATTTTTGCCAACACTAAAATGAAGCCGCCGGCTGAGGTTGCCCGATTTCCATTACCTTTGCGCCATGTCCTGGTTCGTCCGCATATTTGCCCTGTATTTGTTTGTTCTTGGTTGCCTGCCGTGTGCAGACTTCGAACATGACGGGCATTTACAACAACCGGTATTCAAAGCGGCCGATTCGCGAGCCTTTGGAGATCACCATGCCTGCGCCGACCCTTGCTCCCCGCTTTGCAGTTGCGCCTGTTGCGGGTGTGTGACCATCTCCGTCAAAGCGCCATTATTAGAATCGCCTTTGCCGACACCCTCGGTTAAAGAAACACAAAGAGGTTTCTTTTATCAAGCCCCCCTTTCCGTCGCTCATATCGCGGCGCTGTTCCGTCCTCCGATAAACAAGTTGGGTTAAGTTTTTCACGCTGACCGGTCTGTCCAGACTTTCCTCATTCGGCACGATGCCGGGTGCGGACGTCGGCATTTTTCTATTCATCAACCCAACCGTCTCCATGTTAGACAGAATCATCCATTTTTCCATTCACCATAAACTCATCATCGGGCTTTTCACGCTGGCATTGGTGATTTGGGGCGCGATCTCGTTCATCCGCCTGCCCTTGGATGCCGTGCCCGACATCACCAACAACCAGGTGCAGGTCATTACGCAGGCTTCTACCTTGGGAGCGCAGGAGGTCGAACAATTCATCACCGCGCCCGTTGAATTAGCCTTGGCCAATATCCCGAACGTGGTAGAGCGCCGCTCCATTTCCCGCTCCGGCTTATCGGTCATCACCGTCGTTTTCAAGGACGATGCAGACATTTATTGGGCACGGCAACAAGTTTCGGAGGCACTCAAAGAGGCCGAAGAAGCCATCCCCACCGGGCTGGCAAAGCCATTCCTGGCGCCTATTACCACAGGGTTGGGCGAGATTTATCACTACACCATTCACCCCAAAAAGGGTTTTGAAGACAAATACACGGCCACCGACCTGCGCACCTTGCAGGATTGGGTAGTCAAGCGCCAACTCGCCGGGACGCCCGGCGTGGCCGAGGTAAGCGGCTGGGGCGGCTTCGTGAAGCAATACGAACTCGCCGTGGACCCCGACAAACTCAACGCGCTGAACCTCACCATGCCTGCCGTGTTCGAGGCCCTGGAGCGAAACAATGAAAACACCGGCGGCTCCTACATCGAAAAAGGCAGCAACCTCTATTTCATCCGGGGCATCGGCCTGGTGCAGACCTTGCAGGACATCGAGCGCATCGTCGTCACCACCCGCAACGGCATCCCGGTGTTGGTGCGCGACGTGGGCACGGTACAGTTCGGCAGCGTCAACCGGCTCGGCGCGGTCACCCGCAACGGCGAGGGAGAGGTCGTAGCCGGCATCACGCTCATGCTCAAGGGCGACAACTTCGTAGAGGTCAGTCGCCGGGTGAAGGGGCGCATCGCCCAAATTCAACATTCATTGCCGGAAGGCGTGGTCATCGAACCGTTTATCGACCGCACCGAACTTGTCGGGCGCACGATCCGCACGGTAGAAAAAAACCTGCTCGAAGGCGGGCTTATCGTCGTGTTCGTGCTGGTGCTGTTGCTCGGCAATCTTCGGGCGGGCCTGGTGGTGGCCTCGGTGATCCCGTTGGCCATGCTGTTCGCTTTTTCCATGATGAACCTCTTCGGCGTGTCCGGCAACCTCATGTCGCTCGGCGCCATCGATTTCGGCTTGCTGGTGGACGGGGCGGTTATCATCGTCGAAAATGTGGTACACCGCATTAGCCACAGCCGGCATAAAGAAGCCGGCGCCCTCACGTCGGCTGAAATGGACGGCGAAGTACACCACAGCGCCTCCCGTATGATGAACTCCGCCGCCTTCGGACAGCTGATCATCCTCATCGTTTACCTGCCCATCCTATCCTTGGTAGGTATCGAGGGCAAAATGTTTCGCCCGATGGCACAGACGGTTGCCTTTGCCATTTTGGGCGCCTTCCTGCTGTCGTTGACCTGGGTGCCGATGGCTTCCGCCTTGTTTTTGGATAAAAAGACCGGGCATAAAACCAACATTAGCGACCGCATCATGGCGTTTTTTCATAAAATCTATACCCCAGTGCTGGAAGGCGCACTGCGCTGGAAAAAAACGACTATCGGCATTTCCGCCTTGCTGTTCGCCCTCGCTTTATGGGGCTTCTCCCGGCTGGGCGGCGAGTTCATCCCGACGCTGGAAGAAGGAGATATGACCGTCGAATTCAGCATGATGCAAGGCACTTCGCTGACGCAAATGGTGGAAAGTACGACTAAGGCGGAGAAAATTTTGATGAAAAATTTCCCCGAAGTGAAACAGGTCGTCAGCCGGATCGGCAGCGCCGAAATTCCCACCGACCCCATGCCCGTCGAACGGGGGGACGTCATGGTGGCCATGAAACCCAAGGAAAGCTGGCGGGCGGAAGTGGGTGATCGCGAGAAAATGCAGGAGGCGATGGAAGAGGCCCTTTCCGACCTGCCCGGCGTAAGCGTCGAAATGACCCAGCCCATGCAAATGCGGTTCAACGAACTGATGACCGGCATCCGGCAGGATGTGGCGATCAAAATCTTCGGCGACGACCTCGACGTACTGGCCGACGAAGCGGCGAAGGTCGCCCGGCTTATCGGCCGCGTGGAAGGCGTGACTGAACCGACGGTTGAAAAAGTACGCGGGCTGCCACAAGTGCAGGTCACCTACGACCGGGACCGCTTGGCTCAATTCGGACTGAACGTGGCCGACATCAACATGATTGTCAAAACCGCTTATGCCGGCAGCGCGGCGGGCGTGGTGTATGAAGGCGAAAAACGCTTCGACCTCGTAGTACGCCTCGAACGCGGCCTGCGCACGGATCTGGCCAACCTCGAAAATCTTTACATCCCTACGCCCGACGGCCAAAAAGTGCCGCTCAGCCAAGTGGCGAGCATCGAGTACAAGGAAGCCCCGGCACAGGTGAGTCGCGAAAGCGGGCAACGCCGCATTTTCGTGGGATTCAACGTGCGCGGACGCGACGTGGAGAGCGTGGTAAAGGAAATCGAAGATATTTTACAAGCAAAACTTCGGCTTCCGAGCGGCTATCACTACACGTTCGGCGGCCAATTTCAGAACCTGCGCGAAGCCAAGGAGCGGCTTTCCATTGCCGTACCGACAGCGATGGCACTCATTTTCGCGCTGCTGTTTTTTGCCTTCCGCTCGGTCAGCCAGGCGGCGCTGATTTTCACCGCCGTGCCGTTATCGGCCATTGGCGGCGTGCTGGCCCTTTGGCTGCGCGGTATGCCGTTCAGTATTTCGGCTGGCGTAGGCTTTATCGCCCTGTTCGGCGTGGCGGTGCTCAACGGCATTGTACTCATCGGCTTTTTCAATCAACTCAAAAAAGACGGCGTCCTGGACGTGACCGAGCGGGTACTCAAAGGCACATACTCCCGGCTGCGGCCCGTAATTATGACGGCGGCCGTGGCGTCGCTCGGTTTCCTTCCGATGGCGCTGTCCACGGGCGACGGAGCAGAGGTGCAGCGCCCATTGGCCACGGTGGTCATCGGCGGCCTGATTTCGGCAACCCTGCTTACCCTGCTCGTTTTGCCCTGCCTGTATATTTATTTTGAAAAATGGTTTGGCAAAGGCATGAAGCCCGTCGCGGCTTCCTTGGTATTGCTGGCACTGGCGTTTTTCCCCAAAAATGCGGCAACGCAAATGCCAGTCACATTGGAGGATGCTATCGTTCAGGCCAAAGCCAACAACCTGCAAATCAAGGCCGGTACCTATCAAATCCAGTTGCAACGCACCCTGCGTGGGGCGGCTTACGAGTTGCCCAAAACCAATTTCAGCGCGCAACTGGGGCAGTATAACTCCAGTAAATTCGACCAGAACTTCGGTATCACGCAGGAAATCCCCAACCCACGCAACCGCCGGGCCGGGCTGGCTTATGCCGATGCCAATGCCCGTGTTGCCGAATCGTCGCTGTCCGTCACGACCAACGACCTGACCTACGAAGTACGCAGGGCCTGGTACGAACTGGCCTATTTACAGGAAAAACAAAGGCTGTTGGAAAGCCAGGACACGCTGCTGGCAGGCTTCGTGCGGGCAGCGGACGCGCGGGTACGCACGGGAGAGACCAACTCGCTCGAAAAGGCTACTGCCGAAGCGCAACTCGGCGAGGTGCGCAACAGGCTGGCGCAAACCCGTTCCGACATCCAAATCACCCAGATCCGGCTACAAACCATGCTCAACGCCCCCCAGTCCGTCGGCATTTCCGCCGATACCCGGCTGACCCAAAGAGCGCTGCCCGACGGGACTGCCGGCGCGGCGGGCAACCCGGCTTTGGCATATTTCCAACAGCAAATCGCTCTCAGCCAGGCGGCGACGGCAGTAGAAAAAGCACGGCTCGCGCCCGATTTCAGTATCAGCTACCTCAACCAGTCGTTGATCACACCGGAGGCGAAGGCCGATCCAAGCTATACGGTGGGCGACCGTTTCCACGTCGCGCAGGTCGGTATTTCGGTGCCGATATTCCGAAAAGCGCAGAAAAGCCGCGGCGATGCCGCGAAAATCGGGGTGCAAATTGCCCAGACGAACCTGGAAGCGCAGACCCGCCAACTCGAAGGGCAATTCCAAGAGGCATTCCGGGAATACGAGAAACAACGCAACGCGCTGGAATACTATGAAAAATCCGCGCTGCCTACCGCCGATCTGTTACTCTCTAACGCTCAAAAGTCGTTCCGCGCGGGCGACGTGGGTTACCTCGAATATGTGCAGGCCCTCACCCGCGCCAACGATATCCGGCTCGGTTACTTAGACGCGCTGGATGGTTACAACATGGCGATAATCGGTATTGAATGGCTGGCCGGGAAGTAATCATTTTTAAGTAAATCACCTTTTTTCAAACAACCAC
>JBGARJ010000088.1:0-11281 GCA_044230315.1 Saprospiraceae bacterium
AATCCTCCACAATGCGCAGCCGGAATTCGGGGATGTTGATGTCGATCCAGGTGTTGTCCATGCGCCGTTGAAGTTCGTGGGCCAGCAGGGTGTCGGGTACGGACAGGGTGTCGCCCTGGCGCAACACCACCAACTGCCGCTGGTCATACACAAATACGCCGCGCGCTTTCATGCGGTAATAGTCGGTGTTTTCGAGGGTATCGATAATCCAGGGGTTGGCGCGCACAAGCAGGTGCTCGGTGAGGTGGTACGGCGTCAGGCTGTCGTACCGCTTTACCAGGCTGTCCACAAATCCGAAGTACTCCCTGATCCGGATATCTTTGGGCACGGTGCAGGTGAAAAGCGGGTGTCCCGCCCGCCCGGTATCGCGCGGCGAAACCGGCGCCACTTGCCGGGCGGCGGATTCCGGCGCGGCGCGGGGGTCGGAATTCCGGCAGGCCGAACCCAGGAGCGCGAGAAATAAAACGATCCGGGCGGTTGTTTTTGCCGGCAAAACATCGAAGGGTGTATACATAGCGGGAAGTTCGGGTTTTTTGCGGCAAAAACACGGCTGCTGCGGCTTATGATCCGTTTGGATTTCATCCTTGGCTCTAAACGATGAAATTCCAAACAGGTTTTTTGGGCTTATAGCAGTTGTTTGCGTTATTCTACCGGAAACCAAAAGAGCAGATTTTTTGCCATTGTTGGCGTCCTCGCCACAACTGCGGGGAATGTTTTCGCCGTTGTTGGCGGCCGCGCCGACAACATTCGCCAAGACTCCTTTTCAATAGTTTGCAAAAACCTATCAAACTATTGTAAATCAAGCAACTGCTGAAATTTCCAGTACCACCTTACCCACCGTCTTTCCGCTTTGGAACAACAGGATAGCCTCCCGGAGTTTGGGAAAAGGGAACACCTGGCCCACATGCGGTGGCGCCAGTTGGAGCGCATCGACCGCTGCGAGCAACTCGTGCATCAACTCGACGCGCTCGTACAGGTAGATCAGGTTGAACCCGAACAGGCCTTTGTTTTGCTCGGGCAAACTTTGCGGGTCGATTTTGGGGCGCGTCAGGAAATGCCGCAGCAGGTGGAACGCATTGGGCCGGTTGCCCACAGATGCGTAGCGCGAGGAGCCGACCACGATCAGCCGGCCCATCGGGGCCAGTAATTGGAACGGAATGGTAAAATACCGCCCGCCCACCGTATCGAGCACGAGGTGGAGCGGGCGCCCATCGAGGGCCGCGCGCAAATCGGCGGCGAATTGCGGGCCGCGCACCAGTACCCGGTCGCAGCCCGTGGCGGTGGCCAGATCCACCTTGTTGGCCCGGCCGACGGTGCCGACCACGAAGCAATCCAGGGCCTTGGCGATTTTCAACGCCTGCAGCCCTACGCCGCCCGCTACGCTGTGGATCAGCACGGTTTGTCCGCGTTCGATGGCGCCGAGGTTCGACAGCCCGTAATAGGCCGTCAGGGTTTGCACCAGGTAGGCAGCGCCGGTTTGGAAGTCCCACGCCGGGGGGATGGGCAACACGTAGCGCGCGTCGATGTTCAGGCCGGTGGTGTAGCCGCCGAAACGCGTGACGCCCATTACCCGGTCGCCGGGTTTCAGGGTCGTGACGCCCGCGCCTACCTGCTCCACCACGCCTGCGTATTCCAGCCCGGGGGTGAATCCGGTTTTGGGCGCTGCTTTATACAGGCCCCAAATGGCAAATACATCGGCAAAATTGAGCCCTACGGCTTTCACCGCTACCTGTACTTCACCGGGCGACGGCGACGGCAGGGTATCCTCCCGGAGTTGTAATTTGCCCAAACTGCCGGGCTGCACTACGTATTTTTGAATCTTCATCGGAATTATGATTTGATCAATTTGGTCAGGAGGATGCGGCGCCCCGGTTGGCCGATGATCAGGTAATACACCCCGGGCGCCAGGGCCGACGTTTCGATGTGCAGGCTGTTTTCACCCGAAACGGCGCCGAACGGCTGCCGGGCCTGTTCGCGGCCGTCGGCATCGTACAAAAACCACCAGTACGTATCTTCGTGTACGGCGTTCAATCGGACGGTGCAGGATTGCTGCACGGGATTGGGGCCGACGTTCACCCATTCCAGTTCGGCGAATTTCCATGCTGCGCTGATGATCGGCGAATAGGAAACGGTACCGTCGGCATCCACGACGCGCAAGCGGTAAAATGCCAAACCGTTTACCGGGTGCAGGTCGTCGAAAACGAAGGGCATGGCGTCAGGGGCAGGTACGGCGTTCATTTCGCCCAGCCGGTCGAAATGCGCGCCGTCGGTGGAGCGTTCGACCTGGAACACCTGCGGGGTGCGCACGTTGGCCGTCCAGTCGAGGCGCACGGCGGCTTTTTGAGGGGTGGCCTCAAACGACAGGAGCTCAAGCGGCAATGCGGCGGCCACCACTTTGTGCACCCACACCGGCGCCGTCCAGATCAGGTCGCCATCGGGTTGCAGGATTTTCAGGTAATAGTAATAGGTCGAGCCGATGTTGATTGGATGGGTATAGGTGAGCGTAGCCGTATTGTTGGCGGTGGTGAGTACCGTCGGTTGGTTGTTGCTGCCGGGCACGCCGTAATACACGGCAATTTGAGAGACGCCCTCGCCATCGGGGTCGGTGACGGAAACCGAGAGCGTGGGGTCTGCGGTGATATCGGCCACACTGCCCATGTACAGGCCGTTGAGGGTGTAGTTGGCTTCCACGTTCCAGTCGTCGGAGGCGTAGTAACGCATATTGCGCAGGGCCTCGAGGATATCGGTCTTGGTCAGGCTGTTGGACAGCACCACGGTGCGGCCCTGCGTAGTGCGGCCGAAGGTGGTATAGTGGTTGTCGTGGTCGAGGGACGGTCCGGCGTGGTAACCGCGCCCCAGCAGGGTTTTGTAGTAGTTTTCATACGAGGTTGCCGGCGGGTCGGAATAGTTGGTTGTCGTGGAGAATGCCGCGCCGTTGCGGATACAACAGCCGGAAATCGCATTGTCGGCGGCCGTGCTGTAGGAGGTGCTGGTAAGGTTGGAGTAGTCGGTGGACTGCGGGTGCGCCAGCGAGCAAAACGACCCGGCGTGCGCATTGACGATGCCGAACAATTGGGCATAATCGTACTGCCCGCAAAAGATATCGTAATTGCCCGACTGCCAGCCGATGAGGCTGTCGATGCCGTATACCAGCAAGTGCCCGCCGTTGTTGATCACCCCGTATTCCATGCCGTAGAGGGCGGTGAAAACGCCGGGTTGGCCCGCCGTTTGCGCTTGCGCAACGCCCAGGTGAAATTCGGCCAGGCTCATCCCGGCCGACGAATGGTTGTGGTCGGAAATGCCCAAAAAATCGAAATAGGCCGAGGCCTGGGCATAGGCGTAATCTTGCGCCGGCGTCCGGATCAAAGACGTTGCGCTGTCGACGTTCCCGTCGGAATACCCGGAATGGGCGTGGATGTTGCCGTAATAAAAATTATACGGTTGGGCGTTCAATTGGGGGGGGCACAAAAAGAGGATTAAAATCTGGCTGATTTCAAGGAGGAAGACGAGGGATACCTTCTTCGTCATGTGGGAAGCGCTCTGGTTACGCGGCAGCGGATGATGGATGGAGCTGCCGCGTAACCATGCGCAAGCACGGGGCAAAGATATTTACAGGCAAACAAGCGTTGGAGCAATCGGGGCAGATAAAAATCGCGCTGCCCGGCCTGAGAAACCGCCTGAAACCCCTGCCGGGTGGCAAGACGTATCTTTTGGCGCTTTGCTTCGGCTATTTTTTCGGCAATAGGGCAAGGCTATTCCCTCAAAATAAGCCTTGCCTAACGCCAAAACCTATGCCTTCCCGCCTCGCCAGGGGTTTCACACGGTTTCTTACTCCGGCTGGCTCGAACCGATGAACTGAAACCTCGGTTGCAAGCGGCCTTCATGCTCCACGGTTTCTTCAAACATGGCTTTGGGCCGCACAAACCAATGCGGCTCTCCGTATAAGGGCTGGTACACTACCATGATCTCGTCGGTTTCCGAATGCCGGGCTTCGCCCAAAACCAGGTAGTAGCGGCCTTTGAAATGGCGGTAAATGCCGGGCGCGACTGGCATGGCCGTTACGCTTTTTCCTCGGCTAACGCCCGCAGCACCGCTTTGAGCAAATCATAAAATTTCTCCACGGCCGGGATATGCACCCGTTCATCGGGCGAGTGCGCGCCGGTGATGGTGGGGCCGAAGGAGATCATGTCCAATCCGGGGTATTTTCCGCCGAGGATGCCGCATTCGAGACCGGCGTGGATGGCTTTGATCTCCGGTTCGCGGCCATCCATTTGGGTGGCCACCCGCCGGCAGATCCGGAGCAGCCGGGATTCCATGTTGGGTTGCCAGCCGGGATATCCATCGGATTGGACCACTTTGGCGCCGGCCAGGGAAAATCCGGCGGCTACGCTGCCGGCGATATACCGCTTGGCGCTGTCCACCGAGCTGCGCTGGTTGGTGCCGATCGTAATGGCGCGGGCGTCGCTCACCACAGTGGCCAGGTTGGTGGAGGTTTCCACGAGGCCTTCGATGTCGGCGCTCATCTGGATCACGCCGTGCGGCAGGGCCATGAGGGTGTTGAGCAGTTTTTTAGCCAGGGGTTTGGTGTAAACGGTTTGCGGCAGGGATGCCGGCTCCAGCGTGAGCCGGACGCCGCCGTCGTTTGTTTTAAACTCGTTTTGGAACGCGCGTTCGGCCTGTGCAACGATCGTTTGCGCTTTTTCCACCGCTGTTTTGTGCAATACCAGCGTCACTTCGGCCTCCCGCGGGATGGCGTTGCGCTTGCTCCCCCCTTGCAAGTCGGTCAGCGCGGGCGTCAGCGGCTGGAGGGCCTGCAAGGTGCGCGCCAGAAGTTTGACCGCGTTGGCGCGACCCAGGTGGATATCGCCGCCCGAGTGCCCGCCTTTGAGGCCGGAAACCCGCAGGGCAAACGCCTGCACATCGCCTGTAGGCGCCGGCATGGTCTGGGCCCGGAAAGTGCCCGTGGTATCCACGCCGCCGGCGCAGCCGATATAAAAGATGCCGTCTTCCTCGGAATCGAGGTTGAGCAGGTATTTGCCTTTCAGCAGTTTGGACGAGATCTGGTTGGCGCCCGTGAGGCCGGTTTCTTCATCGATGGTGATGAGGATTTCCAGCGGCCCGTGCACGGCGGCGGGGTCGCTGAGGATGGCCAGCGCTGCCGCCACACCGATGCCGTTGTCGGCGCCGAGGGTGGTGCCGTCGGCCCGCACCCATTCGCCGTCGCGCAGCAAGTGGATCGGGTCGTGGTCGAAATCGTGCCGGGTGCCGCGGTTTTTTTCACACACCATATCGCTGTGGCCTTGCAGCACCACGGTAGGCGCCTTGCCGTAGCCTTTGGTGGCCGGTACCCGCGCCACCAGGTTGCCCACTTTATCCTTGGTATAGTTCAGGCCGAGTTGCCGGAAGAGTTGTTCGAAATGCGCCGTAATGCGTTCCTCCTTTTTGGAGGGGCGCGGGATTTGGCTGATTTCATAGAAGCGTTGCCAGAGCAGTTGCGGGCGGAGGTGTTGAATTGCGTCGAGGGAAGCCATGGTGTAGCGTGTAAAAAACCGTTATGGAAGGACAATTTTCGGCACCTTTGCGGGGTCAAACCATCCCGCACTGTGCCGGCGCAATGTTCGGCTTTTTTCCTCCAAAAAGTACCACAAACACGCTATTTCTGTCTGGAACCCCCAAAATTGATCCAGCTACCTTTGTAAAAAAAATGCAAGATCCTTCTTACGACCTCCTGATACTGGGCGGTGGACCTGGCGGCATTGAAGCGGCCCTTATGGGTGCGCAACATCATCTGAAAACCGCGTTGATTACCGATGTGAAATTGGGCGGCCGGGCGGTATGGGGCAGCCTGGTGCCCTCCAAAGTATGGCTCACGGCTGCCGAAGCAGCCGATGCCCTGCGCCACGGCGCCTATCACGCGCTGGGTATTTTCAACCCGCATTTTGACCTGGAGAGTTTGCGCACGCGTATCGTGGCGCAAAGTGAATCGGCTTCGGCGCGATACCGGCAAGCCCTGCAGGGGGCGGAGGTGGAAGTCTTCGCCGGGAAAGGCCTGCTCACCGGGCCTAATTCGGTGCTCGTACAGCCGTCGAACGACGAGGCCGGGCAGACCCTTTCCGGCAGGTACATCATCATTGCCACCGGGTCGGAGCCGGCCTTTACGCCGACCATTAAACCGCTTCCACCGCGGATCTTCGCCCCGCGGCACACCGCTTCCCTCTCGGAATTACCCAAAAGCCTGCTGGTGATCGGCGGCGGCGTCACCGGCGTTGAATATGCGTACGCCTTCGCTACCCTGGGCGTCGAAGTGATCCTGCTGCATAACGGCACGCAAATCCTTCCCCGGATCGACAGCCGGGTGGCCACCGTATTTGAGCACCAGATCGAACAGCGCCTCGGCATCCGGATCCGGAAGAACGACGCTGTGCGCGCCGTCCGGCTGGAAGAAGGATTTGTGCTGGCTGAAACGGAGCGCGGTCAAAGTTACCGGGCCGATTACGCTTTTCTCGGCACCGGGCGCAGAGCCGACCTACGTTTTTACGACCCTGCCGCGCTCCAGTTTGACCTCGATCCGTCGAATAGCTTGACGGTCAATACTTTTTGCCAAACCAACTACCCCAATATTTACGCAGCGGGCGATGTGACGGGCCTGCCAATGATGGCCAACAAGGCAACCATGCAGGCGCGGGTGGCGGTGACGCATCTGCTGGGCGCCACAACCGGCGGGTTCACCCAAATGCCTGTCGCGGAAATGACGTACACCCACCCGCCGATCGGACAAATCGGCGAAATGGCGGCTCAGGCCGACGCCCATTTTGTTGAAAAATCGTACGCATCCCTCCTGAAGGCGCACCTGGACGGCGAAACGGCGGGCATGCTGCGCATCAAGGTGCTGGATCAAAGCGGGTTGATTGCCGGGGCGGCGGCGTTTGGGCCGCAAACGGCCGAACTGCTGGGTATGATCCAGGTGGCCATGCAACAGGGCATCCCGTACCACAAACTCCGCGCCGTCCCGTTGGCACACCCCTCGTATGGCGAGCTGCTGACCATCTTGTAAACCCTCTGGTGGTCGAATCTGTTTGTATTCCCGCAAACTTGCCCCATCTTTGCCCGGCCTGTGCCCACCGGCCGGCCCGTTTATTTTCTGATTCCTACTATGACGCACGAATACAAACTACCCTCCCTGGGCGACGGTGTTACCGGCAAAGTCACAGAGATCCTCGTCCAAAAAGGCGATACCGTCACTAAAGATCAAATTGTGGTAATCGTCGGCACCGACAAAGTGGATGCCGAAATGCCCATCGACGCCGACGGCGTGATCGAAGAAATTCTCATCAAAAAAGGCGACGATGTAACGGAAGGCACCCCCATCCTGCGGCTTACAGCCAGCGCCGCCGCTGCGCCGCAGAGCGCTGTGCCGGCGCCCGCAGCGCCCGTTGAAAATACACCCACCCCGCTTGCTGCCGAGCCCAGCCCGGCGGCTCAACCGGCCGAACCCGAAAAACGCGCTGCCGCGACCGGCCTGCGCGTCAGCCCGCTGGCCCGCAAACGCGCCAAAGAACTGGGGATCAACCTGTCCGACGTACACCCGCAGGAAGGCGCCAGCCGCATTTCCTACAAAGACGTGGTGGACTTCGTCAAACGCAAAATCGACACGGGGGGCGGCAGCGCAGCGCCAGGTGCCGGCCTCGCACACAAACCTCTGCCGAATTTTGAAAAATTCGGCCCCGTTGAACGCCAGGAACAAAGCCGGATCGGCGTCATCACCGCCGACAACATGGTGTACGCGTTCAACGCCATCCCGCACGCCTGGATTTCCGAAAAGGCCGATATCACCCGGCTGGAGCAATTGCGCCAACAATACAAGGACCAGGTGAAGGCCGCCGGCGGCAGCCTGACCACCACGGCCATCCTGACCAAAGCAATCACGTCGGTGCTGCGCAAAATGCCGCAGTTCAACGCCAGCTACGACCCTGAAAAACGCGAGGTGATCTTTAAAAAATACTACCACATCGGCATCGCCGTCGATACGCCGCGGGGCCTGTTGGTTCCCGTGATCCGGAATGTGGACCAGAAAAGCCTGACCGAGATCTCGGTGGAACTCAGCGAACTCAGCGTACGCACCCGCGACGGGAAAAACAAACCCGAGGACCTCGATGGCGGCACGTTCAGCATTTCCAACATCGGCGGGATCGGCGGGACCAACATGATCTCGATCGTCAACTGGCCGCAGGTAGCCATTTTGAGCATTACCGCCGCCCAGTACGAACCCTACTGGAACGGTACGGCCTTCGAACCCCGCCTGATGATGCCCATGACCATCGGCTGGGACCACCGGGTGATCAACGGCGCCGACGCGGCGCGTTTTCTCCGGGAACTCAAGTCTATCCTGGAAGAACCCTTTTTGGGCTGGTTGTAAGGACCCGCTTCAATGCGATAGCGCAACTGATTACAGGATGGAAGATTTTTGATGTGGGTTCACCATTCCGGAAGGACGCCTGCAAGGTGAAATAATACAATACATAAAAATTTCCCATCCTGTAATCTTCTCCTGCTTCTTGCCGAAATTTCACGATTTATAGAACGATCCCCGCAGCAAACGCTGCCCGCTTTTGACCTGCAGGTAGTACATGCCGCCGGGCAACCCCGCTACATCAATTTCTGTAGCGCCGGGCTGAAGTGTCGTTTCGCGCGCTATTCTTCCCTGTGCATCGAGCAGCAGGGCAGCTGCGCCAGCGGCATTCGTTAATTGCACCCTGATCATATCATTTGCCGGATTGGGATGGATGTTCAGCGTTTCCACGGAGTCTTCTACCGCTACGGCGCGCACGTCGGAATAGGACTCCTGCCCGCCGAAATCGCTTTGCCGGAGGCGGTAATAGTAGGTATGGCCGGTCTGAACACCGGTGTCGGTGTACGAATAATTGTGTCGAACGGAAGCATTCCCCTGGCCCGCTACCCAGCCCAGCGGCTGAAAACCGGCGGTGTTGTCCACGCTGCGCTCTATTTGAAAACCCCGGTTGTTGCGCTCGGATTCCGTCGACCAGTCGAGGCGCACGGCGCCGTTTTGGAGGCGGGCGCTGAATACAGCCAATTCTACCGGAAGGGCTTGCGTGATAGAAAAATTACTGTTTGATACGGCAAAAAACACATTGCCGACGGCTTGCACCTTGATGCGGGCCGTGCTCGTGATGCTACTGGGCAGGGTTACCGGCTCCGAGCCGTCGTTGGCAGTGGCGGATATTAAATAGTTGTAATTGGCGCCGCCGTCGGTCGACAACAAGATGTCCACCATGGCGCAGCTCACCGGCGAGGCCGTGGTGTTGGCGACATTCCAGGTGACGGTCTGCGTTGAATTACCCGGGTAGGATTCGCCGCCGTTGGGCGTCACCAACTGGAACGGCCCCGTTGTACCGCTGGCGGTGACGACCAGGTTTTTCTCCGTCGTGCAACCGCCGCCGGGGTGGTTGTCGCGCACGGTGAGCCGGAAGTTCATCGTGCGGGCCACCGAGGGCAGTTCTTCCCAGATAGGGTTGATGCCGGCCAGCAGGGAGTCGTAATTCGGGAAATACCGGCTGCCGCTGTACACGGGGTTCAGCGTGCGGAACATCGGGCCGTTGGAGTTGGTGGATTGCGGGGGCATGGGCTTGGTTGAGCCGCTGACTTTGGGATCCATTTCTTCCCAGCAAAAACTCAGCGCATCGCCATTCGGGTCAGTGGCGCTGCCGCTCAGCACGAAAGGCGTGGATTTGGGCACGGTGCGGTCGATAACCGCCCCGGCAACCGGTGCGTTGTTGCCGTTGGTCACATGCACCGAACAGCCGTTGCCCGAACCGGTTACGAAGTTGCCGATCTCCTGGAGGCTGATGCCGTGGAAATAGTCGTCGCTGTGCTCTTGCACATTGGGCGAGCAGACGCCGGCGTAGCCCATGATCGAAGAGGCGCTGCCGGGCTCCATGGCGGTGGGATTGTTGCGGTTGCAATTGTTGTACTGGGTATGGTTGGCGCCGTACTGGTGCCCCATTTCGTGGGCCACGTAATCGATATCGAAGGGGTCTCCTATCGGGCTGGGCGAGCCGGTGACGCCGCCGGCTTTGATCGAGCTGTTGCAGGTGGCGCCGAGGTAGGCCACGCCGCCGCCGCCGGTGCTGAACACGTGCCCGATATCGTAATTGGCCGATCCGATGATCGCATCGCAGGTGGTTTGGTTTTCCCCCAGCATGGTGCTACCGTTGCTGTTGGTATAGGGGTCGGTGGCGGGATCGGTATAGATGAGGTTGACGGTGTTGGCCACCATGATCATTCGGATGCCGGCGTCGCGCTCGAACACGCCGTTCACACGGGTCATGGATGTGTTCATAGCGGCCAGGGCCGGGGCCTTGTTGGTACCGGTGGAACCATGGAAATTGGCATATTCACCGGTACAAGCCAACGCCAGCCGGTATTCGCGCCGGAAACCGCAGTCGCCGGCCGAGCGGCCGGCGGCCATCACTTCCGGCGGCTCCACCGGATCGGCAACCGCGCAGGTAAACACGCTGCCGTCGCGTTTGACAAAGTCTTTTTTGAAATAACAAATATAGGCTGCGGTATTGCCGCGCGCATAAGGGTCGATGAAAATGCTGGAACCGTCAATAACCAAAAACATGGCATGCAGGCCGGCCGGGGAAATATCGAAACGCGCCAGCGTGCCCCTGTGGTCGAGGCTTTTGCCGGCAAAGGAACGGATGTCCGGGTATTGCGCAGTGAGTTCCGGCGCCATCACCGGCGCTTCCCATACCTCAAAGGTGGTAAGGCCGCCGTCGGGCATAGGGAAATCGAGCAGCAGGCCCGGCGTGCCCTGCACCCAGTCGGCTTCTTCGGGCGCCGTTTGGAGCAGCTGGCGAAGTTGGCCGAAGTCGAGCTGCAAGGTGCGGTACCGGTTGGGAATGATCAGGCGGTCGTCCTGCTGGGCATGGATGGATTCTTCAAAAATATCCGTCCAAATGGGTTGTTGGGCAGCCGCGGCCAAGGCAAACAAAAGGAGGAGTTTGCCTGTCAAAAAGCAATAACGAACAGCGTAATACATGTTTGAGACAATAAGTAGGTCCGGATTAATGCAGATCGATTCGGCGAAGGATTACATCCAATTCATCCGGTTTTGTCCTGAACAGGGGATTCTTTGCAGGCTAGCGGGTTGTCCAGTTCTCGTTGTCGGGTTAGCGCAGGGGCTTTTCTGCCCCAACGTCGTTACTCGTCGGTTAAAATATCCCGCATTTCGCCCTCCTCCTGCCTAGTTGGAACAGAA